>NZ_WWHU01000001.1:1879300-2505734 GCF_009862785.1 Gordonia sp. SID5947 | reverse complement strand
CATGCCCTCGGGCTTCTTGACCATTGCGCCGTACTGCAACACGAACGAGTTCGAGGTGACCGGGTAGTGGCAATTGATCAACACCGTCTCGATCGTCATGCCCTGGGCTTCGCTCCACAGCCAGTCGATCATGTACGACGGACCGAAATAGGATGCGTCGGAACGCAACGTGGAGTTCGGATCGTCGTAGTTGGTGCCCACTTCGATGTCTTGTCGGGGGTGGATCGCATGTACTGCGTGGCGATGTGGCCCTCGAACACATTCTTGAAGTAGCGCGGGAACGCGTAGTGCACGTAGAAGAAGTGCGCCATGTCGACAACGTTGTCGACGATCTCGCGGCAGTGTGATCCTTCGACGAGGAGTGAATTCCAGGTCCAGCCGGTCCATTCCGGACTTCCGAATCCCTCGATCTCCGGGATCGTCACGTCGTCGGTGGGCTTGCTGCCCTGCGGGTCATGCCACACGAAGAGCTGCCCGTTGCGCTCCAGCGTCGGCCACGACCGGGTCTTGGCCACCGGGGGGACCCGCTTGGCGTACGGGATGTCGGTGCAGCGACCGTTGCCGCCCCAGCGCCAGTCATGGAACGGGCAGGCTATCGAGTCGCCCTTGATGGTCCCGAGCGCGAGGTTGCCGCCCATGTGCCGGCAATAGGCGTCGAGGATGTGGAGCTTCCCGGTCTCCTGGGCTTGGAATACCACCAGCGTCGTGCCGAAGGCCTTCACCTGGTGAGGCCTGCCGTCCCGGTAGGTGTCGAGCAGCCCGAGGCAATGCCAGCCGCGGGCGAACCTGGTGGGCGCGGCCGCGGCTTCGATCGTCCTGAACTCCTCGGTTTCGGGGATTGACCATTCGTCGTGTGACCCAGCATCGAGACCTCCAACTCTCCAGGCGGACTGGTGACGGTTTCGATGGTGGTCCGAAGTGCCCCGAGCGAAGCGCTTTCTCCCGTTCAGTGGACGGAATTCGCACTTCCCGCTGAGTGGATGCCGATTGCTTCCGCGACGACGCCGTCTGGTGGTATCGCTGGGGTAGTGCCGAGAAAAGGGAGAACTGCCATGCAGCGATATGACGGGCGCCGGGTCCTGATCACGGGTGCCGGCTCGGGGATCGGTCAGGCGACCACCCTGCGGATGCTCGACGAAGGGGCGCGGGTTGTCGCCGCCGACGTCAGCGAGGCGGGTCTGGCCGACACCAAGGACAGGGCGGGGGCCACGGCGGACCTGACGACTGTTGTGGTCGACGTCGCCGACGAGGCATCGGTTCGCGCGGGCGTCGCCGCCGCGATCGAAACTCTCGGCGGGCTCGACGTCCTGGTGAATGCCGCGGGGATCCTGCGTTCTGCGCACACCCATGAGCTGTCGGTGGAGATGTTCGAGAGCGTCTTGCGGATCAATCTCACCGGAACCTTCCTGATGATCCGGGAGTCGATACCGGCCCTGCGTGAGGGATCGTCGCCCGCGGTGGTGAACTTCAGTTCGACGTCGGCGGCGTTCGCGCATCCGTACATGGCCGCGTATGCCGCGAGCAAGGGCGGTATCCAGGCGATGACGCACGCCCTGGCCTCCGAGTACGGAAAGTCGGGTATCCGGTTCAACGCGGTCCAGCCGGGGTCGATCTCGTCGGGCATGACCGATGGCAGCGGCGCGAGCGGGCAGAGTGTCGGGCCCGGGTTGCCCGAGGATGCCGACTACTCGCTCTTCCCCGCACCACTCCTGGCCGGCGGTGGCTTTGCGCCGCCCGAAGCGGTGGCCGGCGTCGTTGCCATGCTCGGCAGTGCGGACGCCGCATTCATCACCGGCACGGAGGTGCGTGTCGACGGCGGCTCGCACGCCTGAGTTCATTCACCGAGCTCAGGCGAACGAGGTCACCCGAGCGATGGAGTGGCCGGGGCATGTCGCAGATCTGCAACATGTTCTAAACTAGAACACGTTCACCCGACGGCGCCGGGAATGCGGCGGGTGGGTAGAAGGTGACGACGAAGGAGACGAAGTGGCGGTCGACCAGGCAATTCGTGAGCAGATCGCGGCCGATCTGTGGAACGCGGAGAAGACCGCGGTCGCGATCGATCGGCCGACCGACACCCACTCGGACCTCGACGTCGTCGACGCCTATGAGATCCAGCTGGTCAACATCCGCAAGCGGCTGGCCGCCGGCGCCTCGGTCGCCGGTCACAAGGTCGGCCTCGCCTCCGAGGCGATGCAGAAGATGATGAACGTCGACGAACCGGACTACGGTCATCTGCTCGACGAGATGCAGTATTTCGAGTCCACACCCATCGACGCGAAGAAGCTCTGCTTCCCCCGGGTCGAGGTGGAGGTCGGGTTCATCCTCGGTGCGGATCTGCCGGGTGAGGGCTGCACCAACGAGGATGTGATCGAGGCGGTCGAGTGGGTGGTGCCGTCGATCGAGCTGATCGACTCACGCATCAAGGATTGGAAGATCACCCTCTGCGACACCATTGCCGACAACGCATCGTCGTGCGGCTGGATCCTGGGGGAACAACGTGTCCCGATCAGCGAGATCGACACCGGGAACATCGACGCCGTGTTGCACCGTAATGGTGAGGTGATCGCCAAAGGCAACTCGTCGGCGGTGCTGGGGCATCCGTTGAACGCCGTCTCGTGGCTCGCCCGCAAGGTCGACAGCTTCGGCGTGCGCCTGCGCAAGGGTGACGTGATCTTGCCCGGCACCGCGACCCGCGCGATCGACATCAGCTCGGGTGACCACTTTGTCGCCGAGTTCGACGGGCTCGGCTCGGTCACCCTCGATTTCGACTGATCGACAGAAACTTTGAACACGTCAACACACAGGAGGCGCACGTGGCAGCCAAGCTGACCGCAGCGATCGTCGGGTCGGGCAACATCGGCACCGACCTGATGTACAAGCTGGAACGATCCGAGGTCATCGAGCCGAGGTGGATGGTCGGCATCGACGCCGACTCCGAGGGTATGAAGCGGGCTGCCGACCACGGCCTGATCACGATGAGCGGTGGCGCCGACGAGCTCTTGTCGTCGTCGGAACGGCCGGACTTCATCTTCGAGGCGACCTCGGCATACGTGCATCGCGAGTACGCGCCGAAATACGAGGCGGCCGGGATCACCGCTGTCGACCTCACCCCGGCCGCGGTGGGGCCGGCGGTCGTGCCGCCCGCCAACCTCCGCGAACACCTCGACGCGCCGAACACCAACATGATCACGTGTGGTGGTCAGGCCACCATCCCGATGGTGCACGCGGTCAGTTCGGTGGTGCCGGTGCCGTACGCCGAGATCGTCGCCTCGGTCGCCTCGGTGTCCGCCGGTCCGGGAACACGGGCGAACATCGACGAGTTCACCGCGACGACGTCGAAGGGTGTCGAGACGATCGGTGGCGCCACCCGCGGCAAGGCGATCATCATCCTGAATCCGGCCGATCCGCCGATGATCATGCGCGACACCATCTTCTGCGCGATCCCGAGGATGCCGACATCGACGCGATCGCCGAGTCGATCCACAAGCGGGAGAAGGAGATCCAGGCGTATGTGCCCGGCTACCGGCTGCTCCAGGATCCACAGTTCGATCCGCCGTCGGTGATCAACGGCGGGCACGCACGGGTCTCCATATTCGTCGAGGTCGAAGGCGCTGGCGACTTCTTGCCGCCCTATGCAGGCAACCTCGACATCATGACGGCCGCTGCCACCAAGGTCGGCGAAGAGATCGCGAAGCAGAAGTTGGGAGTCTCGGCATGAGCAATGCAGACCTGATGGCGAACGCACGCAAGTACTCCGACGCCCTCGACATCCGGATCACCGACTCGTCGTTGCGCGACGGCAGCCACCACAAGCGGCATCAGTTCACCGAGCAGGAAGTGCGTGACATCGTCGCCGCACTCGACGCCTCGGGTGTGCCGGTGATCGAGGTGACACACGGTGACGGGCTGGGCGGGTCGTCGTTCAACTACGGGTTCTCCAAGACGCCTGAGCAGCAACTGATCAAGGCCGCCGCGGAAACCGCCAAGCAGGCCAAGATCGCCTTCCTGATGCTGCCCGGACTCGGCACCAAGGACGATATCCGGGCCGCGCAGGACAACGGTGGGCAGATCTGCCGCATCGCCACCCACTGCACCGAGGCCGACGTGTCGATTCAGCACTTCGGTCTCGCCCGTGACCTGGGGCTCGAGACGGTCGGCTTCCTGATGATGAGCCATTCGCAGCCGCCGGAGAAACTGGCAGAGCAGGCCAGGATCATGGCCGACGCGGGATGTCAGTGCGTCTATGTCGTCGACTCGGCGGGTGCGCTGGTCCTCGAGGACGTCACCGTCCGGGTGCAGGCGTTGCGGGCCGAGCTGGGTGACGACGCCCAGATCGGTTTCCACGGGCACGAGAACCTCGACATCGCGGTTGCCAACTCGATCAACGCTATTCGTGCCGGTGCCCAGCAGATCGACGGCTCGATCCGTCGCTTCGGTGCAGGCGCGGGCAATACGCCCACCGAGGCATTCGTGGGTGTCTGCGACAAACTGGGCATCACCACCGGTGTGGACTTCATGAAGATCGCCGACGCGGCTCAGGACGTGGTGCGCCCCGCGATGCCGAGCGAGTGTCTCGTCGACCGCCCGTCGATGATGATGGGCTACGCCGGTTGCTACAGCTCCTTCCTCAAGCACGCCGAGGGCCATGCCGAGCGCTACAACGTGTCCGCCGCCGAGATCCTCTTGGAGGCCGGCAGCCGCAAACTCGTCGGCGGGCAAGAGGACCAGCTCATCGACATCGCGCTGGAACTGAAGAAGAAGCAGGACGCGAACGCCGGCGTCTGAGGTCGCTTCACGCGGGCCGTCTTCGCTTACGCGGGTCGGTCCGGCTCGCGCGGGTCGTCGACCGCCCGCGTGAAGCCGGGCGGCCCGCGTTCTGCAACGGCGCTCGCGTCGGTTAAGCCGCGGAGATGGCGAGTCGGGTCAACCATTCCCGGATGATGCCGACCACGCGCCCGTTCTCCAGGTCGGCCCAGGTCCAGCGCACCACGACGATGCCGCGCCGACGCAACGAATCCTCGCGTGCCTTCTCGCGGACGACGGCATCCGAGGTGGATTCCCCGGGACGTAGGTGCTTCTCGTACTTGACCTTGCCGTCGAACTCGCCGACCAGCAGTCCGGCCCAGTCATAGTCGGTGCGTGCGATGAACTCCCCGTCGATCCCGTGGAATTCGTGCTGCAGTCGGGGGATCGGTAAGCCTGCCTCGATCATCTGGGCGCGTCCCCACGATTCGCCGGGGTTCTCCGCCAGAGCATCTGCGTGATGCAACGCGCGTCGGGCGTGTGCCGCACCGCGCCGTCTTGCACGGAGCAACCGCGCCATCACCTCGCGATCTGCATCCTTGCGCAGCGCGGAGTCGAAGACGGCCAGCGCCCCGGCAAACCCCAACGGGCTCGTACACGCGACGTCGACTGCGGTGCGTTCCAGGGAGGTCACCCGCAGGCCGTCGATCTCGACGACCTCGTCGGGGCTCAACGTGCCGACATGTCGATGCGCGGTGGTGGTGCGATAACCCCCGTTCGGGGAGCCCGTGGTCATGTGGACACGGCGCAGGTTCGGTCTCAGCATCTCGACACCGTGGATCACCGCGGCCGATTGATGGCTGAGTGTGGCGGCGACATCACTGGTGACCGAAGCCGCGATGGCCTTCAACCTGTGCCATTCGGCGGCGGACCGCTGTCCCGCGGGGACACATACGCCGCGGCTGACGGAGATTGTCGCCTTCGTCTGCAGCGCACGCCGGTACTCGTCGTCGGAGAACTGCGCCGCAAGGATGGCGGCGCGATGGATCAGGCCGTGGCGATCGGTGGGGAACGATGTCATGAAGATTGGACGCAGCACGGCTCAGATCGGTGCCCGCCGTTCTCGAAACGCGGGCCGCCTCCGGTCACGCGGGCCGGCTGGGCGAACGCGGGTCGTCGACGGCCCGCGTCAGCCCGGACAACCCGCGTTCACCAAGTCGAGTCGCGTCAGGAACGTCTCCCGGCGGCTGTCGCAACGTGGAACCACATGGTTAACTATGTATGACAACGGAGACGGGAGGGCTGATGGATTTCGCGCTGAGCACCGACCAGCAAGACCTGGCCGACGCCGAGCGTGCATGGCTGCAGAAGCACGATCCGATCCTGGAGCGGCGGCCGTCGATCGACGATGGGCCCGCGACCATCTCGGCGACCATGCGCAAGCACCTGACCGAAGCCGGGTACGCGGGCCTGTTGACAGATGAGGTCGGCGCGACCAACGTCGACCTGTTGCTTCTCGTGGAAGCCCACGGTTGGGCAGGCAGCGCATTACCCCTTGCGGAGGTGGCCATCGGCTCGGCACTGCTCGAGGCGATGGGCTTTCCCCGGTGGCGCGACGCCGCTGCCGGTGAGGAGATCGTCATCCCGGTCCGTCCGTCGACGCCTGCTGGTCTCGACATCGAGCTGACGGACGACGGCCTGCGGATCCATGGGACGACTGCGCCCGCAACCGGGTTGGTCGACGCGGATCGCATCGTGCTGATTGCCCGCGCGGCCGACGGTGGCGACGTGGCGGCGGTCATCCCGATCGATGACGTCGGAGTCCGCGTGCGCGAGACCCTGGATCTCCTTCGCTCATGGGCGGTTGTCGACATCGACCTGACCGTCGGTGCGGGACAATGGGCGTCGATGCCGGCCGGCACAGCCGACACGGTCACCGAACAACTTGCCACGTTCCGCGCCGCCGACGCGCTCGGTTGCGCCGATCGGCTCCTCGGTCTTGCCGTCGATTATGCCGGGCAGAGAACACAATTCGATCGCCCTATCGGAACGTTCCAGGCGGTCAAGCATCATCTGGCGAACATGGCTCTGGCGGTTGAGGCCTCGCGTTCGACCTTGTGGGCGGCCGCGCTCGCTCTCGACGACGACGCTCTCGACGACGGCGCTCTCGACGACGACGCTCTCGACACGGACAGGACTGCGCGAGCCCTGGCGGTGTCGTCGGCGGTCGCCTTCGCGTGCCGGAGCGCCGGTGAGGTCGCCCAGTTGGCGCTCCAGGTCCACGGGGGAATCGGTTTCACCTGGGAGCACGACGTCCATCTGTTGCTCCGGCGGATCAAGGTCGACGAACTCCTCGACGGTTCGGTCAGCGATCATCATCGCCGCATCACCGACCTGCGAGCGGGTTCGACCGGCACGTCCTAGGATCGGCAGCGTGCCATCCGACCGTGACCGCGTGCGCGACTCGCTGGCCTCCGACGGTGCGGTCCGGGCGCCCAAGGCCGCGGAGCAGATTGCGGGTCGGCTACGAGGGCGGATCGTGCGCGGTGAGCTCGCACCCGGTTCGAAGTTGAGATCCGAGCCGGATCTGCTCGTCGAGTTCGGGGTGTCGAGACCGACCTTGCGTGAGGCGTTTCGCATCCTCGAGAGCGAGGGGCTGCTCCTGGTGGTCACCGGGGCCGGTGGCGGGCCGCGTGTACAGGCGCCGGATCTCGGTGTCGTGTCCCGCCAGATCGGTTACTACCTGCAGATCAAGCAGACGACGCTCGAGGATCTGCTGGAGGCGCGGGAGGAGTTCGAACCGATCTGCGTGCGTCTGCTCGCGGAACGACGGACAGCGGGTGCGCTGCGGGAGTTCGCCGCATTGCTCGACCGTCTGCGGCGGGCTGCGGGTCCCGGCTTCGCATCGGAGTCGGCATATGTCGCATGGGTCGACTTGACGCGCGAGTTCCACGAACTGATCGCCGAGAACTGCGGTAACAACACATTGGCGGCGCAGGCACGGGCACTCGGTGAGATGCTGCGGGCCCACCATCGGCGGAGCCTTCGGTCGGTGAACTTCCGGCCGAGTTCGCCGAAACTCGCCGCAGAACTGATCGGGGACTACGCACGGCTGCTGGAACTGGTCCGGGCACGCGACGTCGACGCGGCCGAACGACACTGGCGCACCCACCTCCAGCGCTCGGCTCGTCTCACATATCGGAATCAAGACCCGCGGTCCGTCGTCGATCTCGTCGACTGAGCGGATGGTGGTACACGCGTGCACCGCGTGTGGGTAAGGTAACCAAGATAGATAACTCACGGGACGGTTGACGCGCATCAGCGGCAGCCGAGCGAGGAGGCCGAGTGACCAGTCCGTCGGGACGCCCTTTGCCGCAGCCGTCACTTCGTTCCGCGGAGTTCTGGGCATCCGGTGCCGATGGAGTGCTACGCGTCGCCAGGTGTGGGCGCTGCGAGCGTCTGACACATCCGCGGCCTGCGGTATGTCCGCACTGCCGAAGCCGCGAGATCGAGATGAGCGCGGTGTCGGGCCGTGCGGTGGTGGTCGGACTGACGGTGAACGAGCAGCAATGGTTGCCGTCGTTCCCGCCCCCGTATGTGATCGCCGTGGTCGCGCTCGACGACGATCCGTCGGTCCGGTTGACCACCAACATCATTGGGTGCGACGCCGCGGATGTCGGCATCGGGTCGCGGGTGCGGGTGACCTTCGAACAGGCCGACGACGACATCTGGATTCCGTTGTTCGAGCCCGACCCGGACGCGACCACCCCGGGTGTCATACCGGCGCCAGAGGACCTGTCCTCGCGATTGCGCGCGATGCCCTCGGCGTCGAAGTTCGAAGAGACGGTAGCGATCACCGGGATCGGGCAGTCCCGGGTCGGTCGCCGACTCATGATCGATCCGCTGAGGTTGACCGTCGACGCCTGCGAGGCCGCGATCGCCGACGCAGGCCTGACTTTCGAGGACATCGACGGTCTGGCCACATATCCCGGCGGTGCGTCGGCGGGTGGGCTCACCGAGGGCGGGATCATGCCGGTCGAGGAGATCCTGCGGCTGCGTCCCACATGGGTTTCCGGTGGCAACGAGTTCCCTGGACAGAACGGCTCGATCGTCGCGGCGATGCTCGCCGTCTCTGCCGGGTTGTGTCGCCATGTGCTCTGCTATCGGACGGTCTGGGAATCCAGCCATGCCGCGATGGTCCGTGACGGCCGATGGCACACTCCGAAGGCGCGGGCGACCGGCATGATGGAAGGGCGTGCGCCCTATGGGGCCATGTCGGCGGCCAACTGGATCGCGCTGTGCGCCAGTCACTATTTCCATCGGTATGGGGGCGGGCGCGAGACGCTCGGCCGGATCGCGGTCACCGCGCGGACACACGCGGCCGCGAACCCCGAAGCGGTGTACCGGGATCCGATCACCCTCGACGATTACCACGCGGCGCGGATGATCTCGAGCCCGTTCGGCCTGTACGACTGCGATGTGCCGGTCGACGGCGCGGTCGCTGTCATCGTCTCGGCTGCCGAGACGGCATCCGACCGCCCTCACCCGCCGGTGTACGTCGAGGCGGTCGGGACCCAGATCATGGAGACGCTTTCCTGGGATCAGGGCACGCTGACGCATCTCCCGCAGAGCCTAGGCCCCTCATCGCATCTCT
The DNA here is from genome assembly GCF_009862785.1 of Gordonia sp. SID5947. Classification (NCBI taxonomy): domain Bacteria; kingdom Bacillati; phylum Actinomycetota; class Actinomycetes; order Mycobacteriales; family Gordoniaceae; genus Gordonia; species Gordonia sp. SID5947. The sequence continues at coordinate 2,496,334 of NZ_WWHU01000001.1, read as the reverse complement.
GGTCACGCACCGATTTCGGGCCGGGCGACGTGGATGTGGGCCTTCTGTATGACGGATTCACCTTCAACGCGCTGTCGTGGCTCGAAGGCCTCGGTTTCTGTGAGCCGGGCGGCGCGGCCGACTTCATCGGAGACGGCAGCGCGATCTCCCTCGGCGGCCGGTTACCGCTGAACCCGCACGGCGGGCAGCTCTCCGCGGGGCGACTGCACGGATACGGGTTCGTCCGGGAGGCGGTGCTGCAGCTGCGGCACGAGGCACCTGGTCGCCAGGTCGACGAGGCGCAGGTCGCCGTCGTGACGTCCGGCGGCGGTGTGCCTTCGGGGGCGATCCTGCTCCGGAGCTGATCGGCTGCAACGCACGGAATGGCGTCTGGCGCGGACAACGGCGCTGGTGAGGTAACTTAACAAGTGAACGTTGTCGACTGGAGAGGACACCCCACGTGACCGACAACCCGACCGTCCGGGTCTTCTCGACACGCCACGATGCCGAACGCGGTATCCGGACGCCGAAAACCGCCGAACTGGTGGCCCGGCGGTTGCGTGGGATGGTCGTCGACGGTGAGCTCAAGGCAGGAGACCATCTGCCCAACGAGGCCGAGCTCATGGAGCTGTTCTCGGTGAGCCGACCGACGTTGCGTGAGGCGATCCGCGTGCTGGAGGCCGAACGGCTGGTGGAGGTGCGACGAGGGTCGCGATCGGGCGCCAAGGTGTGTGTGCCAGGTCCCGAGGTGGTTGCCCGGCCGGCCTCGCTCCTGCTGGAGTTGTCCGGAGCGACCGTGGCCGATGTCTATCGCGCGCTCGAGGCCGTCGAACCAGCCGCAGCGCGCCTGCTCGCCGCGGAGGGCAGCGAAGAGGCGTTCGACGAGCTGGAGCAATTCGTCGACGAGGTCGTGCCGGCCGAGTTCGCATCGGGCCAGCTGGGCCGTGCAGCAGCGGATTTCCACCTGCGGATGGTCCAGCTGTCGGGGAGTCCGACCCTCGCCCTGATCGCCGGCATGGTCCACGAGATCTTCGAACGCAATCATGTCGCGTTTGCCAAGGAACGTCTCGATTCCGACCGCTCCCAACATGAATCGAACTACAAGCTCTTCGTCCGCTCGCAGCGGCGATTCATCAAACTGTTGCGGGCACGCGATGGTGCGGGCGCATTCACCCACTGGCAGAAGCACATGGGCGTCGCCCGCGAGTTCGTGATGCTCGGCCGAGAAGATCTGCGGGTGCAGGACCTCCTCGACTGAGCATCCGATGTGTGGGCGTCCGACGCACTAACGCGGTGCGAACCGTTGGCCGGCGTCCAGGCGGATGCACTGGCCGTTCAACATCGGGTTGTCCACGATCGCCAGCGCGAGTTTCGCGTACTCCTCTGGGCGTCCCATGCGTTTGGGGAAGGCGGCATCCTTCACCAATGGGGCGACCTGCTCATCGGTGAATCCCGCTGTGGCGCCGGTAGAGAAGAGGCTGGGTGCGATCGCGAGCACTCGGATCCCGAGCGGGCCGAGGTCGCGAGCCATGACCAGGGCGCTGCCGGCGATCCCGGCCTTCGCGGCCGCATAGGCGACCTGGCCGATCTGCCCTTCGAACGCGGCCAGGGACGAGGTGTTGACGATGACCCCTCGTTCATCGTCAACCGGATCGTTGGCCGACATGTGCAGCGCCTGCAGACGGTTCAGGTTGAAGGTACCCACGAGGTTCAGATCGATCACCTGCCGGTACATGTCGAGGTCGTGAGGACCATTGCGGCCCAATGTCTTCTGCACCTTGCCGCCGCCTGCGGTGTTGACCGCGACATGGAGTCCGCCGAGTTCTGCCACCGCCGCCGCGAGGACCTCCTCCACACCGTCGAAATCGGTGATGTCGGCTGGGTGGAAGATCCCTCCGATCTCCGTGGCCAGGTCCTTGCCGTCGCTGCCCTCCCGGTCCAGGATGGCCACGTGCGCACCTGCCCGAGCCAGGGCCACGGCCGTGGCCCGACCCATCCCGGATGCTCCGCCGACCACGACCGCCGACTTGCCTGCGATGTCCATGCTGCTCCTCACCATTCACGTATCCGGAGCGCCGCCCGGCCGGGCGGGCCTTGTTCTCACTTGTAATACTATCTAAACTATGTCGGACCGTCGGGCAGAGTCGATGGACGGACTCGACCGAGATGAGGACTGGGGTATCAGATGAACATCGCGTTGTTGTCGGACATGGCCGCGGATGGTTTCGGAGAACGGGTCGTCGTGGGTACCCGGGATTCGGGCATCACCGCGATCGGCCTACGGTCCATGTCCACCGCGGGCGCGGAGATCATCCGCAGGTCGCGTGCCGATGCGGTGGTGTACCTCGCGGTCAACGGACCGGCATTCCCGGTGGCGATGTTCTCGGCTGCCCGTGCCGGCGTTCCGCTGGTGCCGGTCAACTATCGGTTGGGTCGTGAACAACTCGATGCACTTCTCGCGAATCATCCCTCGGCACTGGGGATCGCAGATCCCGAGCACGCGCCGATCCTCGAACGTGCCGGCCTACAGGTGCTGACCACGGAGCAATGGCTGGATCAGACGCGGGCAACCACGCCGGTGACCGAGGCCGACCAGCCGTCGATCGAGAGCAATGCGCCCGCGGTGATCATCTACACGTCCGGGACGACGGCCGCCCCCAAGGGGGTGCTGCTGCGCAACGAGAACCTCACCTCCTATGTGTTCGGTTCGGTGGAATTCGCGAACGCCGGGGAGACAGAGGCCGCATTGGTGAGCGTTCCGCCGTATCACATTGCGGCCGTGGCCAATGTCATCAGCAATCTGTACGCAGGCAGGCGGACACTTGTGCTGGAGCAGTTCACCCCGGAGGAGTGGCTGCAGACCGTGCGCGACGAGCACGTCACGAACGCCCTGGTGGTCCCGACGATGCTGGCCCGCATCGTGGAAACCGATGCAGACAAATCGATTCCGTCGCTGCGAAACCTCGCGTACGGCGGCGCACCGATGCCGTCGCGCGTGATCGAAGAGGCCCTGCGACTCTGGCCCGAGGTCGGTTTCGTGAATGCCTACGGCCTCACCGAGACGAGTTCGACGATCGCGGTGCTCGGTCCGCAGGACCACCGGGATGCATTGGCCAGCGACGACGAACGCGTGCGAACGCGTCTCGGTTCCGTCGGCCGGGCGCTACCGGGTGTACGGATCGAGATCCGCGACGACGACGGGGCGCTTCTCCCGCCCGGCCATGTCGGGAGGATATGCGTGTCCGGCGAACAGGTCTCGGCGGAATATGCCGGCGTCGGCCGTGTCGTCGACGGGCAGGGGTTCTTCGATACCCGTGACAAGGGATTCGTGGACGACGATGGCTTTCTCTTCGTCGGTGGACGCGCCGACGACACGATCATCCGGGGCGCGGAGAACATCGCGCCGGCCGAGATAGAGGACGTCATCTTGCGTCATCCCGACGTTCTCGACGTCGCGGTGGTGGGTGTGCCCGACGAAGAGTGGGGTCAGCGCATCGAGGCCGTTGTGGTCCTGCGGGCCGACGCGGATCGGGACGCCGAGGGGCTTCGCGACCATGTCCGCGCGGCGTTACGCGGCAGCAAGACCCCGGAGCGATTTGTCTTCTGGGACCAGGTGCCACGCACGGAGACGGGGAAGCTCGTCCGCCGGCATGTGGTCGACCGGCTGGTGACCGAGTCGGCGCCGGCGTCGGTGAACGGGGCGTGATGGGGTGCCCGGCGGTGCGATACTCACCTCGACGCACGGACCGGTCGCCCGACCGGCGGAGTTCAGCGGTCATGGCGAATGCCACCGACGTGAATGAGTATCCGTCCCGTCGACGAAGGAGGACGACATCGTGGACCTCGATGCCCTGACCACAGTGATCGCGGAGCTCGACGACAATGTTCTGACGCTCACGCTCAACCGTCCCGAACGGCTCAATTCGTTCACCAACACGATGCGTGCGGAATTCCGGCAGATCTGGGAACACGCACGCGAGGACGACGACATCCACGTCATGGTCCTGCGCGCCGCCGGTGACCGTGCCTTCTCGACCGGTATGGACACCCGCGAGGGAACCTTCATCTCCGACAACGTCTTCAGTCGCCGCGATCCCGGGAACGATCTGTCTCCCAAACACAACGGCTGCTGGAAACCATTGATCTGCGCGGTCCACGGGATGGTCGCGGGCGGTGCGCTCTACTGGCTCAACGAGGCGGACATCATCGTCGCCAGTGACGATGCCCAGTTCTTCGATCCGCACGTGTCCTACGGCCTCGTCGCGGCGTTGGAACCGATCGGGCTGGCTCACCGGATCCCGATCGGTGAGGTCCTTCGCATGGTCTTGCTCGGTCTCGATGAGCGGATGTCGGCGCAACGGGCACGCGAGATCGGGTTCGTGAGTGAGATCGTCGCCCGAGCAGACCTGTGGACGCGGGCGGAGTCCCTGGCGCGACGGATCGCTGCGAAGCCTCCTGCGGCCATCCAGGGCAGTGTGCGGGCGATCTGGGAATCCCGGGACGTCGGCAGATCTCATGCGCTGGCAACGGGAATGTCGTACACGTCGTTGGGCAACCCCATCGGCAAGGCCCAGGTGAACAGGGCTGAGGTCGCGACGCGCGACTACGAGGTCCGCTGATCGTCGGCCGACGTGCGCCACGCATTCCGATACAGAAGGGTGTTCGATCGTGAAGTACGGAGTGACAGCCGAATTGGACGATTTCCGCGCGGAGGTTCGCGACTTCGTCCGCCGCCACGCGCCCGCGATCCCGCCCAAGGCGGGTGTCCGTGTCGCAGAGGACCAGAGAGAACTCGGCCTGCTCAAAGCGTGGACGGGCAAGCTGTTCGAGGCCGGCTACGTCGGAGGTTCTTGGCCGCGCGAATACGGCGGAAACGGCCCCGATCACCAACTCGAACGAGATGTGGTGGTCGGCGAGGAGATCGCGCGGCACCGCGCGCCCGCCCCTGTCCAAGGCGCCGCAAATCTGGTCGCCCATGCGCTCATCGATCACGGCACCGACGAACAGAAGCAGGCATACCTCGCCGGGATCCGGTCGGGCGAACACATATTCTGTCAGCTCTTCAGCGAGCCGGGCTCCGGAAGCGATCTGGCCTCGTTGCGGACCCGGGCCACCCGACTGGACAACGGTGGCTTCCGAATCACCGGCCAGAAGGTGTGGACGACGAACGGGCAGTGGGCCGACTACGGCTACCTGCTCGCGCGGACGAATCCAGAAGCACCCAAGCACAAGGGAATCAGTGCCTTCATCATCGACATGAGCCTGCCGGGCGTCGACGTCCGGCCACTGCGTGAGATGACCGGCACCGCCGATTTCAACGAGGTCTTCCTCGACGACGTCGAGGTGGACGAGAGCGCGCTGATCGGAGAGATCGACCAGGGCTGGCGGATCGCGAACTCCAGCCTCGGCCACGAGCGGTCGGGCGTTGCGAACAACGCGGTTCGCCTGCAGCGCAACATCTCCGCCCTGTTCGAGCTTGCCGGGACCGTCCGGCGCCGTGGACGACCGGCGATCGAAGACGATGCGGTCAGGGAACGTCTCGGCGAACTGTCCGCGTCGGTGGATGCCTTGTCGGCCCTGGTCTACGCGGCCCTCACCAGGGTGTCTCGTGGGGACGTCCGTGCGGGTGATGCCCCGATGACGAAGCTGATGTTCAGCGAACTGGGTGTGGAGATCGCTGCCTTTGCGCTGGAGCTCTGCGGTGAGGAAGGCATCCTGGTCGCGGGTGACGAATCGGTGGTCGATCACGGTCGATGGCAGGACGAGTTCCTCTACGCGCGTGCGTACACCATCGCGGGCGGCAGTTCGGAGATCATGCGCAACATGATCGCCGAACGTGGACTGGGGCTGCCGCGCTGATCGTCCGGCCGCACGTGGACGAGTATCTCGCGGCCGCCTTTGGGGGTTGTCATAGTTAACTATGTCAGATATCTTTGACGCATAGACCTGGCCGCTCCTGCATCGGGACCGTGCCATCGGGAGAGCGGGTGTCACCGCTCGCAGATCCATCGGGTTCGCGCGCGCAAACGTCGGTTTGTGCGGAACGGAGGCGTCGTGACGGGTATCAGGCAAGCGCTTCGCGAGTTGTGGTCGGCCCCAGACGATGCCCGGGTGCTCCAGCAAGACGGTCGGTGGTACACGTGGGGCGAGGTGCGCCTCCTCGTCGAGAGCATCGATCATGAGCTGAGTGTGTCCGGAGCGTCCGAGGGATCGCGCATCGCGGTGGTCCTGGGAAATCGTATGGAGTCGATCGCCGCACTGATCGCTCTTCTGAGTACCGGCCGCACGATCACGACGCTCAATCCCATGCAACCTGTCGGTCGGCTGACCGCCGATCTGCGACAAGCTCTTCCACGCGTGGTGCTGGCCCCTGGGGAACTCTGGGAAATCGACGAATTCGTCTCCACTGTAAGCGAACTCGCCACCGATGGCTATGTCATCGATGCCGGGATGGCACATCGCGCGACTCGGGGGGCGGCAAGCGTCGACGATGCGAGCACCACCGACACGGTGGCGATCGAGATGTTCACCTCGGGGACGACCGGTCCACCCAAGCGGGTTCCGCTGACCTGGCGTCAGCTCGACGCCGCGATGTCCGCGGTACACGGCCATGTCGGCGCCGCACGGTCGGCGCGCGAACCCTTGACCGGGCGGGTGGCACTGGTGACCCTCGCCATCGTGCACATCGGAGGCATGTGGGGCGTGCTCCAAGCGCTCACCGAGGCACGGCCATTTGTGTTGTTGCCCAGGTTCACCGTGGAGGGGTGGGTCGGTGCTGTCGAGGAACACAAGCCGAGGATCGCGAGCCTGCCTCCTGCCGCGATGCGCTCGCTCCTCAACGCAGAGGTGCCCGTGGACAAGCTGGCCAGTCTGCGGGCGGTGACCGCCGGTACCACGTTTCTGAGCCCCGATCTGGCCGACGAGTTCATCGCGCGCTACGACATCCCGGTGCTCACCGTCTATGGCGCGACCGAGTTCTCGGGTGCGGTCGCCGGCTGGACGAAGCCGATGCACGCGCAATGGTGGACAACGAAGCGCGGGAGTGTCGGCCGTCCCTTCCCCGGCGTGCAGTTGCGCGTGGTCGACGACAAAGGTCTGGTTCTCCCACGGGGAGAGACGGGTGCGCTGGAGGTGTGCTCGGGACAGACCGGATCGGGCTCCGACGAGTGGGTGCACACCAGCGATCTCGCTCACATCGATGGCGACGGATTTCTCTACATCGACGGTCGAGCCGACGACGCCATCATCCGCGGTGGGTTCAAGGTGCAACCTGAGGTGGTGGCCAACGCCCTGCGTGAGCACAGCGCGGTCCTCGACGCCACGGTCTACGGCAAGGACGACGACCGATTGGGACAGGTCCCGGTGGCGGTTGTGGAACTGGTGGATGGTAACCGGGTGATCGACGAGTCGGAGCTGAAAGAGTTCCTGCGCGACCATCTCACCGGATACGAGGTCCCGGTGGCCATCCACGCAGTCGAATCCCTGCCTCGCAGTGTGTCTCTCAAGGTCGACCGTCGTCGGCTGCTCGAACTCGTCGCCGAACTGGAGGCGTCGACCGCCTGACGCGGCACATCCACCGCGCGGCCCGCCGAGCGGAGCCGCCCGTTCGTCAAGGAGATTCTGATGTCTGCAGTGATCGTCGAAGCCGTCCGTACCCCTGTCGGCCGCAAGAAGGGACGTCTGTCCGGGATTCATCCGGCGGATCTGTCCGCCACCGTCCTCGACGGGCTCGTGGAACGGAGCGGAATCGATCCGGGGGTCGTCGACGACGTCATCTGGGGATGTGTCCAACAGGTCTCCGAACAGGCCATCGACATCGCCCGAACTGCGGTGTTGACGGCCGGCTGGCCGGAATCGATCCCGGGCGTGACCGTCGACCGGCAGTGCGGATCATCGCAACAGGCACTCAATTTCGCGGTCGCCAGTGTGGAAGCGGGTCACTACGATGTGGTCGTCGCGGGGGGCGTGGAGTCGATGTCACGGGTGCCGATGGGCTCGTCCACGTCGGTCGGCGAGAGCCCGTTCACGCAGCGATACCGTGATCGGTACGACGGCATCGTGCCGAACCAGGGGATCGGTGCGGAGATGATCGCGGAGAAGTGGGGTCTGTCACGCAACGACGTCGATGCGTATGCCGCCCGCTCACACGAGCGGGCAGCGGCCGCGCAGGATGCGGGATGGCTCGACCGGCAGATCGTCCCGGTGACGACGGCGGATGGCATCGTGTCCGCGGACGAGGGCATCCGTCGCGGGACTTCGGTCGAGACCCTGGCGAAACTCAAGCCCGTATTCGCCGAGGACGGGGTCATACACGCGGGCAACGCCTCCCAGGTCTCCGACGGTGCCGCGGCGCTGCTGGTGATGAGCGAGGAGGCCGCCCGGCGGCACTCGTTGACCCCTCTGGCACGGGTGCACACGGCCGTCGTGACGGGGGCGGACCCCGTGATCATGCTGACCGGGCCGATCCCAGCCACCGCGAAGGCACTCGCGAAGGCGCATCTGGACGTTTCCGACATCGGTGTGTTCGAGGTCAACGAGGCCTTTGCGACCGTGCCACTGGCATGGCAACGGGAGGTCGGAGTGGACGACGAGGTTCTCAATCCGAACGGTGGTGCCATCGCGTTCGGTCATCCGCTGGGGGGTTCGGGCGCACGGATCATGACAGACCTCATCGCGCATATGCGGCGCAATCACATCCGATACGGATTGCAGACGATGTGTGAAGGCGGCGGTCAAGCGAACGCCACCATCCTCGAACTGCTCGCGGCATGAGGATGTGCGCAGGCCGAGCCGTTCCGTCCCACTCGCCGGGAGGAAAGGCCCGACACCGCGCAGATCGTCACACCATGGACCGAGACGAACCACCGGTCGGGCGCGCGGAATGGAGACCGCCAGGGCCGGACGAACCGTGAGGAGTAGGCATGCACCGCCCGATGGAAGGCGTCCGCATTCTCGAGGTGGCGCAGTTCACCTTTGTCCCGGCCGCCGGAGCGGTCCTGGCCGACTGGGGTGCGGACATCGTCAAGGTCGAGCACGCGGAGAAGGGTGACGCCCAGCGCGGACTGGTGCGGGTGCTCGGATACGACCTGGCCGGTTCGTCTTTCGCTCCCATCATGGAAGGTCCGAATCGCGGGAAACGCAGTGTGGGAATCGCACTCGAACGACCCGAGTCCCGTCCCGTGCTCGAAGAACTCGTCAAGAAGAGTGACGTCTTCCTGACGAATTTTCTGCCGGCCGCGCGTAGCAAACTCGGGATCACGCTCGAGGACATCCGGGCGATCAATCCCGACATCATCTACGTGTCCGGGAGTGGCTTCGGTTCCGAGGGGCCGGATGCGGACAAGGGAGGCTATGACTCGACCGCGTTCTGGGCGCGCGGTGGCAGCGCCTTCGGTACCACCCCTGCGGAGGCGGAGCGGGTCAGCTTCATGCCGGCTGGAGCATACGGGGACAACATCGGAGGAATGACCATCGCGGGCGGGATCGCGGCGGCGCTCTACGGTCGTGCGATGACCGGGGAACCGTCGGAGATCGACGTCTCGCTCCTCGCGGTGGGTGCGTGGGCCACGCAGTTCACCGTGAACATGGCCCTGATGCGCGGTGAGGCGATGCCTGCGCCCTCTTCGGAGAAGCGTTCTGCGAGTGCGGGTAATCCGCTCTCCGGGGCCTACCGCACGTCGGATGGACGGTGGATTCAATTGTCCATGCTGCAGGCGCGACGCTATTGGCCGGAGTTCTGCCGCGCGATCGGCCACGACGAACTCGTCGACGACGAGAGATTCCGGACCGACGCACTGATCACCGAGCATTACACGCAGGCGCTGGACATCTTCTCGGAGATCATCGGCGCACAACCTCTCGACCACTGGCGTGCTGCGCTGAAGGACATCCGCGGACAGTGGGCGGTTCTGCAGGATTCCTGGGATCTTGGCAACGACCAGGCCCTCACCGCCAACGGTCGTATCGCCGACATGGTCGATGCCGAGGGCAACCCACAGAAGCTGGTGGCCAATCCGGTCAAGTTCGACAATGCACCCGTGTCGCTCACCCGTGCACCCCAATTCGCCGAACACACCGACGAAGTGCTTCGTGAACTGGGCCTCGACGACGACCAGCTGATCGCCCTGAAGATTGCCGGTGCGGTCACCTGAGCCGTGAAGCACGGGTACGTCCGACAGCGGATACCACGATCACCGGATACCACGATCACCGAAACGGAGTTCGCGATGAAAGTCTCGATCGACCTCGACAAGTGCGCCGGACACGCGCGTTGCTTTGCCACCTCGCCCGAAATGTTCGAGATCGATGACGGTGGCTATGCACTGAACGCCGAGATCAGTGTTCCGGAGGGAGACGAGGCACTGGCCCTCGAGGCCGTCGCGGCGTGCCCCGAACGTGCCATCGAAACACGGTGATCCAGAGTGTCTTCCGGCAGGCCGGCAACCGTGGAACGAGGTGAGCCGTGCAGTCGGGACCGTTGAGCGGGCTACGTGTGGTCGAGATGCTGGGCCTCGGACCGGCACCCTTCGGGTGCATGCTTCTGGCGGACCTCGGTGCCGACGTGATCTCGTTGCGCCGTCCGGGGGCCGCGGTACCGGCGCTGGCGCGTAATCGCGCGATCCTCGATGTCGATCTCAAGGATCAGCAGGTGGTATCGGAAGTCCGCGAGATCATCGCCGCCGCCGACGTCGTGGTCGAGGGGTTCCGGCCGGGCGTGATGGAACGCCTCGGACTCGGACCAGAGGACCTGCGGCCGCGCGAGTCCGGGCTGATCTATGCGCGGATGACCGGGTGGGGTCAGACCGGCCCGCTCGCACGGACGGCGGGGCACGATCTGACCTACATCGCCGTGACCGGCGCCCTGCACCTTGCCACTCGTGCCGGTGGCCGCCCCGTTCCGACCGCCAATCTCCTCGGTGACTTCGGGGGTGGGGCAATGTATCTCGTCACTGCGGTCCTGGCTGCCCTGCACGAACGCGTTCGTACCGGCGAGGGAACGGTGCTCGACGTCGCCATCGTCGACGGGGCAACCTATCTCACGTCGATGCAACACGAGTATCGGGCGCGGGGTGTCTGGTCCGACGAGCCGGGAACGAACCGGTTGGACACCGGCGCCCCGTACTACGACGTGTATGCGTGCGCGGACGATCGGTTCGTGGCCGTCGGTGCGCTCGAAGAACCGTTCTTCGTTCGACTGCTCGAGGTGCTCGAGTTGGACCCGGAATTGGTCCAGGGACGCGAGCTCCCCGTGAACTGGCCGGGCTTGCGCGAGAAGATCGCGACGGCAGTGCGACGGCGCACGAGAGACGAGTGGGCCGATCGGGCTCAGGAGACCGATGCATGCCTCGCCCCGGTTCTGGACCTGTCCGAGGCTGCGGGGCATCCACAGATGGCAGACCGTGATGTGCTGCTGACCACGGGTGAGAACCGATGGACGCCAAAGCTTCCCATGGGATTCGTGCCGGATGGCGGCAGCCCCGATCAACTGCTGGAGAGGTGGGGAGTGAGCCTCTCGACCGTTGACCTGGTCAACCAGGAATACTAGGTTTGGAGCCGATCCAATCCACCCGCGACCGACTGGAGCAACCCATGCCTGATCGTGATGCCGTGATCGTCGAAGCGGTCCGGACGCCAATCGGTAAGCGGAACGGCTCGCTCGCCGGTGTTCATGCCGCCGATCTCTCGGCGATCGTCCTTCGAGAGCTGGTGCGGCGCACGGGTGTCGACCCGGGCATCGTCGATGATGTCATGTGGGGCTGCGTAACCCAGCTCGGCGATCAGTCCAGCAATGTGGGCCGATTCGCGGTGCTCGCCGCCGGATGGCCGGACTCGGTTCCCGCGGTGACGATCAACAGGGCTTGCGGTTCCGGTCAGCAGGCGATCGAATCGGCGGCACACGCCGTGATCGCCGGTGCCTACGAGGTCGCGATCGCGGGCGGAGTCGAGACGATGTCCAGGGTGCCGCTCGGGGCGGCCCGGGAGAGTGGCTTCCCGTACGGGCAGACTGTCTTCGATCGCTACGGGGTCGATGAACTGAACCAGGGTCAGGGTGCCGAGATGATCGCCGACAAATGGGGCCTGTCCCGTCTCGCTCTCGACGAATACGCCTCACGCTCACACCAACTGACGGCCGACGCCATCGACCGAGGTGCGTTCGAAACCCAAGTGGTGCCGGTGGAAACCGCCGACGGGGTGCTCGCCGTCGACGAGGGTTTACGGCGCGGCACCACCCGGAGAAGCTCGCCGGGCTCAACCCCTCGTTCCGGGAGGGTGGGGTCATCCACGCGGGAAACGCCTCACAGATCTCCGACGGTGCCGCGGGTGTCATGATCATGACGTCTCAGAAGGCCGCTGAGCTGGGTTTGCGTCCTATCGTCCGTCTGGTGGCCGGGTCGGTGGTCGGTGATGACCCTGTACTGATGCTGACGGGACCGATCCCGGCGACACAGAAACTCTTGGCGCGCACGGGGCTCTCGATCGACGAGATCGGTGCGGTGGAGATCAACGAGGCGTTCGCACCGGTACCGCTGGCCTGGCAGATCGAACTGGGAGCCGATCCGGATCGGGTCAATCCACTCGGCGGTGCGATCGCGGTCGGTCACCCACTTGGTGCGTCGGGCGCGATCCTGACCACCAGGCTGATCAACCACATGCGCGATCAAGGCATCCGATATGGGTTGCAGGCCATCTGTGAAGGCGGGGGAACGGCGAACGCGACCCTCTACGAGCTGGCCGACGAACCGCAATCCGGTGTCGTATCGCATCAATGATCCCGACCGAGGAGAACTACCGTGCCGCAACGCTTCTACGACGACGACCACAACGCCTTTCGGCAGGTCGTCGAGAGTTTCGTCGCCCGCGACGTGACACCGAACCTCGAGCAGTGGGAGGACGACCGCGAAACCGGGCGCGAAGTCTGGAAATCCGCCGGGGCATTGGGAATTCTCGGGGTGCGTACGCCTGAGGAGTACGGCGGTGGCGGGGCACGCGACTATCGGTTCCGATGTGTGGTCCAGGAAGAACTGGCACGTGTCGGGGCCGCGTCGCTGGCATCGGGATTCTCGATCAACGAGGACATCGTCGGGTCGTACCTCAACGAACTCGGAACCGAGAAGCAGAAGCGGGACTGGCTGCCCGGCATGGCACAGGGTGACGTCGTCGCGTCGATCGCGATGTCCGAGCCTGCCGCCGGCAGTGACCTGCGCGGTATGAAGACCACGGCGGTCCGAAGTGGTGACGAATGGATCATCAACGGGGCCAAGACATTCATCACGAGTGGATACTCGTCGGACGTGGTGCTCACGGCTGCGCGCACCGGTGCGAAGAACGGCAGGCCCCAACTGTCGCTCATCCTGGTACCGACCACGTCGGCAGGCTTCGAGCGCGGCCGCAAGTTGCGCAAACTGGGTCTACACGCCCAGGACACCGCCGAGATCTCGTTCACCGACGTACGCGTGCCCGCGGAGAACCTGGTGGGCGACGAGGGACGTGGCTTTCATCATCTCACGGCGCAACTGCCACTCGAGCGCCTCTCGATCGCATGGCGGGCATTGGCCGCGGCCGAGGCCGCCCTCGACTGGACCGTGCGGTATACGAGCGAACGCAAGGCGTTCGGTACGCGGATCATCGATTTCCAGAACACACGTTTCAAGCTCGCCGAGATGACCACCGAGGTGGAGATCACGCGGGCGTTCCTCGAGCAGGGCATCCTGGCGCTCAACGCGGGCGAGTTCGACGCCACGCTGGGCGCCAAGGCGAAATGGTGGACCACCGAGTTGCAGAACCGGGTCATCAACGGCTGTCTGCAGATGCACGGTGGCTACGGCTACATGGACGAATATCCGATCTCGCGCGCCTACGCGGATGCACGGGTGCAGACGATCGTCGGTGGGACCACCGAGATCATGAAGGAGATCATCGGGCGCGATCTGGCCGCCCGTCACCCCGGTTGATCGCCGTCGCCCTTCGTGACGCTCGCGGGCTCGCTCCTCGGGGAACGGTTGATGCGGGTGCGTTCCTGGGGGCCACCCTTCGTGACTGTCGCAGGTTCGCTCCTCGGGGAACGGTTGATGCGGGCTCGCTGTCTTCAGGCCGATGAGAACCGCGGCACCGGTGAGGTTCACCGGTGCCGCGGAACATATCAGTCGGAGGCTCGCTACTGCTTCGAGACGCTGACCTTGGTCGGATCTGTCAGTTCGCCGTCCTTCATCGTGAGCACGATCATCGTATCGCCGCACAGGGACTTCAGGCCGGGGATCGCTGTGCCATCACAGGTGAAAGTGATGCCGTCTCCGGCGGGCAGTTCCACCTTCTGGGCCTTCTTGATCGCGGTGCCGACCGACTCCGGCGTGACGTCGCCGGTCAGACCCGCAGTGGCGCGGACCAGGCCCAGCATGCCCTGATACCCGGTGACCGCATACCCCTGGGTCGGGGTGTCCGGCGAGTACTTCTTCATGATCGTCCGGTACAGAACGCTTTCGGGATCGTCGGAAACCGTGTCGGCGCTGCTGAACACCCTGAGGTTCTCCATACCGGTGGCGCCGACGGCCTGGACCACTTCGGGAGCCGCGCAGGTCTGCGGTGAGATCGGAATCGCCTTCGAACCCAAGGTGTTCAGCGCCTTCAGGACTGACGTGCAGACCGTTGACTCGCCGTACACCAATACTCCGTCCGGATTGGCGTCGAGCCCGGCACTCACCTGGGGGGTCGCATCGGCGGTACCGAACGGGATGGTGATCAGTTTGAAATCCATGCCGGCGGCACGGAATGCGGGGCCACCGATGTTGGTCAACGAACCGGTCGCCGCGGGGCTGTCGATACTGTAGGCGACCACCGACTTCATTCCCTGTTCCTTGGCGAACCTCGCCATCGCCTGTGACGTGTTGGAGCCGGCGGTCCATACGTAGGAATTGTCGCTGTTGATCTCAGCCGGACTGCCACCGAGCGCAGTGATGTATGGGATTCCCGCCTTCGTGATGATCGGCGCGATGACGCTGCCGAGCCCGGTGTTGGTCACCACGACTGCGGGAACTTTCTGCTCGACCATCTGATTGGCACAGTTCCGAGCGGACACCGGGTCCTCCTGCTCCTTGCAGATGACCAATTCGATGGGCCGACCGGCGATCCCCCCGAGGTTCTCGTTGGCGTACTTCGTGGCCGCCTCCGCGGCCTCGCGGGTTTCCGGCAGCGACATCGCCTGTCCGCCTTCGTTGGCGATGAGGCCGATACGGACCGGTGCGCCGGCGGCTGCTTTGCCGGGAAACGCATCGGACGGTACGGCGGCGCTGCTGCTGGCGCTCTCGGGGTCGTCGTCGCTGCTGCACGCTGACACGCTGGCAAACAGAACCGCTGCAGCGGCCGCGGCGATGATCCGCGTGGTGTACGGACGGCGGACGGTTTTCATGGGGTCCCTTTCGGCGGAGCGACTTGTGCCGCGATCTCGTGGTACGTCAGGAGCTGATCTTCGGTTTCGTGCGCGAAATAGTCGGATTCGCAATCGTCATCGGCGTCTGCAGAAGCGTGGTGGCGCTACTGAACGGATTCGGCGGGAGCCATCGTTTCGGATCCCCCACCGTTGTGGTGGGCGCCGAGGTATGCCTGTTCGATGAGTTCCGGAGTGGCGGAGAGGGTTCGGGAGTCACCCTCGAGCACGTTGACCCCGTGCCGCAAGACCAGCGCGGTGTCCGCCACCTCGAGAGCCAGGTGCACATGCTGTTCCACGAGGACCACCGCGGTCTCGGTGGTGTCGGCAACCTGCCGCATGACCGGCAACAGTCGCTCGACGATGACCGGCGCAAGCCCCATACTCAGCTCATCGATCAGCAGGACGGTTGGGTGCTGGGCCAGCGCGCGACCGATGGCCAGCATCTGTTGTTCGCCACCCGACAGTGCACCTGCCTGCACCTGCAGGCGATCACGGAGGCCGGGGAAGTAGTCGAGGATCGCGTCACGCTCACTCGTCCACTGCCGCCGAGCGCGCACCGCGAGTCGCAGGTTCTCTTCGACGGTCAGCGTGGTGAACAGTTCCCGGTTGTCCGGGACCAGGACGAGTCCCGCCCGCGATGCGGCCCGCGCGTGCCCGGACTTGACCGCGGTTCCCGACACCTCGACGGTGCCGCCGAGGCTGGGCAGCAGACCGGCCAGCGTCAGCAGCGCGGTCGTCTTGCCGGCGCCGTTGGGGCCCAGCAGGGCGAGCACCTCGCCCGGGCGGACCTCCAGATCCAGATCGCGCACGCATGGACGACCTTTCGCGTAGCCGGCCTGCAGACCTTCGCATCTCAGAGCCGCGGTCATGCGTTCACCTCCTTGCCGCTGTGGGTCGCACCGAGATAGGCACGGGTGACCTCCGGGTTGTTGCGGACCTCATCGGGTGTGCCGATCGCGATCCGTTTACCGAGGTCGAGGACCACGATCCGATCGCAGACCTCGAGAACCAGCTCCATGTCGTGATCGACCATGACGATGGTGGTCCCGGCGTCGCGGATCGCGCGGAGCCGGTGGCCCAGCCACGCGCTCTCGGTGGTGTCGAGTCCGGCGGCGGGTTCGTCGAGCAGCACTACCCGTGGACGTCCCGCCAGCGCACGGGCAACCGACACGAGTTGTCGCTGACCCTGCGAGAGCTCCCGGACCGGCCGATCGACGACCTTGTCGAGATGCAAGACCTCGAACAAGTGGTTCATCTGCTCGGTGTCGAGGGGCGGCCGGTCGGAGCCTCGGTGCAGGGATGCGGTGGAGCCGACAGACACGTTCTCGCGGACCGACAGGTCGTCGTACAGGTCGATACCTTGGAAGGTCCGGCCGAGTCCTGCGCGACTGCGCTGATATGCGCGTAGCCCGTCGAGGGGCCTGCCGACGAGCGACACGGTGCCGTCGGCATCGGCGAAGCCGCTGATCGCGTCGATGAACGTCGTCTTGCCGGCGCCGTTGGGGCCGATGAGGCCGATGATCTCGCCTTCGCGCACCTCGAGCGACACGTCGTCGAGCGCCGTGATCCCTCCGTAGTGGACTCCCACACCCTGTGCCGACAGGACGACGCCACCGACTTCGCTCGCCGTGTCGAGATGGATCTCGTCGTCCGTCAGTGCGACATCGAGATCGGTGCTGAGTGCACTGGTGTCCGACGACCTGCCGAGTCTGGTCCGGAGCTGCCCGAGGCGCTTGTAGATGTCGGAGATGATGCCCTCGGGATTGGCGATCACGGTGATGACGAGCAGGATTCCGGTGATAACCGAGTAGTACTCGCCGACGTTGGCGACTCGGTCGAGGAAGACGAACAGGATGCCGCCGGCGCCCATGATGCCGGCGAGCATTGCCCCGGAGACACATGTGATGCCGGCGAGGTAACACACCGCGAACATCGCGATGCCGCCGATGGCGGTGAACGCCTCGGGTACCGCCATGGTCTGTTGATAGGCCATCAGGGATCCGCCGATGCCGGCGATGAATGCGCCGATCGCGAACGCGACCAACTTGGTTCGCGACACGTTGATTCCGGAGGCGGCTGCCGAACGCTCGTTTGCCCGAATGGCGAGCATCGAGGCACCGAGCCGGCTGGTTCGTAGCCGTACCACGGCCAGGGCCGTCACGACGAGGACCACGAGGCAGACCACTCCGAAGGCGATGCGCGGATACGCGTCGCCGGACCCGATCCCGAGGTCCAGCCCGAACAGTGACGGATCGGAGACGTGGGCTCCGTCGATGCCACCGTTGAACTTGTTGTTACGGAACCAGAATGCTTCGAGAAACACCGCGAGGCCGAGGGTGACGACAGCCACCGGTAGGCCGCGGATGCGCAACGCGGGCAGGCCCACCACGACTCCGACGACCGTGGCGACGAGCGCCGCGAGAATCGGGGCGAACGGGAACGGGATGCCCATGTCCACGGTGAATCTGCTCAGCATGAACGCGCCGACGCCGCCGAGTGTCAACTGTGCCAGCGAGATCTGCCCTGCGAATCCCGTCACGACGACCTGCGAGAGCGCGATGATGGCCAGCGTGAACGTCATGATGATCGCACCGCGATAGCTGCCCTGGGTGAACAACAGGAAGCCGAGGGCGATCAGGGTCCAGATCGCCCCGGTGACGACCGGATTCTTCGGACGCGGCGCTGCGCCGAGCGTGTTCTGGATGATCGCGCCGCGTGTGGGGAGCGGCTTGCCGCGGAACACGAGGAACACGAGGATGAGCACCAACGGGATCAGCTCAGCCATCCCGGACTGCGGCATCCAGTCGATCGTCGACTGCAGGTGTGTCATCTCCGACTGCAGGACGCCGATTCCGAGACCCGCGGCGACCGCCGGTCCGATCGCGCTGAAGTTGCCCACCAGCGCGGCGGCCAACGCGGGCACGATGAACAGCGTGTAGGACACCGGGATCAGTGGCACGATCGGTGCGATCAGGATTCCGGACAGTCCCGCGATCATGGTGCTCAGAGCCCAGTTCGCGTACGCGATCCGCTCGGGGGACAGGCCGGTCACGAGTGCGCCGGTCTCGGTCTCGGCCGCCGCCCGGGTCGCCAGCCCGAAACGGGTGAGTCGGAAGGCGATGATCAGCAGCACGGTGAGCACCACGACGATGCCGGCGAACCAGATGCGGTCTACCGGAACCCGGATGTCACCGAACGTGACGATCCCGGTCGGCAGGATCGGATCGACTGAGACCGGAGTGGTCCCCACTCGCGCCGCGAGCAACGCCTGGATCGCGAGCATGAGGGCGATGGAGGCGACGGCCTTGGCAGTGGCGGGAGCCGTCCTCAGCAGCCGGAACACGGCGAAGTACAGCAATATGCCGAGCGCGGCGGCGATGGCCAGTGAGATCGCCATCGCCGGCAACACGTCGAGCTCGCCGCCGAGGTCGACCGTCTTCGGGAAGCCGGGGATGGGGATCAGGAACTCGCCGTTGCGGAGGTAGGCAAAGGTGTAGGCGATGTAGAGCGCGACGGCGCCGGTCGCGAAGTTCACCACCCCGGAGCTGCGGTAGGTCATGACCAGGGCGAGGGCCAGCGCCGCATAGACGGCGCCGTTGCCCAGGCCCAGGAACAAGAACTGGATGTCTTGTGTCATCGGATTGCCTCGTGATCGGTGGGCGGGATGGTCCTCGGCTACTGACCGCCGACGATCTGAGCATCGACGAGCTTGCCGTCCTGCAGGGTCGCCACGACAGATCCCTTGCCACACACCGCCTTCATCTGCGGGCTGGCAGATCCGTCACAGGTGAAGGTGAGGCCGTCGCCGGCCGGCAGGACGACATCCTTCGCTCCTCGGATGGCGGTGGACACCGCAGCGGGAGATGTATCGCTCCCCTCGAGCGACTGCGTCGCCCGAACCAGTCCCAGCACGCCCTGATATCCCACGTACGCATAGCCCGAGATGTCGGTGTCCGGGGCGTACTTGGCGATGACACTGCGATACAGGGTCGCCTCGGGGTTGTCGCCGGTTGTCTGGGCAGCGGTGAAGATCTTGGTGCCGTTGATATCCGAGCCGACTGCCTGGACGACATCCGGGGTGGCGCATGCCTGGATGCCCATCTTCTCCCCGAGAAGCCGAGCGTGCCGAGCGATTTCAGCGCAGCGGTGCAGAGGGTTCCCTCTCCGACGACGACCACGCCTTCCGGCGAATCCGCGAGACCGGCACTGACCTGGGGCGTGGCATCCGGGGTGCCCGGCGGGATGGTCACGATCTGGAGGTCGACCCCGTTGGCCTTGAATGCGGGCGCGCCGATGGCCTTGAGCCCGTTGACCGCGGCCGGCACGTCGATGGTGAAGGCGGTGACGTGTTTCATGTTCTCGCTCTTGGCGTGTGCAGCCATGGCCTGCAGGCTCGACGGGAAGCCTCCGGTCCACAAGTACGAGTTGTTCGCGGTCAGCTCCTGCATGCTCTGGCCCGAAGCGGAGACGTACGGGATGCCGGCCCCGGTGATGATGGGTACCAGCACATCCCCCTGGCCGGTGGTGGTCACGACGACTGCGGACACCTTCTCCTCGACCATCCGGTTCGCACAATCCCGCGCGGAGGTGGGTTCCTCGGCATTCTTGCACTCCACCAGCTTGATCGTGTGACCACCGATCCCGCCGAGTTGTTCGTTCGCGTACTGGGCCGCAGCCTCTGCGGCCATGCGATTGTCCGGTTGCGAGATAGCTTGGCCACCTTCATTGTTGATCAACCCGATCTTGATCGGACCGCCGGTGGCTGCCTTGCCGGGGAACGACGCGGGCGGGGCGGCGACGTCTGATTGCGTCGCCGAATCGCTGCTCTCCCCGCTGCAGGCGGTCAATGCGGTCGCGACGACCACGATGGAGGCCGCCAACACGCCGGCGGGACGGAGGCCACGCAGATGTTTCATCGGTGTTCCTTTGGATAGTCGGTCCCGGCGAACGATGATTTCGGAATCCCTGTGTTGGGGGTCCGGATGCGTCCTCCGGTAGATGACCTAGCTAACTATGTATGTTTCGGTACTATCGCACATCGGAGCACCTGCAGGAATGGATTTGTCGAACTGTCTCTGCAGGCGGGACCAAGGATTGACGGTGGCCAGGCCATATGGTTGACGTGTCACTCGTCGGCCTCTGCTGTGCAGCATTGTCCGGTGTGTCACGACGCAGCGCCACACAAGGGCAGATAAGTCAGCCTTCCTTCGTGAGGGTGGCAGGAGGGTTCCCGATCGCCGTTGGCATGTTGCACGGTGGCACATAGGCAACTATGTTAGATATGTTGCCCGCCGAGTGGATCGCCATCGGCATCTAGTGCCGTGGCCCACCGTCATCCAAGGGTGGAAACCGCCCAGGTACCAGGAGTTGTCGATGCTCACAACACGTTTGACCGAGTTGCTCGGTATCGAACACCCGATCGTGCAAGGCGGGATGATGTTCGTAGGTCGCGCCGAGCTGGCGGCCGCCGTGTCGAATGCCGGCGGGCTCGGCATCATCACTGCACTGACACAACCGACCCCGGACGATCTGGCTGCAGAGATCGAGCGCTGTAAATCTCTGACCGACAAGCCTTTCGGGGTCAACATCACCCTCACCCTGTCGATAAATCCGCCCCCGTTCGCCGAGTATCGGCGGGTGATCATCGAGTCGGGTGTGCGGGTGGTGGAGACCGCGGGTTCGGACCCCACCGAGCATATCGAGCACCTCAAGGAGCACGGGATCACCGTGATCCACAAGTGCACGAGTGTGACTCACGCGCTCAAGGCCGAGCGGATCGGTGCCGACGCAGTGAGCATCGACGGATTCGAATGCGCCGGCCACCCTGGCGAGGATGACATACCGGGCTTGGTCCTCATTCCCGTGACCGCGGAGGCCATCTCGATCCCTTTCGTCGCATCGGGGGGGTTCGCCGATGGGAGGGGGCTTGCCGCGGCGCTCGCCCTCGGCGCTGACGGGATCAACATGGGCACCCGGTTCATGTGCACCCAGGAGAGTCCGGTTCACCCCAACATCAAGGAGCTGATCGTGGGTGCGTCGGAGCGCGACACCAGGCTCATCATGCGGCAACTGCGCAACAGCATGCGAGTCGCCAAGAACACCGTCAGCGAGGAGGTCGTCGACGTGCTGGCCCGCGGCGGCCGGTTCCGGGACATCAAGGACATGGTCGCCGGCGTGCGCGGACGGCGCGTATTCGCCGAAGGCGATCCGGAACTGGGGATATGGACGGTCGGGCTCGCGCAGGGTCTGATCCACGACGTACCGACGGCGGGTGACGTGGTGCGGCGTAGTGCAGAGGAGGCCGAGCGTGTCATCGACGGACTGGGGAAGATGATCGTCGGAGAGTCGCTCGTCACCGCGAAAGGGCCGCACTGATGCAGGGCGAGTCGACGTCAGACGTGCCGGAAACACCACCGTTGCTCGTGGAGAGGGACGGTCATGTGGCCGTCCTGACCCTCAATCGTCCGGAAGCCCGGAATGCGATCAATCGGGCCATGCGCCGGGCGATCAAGAAGGAATTGTGGCGCGCCGATGCCGACCCCGATGTCCACGTGGTGGTCATCACCGGAGCCGGCAGCTCCTTCTCGTCCGGGGTGGATCTCCCGGAGGCGCTCTCGGGTCCCTCACCCCGAACCGAGGGCCCCACCCCGACCCAAGTGCTGCGCGCGATCTCCAAACCCGTCATCGCCGCCGTCAACGGGCCTTGCTACACAGGTGGGTTCGAGCTCGCGGTGAACTGCTCGTTCATCATCGGTTCGGATCGAGCAGTCTTCGCCGACACCCATGCGCAGATCGGACTTCTCAACGGTTGGGGTGGCAGCGCTGTGCTGCCCCGTACCGTCGGCCTGGCCGCTGCCGTCCAGATCATCCTGAGTGGTGAGCCGATCGATGCCGCCACGGCGCTACGAATCGGATTGGCGAACGAGGTCGTGGCGCACGACCGCCTCATGGAACGGACGATCGAGGTGGCGCAGGCGATCGCAGGCGGCCACCCTGGCGCCGTACAACGCATGCTGCGCCTGCTGAAGGACGGCGCGGGTGCGTCGGTCACCGAGGCGCTCGCGCTCGAAGCCGAGGCCGCGGTCTCGTTCCGTACGAGTGGCGCCGACATCACCGAGCGATACGGCCGACGCCGTTCGGCCTCGAGAGAATCCTGACATGAGCACCGACAGTGCACGGCTCACCGCCGGTGCTGATCTCGGCGAGGCGGCGCCCTGGCGTGCGCGACTCATATCGCTGTTGGACGACTACGCAGGGCGTCCCCGGCCGGACACCTCCCGGGCGCGATTCGATGCCGCGGTGGCCTGGCAGTCCGAACTGGTGGACGCCGGCCTCGCCGCGCCCGGTTGGCCGGTGTCGGCCGGCGGTATGGGCCTAGACCTCGACGATCAACTCGACTACTACCGGATGACCTCTGCGGCCCGGGCCCCGAAACATCCGTGCAGTCTGTCGTTCATCGTGGCTCCGACCCTGATCGTCCACGGAACACAGCAGCAGCGGGATCGCCACCTCGAACCACTTCTGCGTGCCGACGAGTTCTGGTGCCAAGGGTTCTCCGAGCCCGGCGCCGGAAGCGATCTTGCTTCTCTGTCCACGCGGGCGGTGGCCGACGGCGACGTCTACCGGGTGAACGGACAGAAGATCTGGACCACGATGGCCGACCGGGCCGATTGGATCTTCGCCCTGGTGCGCACGGGATCTCCCGGCCGCGGGACCGCAGGGATCACGTATCTGCTCATTGCCATGGACTCGCCGGGCGTGACGGTACGGCCGTTGCGGGATGCAGCGGGCGGGCACCATTTCGCGGAGGTCTTCTTCGACGATGTCGAGGTGCCGATGGCGAACCGCGTTGGCGAGGAAGGGGAGGGGTGGTCGATCATGCGGACGTCCCTGGGGCACGAGCGGGCGACCGCTTTCCTCGCCGACGAATTCCGATACCGCAAGACCGTCGACCAGGTGTTGCGTCTCGCCGTCGAACAGGGCTACCGCGACGACCCGCTCGTGCGGGCACAGGTCGCCGACCTGGAGACCGACGTCCGTACCATCGCGACCAACAGTGCACGTGCCTTGAGCGCGGTTCTACGACAAGAAGATCCGGGCGGTGTCGCTTCGATCAATCGTCTCGTGAAGTCCGAGTTCGAGCAGCGGTTGCACCGACTTGCACTCCGGCTCACCGGCCCGGGCGCCGTGCTCGGTAACCGGTCACCCGGTGCGGTCGATGGTGGTCGGTGGACCTACGGATACCTGATGTCGCGCGCTTCGACCATCGGTGCCGGTACCGCCGAGATCCAGCGGAACACCATCGCGGAGAAGGTACTCGGCCTACCGTCGCACCGCGGTGAGGGACGTCACGACCCGGCGGTGGGGCCGGGCAGCCCGCTCGCCGCGCCAGAGGACGACGAGCGGGCCGTTCGTGAGGCGGTCGCAGGCGTGGTCCGTTCTCACGTCGACACCGACCGCATCCTCCGCGATCGCGTGGACACCGATGAACTCTGGGACGCGCTGGTCGGTTTCGGTCTGCCCGGACTCTCCGCACCGGAATCCTTCGGCGGGGGTGGCGCTTCCCTACGTTTGTTGTGTGCGGCGATCGAGGAAACGGCTCATCATCTCGCTCCGGTTCCGCTGGTCCCCACGGTTGCAGCACTGGCCCTGCTCCTCGCGTGCGGCGCCGACGACGCGGCTGGGCAGGTGATCGCGGGTGCTCGTTCCGCTGTGGTGGTGCCCGCCGACGATTCCGGATGGCGTGTGGACGGAGCGGTTCCCACGATATGCGACGGGGTGCTCACCGGTGTGGTGGATCGGGTCGTCGGCGCGCTCGATGCGCAGGTCCTCGTGGTGGTCGCGCGGACCTCGGACACCGGGGAAGCGGCAGTGGTGGTCGTCGACCACGTGGATGCGGTGATCACGCACCAGGCCGCCGTCGATCTCACGTCGTCGGTCGGCGCGGTGTCCCTCGACGGGGTCCGCGGTCGGGTCGTCGCGACCGCAACGCAGGCCCGCCGTGGGATCGAAAAGGCACAGCGGATCGCGCATCTCGCGATCGCGGCCGATTCGGTCGGTGTCGCCAACCGTGCGCTCGCGATGGCCGTCGCCTGGGCGGGGCAGCGAGAACAGTTCGGCCAGACGATCGGATCGTTCCAAGCGGTGTCCCACCGCTGCGCGGACATGCTGGTGGAGGCGGAGAGCGCGCGGAATCAGGTCCTCGCGGCCGCCGATCTCGACAACTCCGACGTGGAAGCGGAATTGGCCGCCCGGCTGGCGGCCGCACATGCGCTGAGCGCTGCGGTGCGCGTCGCCGAATCATGTGTGCAGGTGCACGGCGGTATCGGTTTCACCTGGGAACATCCGGCACATCTGCTACTTCGCCGAGCCGTTTCCAACGAAGCCTGGTGTGCGCGACCGGAATCCCTTCGTGACCAGGTGGCCGGTCGGGTGTTGGCACCGTTCTCCTGAGAACACACAGTGGCCGGCCGCGTGAAGCCACGCGGCCGGCCGTTGTCGTTGTGGAGGGAGCGCTCGGTTCAGATGTCCCACTCCAGGATGATGTTGCCGTTGGGGCCCAGTTGGCCGCCGGACTCGGTGGGGTGTGACTCCGGCGCCAGTCGGTAGTTCGGGATGTACCGATGCCACTCTTCGAGGGCGATCCGCAGTTCACGTCGCGCGAGGTGGGAGCCAAGGCAACGATGCGGTCCGGCGCCGAATGCGATGTGATTGTTCGGGCTGCGGTCCAAGTGGACTTCCTTGGCGTCCTCGTAGACCGACTCATCGCGGGTGGCCAGGTTCAGCGGCAGACACACCATCTCGCCTGCTTTGATCGGACACCCGGCGATCTCGGTGTCTTCCAGCACCTTTCGCGATGGGATCACGATCGCGAATGCCCTCAGCATCTCCTCGATCGCCGAGGGGATCAGCTCGGGATCGTCGACGATCGCCTGCCGGTCCTCCTGATGCGTCGACAGATGGAGGAAGGTCGTTCCCAGGGTGGCGGTCACCGTGTCCAGCCCCGCCATGAACATCAGGATGCAGAACGACTCCAGATCTTCCTGCGTTGCGGGCGCGCCGTCGATCTCGAACTCGATGGCCTTGCTGATCAGGTCGTCTTTCGGGGCCGTGCGCCGTTCGTCGATGAGCTTTCGGAAGTACTCCGTGAGCTCGAGGGTGGCCACGCCGCGCCGGCGGGCGGTCTCTTCGGCGTCACCGGACACGTGCAGGATCTCGTCTTCCCAGTGCAGGAACTTGTCGAGATCCTCGAAGGGCATCCCCATCAACTCGAGGAAGATGAACGACGGGTATTGCAGTGCGAAGTCCTTCATGAAGTCGCACTTGCCCCTTGTGGCTATCGACTTGATCAGCGAGACGGCACGTTCGCGCACCTTGTCCTCGAGTCCCTCGACGTTCTTGGGCGAGAACAGCGGATTGAGCTGCTTGCGCCACTGTTTGTGCTCCGAACCGTCGAGCATCTGCGGGATCCACCGAAAGGTCGGGTTCGGGTTGAACACCGTCACAGCAGTATTGGAGAAGACCTTGGCGTTCTGGTACGCCTTCAGGATCTCCTCGTATCGCGTCACGATGTAGTGTCCGTTGGCGAACTCGTTGCGGATGACGGGCGCCTCGTCGCGCAGGTCGTCGTAGCGGGCCAACTTTTCGCCGAAGGGCAGTTCGGCATAGTGGTTGAACTCGTGGATGGGGCACGTCGATGCCGATTCGGTGGCGCTCATGATCTCCTCCTGGGGTTCGTGATCGGTGATGGCTCGGTGGGCGATACGGTCAGCGGGCGGGAGCGGCGGTGACGGGCACCGGCTCGCCGAGTTCCATCGGTCCGAGCCGGGCGGCCGAGAGCAGTTTGCCGATGTCGACACCGAGGTCGGCGGCCGCTGTGCTCGCGGCTTTCAGATCCTTGGTGAGGTAGCGGGCGATACGGTCGCTGTAGGTCTGCGCACTGTCGCCGGAGGCGGCGATGTATCGAGCTGCCGCGCTACCGCCACTCGCGTCCGCGAGCAGATCCAGGAACGCTCGTTCGGGAATGCCGAGTTCGGTGGCCGCCTTGAGTGCTGAGAGGGTCACCTGGGTACAAGCGGCGAACAGAGCATTGTTGAGCAACTTCGCCGACAAAGCCGTGCCCGACGGCCCCATTCGGTGGATCGTGGCAGCGTAGCACCCCACGACGTCCGCGGCACGGGTGATCGCGTCGTCGTCACCGGCGAGCAGCACGGTGAGCGCGCCCTGCCGGATGAGGGCGGGTGTACCACTGAAAGGTGCATCGACGATCGCGACGTGGCGCGGATCTCCGAGCGCCTTGAGCCGCTCGATCGTCCGGGGGCTGCCCGTGGTGTGTGAGATGAACACCGAGTCCGGCGGCATCTGCTTGATGATTCGCGTGGCGACCTCGGTCAGTTGGGAGTCGTCGAAGACACATGCGATGACGACGTCGGATGTCGCGAGATCTTCGACGGAGGGCACCATCGTGGCGCCTCGGCGGGTCAACCGGTCGCCGACCTCGCGTCGCCGGGCGAACACCGAAGTGCGGTGGCCACCGTCCAGCAGGCGTTCGACCATCGGTTCACCGATTTTTCCCGCTCCGATGAATCCGATCAGCTTGTGGTCCATGCAGTTTCCTCGTGGTCGTGGTGGTCGGCCGTGAGCGGATGGCTCAGCCTGCCGCGACGCCCCAGATCATCGTCTTGGTCTGCAGGAACTCATCCATGCCTGCCGCGCCGCGTTCGCGCCCGAGGCCGCTCTGCTTGTAGCCCCCGAATGGGCCGTCGGGATTGAGGCCGCCACCACCGCCGTTGATCGTGACGTATCCGGTGCGGAGACGCTGTCCGATGTGGTAAGCCCGGATCGGATCACGCGCCCACACGCCCCCGGCAAGACCGTATTCGCTGTCGTTCGCGATCCGCACCGCGTCGTCGTCGTCGTCGAACGGCATCAGGATCATGACCGGACCGAAGAACTCGCGCCGGGCGATGGTCATCGAGTTGTCGACATCGACGAACAGGGTGGGCTCGATGAAGTACCCGGCGGTGAGATGCGCGGGTCGCCCCCCGCCGACTGCGACGGTCGCGCCCTCTGCGATCCCGGTGGCGATCAGCTCTTCGACCCTCGTCCGCTGGTTCGCGCTGCCGAGCGGACCCATGGTGGTGTCGGGGTGTGCCGGATCGCCGACGGTGACCGCGGCCAACTGTGTCCTGACGAGTTCGAGGAGCTCGTCGTAGCGCGATCGGTGCACCAGGGTCCGGGTGAGGTACGCGCAGCCCTGTCCGGCATGCAGAATGGTGTCGCGAATGACCGATTGGGTGGCGCGTGTGAGGTCTGCGTCGTCGCAGATGATGTTGGCGGACTTACCGCCGAGTTCCAGGACGACCTTCTTGAGTGTGGGCGCGGCCTGCTCGAAGACCTTGCGGCCCACGATGTCCGAGCCGGTGAAGCTGACGACGTCGACCATCGGGTTGGTGGTGAGCTCGGTACCCGCGTCGATGTCGCCGGTGACGATGTTCAACACACCGTCGGGAAGGCCTGCCTCCTGGGCGATCTCGCCGATGATGAAAGCTTCCAGAGGGGTGGTGGGCGCAGGCTTGAGTACCGTGGTGCAGCCGGCGGCGAGAGCCGGGCCCAGCTTCATCAGATTGAGGAAGAACGGGAAGTTGTACGCGGAGACCAGCGCCGCCACGCCGAACGGTTCGCGCCGCACGACGCCCTGCCCGATACCCGCGCCGATCTGGGGTGGCAGACCGACCTCGAGTGGGAAGGTGGGCAGGACACGCTCGGCCATGTCACGGAAGTGAGCGATCGGGATACCGGTCTGGAAGGACTCGGCCCCGGCACGGGTGCATCCGGTCTCGGCGATGTTGAGCGCGACGATCTCCTCGCGGCGCTTCTCCATGGCCTCGGCCATCCGGACCAGGATCGCCGACCGTTCCCGGACGGACATGTGCGGCCAGGGACCCTCGTCGAAGGCGTGCCGCGCGGCCTCGATCGCGCGGATGGTGTCGGCCCGGCCGCCGACAGGTGCGACGCCGATGATCTCCTCGGTGGCCGGGTTGAGTACCGGCTCCACACGGCCGGTCTCACTGTCTACCCAGCTGCCGCCGATGAACAGACGGCGGTACTCCTTGAGCATGGACATCCCCGGGCTACTTCAGCGAGTACGGGTTGGTGTGGGCGAGCGCGGTACCGGCGTCGACCTTCATCTGCATTCCGGTGACGAATGCGGCGTCGTCGGACGCAAGGTAGAGCACCGCGTTGCTGATCTGTTCGGGCTCGACCCACGGGACCGGCATCGGCTGGTTGGACGTGAACGCGTCGGTCACGTCATCGCGGGTGGGTGCGTCGAGATCCGGACGGAACGTCTTGTACATGGGATCGCTGTGCAGCATGTCGGTGTTGCAATTCGTCGGATGCACACAATTGACCCGGATCGACTCCGGCGCGAGCGTCAGCGCGAGATCGTGGACGAACTGCGCGACCGCGCGTTTCGAATGCCCGTAACCGAAGCCGCCGGGGCCCAGCACGTCGATCCCGCTGCCCTTCATCAGCGCAGCCACCGAACCGGTTGCGATGATCGACGCACCAGAGGACAGGTGTGGGTAGGCGGCGCTGACCGTGTTGACCACTCCGACCAGGTCGACATCGACCGCGTCGAGGAACGCCTTACGTGCGACATCGCCACCGAGCGGGCAGATGCCCGCATTGGCGACGACGATGTGGAGTCCGCCGAGTTCCTCGACTCCGGTGGCGATCGCGGTGCGCAGCTGGCCGGGCTCACGGACGTCGGCGATCGCTGTCACGCACCGCCGGTTCTCCTTCTCGACGAGGCGCCGTGTCTCCTCGAGGTCCTCTTCGGTCGCAAGTCTGTATCCGTTGGTGTCGATGTCTGCGCAGAGGTCGAGAGCGATGATCTCGGCGCCGGCGGCGGCGAGGGTGACCGCGTGACTACGTCCCTGCCCACGTGCTGCGCCGGTGATGACCGCTACTCTGCCGTCCAGCTTTCCCATCGTCTGAGCTCCGTTTCGTTGTCGCCACTGGCCGCCGTGAGGAATCTCGAGCGCCAGGCCGCTGATCCACTTATCTAAACTAGTTCAACTTGTACCGTGGCGGACGCGATATATGCAACGCCCGATATGGGCAGAATCGCAGTTGATGTTGCCTCCCGGTCGTGACGTCCCGGTGATCGAGACATCTGGATGGCGGCGTCGATCCGATAGGGGAGCCTGGGGTCCGTAGGGCGTCGAGCGTGCGTTGCCGTGCCCGCGATCGTTCCAACATAGTTAGACTAGTTACCGTGAAATAGGCACGGCTGTCAGGAGGACCTTCATGCCACTGCAGGATCACATGCACTTGATCTCTACGGACGATCACCTGATCGAGCACCCGCGTCTGTGGCAGGACCGACTGCCGAAGAAGTTCTTGGACGCGGGGCCGAAGATCATCGAGAAGGAGATGCCGAAGTCCATCCACTCCGGAGACGGCGGGCGGGATTCGGCCGGCACGAAGATCGCCGAGGTCTGGCAATACGAGGGACGGATCTATCCCTACATCGGTCTCAATGCCGTCGCCGGGAAGAAGCCGGAGGAGTACGGTGCCGAGCCGACGCGATACGAGGACATGATCCCTGGTTGCTACGAACCCAATGCGCGCCTCAAGGACATGGATATCGACGGTGTCGAGGCGACGCTGTCGTTCCCGTCGTTCCCGCGTTTCGCCGGCACCGTGTTCTTGGAAGGCGAGGACAAAGAGCTCGCATTGCTCTCGGTGCAGGCGTGGAACGACTACGTCCTCGACGAGTGGTGTGCCACCGATCCGGACCGGTTGATCCCGCTTGTCATCCTGCCGATCTGGTCGATCGAGGAGTCGGTGAAGGAGATCTATCGAACCGCGGCCAAGGGCGCACGCACCATTTCGTTTCCCGAGAACCCACATCCGTTGGGGCTGCCGTCGTTTCATACCGACCACTGGGATCCGGTCTATCGTGCCGCGGTGGAGACGGGTCAGCCGCTGTGTGTCCATTTCGGTACATCGGGAAAACCGCCGATCACTGCGCCGGAGGCCCCGATGGCGGTGATGACGGCGCTCTTCGGATGCAACTCGATGTACGCGACGGCGGATCTCCTGTTCTCGCCGACCTTTCACAAGCACCCGGATCTCAAGTTCATGCTGTCCGAGGGCGGTATCGGGTGGGTGCCGTACATGCTCGAGCGAATGGACGGCGTATGGGAGAAGCATCGCTTCTACCAGAACATCGACCAGTCGGTGCGCCCCTCGGAGCTGTTCGCGCGGCACATCTTCGGTTGTTTCATCGACGACGACTTCGGTGTTGCGAACCGCCATCACGTCGGCATCGACAACATCACCTGGGAGGGTGACTACCCGCATTCCGACTCGAACTGGCCCAACAGTCGGAAGATCGTGCACGACACCATGCGTGACGTCCCTGACGACGACGTCCACAAGATGGTCGAGCTCAACGCCCGACGTCTGCTGAACTTTCCTCGTCGTTCGGCCAACTGATCGCCACCACAGGACGGACCTCACCATGGACGAGCCGATCGAACAGAGACCAGAAGCCGACTGGGTGGACCAGGATCTATTGACACGAGAACTCGC
The DNA here is from genome assembly GCF_009862785.1 of Gordonia sp. SID5947. Taxonomy (NCBI): domain Bacteria; kingdom Bacillati; phylum Actinomycetota; class Actinomycetes; order Mycobacteriales; family Gordoniaceae; genus Gordonia; species Gordonia sp. SID5947. Next base: position 2,465,328 of record NZ_WWHU01000001.1, on the reverse strand, counting down.
AGGATCACTTCTCGACGAGGAGATCGCTGCAGAGCGAGGACGCATCGACCGGCTCGACCGGGGTGTCGGCGGCGATGACATCGTGATGAGCCGTGCCGACATGGTCCGTCGCCTAGCCGCGATGGAGGCCATCCGTGCCGATGTCGGCGTCAACGTGACCATCCAGTTCTGAGCCCGGCGTCATCGGTGGTTCATGTCAATCGCAGCAGGCGATCTCATGGCGCCGATCTGACTGCGCCGATCTCACTGCGCAGATCTGATTACCCGATAGCGGTGAAAGGTTGATCGTGAGTACGGAAACGGATGCGAAGGCAGACGCGGAGGAGATCTACACCTTCAAGGATGAGGACATCGCACGCGCGCGTGACATCGTGGGGGTCTACCACGCCGTGCGCAAGCGCGAGCAGTTCTCGCGGGCGAGTCCCGACGTGATGCGCGCCTTCGCGCGGAGCTACGGCGATGACAACCCGTTGTTCGTCGACGAGGATTACGGACTCGACACGCGTTGGGGAGCGCAGATCGCACCACCGATGATCAACATCGCGGTGACCAAGGATCTGCTCGCCGATCCGATTCCGCGAGAGCAGCGGAGACCACCGTTTCGCGGTATCCATGTGTTCGTCTCCGGCAGCACGACCGACTGGTACCGGCCCGTCTACGACGGCGACATCATCTATTCCTTCGAGGGTTTCGACAATGTGGAACTGAAGGAATCGGAGTTCGCCGGCCGCTCGTTGTTGGTCACCCGGATTCACGTGCAGTTCAACCAGCGAGCGGAGATCGTCCAGATCCAGCGCGTGCTCACCATCCACACCGAGCGCCACGAGTCCAAGAAACGCAAGAAGTACGACACCATCGAACGGGCCACATACACCCCCGAAGAGATCGCCGCGATCGACGAGATCTATGCCGCCGAGCGGCGTCGAGGCGCCGAGCCGAGGTACTGGGAGGACGTAGAGATCGGCGAAGCCCTCCCGACGATGGCGAAGGGCCCGCTGACGGTGACCGACATGGTCGTCTTCCATTCCGGCGGATATGGATTCGCCCCGTACACGCCGTGTACAGGACGGTTGTGGTACCAGAACCGACAGCGGATCGGTGCCTTCTACATCCCGAACGAGCAGGGCGTGCCGGATGTGGCCCAGCGCATTCACTGGGATGCCGAATACGCACGCTCGATCGGACTGCCCGCGTCGTACGACTACGGGATGATGCGCGACTGCTGGCTCACACACGTGCTCACGGACTGGATCGGCGACGACGGTTGGATCGACTCGATGTCGAGTCAGATGCGACGCTTCAACTACCTGGGGGATACGCATACGTTCACCGGTGAAGTCGTCGGTAAACGGGTGGAGGGTCGCCGGCACCTGGTCGACATCGAGTTCCGCGGCACCAGTCAGCGCGACGAGGTGACCTGCCCGGCCACCGCCACGGTATCGTTGCCGAGTCGGGAGGCGGGGTTGGCGACGTTGCGCAAGCCGCCTGCCGAACTGGAAGCAATCGCCGCCCAGATGATCAAGCGGCACGGCGAATTGCGCGCCGCCCGGCGGACCGAGAAGGCATGAGGCAAAGACATACCGGGTCCGTACATTCGGCACCCGCGAACGAGATTCGTGAAGGAGAACAGTCGGGATGCGTTTGACGGACCACACATTCCTGGTAACCGGTGGTGCTTCGGGCCTCGGTGCCGCCACGGCCGAAGCGATCGTCGATGCGGGTGGTCGCGTGATCATCGCGGACCTGCAATCGTCCGACGGCAAGGCGACCGCGGAGCGACTGGGGCCCGCGGCGGTGTTCGCGCCTGTGGATGTCACCGACGAGCAGAGCCTTGCCGACGCGCTCGATGCCACCGAGTCCCACGGGCCGTTGCGCGGCGCAGTCCACTGCGCCGGGCGCGGCGGCGATCGGCTACGAATCCTCGACAAAACAGGAAATCCCGCGTCGCTGGCGAGCTTTCGCGATGTGCTCGAGGTGAACCTGATCGGTACCTACAACGTCTTGAGGCTGGCTGCGGCACGTATCGCACGTAACGAGCCGGTCGACACCGAGCGCGGTGCCATCGTCCTCACTGCTTCCGTTGCGGCCTTCGACGGTCAGATCGGTCAGACCTCGTATACCGCGTCCAAGGCGGCTGTGCACGGGATCACCCTCGTTGCGGCTCGCGATCTTGCCAGCGTCGGAATCCGGGTCAACACCATCGCGCCCGGGACCTTCGACACTCCCATGCTCGCGCGCCTACGTGACGACATCCGTGATGGCCTCGCTGCCTCGGTACCGTTTCCGAAGCGGCTCGGCCTTCCGGAGGATTACGCGGGAATGGCACTCACGCTGTTGCAGAACGCCTACGTGAACGGCGAGACGGTGCGTCTGGACGGCTCGATCCGGATGGCCCCGCGATGACCGATCAGCTGGTGGCAACGGATCAGGCGATGGAGATCCTCACCGAGGTCGGCGACGGGGTGTTGACCATCACCATCAATCGCCCACGACAACGCAACGCGATGACCAAGAGCGCGGCCGAGGCGCTCGCCGCGGCACTGGACCGTCTCGACGGCGACCCCGACCTGGCCGTGGGGGTTCTGACCGGCAGTGGCGGAATATTTTGTGCCGGAATGGATCTCAAACGGTTTCAGCTGGGCGAGCGCCCGGTCGTGGAAGGTCGCGGATTCGGCGGGTTGGTGCAGGCGCCACCGTCGAAACCGCTGGTGGCCGCCGTCGAGGGCTGGGCGCTGGGTGGTGGCTTCGAGATGGTACTCGCGGCCGATCTCGTCGTGGCCGGCGAGAGCGCCAAATTCGGCCTGCCGGAAGTGAAGCGAGGATTGATCGCCAGGGCGGGGGGCATCTTCCGAGCGCCCCAGGTGTTGCCGCGAGCAGTCGCACTCGAATTGCTGTTGACGGGGGACCCCATGAGTGCGCGAGACGCTGAGCGTCACGGTCTGATCAATCGGGTGGTTCCGGACGGGCAGGCAGTGGTGGTGGCGCGTGAACTCGCGTCCACGATCGCGGCCAACGCGCCTCTTGCCGTCCGGGCGAGCAAGGCGGTGGCGCGGAAATCGCGGACCTGGACCGACGACGAGGCGTTCGCTGAGCAGGTCGCGTTCACCGATCCGGTCTTCGCCTCTGAGGACGCGAAAGAGGGTCCGGCCGCATTCGCGGAGAAGCGAACTCCCCGCTGGAAAGGCATATGAGAACCGTCTGTCGCATGACACGAGAACGGCCGGCGTGAATCCACGCCGGCCGTTCGCGTGTCCAGGTATCAGCGTCCCAGATGGCTGTCCAGAAGCAGTTGTGCGGTGGATGTGTAGTCGCCATACCCGCCACGGAAGAAGAGCAGTGGCCGTTTCACGGATGCCACGGTGAGATCCTGTATGCGGCCCACGACGAGGAAGTGGTCACCGAGCTCCACGGTCTTCTCGATCGTGCAGTCCACCCAGGCCACCACGCCGTCCAGGATCGGGTTGCGATACTCCGATTGCTCCCAGGACACCCCCGTGAACCGATCTGCGCCACGCTTGGACATCTGACGGCACAGCGCCTCTTGATCGGACGCGAGCGCGTTCGCACAGAAGCGCCCCGCGTCCAGGATCTTGGGCAGCGTGGTCGACGACCGATCGACCAGGAACGAGACGAGCGGCGGGTCGAGCGACACAGAGGTGAACGACCCCACCACCATCCCGGCCGGTTCGTCATCGGCGGCCATGGTGGTCACCGCGACCACCCCGGTGGGAAAGTTACCGAGGACGTCACGCAGATAACGCGCCTCGAATGACTGTGTTGTGTTGGGGTCGTCCATCGTCGATTCCTGTCGGTTCGGTGGCGCTTCGGCGATCAGATGGTCACCAACATCCCCGGCGGCGTGTCGAGTCCCATCTTGTGCAGCGAGTTCGAGTGGTAGGCGACCCCATCGACGTGGATCATGTGCTGCAGCCCGACATGTGCGTCCCGCCAGTATCTTTGCATGGGACTGCTCTTACGGATGGCGACGCCGCCCGAGCGGGCGAAGATCTCGTCGAGTGCCGACACGGCCCGCCATGCGCACCGAACCTGATTGCGGCGCTGGTTCGATCGCTCCTCGGTGGTCGGGGTGCCGCCGTTGTCGATGATGTCATGTAGGCGGCTGATGCCCTCGATCAACTGGACGCGCGACGCCTCGATCTCGGCTGCCGCCTCGCCGGCGGCATGCAGCACGTAGGGATCGTCGCGGACCTGAACTCCGGTCACGGCGACACGATCCTTCTGGATCGCGAGGTGGGTGGCCAGGGCGCCCTCGCAGATGCCGATGACCGCGGCGGTGATGCCCAGTGGGAACATCACTCCGAAGGAGAGCTTGTACACCGCCTCCTCGCGTCCCGAGCGCGCCGACGCGGTGCCGTCGGAGATGTCGTTCTGGGTCACGGTGCGGTAGGCAGGGACGACGGCCTGGTCGACGACGACATCTTTGCTGCCGGTACCGCAGAGTCCGACGACATCCCACGAATCCTCGATCAGCTCGTAGTCGGACCGGGGGAGAACGACGTGCATCACCTCGGGGGCATCAGGGGTTTGCCCGATCCGTCGCCCTTCATCGCTCCGAGGAAGTCCCACTGGCAGTGATCGGAGCCGGACGAGAAGGGCCAGCGTCCGCTCAGTACGAACGAATCGTTCTCGACCGGGTCGGCGACGCCGTTTGGCATGTACGGTGACGCCACCCAGGTGTCGGGGTCATCGCCCCAGATCTCCTGCTGCAGACGCCGGTCCATCTGTGCCAGCTCCCACGGGTGCACGCCGACCACGCCCGCTACCCACCCGGCAGCAGGGTCGTTGGCGGCGATCGCCATCACGGCTGCCGCGAAGTCCCGGGGATGCGCCGCATATCCACCGAAATCGGTGGGCTGCAGCATCCTGATGACCCCTGTCTGGCGGAGCAGGTCGGCCGTCTTGTCGCTGAGTTTGCCCAGCCGCTCGTTCTCTTCGGCCAGGGCCGCCAGTTCCGGGCCCAGCTCCTCGATGCGCTTGATGACTTCGTGTGCCATGCCGTCGTACCTCTGACTTCCTTCTCGTGCTTCTCCCCGCCCGGCGGCAGGATGTTCCGATTCTGTTTCTTCGGCTCGTCGAGCGCCCGGTTCTGTCCGCTCAGTGGGAACGGCCGACGACGACACACTCATCTTGTTTCGCGAGTGAGGAACTCGAGGACGACGCGTTCGAAGTCCTGCTTCTTCTCGACCTGAATCCAGTGCCCGCACTGGGAGAAGGTGTGCAGTTCGACGTCCGGTAGCCAGCGGTTCGCGAAGTGAGCCTGGTCGTAGGGCAACATCCGATCCTCGCGTCCCCACAGCATGAGGGTCGGCGTGGTGATGGAATCCGGACGCTTCCAGAGCGGGGTGTACGTCTCGCGCAGTGTCGGGTTGAACATCGCGCCGAAGATGGCACGGGTTCGGTCGAGGACTCCGTCGGCGGTGGCGTTTCGCATCCGTTCGTCGACAAGTTCTTCGGTGACCAGAGATTTGTCATGGACCATCGTGTTGATCCATTCCACCATGCGTTCTCGGGTGGGTTCGGACAGAAAGGCGAAGAGTCGCTGGAACCCTTCACTCGGTTCGGTCTGGAACAGGCTGACGGACATGCCTCCGGAACCCATGATCGCCATCCGATCCACCCGGTCCGGCAGATGGCCGGCCATCTCCGCTGCGATGGCGCCCCCCATCGAATTACCGACGAACACTGCGGATTCGATACCGAGCTCATCCATCAACCGCGCGATCCAGCGCGCGCCCGCAAGGGTGTACACCTCCTTCAATTCGGGCAAAGCGGTGCCACCGAAGCCCGGGAGGTCGGGCATCACGACGCGGAAGTGCTCGGCGAAGAACGGAAGGTTGTGGCTGAAGTTGGACCATGCACTCACACCGGGGCCGGAGCCGTGGAGCATGATCAGTGGCCGCCCAGATCCGGCCTCGTGATAGTGAAAATCGAGGCCGTCGATGGTCGCGGTCGCAGAAGTCGTCTCGTAGGTCAACTCGGCTGTCATGTCCGGCCTCTCGTCGGGTGTCACCCTGGTGGATGACTCGTGGAATCCTGTTGTGGCACTGCTGGGTCGACGTGACGATCTGGTCGCGGCGTGCGCCGGCCACCGGCAACTCCACCGCCATCCGACGCTCCAAGGCGCGACAGTAGGCCGCCATGGACCCCGGGGGCGCCGCGATCCCGGTGTGCGGGACCACCGATTCCGGCGCCGCAGCCAGATCCAGGTCGTGGATTCACTTATAGCACTTGTACAACTATGTGTTCCAGGTAATCGCAATCCGGTCAAGGATGGCACCGGTCTCGCTCAGTGGAAACCTGCATGGCAGGCGAGGCGTGTACCGCAACACTTGGATATCGGCCGATCAGCACGACTGTGCTCGGACGCGACTAGGTGAATCAGGTCAGGAGGGGGGCGGCGCTGTGAGCGACGTGATCGCCTCGGATCGGCACGGCTCGCCGACCGGTGCCGCACCCGAGCGGCACGTTCCGGGAGAACAGGGGCTCTGGGTCTTCCTGCTCGGCGACATGGTGATCTTCGCGGTGATGTTCGTGGCCTTCTTGGTGGACCGTGCGAAAGACCCGGAGCTGTTCGGAGCCGCACGGGAGTCACTCGATCTCACCATTCCGGTGACCAACACGATGGTGCTGCTCGTCAGCTCGCTGCTGGTGATGATCGGTGTGACCGGTGTGCGCGCGGCGAGGCACCGCCGCGCGGTGAGGGGCTTCGCGGGAGCGATGGCGTGTGCCGTCGTCTTCGTCGCGCTCAAGGGCGTCGAGTACACCCACCTTGTCCAGGGCGGTGACACGCCGGATTCGAATCCCTATTTCATGTGGCTCTTCATCCTCACCGGTATCCACCTTTCTCATGTGGTGATCGGTCTCGTGGTTCTCGGGGTCTTGATGCTGCGCGCACGCCGTGAGCTGCCGTCGGAGGGACGGCAGCGCGTGTTCTACGAAGGGGGAGCGTGCTATTGGCACATGGTCGACCTGTTGTGGATGGTCCTGTTCCCGCTGGTCTACCTGGTGGCGTGAGCGCATGAAACCCCGAGGCGTCCTGGCCGATCGTTACGTGCGGACGTGGCTGATCCTCGTGCTGCTGGCAGTGGTGATCCCGGTCATCAGCCTGGAGGCGCACGCCGGAACGGTCGCGGCGGTGGTGGTACTGGCGCTGGCCGCGTACAAGGTCAGGCTGGTGGGGCTCGACTTCATGGAGATCAGGAACGCGCCGAGAGGCCTGCGATGGACGTTCGAAATCTATTGCGCCGGATTGTGGATCGTGCTGACCGGCGCCTTTCTGCTGCTCTGAGCGGCCCGTCAATCCCGAGAGATCCCGGATCAACGAGAGAACACAGGAGGTAGTAGTCATGTCGGACAACGAAGAAAGTTATGACGTCGTGGTGGTGGGTTCCGGCGGCGGCGGACTCGTCAGCGCGTACATCGCCGCGTCCCGGGGATTGCGGACGTTGGTCATCGAGAAGACCGATCAGGTGGGCGGTACCACCTCGTATTCAGGTGCAGGCCTGTGGTTTCCGGGGAGCGCGCCTACCAAACGCGCCGGGATCGACGATTCGGACGTGGAGGTGGCGCGTGGCTACCTGCGCAAGGCGGTGGACGACCCCGGGCGTGAATCGATGCAGGATGCCTATCTGTCCGCGGGGGCGCGGCTGATCGATGAGTTGGAGCGGAATCCGTGGTTCCAGTCGTTCGAGCACCAACCCGTGCCCGATTATCTGGATCACCTCGAGGGCGCCACCCCGCACGGCCGGACGGTATTCCCACCACCGATCGCGGTCAGCGACGTGGGCGACAGGGCGGCGCTTGTCCGGAAGTCGATATACACCGAGCGCTACGACCACAGCGAGGACGAGATGTTGCTCGGTGGGCGGGCGCTCATCGCCAGGGCGCTGTCGGCATTCCTCGAGACCGGCAACGGCGTGCTGGAGCTCGACACGGCGCTCACCGACCTGGTTGTGGAGAACGGCCGGATCGTCGGTGTGGATGCGGTGTGTGATGGTGCCACGGTGCGGTATGGCGCCGCTCGGGGCGTCCTTCTGGCGGCCGGCGGTTTCGAGCACAACGCCGAGCTCCGGGCCAAGTACGGGACGATCCCGGCCAACGCCGATTGGTCCGACGGTGTCGACTCGAACGTCGGTGACGCGCTGGTCGCCGGCCTCGCGGTGGGGGCGGCCACCGACCTGATGGACGAGGCCTGGTATGTCCCCGGCACGGTCCAGCCCGATGGTAAGCCGGTCTTCCAGACCGGCATTCGGGGCGGGATCTGGGTGAACGGCTCGGGGGAGCGTTTTGTCAACGAGCTCCGGCCGTACGACCAGGCCGGTCACACGATCCGAGACGGAGAACGTACCGAAGAGGGTTCACATGCCCCCGCGTACTGGGTGTTCGACCACAAGGCGTTCGTACGCGACGGATTCGGTGGCAAGAGTCCTGAGGTTCCGGTGGCCGCCGAGTGGTTCGAGTCCGGAGCACTCAAGAAGGCCGACACCCTCGAAGAACTGGCCGAGCAGATCGGGGTTCCCGCTGCGGCATTGATCGACTCGGTGTCGACCTTCAACGGGTATGTCGACGGCGGCGTCGACGAACAGTTCCACCGGGGTGAGAGCGCCTGGGACCAGATGTTCCAGTTCATCGTCGGATATCCGGCTCTCCCGGAGCAGAACTTCGTGGTGCCGCTCCCGCCCGAGGGACCCAACCCGTTGCTCACGGGAACCGACACACCGCCGTACTACGCGGCGACGATTCTGCTCTCGGACATCGGGACCAAAGGTGGGCTCAAGACGGACCCGAACGCCCGGGTGCTGCAGGCCGACGGCCAACCCATCGGTGGCCTCTACGCGACGGGGAACACGATGGCGGCCATGTCGGGCAAGGTGTATCCGGGAGCCGGGACCCCGATCGGCTCGTCGCTGGCCTTCGGGTATCTCGCGGTGTTGGACATGGCGGACGCCACGAGCTGAGCCGGCGGCCTTGACAGCCGCAGATGTGCCGGAGCCACGGTCCCCTGGGGGCCGTGGCTCCTTCGTCTCTGTCGCGTCGTCTCTGTCGCACCGGTCGGCTCGCGACACCTCTGCGTACCTGCGAACACCGAGGGTGCTCCCACGAGATTCGCGGGCGCACCCTCGGTGGTGGAGAATCGACCACTCAGACGAGCACAGGCACAGCCTCTTCGGCGGTTTCGTTCTCCTCGGACTTGACACCCTTGAGCAACAGGAGCGGCGTCGCCACCTTCCAGACCAGGTAGGCGAGACAGGGGAGCCAGAAGGCGAACAACCCGTTCCAGGCCAGCGGTCCGGACATGAATACATAGATGAACGCACCGGGAGCGAGCACCACGGCGAGGATGAAGTTGAGGTAGGCGAACCAGCGCGGAAAGACCGGTTCGGGACGCTTGTCGATCAACACCGCGATTCCGATGACGATGCACTGCAAGCAGAAGATGAATGCGAAACCGACGTAGGCGAAGTAGAACAGGTCGGTCATCAGCTGCAGGATCTCCGGGGACCGTTCCGCAGCACGGTAGGCCGCCGCCGACAGGATGAACATCGGGTAGAAGAACCCGATGGGAGCCACGACCCCGGTGAGCACCTGGGTCATGGTGAGTACTCCCCAGCCGCGTTCGATCCGGCGCATCTGCCAGCTGGTGGTCACCACGAAGAAGTACTCCAGCGGGATGATGAAGGAGCAGATGACCGTGGTCCAGAGGATCCCAGATCGGTTGTCAACCATCCAATCCTTGACCTCTTGGCCCGACCATTGGGGGTCGATGGGTGGCTGGACCTTCGACAACATGAAGAAGCACACGCCCACCACGGCCATGACGAGAAAGCCTGACCATGCCGAGAAGCGTTGGAACTTATACAGGTAGGCCTTGTCTACATCCACTTCACCGTCTCCTTGGATTGATGTCGGATTGATTGTGGTTGTGCCGCTGCGATGAATAGATCGGCAGACGACGGTCACATGCCAGTGTGATGAACGCCGCACAGCTGCCAGCGGGCGATTCCGTTCACCGGGACGGCGGCGACATGTGAACGGTCCGAAGCGTTCCCGGTGAGCGAGATTGTCGCTGTGGGTCATGCATGGTGTCCCTACGCTTCTGGTCAGGAGCTTTGACGAAATGTGTGAGGAGAACGGATCATGACCGAAGCAGGGCCCGATCGGCCACGGCTCGCCCATTGTGGGGCGATCGCGCTGGGCACGCCCAAACTCGAGACATCAGTGCGATTCTTTCGCGACATACTCGGTATGGAAGAGGTCGAAAGGGTCGGTGAGACCGTCTATCTCCGCGGTTATCAGGAGATGAAGCATCACTCGCTCGTCCTCTTCCAGAACGAGACCGCGACCGTGGATTCCTACAGCTTCCGAGTGCAACGGCCCCAGGACGTCGAGCTGTTCTACAACGAACTCGTAGCCCAGGATGTCGAGGTCGTCGAGCTGCCCTCCGGACATCAGTCGGGACGTGGCACCGCGATTCGGTTCCTGGTGCCGCACGCGGGGCATGCGTTCGAGCTCTACTACGACATCGATGCTCCGAAGGCGCCGGAGGAGATCCGCTCGAAGTTGTTGAGCAATTCGTCGCGCCGCCGCGGTCTCGGTGTCCGGCGGCTCGATCACTACAACATCCAGGCAAATCTGGAGAACGTGGGTAAGGCCGAGGAATGGCTCCGCGAGAACATGGGTTTCAAGCGACGCGAGTTCGTCTACATGCCAGAGGCCGACGACATGCTGATCGCGTCGTGGAACTCGGCGACCTCACAGGTTCATGATCTGGCCATAGCGATGAGCATGACCGGCGAGGACGCCCAGCTCCATCACGTGGCCTTCAACATCGAGAATCACAGCGATCTGCTGGTGGCTGCGGACACACTGCGGGATCTGGATGTCAAATTCCATTGTGGCCCTGGCAAACACGGGATCGGCCAGGCGATGTATCTCTATCTCGAGGAACCCGGCTCCGGGCACCGTATCGAGTTGTACTCCGGTAGCTACCACATCTTCGATCCCGATTGGGAAGCGCTCGGCTGGACGCCGACCAATCCGGACGGGATGACATGGTTCGGTCAGGAACTCGACGTCACGCAGGATGGTTCGATGGCATCGTCGACCGATTCGGTGTCGTCGGTGACGTCGTTGCTCGGGCGGTCGGCGGCGATCGGGCAGGCCTGACGGGAGCGGACGTGTCGAGCAACCCCGTGATGTCGAGAGTGTCTGAAACCGTTGATGATTCGACGATCTCAGCCACCGAGACGTCGTCTGGCCGCACATCCGGGGTCTCATAATCTGACCGAAGACCTGCGGGCCGGTACCCGCACGGTTCCCACGTTCGAAGTTCGATCTGGACAAGAGTCGAAGACGGAGAGCAGATGTCCAACCAACGCTATCTACACCTGAACCTGGTCGGCAACGAGATCAACCACCACCAGGGGGCGCCCGCATACGAACGCGACCATGGCGGCGGGCCGAACCGCCGCAATGCCTATCTGCCGATCCTGGAGATGGGACGCCTCGCCGAGGAAGGCCTGTGCACCGCGATGTTCCTCGGCGACATCGCGGGTACCGCCGGGTCGCCGGCTCCCGATCACGGACCGCCGGAGCCGATCACCGCGTTCGCGGCGCTCGCATGCCAGACCGACTACCTCGGCCTCATCGCGACCGCATCGACGTCGTTCTACGATCCCTACAATCTCGCCCGGCTCCTGGGTTCGCTCGATCAGATCTCCAACGGTCGCGCAGGCTTCAACGCCGTCACGAGTGTCAGCGAGGAATGGGCCCTGAACTACAGCAAGGAAGGCCATCCGGATCGCAAGACCCGCTATCAGATCGCCGACGAGTTCCTCGACGTGGTGACCGGCCTCTGGGAGAACCGTGAGCTCCGGACCGACCCGGACGGCATCCGGCGCTTCTATGCAGATCCGATCAACCACCAGGGCAAGAACTATCAGGTTCTCGGCCCGCTCAATGTGGCGCCCAGCCCGCAGGGGCGGCCGCTGATCGCGCAAGCCGGAGGGTCCGGTCCGGGGATCAAGGTGGCCGCCAAGCACGCCGAGATGGTGTTCACCAACGCCAACACGCGCGAGCAGGCAGCCGAATACCGGGCACAGCTCGACCAGGCGTTGACGGAGGCGGGTCGGCCCAAGGGGAGCGTTCCGGCGATCCCAGGGCTGATTCCCTATCTCGGTCGTACCCTCGCCGAGGCCGAGGAGAAGCAGCGAGAGCTCGACCAGCAGGTGGACTACGAACTGTACGCCCCCTTTGCGCTCGTCCAGTTCGGGCTGGAGTACACCTTCGACAGCATCGACGATCCGTTCCCGCTCGACCAGCTACCGAAACCCGAGGACGTCCAGGACACGATCAAGAGCACCTACGGAAACTATGTCGGTCTCTACACCTGGATCAGCGAACATCCCGGTGCGACGGTACGCGATGTGACCGCCCACTCGCTCGCTCGTGGTGGCGCACAGCATCGCAAGTTCATTGGCACCTACGACGATTTCGTCGAGGATCTGTCGATCTGGCACGCAGATGGCAACGTTGGCGGCTTCAACCTCATGTTCCCGACCGGGGTCATCGACATCCGTGAATTCGTCGACGAGGTGGTGCCACGTCTGATCGACCGGGGCATCTATCGGGGCCGGCCCGACTCGCGCCCCCTCCGCGAACGATTCGGCGCGTGAGCCGGCGGTATACGAGAGCGAGAGAGGTGAGTACGAGATGACGCTCCCCGAGCAGGCTCCGGGCCCGCAGCCGGAGTCCTACGACCCGGCGTGGGTACGCGAGAAGTACGCGTACGAACGAGCCAAGCGGCTGCGCACCGACGCCGTCGGACAGTTCATCGAGGTGACTGCCGAGTTCTCCCACTACGCAGACGATCCCTACACGGAGTTCGTAGAGCGCGAGCCCGTCGATGACGAGGTACAGGTCCTCGTCATCGGCGCCGGTCTGGGAAGCCTGATCGCGGCTGTCCGGTTGCGCGAGGCGGGATTCGACGACATCCGGATCGTCGACAAGGCAGGCGACGTGGGTGGCACCTGGTACTGGAACCGATACCCGGGTGCCCAGTGCGACATCGAGTCGTACATCTACATGCCCATGCTCGAAGAATTGGACTACATTCCCGAGCGTCGGTATGCGTTCGGTCCCGAGATCCGCAGACACTGTGTGCGCATCGCCGAGCACTATGATCTGTATCGCAATTCTTTGCTGCAGACCGCGGTGACCGAGATGGTCTGGGACGACGACGCGCGCAGGTGGACGGTGACCACGGATCGTGGGGACCGGATCAGAGCGACCATCGTGCTGGTCTCACCCGGGCCGCTGAGCCGGCCGAAGTTGCCCGGCATCCCCGGCATCAACTCCTTCGAGGGTCACACATTCCACACCAGCCGGTGGGACTACGGGTATACCGGCGGCGACGAGACGGGCGGCCTGGACCGCCTGCGTGACAAACGCGTCGGGATCGTCGGCACCGGAGCCACTGCGCTGCAATGTGTTCCGCACCTTGGTGAGTCGGCCGGCAAGCTGTACGTGTTCCAGCGGACTCCTGCGGCAGTCGATGTCCGCGGGGACCGACCCACCGACCCCGAGTGGGCGGCGGGTCTTGCGCCCGGCTGGCAACGCGAGCGGATGGAGAACTTCACCCGAGTGACCGGCGGTATGGGCGCCGACGAAGATCTGGTCGGTGACGGCTGGACCCAGGTCGCTCTGGAGCTCACAGGTCCCGCCGTGATGAAGGAGATGGAGCGTCGTGGCACTGCCATGACGATGGAGGAGATAGAGGAGTTCCTGTTCGCGGAGGACTTCAAATCGATGGAGCGGGTTCGCCGGCGCATCGAGTCGCTCGTAGAGGATCCGGTCACAGCGCAACGACTCCTGCCTTGGTACAAGAGGCAATGCAAGCGACTCAGCTTCCACGATTCCTATCTGCAGACGTTCAACCGAGACAACGTCGAGTTGGTGGACACCAACGGTCGGGGGCTGAACCGGTTGACGCGAGACGGAGTGGTGGTCGACGACGTCGAGTACAAGGTCGATGCGCTGATCTTCGCCACCGGCTTCGAGGTCGCCACGACTTACACGCGTCGCGCGGGCTTCGACATCACCGGTCGTGACGGATTGCGTCTCAGCGACAAGTGGGCCAAGGGGCCGCGTACCTTTCACGGCTTGCAGTCGCATGACTTCCCCAATTGCTTCTTCCTCGGGTACACGCAGACCGGCATCGCCCCCAACTACGTCCACACCGCCGAGGAGCGAGCGCGTCACGTCGCATACATCCTCGGAGAGTGGGCCGGCCAGGGTGGCGAACTGGTCGAGGCCGACCAGGAGGCCGAAGACGAATGGGTTCAGACGATGGCCGAGAGCACGGTGATGGGCAAACAGTTCTTCGCCGATTGCACACCGAGTTACCTGGACTCGGAGGGGGATACGGAGAACCCGGACAGTCTGCTGTCGGCCGGGTACGGAGGCGGTCCGGTCGCCTTCTTCGAGATATTGGAGAAGTGGCGTGCGGCCGGGACCATGGAGGGCGTGACGGTTCAGTGATCTCGGCCCGGCGTGGATACGATCCACGCCGGGCCGAGATCGATCCACTCGGGTCAGGAAACGCGGCTGCCGTGCATCAGCTTGTCCGAGATCGCCCGTGCGGCCCGGAGCACCATCGGAGCCAGCGGCTCCATCGGACTGCCGTGCCGGGTGACGATGGAGATCGCGCCGACGGGACCGTCGCAGTTTCGAATGGCCGCACCCACACACGCCAGATGACCGAAGCATTCGCCACGCTCGACGGCCAATCCGTTGCGGCCGCGTATGCGGGCGAGTTCCTGGTGCAGGGCGACGATATCGGTGATGCTGTAATCTGTACGGCCACTGCGGATCACGTTGGAGTACTGATTGTCGACATACTCAGGCGACAAGTTTGCCAGGATGGCCTTGCCGGCTGCGGTGCAATGCGCAGGAGCTCGGCCACCGACCTGCGAAGGCACCCGCTGGCCGTTCCGTCCGCCGAACATGTCGAGATAGTAGATCTCGGAGCCGGCCAGGGATGCGAGATGAACGTACAGACCGGTGCGGAGGGCCAGTGCTTGCAGGGTGTCCGATGCTGCGGAACGTAGTTCATGCTGTGCGAGCTCACGCCCGCCCAGGGTGAGTGCGAGACTGCCGAGGCTGTAGTGGGTCTTGGCATGAATGAGCCACCGACACTGCACGAGCTGATCCAGAATGCGGTGCGCCGTGGACCGTGGCAGGCCGGTGTGCTGGGTCACCTCGTCCAAGGTCAGCCGGGCCAGTGGTCGGTCGAACGCCTCCATGATCAGCGTCATCCGCTCGACCATCGACAGAGGCAAGGTGTTCTGCACGTTCACCGCGCAGTCGTCGGTCAGCAATGCGGTCATGTTGCACCATCCAAAGTGATCGGCCCAGGGTGCCTGGGGTACGCATGTGTGGGTTCTTGCAGAGGGGACGTGGGTGTCTGCGGTGTGACGCAGTCAGCGGAGCCGCGATTCGCGAACGAGACCGGCCTCGGTGTATCCGATGATCTGAAGGCGATGCCGGCTCGCGAACACCTCCGCTTCGTCGCTGTCGAGCAGACCGTCCGAGCGACGTCCGGTGCCGACCAGGGTTGCGAACACCGCCGCGACCGAGCCCGAGGCCTCCGCCAGTTCCAGAGCAAGACCGGCCAGTTCGTGCCACGGGGGGCTGACGGCGACACGCACGGGGAGCACATGGCCTGGGCGCGTGAGGTCGGCGGGCATGCAGTCCCGCCGACCCAGGGTGTTGATGGTCCGTGTTCGATCGGTGGCCGAGATCCCGGTACCGGTTCCCGTTGCGGCGTCCACCCCGACACACTGCTGGGATGACCGACGGTCGAGCGTCGGTGCCACCGGTGGCAGCTGCAGGCGATCGCAGCGCGCATCACGCAGTGCCACCTGCAGGAACCCGGACGTGTGCCGGACGAGGAACGCCGTTTGCGCCGTCGTCAGGCGGTCGGCGGCGCAGACAAGGTCGTAGCGAGGTGAAGCGCTGACGTCGTCAGAGATCATCACCATCTCGCCGCGCCGCAACCGCGACACCGCCTCCTGCGTCGAGGCGCCGTCAGGGTCTGCCTGAAGGGGATCACGGTAGTTCATCCCGAGGTCGAGGAGAGAGCCGGCACTCACGGTTCAGTCCGATGCGGGGAGGGGCGATGCGGCTTTGATGCCCAACGGATTCCCGTCGATGGCGAGGGCACCCTCGCCGGGCTTGGTGCACAACAGTTCGATGTCGCCCCCGTCGGTGCAGTACCGCTTGCCGAGCTGGGTGGCACCCGTTTGCGGCGGCTGTCCCTGTGTGTCCGGGGGTGTCTCACTCATCGACGCACCTCCACAGGTCAGGTCGAGATCGGCGTCACCCCAGCGGATCACGACCACCGAGGTGGTGTCGACTGTGCTGAAGAGTGCCTTGCCTGGCGAGGGTTTCATCTTGTGTGCCTTTCTGTTCGGTGGGCTGAGCGCTGCGTGAACGGCTTGAAATCGTCGACACGGTGGTGCCCGGTGCTAGAAGGACAGCGACTGTCCGATGATCTTGTCCTGCTCCAATCGCTCGATGTCACTCTCGGAGAGTCCGAGTCCCGAGAGGATCTCGGTGTTGTGCTCACCGAGAAGCGGCGCTGCTCTGACGGTGAACTCACCCCGCCCACCCGAGAACGTCAGGGGCAACGTGCTGTGCGAAGCAGTACCGTTCACGGGATGGTCGACCTGCGCGAAGAACCCGCGCGCCTGTAGCTGAGGCAGCTCGGTCTGTCGATGTGGTTGCATCACCTTGCCGACGGGCACGTCGACGCTCCACAGGCGCTCGACGATGTCGTCATCGTCGAGGACCCTGCACCATTGCGCCAGGTGTTCATCGATGAGGTCGTGGTGGTCCCGGCGTCCCTGAGCGGTCAGCAGTTCGGGGTCCACCGCCCACTCGGGTGACCCGAGCGCGGTTCGTAACGCGAGCCACTGCTCATCGGTCTCGACGGCGATGGCCACCCAGCGGTCATCGCGGCCGAACTCATCGAGTCCCGCGGCCTGGTACAAGTTCTGGGGTGCGGCGGACGGCCCGCGGTTCCCTTGTCTGGTGAGCAGATTCCCGTATGCGGAATGCTCGACGACCTGCTCGGCGGTGACGTTGAGTGCGGCGTCGAGCATGCTCGCCTCGACGAGCGTGCCTTCGCCGGTCTTCCCGCGGTGCTCGAGTGCGATCAGGAGGCCGATCAGTGCGTGGATGCCCGCGTTCGGATCGCCGATGGAGTAGGGCTCGATGGGATTCTGATCGGGATGGCCGGTGAGCCACGTGAGTCCGGCGGCGTCCTCGATGACGTAAGCGAAGGCCGCCTTGTCACGCCAGGGGCCGTCGAGCCCGAATCCGGGCATGCGGACCATGATGATGTCCGGGCGCAGGGCCTTGACGGAGTCGTAATCCATGCCGATCTGATCGAGGACTCGCGGAGTGTAGTTCTCCACCAGCACATCACAGGTCTTGACCAGTTCTCGTAGCAGCTCCTGCCCCTGCTCGGTCTGGATGTTGATGGTCACACTCTTCTTGTTCGTGTTGAGTCCGGAGAAGATCGGCGACTTCTCCCACCACAGTTCGTCCGTCATCGGCACGCCGGCGATCATCCGGGTCCCGTCCGGGCGTGAAGTCGATTCCAGATGGATCACCTCCGCACCCAGCATCGCGAGTACATGCGTGCACGACGGCCCAGCCCAGAAGGCGGTCATGTCGAGAACCCGGAGCCCTTCGAACGGAAGTGCCTGGGCGATCTCTCGAGAGTCTGTCCTCTGCCGGCTCGCGATCTCGGCGGCCCGGGTACGGTAGGCGTCGGTGTGTTCGCCCAGCGCGGGCGGGTTGTCCGGCTGTGGGAGCCGGAAAGCGCTCATCCGGTAGGGATGCCCCGGCTGGCTGAAGCTCTTCGACGGATTCTTCACAAACGAACCGCGCTCGTCGTGGTGGGGCATGCCGGTGAGGTTCGCGCCATTGGCGACCGGGGAGTTCGGGATGCGGAAGGCGGTCGCCTGCTCACACACCTCGTCCACGGTCCGGGCGCGGATCCATTCGTAGATCTCCGGGGCGACCTTCGTCGCCGTCTCGGTGATGGCCAGCGGGTTGTCCCGGTCGATCCACTCCGGATGGCCGACGAGGACGCAGAGGTCGAACCATTGCTGGGCCGTGGCAACTCCGACGGCCACCATCCCATCAGAGGCCTGCGAGACACCGGGAACGAACACCGAGCGTTCCGACCGGAACGGCCGGTCGCGGAGTTCGAGGAAGGTCACGGGGTGGTAGGTCAATCCCTGGATCTGGGTCTCGAGCATCGAGAGGTCGATCAGATCTCCTCGCCCGGAGTCGGCGCGGCGTCGAAGTGACGTCAGCGTCCCGGCCGCGGCGTAGGCTCCGGCAAACCATTCCCCGATACGGCCGCCGACATGAACCGGGGCGCGGTCGGGCGCTCCCCGCCCGAGGCCGACGATTCCACCCGACCATGCCTGGAGAGTGAACTCCGTTGCAGCCCTGCCGCTCCAGGGCCCTTCCAGACCGAACGGGGTGATCGCGGTGACCACCAGGTGCGGGTGTTCGTTTCGGATCGCTTCCGCCCCTAGACCGGATATGTCCGCGAAGGTCGATTCGCGGGACCACACCACGGCGTCGGCACTCGCCAGCAGCCCGTGCAGCGTGTCGAGGTCGGTACCGCTGTCGGGATCCACCACGACGCTCCGCTTCGAGCAGGCGAGGTGGGTGAACAACGCACCGTCGGTCCCCGGCTCGACGACGGCACCCGATGCAGACCAGCTGCGGAGTGGATCTCCTTCCGGTGGTTCGATCTTCACGATTTCGGCGCCGCCGTCGGCGAGCACTTTCGTGCAGTAGGCGCCGGCGATCCCGGTCGACATGTCGACGATGGTGTAGCCGTCGAGGGGGAGGTGCGTGGTGGACATCGCGGGTGGCCTGACCTTCCGATTTCGAGCTGGAACTTGCGAGGATCGAGAGTGATGGTGCAGCTCAATCGGCCCGTCGTCGGCCCGACTTGCTCAACCTGAAGTCGGGCGGGAAGAGATCATCGTTGTCCTTCACCGCATTGTTGATGCCGCCCGAGACCGTGTCCTCGTCCAACATGAGATCTTGTGCATCCGGATGTGCGTATCCGCCAAGGGATTCGAACAGTCCGGTCAACATGCTTCCCAGGTACTCACCCTGGGACTGCTTCATCATCTCGAAGAACATCTTCTGCATGAAGACGGTGTCGGTGGGGCGGGTGCGTGCACAGGCGAGCGCATACTTGTCTGTCTCGGCTTCCAGTTGCTCCCGAGGGACGACCCGATTGGCGAAGTTGCAGTCGTACATCTCCTGTGCCGTGAACGGTCTGCCGGTGAAGACCATCTCCTGGAAGCGTCGAATTCCCATGGTCTGTGCCCACGTCCACATCCGAGGCCCGAAGCCGATGTAGCGGAACGCCGGGTGACCGAACAGTGTGTCGTCGGATGAGATGAGGAGGTCGGCGTCGGCAGCCTGGTAGAAGTGCCATCCGTAGCAGTAGCCCTTGGCCTCGACGATGCTGATCTTCTTGAACTCCTGCAAACTGCGGCAGCCGGCGGCCGAGTTCGCGTACCACTGGGTGAGCGTGGCGCCGTGGCGAAATGAGCCG
The DNA here is from genome assembly GCF_009862785.1 of Gordonia sp. SID5947. Lineage (NCBI taxonomy): Bacteria > Bacillati > Actinomycetota > Actinomycetes > Mycobacteriales > Gordoniaceae > Gordonia > Gordonia sp. SID5947. The sequence continues at coordinate 2,445,650 of NZ_WWHU01000001.1, read as the reverse complement.
CGTGGCGGGAAATTGACCGCCGATTCGTCGTCGACGCGGAGTTCGCGCATCCGGGTCCGATTGGTGGAGTCCGCCTCCATCTCCATCGCCTCCGGGATGTCCGCGCCCGAACCGAGGTTGGACCCGACGCCACGGATCACCACGACCTTCACGTCGTCGTCGACGTTCGCGCGGTGCAGCAGATCCGCGTAGCGCAACCGGGCATCAGCCGTCGGCGCGTTCAGGTGATCCGGACGATTGAACGTGATCGTGGCGATCTTCGTCGCCGGATTCTTGTCGTAGAGAATAATATCGTCAGCCGCTGGACGTTCGTTGTGAATGGTCGATGCGTCTGTCATCTTGACACCCCTCCTGTCGCCCGTGAAGGCAATTCTTTTCATTCGATCTCATGCGAAGAATGAAAAGATTGATCACGGTTGAATGTGGTGGTCCAATATCATCGGTTGTGCGCATTGAATTGACCGGGGAGCTAGTGGGCCCGGCTGCGGGTCCCGATCCCGCCGAGGTCGGATGAACACGAAGGTCCTTTGCCGGCCCTCGCACCCATGTCAGCAAGTGAACCGCATCACAGGCGATAAGTCAATCAATCGATTGACTTAGTTCAGGTAATTATCCGTCGGTCGGTCGGGGGAGTGGTGACTCTGCCCGGCACGGCTTGCGCCGCAGTGGCGGCGGTGGGTCGGGATGGACGACCCTCTACCTGGTGTTTGCTGGTTCTCAGACCGGGGTGACGGGCGCGGTCCATATTCCGACCAGCGCATCGACCAGGCCGGTCGCCATCTCGGACCACGTCGCACGGATCAGTGGCAGGCCGTCGGCGAGCGCTCGCTCGCGCTGCGCGCACATCTGGATGATGAGGAACATCGCGCAATCCGTGCGCTCGGGCAGGACCTGTGTCGGGAAGAAGGGGAGGCACTTCAGCAGTCCGTCGACCGTCTGCTGCAGTGACGGCGATTCGCGCCAGGACTCTTCGAGCAGGATGTCGCTCAGTTCCGGATCGGAGATGAGTTGGGCGCCGAACCTCGCGAACCAGGTGGGGGAGCCGAGCTCATCGAATCGGTCGGTGATGGGGCGGACCTGGCACTCGAGCCAGTCCCGGAGTTGATTGGAGCCGCTGATCTGCGCAAGGAGGGCCTCGCGCGAGGGCTCGATCCCTCGGTGGAAGCGGCTGACCAGGGCGCGGATGAGATCTGTTCGGTTGCCGAAGTGATACCCGACGACTGCGGTGTTGCCTTGCCCGGCGGCATCGGCGATCTGGCGATTGGAGACCGCATAGATGCCGTTCTCGGCGAACAAGCGTTCCGCGGTGTCGAGGATGAGCTCCTGGGTCGCCTCCTTCTTGCGTCGGCGGGGCGCGGGCTTGTCGGCCTGCCACTCGCCGGCGCTGGATGACTCAGAGGGAATCGTGACCACGTTGGTGACCTTTCTTGCTCATCGCTTCGCCCGTCCGGGCATGTTGTTCGGCCACCGTCCCCCGCGTCCGGAGATGCCGACCAGACTCGGTTCTTGCTCCAAAATTAGGCCAATATCGGGCACGTGTAAAACACTCGATTGACCGCATGGACTGCGGAACAAGTTCTATTTGCGCCTCTGACCTGCAGTGTCGTCGGTACGGACTCGCCTCATGCGTGCTTGTCCGGCGGCACGGGTCGGTGTGCTTGGCGTTTGCAGCGTTCGTGCCGCCGGCGCCGGGCAGAAGCATCAGGCATGGGCGTGGTGACGCCCGACGATCTCAGGGCTGCAACGGCACAAACCGCAGGTGAAGACACACAACGTCGCGCGTGCCGTGGCTCTTGCGGCTGTCTGATGCCTGCGACCAATTTCAATCAATCGCTTGACAAGTTTGGGGTGCTACTGCGAGTCTGTCAACACAGTAGTGAGACCCAGAACACACCGCGAACCACCCGGTCGTCGTGGAGTCATCGCCATTCGGTGAATTCGATTGGTTCGTCGCCTACGGGAGGAACTGTAGGCGAAATCGATCCACCCGCGAAGAATTATGCGGGATGTTGTGGTGATGTCCGGCGTCCGCAAATTTCTGTCGAGTTATCTCGTCTGTCAGTGAACCGTTGATGGGAAATTGATTCCTCTGCCTGTTCGAAAATGTACATCACCAACGAGATCTGAAGGGTGGCCACATAATGGCCGATGAATTGTCCGGGAAAGTCGCCATTGTCACCGGCGGTGCGTCGGGACTGGGTGAGGGCATCGTGGCGAAGTTCGTCGCCGAGGGTGCGCGCGTGGCGATCGCCGATGTCGACGAGGAGGGTGGGGCTGCGTTGGCCGCCGAGCTCGGTCGCTCGGTCTTCTTTCGCAAGACGGATGTGTCGGAGCCCGCCGACGTCGCCTCGCTCGTCGACGACGTCGTCGAGAGGTTCGGCCGCCTGGACGTCATGGTCAACAACGCGGGCGTCTCGGGGACCATGCACCAGAGCTACCTCGATGACGACCTGGCGGACTTCGACCGCGTGATGGGGGTCAATCTCCGTGGTGTGATGGCAGGCACGAAACATGCTGCGAGCAAGATGGCGACCACGGGTGGGGGCTCGATCATCAACATCTCGTCCCTCGGGGAATCCAGGCCGGGGGCGCGGTGATGACCTACCGCGCCTCCAAGGCGGCCGTCATCCATTTCTCGAAGTCGGTGGCAATTGACTTGGCCCAGTACGACATCCGTGTCAACTGCATCGCACCGGGGAGCATTCCCACCCCGTTGCTGGCATCGTCGGCGGTCAAGATGGGTGCCGACGCCGAGTCCTTCACCGCCATGGTGCGTGCGATGATGGCCGCGAATCGGCCGCTTCAGCGGGAGGGGACGGCCGAGGACGTTGCCGAGACCGCGCTGTTCTTCGCCACCGACCGCTCCCGGTATGTGACCGCGACGTTGCTGCCGGTGGACGGTGGCACTGTTGCCGGGCCTCCGGCCAAGCCTCCGCAGGGTGCGGCGGCGCAGGGATCCGACGACGAACCCGCTCTGGTCGGAGCATCCGGGGCAGACGACGCGGAGTGATCTGAGATGACGGTCCACACCGGCGTCCTGATCGTGGGCGCTTCTGCTGCGGGACTTGCGACCGCAGAAGCTCTGCGGCGCGGCGGCTTCGGCGAACCGATCACGATGATCGGCGCGGAATCGCAGGCGCCCTACGATCGGCCGCCGCTTTCAAAGCAGGTCTTGTCCGGTGCCTGGACGCCAGACCGAGCCCGGCTGCGGTCGGTCGACTTCCTCGAGACGCTCCAACTCGACATCGCGCTCGGCGAGAGCGCTGTCACGCTGGACGTGGCGTCACGCGCTGTGCAGACCGACCGGCGAATCATCACTGCGGAGCACATCGTGATCGCCACCGGCGCACGGCCGCGGGAACTGCCGGGACAGTCGGAACTCCAGCGACTGCACTCATTCCGTTCGCTCGAAGACGCCGTCGCACTGCGCGGTGACTTGTGCGACGCCCAACGGCTGGTGGTGGTGGGGGACGGGGTTCTCGGTGCCGAGATCGCCGCGACATCGCGCAGCATGGGGATCGATGTCACTGTTGTCGGCCCGCAGGCTGGGCTGATGGAATCCCAGCTGGGCCCGGCAACTGCGCGATACCTGACGGAACTCCATGAAGCACAAGGTGTTCGGACTCGGCTCGGCGCTCAGGTCGTAGGCTTTGACGACGCGGCAGGCCGGGTGACAGGGGTCCGGTTGGCGAACGGCGACACGCTCGACACCGATGTCGTCGTCGTCGCGATCGGTGCTGTCCCTGCCACGGATTGGTTGTCGGGAAGTGGCCTGGACGTCGACGACGGTGTCGTCTGCGACCACAGATGCCGGGCCGCGGAGGGAATCCACGCCGCCGGCGACGTCGCACGTATACGGGACGTCACGACAGGCGTGACCCAGCGTCGGGAGAACCGGACCAACGCGACCGAGCAGGGGATCGCGGTGGCCGCAGACATCCTCGGCGTCGGTGCGCCTGCCACTCCGATCTCGTACTTCTGGTCCGATCAGTTCGGGACCAAGATCCAGGTCGACGGATCGATCTCCTGTGACGCCGAGATGTCGGTCCTCGAGGGTGCACCGGCCGACGGCCGGTTCGTCGCGGGTTACCAGTGCGATGGTGTGGTGACCGCCGTCCTCGGTTGGAACATGCCCAAACAATCCCGACGACATCGCGGCCGGATAGGAACAACACCTTCCGATGTAGAGGGGGTCGCGTGAGCACCCGACACACCGAAACCGACGGCGTCACGTTCCCCAGTGAGTGGTACCCAGCGAGGAGAGCCCGATGAAGATCACCATCGACCAGGACAAATGTATCGCCTCCGGCCAATGCGTGGCCGCGGCAGCGGACGTGTTCGACCAACGGGACGAAGACGGTATCGCCTTCCTCATCAATGATGACCCGCCAGAAGAGGAGGCCGACGACGTGCGGCACGCAGCTGCCGTCTGCCCAGCGTTGGCCATTTTCGTCGAAGACTGACCAGTTCCAGCACAGCCGACACATGAAGGATCACATCTGATGTCAGACACGGCAACCGAACTACGCCACGAGACCGCGCCGCACTTCCCGATGGAACGTGACATGCGGTGCCCCTTTGCCCCTCCGGAAGGTACCCGGGTCCTGCGGGAGAAGAACCCGGTCAGCCGTGTCGAGATCTGGGATGGTTCCAAGCCATGGCTGGTCACGGGACACGAGCAACAGAAGGCGTTGCTCAACGATCCGCGGATCAGTGTCGACGAGACGCTGCCCGGTTTCCCGCACTGGAACGAGGGCATGGCCGCGAATGTCTCGATGCGGCCCAAGTCGGTGTTCAATTCAGACGGAGAGGTACACGCCCACTTCCGCCGGATGATGACCAGGGCCTTCACCTTCAAGCGGGTGACCGCTCTGCGACCGTTCATTCAGCAGACGACAGACGACCTCATCGACGCAATGCTCGACGGCCCCAAACCGGCCGACCTGGTCACGGCGCTCGCCCTTCCTCTCCCGTCGATCGTCATCTCTCAGATGCTCGGCGTGCCGTATGAGAATCATGGTTTCTTCCAAGAGAACTCGGTGAAGAGCGTCGACCGGTATGCCACGCCGGAGGACAACATGCAGGCGTTCGCGGCGATGTTCATGTTCATGAACGAACTCGTCGAGCAGAAGATGACGGAACCGGCCGACGATGTGCTGAGCGATTTCGCGCGACGCGCCAAGGACGGAGAGATCGAGCCGGCCGAGGCAGCGCAGATGGGATTGGGAATGCTCATCGCCGGGCACGAGACCAGTGCGAACATGATCGCGCTGGGTACCCTTGCCCTCCTGGAGAATCCGGATCAACTCGCGCAGCTGCGTGCCACCGAGGATCCGGAGGTGATCGCGAACGCAGTCGAGGAGCTGATGCGCTATCTGGGCATCATCCACAACGGGCAGCGCCGAATCGCGACCGAGGACATCGAGATCTCAGGACAGACGATCCACGCAGGTGACGGCGTGATCCTCGAACTCGGCTCGTCGAACTGGGATCCGGCGGCCTTCCCGGAACCGGAGAAGCTGGACTTGAGCCGATCCGCACGCCACCACACCGGCTTCGGATTCGGCCCGCATCAGTGTATCGGCCAGCAACTCGCACGTGTCGAGTTGCAGATCGTATACAAAACACTGTTCCGCCGGATCCCGGAGCTCCGGGTCGCGTGCGCACGCGACGAGATCGAGTTCAAGTCAGACCGTCTCGCCTACGGCGTCTACGCGCTCCCCATGACCTGGTAGCCGGCTGCGATGTCGATCACTGCTGAGTCGCCGAGTTGGATGAGGTGCTGCAATGCATGAATGGGACCACGAGACAGACTTTCTCGTCATCGGTTCGGGTGGTGGCCTGGTGGGCGCGCTGCGCGCCGCCGCGCTGGGCATGGACGTCCTGGTTGCCGAGAAGTCCGAGATGATCGGCGGGTCGACGGGGATGTCGGGTGGAGTGATCTGGCTACCGGACAATCCGCTGATGGCTCGCGACGGGGCTTCTGATTCGCTTGCGGAGGCCACGGCCTATTTCGATTCGGTCGTGGGCAGCGCCGACGAGTCCGGCCCGGCGTCGTCGGAGGCCCGTCGCCGGACGTACCTGACGGCCGGCAACGAAATGTACTCGTTCCTCGAGAGTGAAGGAGTTCCGTTCCTTCGGATCGACGGTTACAGCGACTACTACGCGGGCGTTCGCGGTGTCGTCGGCGGTAAGGCCAGGTCGCGGTCCGTCGAGGCATCGGCTTTCGACGCCAAGCAACTGGGGCAGTGGGCCCGGCGCCTGCGCCCACCGGTCGCGGGCAACATGACGATGTACACCGGCGAGGCCGCCTATGTCTCGAACTTGTTCACCCGCAAGGGTGCCTCGGTCATGTCGCGCGTGATGGCACGCACGGTGCTGGGACGGCTGCGCGGAAAGAAGAATCTGACCAACGGCGCGGCATTGATCGGGTACCTGCTCAAGGCCTTGCTGGACCGTGGGGTTCCGGTGTGGCCGGAGACTGCCCTTGTGGAGCTCATCGTCGAAGACGGTGAGGTCCGCGGTGCAGTGGTGGACCGAGACGGTACGAGCGTCCGGGTCCGTGCCCGCGCCGGCGTGTTGATCTCCGCGGGGGGCTTCTCACGCAACGGGGTGATGCGCGACGAATTCGCCGGCGGCCAGCCCGGTCGGCCGGAATGGACCAGTGCAAACCCCGGTGACACCGGTGAGGCACTGCAGATCGCGATGAAGCACGGCGCTGCCACCGACATGATGGACGAGGCATGGTGGCTACCGTCGTGGTTGATGCCCGACGGTGTGCCGTCGATGTGCATCAGTGAGCGCAGCAAGCCTCATTCGATCATGGTCGACGCCAAGGGCAACCGCTACTTCAACGAGGCAATCGCGTATCAGGAAGCCGGCCAGCGGATGTTCGAGCACGAGCGAACCGTCGGTGGAGCGTTGCCGACGTGGCTCATCATCGACTCACGGCATCGATCGCGGTACGTGTTCGGCTTCGCGCCACCCGGACGGACGCCCAAGGACTGGATCACCAGCGGAGCCATGAAAAAGGCGGACACCCTCGAGTCGTTGGCCGCCGCGTGCGGTATCGATCCGGCGGGGTTGATCGCCACGGTCGACCGTTTCAACAGTTTTGCGAGATCCGGGGTCGATGAGGACTTTCATCGTGGAGAAGGCGACCACGAGAAGTACCAGGGTGACATCACCCACAAGCCGAACGCGTGCCTCGGTGAGGTTGCGAAGGCGCCGTTCTACGCCGTGCCGATGATCCCGGGGACATCGGCACCAACGGTGGCCTGCTCTGCGACGAGAATGCCCGCGTGTTGTCAGACGATGGCCGACCGATCGTCGGCCTCTACGCCGCCGGCAACTGCACTGCGTCGGTGATGGGGCGCAAATACCTCGGGGCAGGCGCGACGATCGGTCCCTCGGTGGTGTTCTCCTACGTAGCGGCCGATGATGCGGCCGCACGGGTCGAGACCTAGTCCCGGCCACGGGAACTGCACGACACAAGAGTTGGGCCCCGGACGGAAATCCGTCCGGGGCCCGACTCATGTTCGCTTGGGCTGTGTGGCTGCTGTCTGGGTGTCGTGAGCGGGCTGATTCAGTCGTGGATGGAGATGGCACGACGAGGGCACTGCCGGACTGCGTCGCGGACCGCCGATTCGATCTCCGGCGTCACCGTCTCACGGAGCAGGTGTAGGTTGTCGTCGTCGTCGAGATCGAAGACATCGGGTGCGGCACCCGCGCAGAGTCCGTTGCTCTCACAGACGCCGAAATTCACGTCGATCTTCATGCGGATACCTCAAACACTTTGGGCGGGTGTGACACTCGACGCCAGAATGGGAGAGTGTCACACCCGCCGCGTCGGCTACTTCAGGCAAGCGCCGGCGTCGACCGGCAACGTGACACCGGTGATGTACCGGGCCTCGTCGGATGCGAGGAAAAGGACCGCATTGCTGATGTCCTCGGGTTCCACCCACGGAACCGGCAGCGTGTTCATCATCTGAGACAGGGGAGCGAAGTCGTCGGGGCCGGGGTTCTCCAGGTCCGGACGGAACATCTTGTACGTCGCGTCGTTCATGATCATTGCGGTGTTGACCTGGGTCGGGTGGACCGAGTTGACACGGATGTTGTTCTGCGCAAGCTCGATGGCCAGTGTTCGCATGATCCCGATGACACCGTGCTTGGCGGTGACGTAGTGCCCGCAGAACGGGTAGGACTTGAGTCCGCCGACCGAGCTGGTGAGAACGATCGAGCCGCCCCGCCCGCCCGCGACGATGTGCGGAATGGCCGCCTTCGCGGTGTGCCACACCCCGGTCATGTTGACGTCGATCATGTCCTGCCAGGTCTTACGGTCCATGTCCTCGAGAGATGAACCGCCGGTGGCGATCCCCGCATTCGCAGCGACGATGTCGAGACGACCGAGCTGGTCCACACCGGTCTGGACGGCCTTGGTGAGAGCGTCGAGATCACGTACATCGACTTTGGCGGTCACCACCCGACGGTCGTGCGCTTTCACGAGCTCGGCGGTCTCCGCCAGATCATCCTCGGTGGCCAGATCGAAGGGCACACCATCGATCGGCTCGCAGACGTCGACCGCGATGATGTCTGCGCCCTCCGCTGCGAGCCGGACGGCGTGAGTGCGGCCCTGCCCGCGCCCGGCGCCGGTGATGAAGGCGACCTTTCCGTCTACTCTTCCGGTCATTGAGATTCTCCTCCTCGATGAGTACAGGACCGACCCGACGGCCGTCGGGTCGGCGTGATTTCAGAATGTGGCCGGCAGTGTGTCCCAGCCACGAACCGTCGAGGTCGGCGACAGCGATGCCTTGGAGAGATCGACGTCCCATTCCGGGAATCGCTTGAGGATCTCCTCGAGAGCGATGCGTCCCTCGAGACGTGCCAGGGCGGAGCCGAGACAGAAGTGGGTGCCGACGCTGAAGGTCAGGTGCTGCTTGGTCTTTCGGTGGATGTCGAAGACATCGCCGTCTGGCGGGAATTGCCGGTGATCGCGATTGGCGGACGCGATGAGCATCATCATCACGCTGCCTTCGGGCACCTTCCTCCCGTGGAGTTCGATGTCGCGGGTGACATAGCGGGCGACGTGCGGGGCCGGAGCCTCGAACCTCAGCAACTCCTCGATGGCGTTCGGGATGAGATCCGGATTCTCGACGAGTTCCCGGCGTTGATCAGGATGCTCCGCCAACACCTTGCCGGCCCAGCCGATGAGCCTGGTGGTGGTCTCGTTGCCCGCACCGGACACGACGTTGACGTAGGTCAGCAATTCGTCGCGGCTCAGTTTGCGGACCTCTCCGGTCTCGTCCTCGAACTCGACGTTGAGCAGTTCCGTCATGATGTCGTCTGACGGATGCTCGGCGCGCCAGTCGATGTAGGCGCCGAAGATGTCGCCGGAGACCATCCCTTCCTCGGCCGCCTTCATCGGTTTGCCCTCTTCGGTGCGCATCTGGTCGTTGGCGAAGTCGCGAATGGCCTCCTGGTCTTCCTCCGGGATACCGAGCAGCATGCCGATGACCTTCATGGGCATCTGTGCGCCCAGGTCTTTCACGAAATCGAAATTCCCGGTCCCCACCAGCGGGTCGAGTGACGCCGCGCAGAAGTCCCGGACCTGTGGTTCGAGCGCGAATATCTTGCGGGGTGTGAACATCCGGGCGAGGAGCTTTCGATGGATGTCGTGAATCGGCGGGTCCTCGAAGATCAGCACACCCGGTGGGATGTCGATGTTGGCCTTGATGAGCTCGAGGATCGCGCCGCGACTCGAGCTGAACGTCTCGTAGTCGTTGAGGGCGGCGGTGACGTCCTCATGCCTGCTCAGGGCGTAGAAGTCGTGCTCAGCGTTGTAGTAGAGCGGCGCCTCTTCACGGAGAGCTCTGAACATCGGATACGGGTCTGCGTTGAGCTTGACGTCATACGGGTCGTACCGGACGTCGCTCGTCGTACTGCTCGTCACTGGGATGGCCTCTCGCGCGGACTGCACTGTGCGGATCTGAACAGCGCCGATCGCGACTGTGCGACCGACACTTCGGGCAAGTGTGGTGCAGGTGTAGGACGCGAACAACCGTGATCTCACTGAGCGAGAGCAGGGCTCGCATGGGGCAGGGTTTGTGACAGTGTTCCGAGATGTCAACGCGCGCCGCAGATCTGGTGGCCGCGGCGCGGAGGCATCCGGGTACCACGGCTCTCTGTGAGCGAGAATTGCGTTCTTCGGCAGAAAAGGGGGGGCATGACATGGGCATGACCACGCGAGTGGGCGGTACGTGCCGGTGACCGCGTCACGTGACCTACGCGGCTTACCTGCTGTCGGTGGAGTGCTCGGCCGCTATTCGTCTGGACCGTTGAAAGCGGTTGGCGGATTGTTCATGATGGGAGCCGACGCCTTCAGGTTCATGTTCCGGAGGCCGTTCCAGGGTCGTGAATTCGTCGATCAATCCTGGTTTGTCGCCCGGGTGTCGCTGGTTCCCACCTTGCTGGTGGCGATCCCGTTCACGGTGCTGGTCAGCTTCACCATCAACATCCTGCTTCGCGAACTCGGTGCTGCCGATCTGAGCGGTGCTGGCGCAGCGTTCGGCGCGGTCACACAGGTCGGCCCGATGGTCACCGTGCTGATCGTGGCCGGCGCCGGTGCCACCGCCATGTGCGCGGACCTGGGTTCCCGCACGATCCGTGAGGAGATCGAGGCGATGGAGGTACTCGGGATCAATCCGGTGCAGCGCCTGGTGACCCCCCGGGTGCTCGCGTCGGGTCTCGTGGCGTTGTTGCTCAACAGTCTCGTGTGCGTCATCGGTGTCGTCGGCGGGTACGTCTTCTCGGTGTTCGTCCAGGGCGTCAATCCAGGGGCCTTCGCCGCCGGGTTGACACTGTTGACGGGTACCCAGGAGGTGATCATCTCGTCGGTGAAGGCGCTCGTGTTCGGGCTGATCGCGGGGGTGGTGGCCTGTTACCGCGGGCTGATCGTCACCGGTGGTGCCAAATCTGTGGGGAACGCGGTGAACGAGACAGTCGTCTACGCTTTCATGGCGCTCTTCGTGGTCAACGTGGTGATCACCGCTATCGGCGTCCAGATGACGGCGGGGTGATAGACCTTGTCGCTCATACCTTCTGCGGTCCGTTCGTCGGCCATCCCCAGTTCGCTGCATCCGCGTGTCGCGAGAGAGATCAGGCGCCCGATCGACGTACTCGGCCGCCTCGGTGACCATGCGTTGTTCTACCTCAGGGCCCTTCGGAGCGTTCCGCACGCGGCGGTCCACTACCGTCGGGAGACGATTCGGCTCATCGCCGAGACGAGCATGGGCGCAGGCAACCTGGCGTTGATCGGCGGGACCGTCGTGATCGTCGGATTCCTCACTCTCGCAACCGGTAGCACGCTTGCGGTACAGGGATACAGCACGCTCGGAGACATCGGGATCGAGGCCCTGACCGGGTTCTTGTCGGCTTTCATCAATGTGCGGATCGCGGCGCCGGTCATCGTCGGGATCGGCTTGGCGGCCACTTTCGGTGCCGGTGCGACCGCGCAACTCGGGGCGATGCGGATCAACGAGGAGATCGATGCGCTCGAATCACTCGGTATCGATCCCGTCGCGTACGTCGTGGGCACGCGGATCGCCGCCGGGATGATCGTGATCGCACCGTTGTATGCGATCGCGCTGATCGCGTCGTTTGCGGCGTGCCAATTCACCACCGTGGTCATGCTCGGACAATCGACGGGACTCTACGCGCACTACTTCTCGACCTTCCTCAATCCCCTCGACCTCGTGTGGTCGTTTGTGCAGGCGTTCGTGATGGCCTTGTTGATCCTGCTGATCCACACCTACTTCGGGTTCTTCGCGGGGGCGGGCCGGCAGGCGTCGGCGTCGCGGTCGGAGATGCGGTGCGTACCTCCTTGGTCGCCGTGGTGACGGTGACGCTGTTGGTGGCCCTGGCCATCTACGGCTCCAACGGAAACTTCAATCTCTCGGGCTGAGGCGTGCAAATGTCCAAGGAAGTCACGCGACCATTGGCCGGTGCAGTGATGCTGGTGATCATCGTCGCGCTGGTGGGGGTCGCCGCCATGATGTTCGCCGGTATGACCCAGCAGTCCGCACACGTGACGGTGACTGCGCCACGTGCCGGCCTGGTGATGGACCCGGATGCCAAGGTGCAGATGCGCGGGGTCACGGTCGGTCGTGTCTCGAAGATCGATTTCGACCAGAAGGACACCGCCGAGCTGACGTTGGAGATCGCGCCGGGTGAGCTCGAGAAGATCCCGGGCAACGTCGGCGCCCGCATCGCCGCGCCGACGGTATTCGGCGCCAAGGGTGTCGAGCTGGTCACGCCGGATCATCCGTCCGGGCGTCTGCGCGCCGATCAGGTGCTGAGCGCCAAGGATGTGGAGGTCGAGGTGAACACGGTGTTCGGCGATCTCACGGAGGTCCTCTCGCAGATTCGGCCCGCCGAGCTCAACGCCGCGCTGAGTGCGATCTCCACCGGCCTGAGCGGTCGCGGCGAACAGTTCGGTCAGATGCTCAGCGATGTGAACAGCTTCATGTACCACACCAACTCGGCATTACCCGCCCTGCGATCTCTCTTACGTGACGCACCGGAGGTGATGCGTGTGTACGCCGACACCAGTCGGCCGCTGCTCGGCGCGGTGAGACACACGAGCGGCATCAGTGACACGCTGGTTGCCGAGCAGCGAAACCTCGATGCCTTCCTGACCAGCCTCATCGGCCTGTCCAACACGGGTGACGATGTGTTGCGCGACAACCGCAAGTCCCTGGCCAAGGTATTGAAGCTGCTGGTCCCGACCTCCGCGCTGACGGATGAGTACAACGAGGCGCTGACGTGTGCTCTCGATGGCTTCGGCAACCTGGCGGTGTCCCCGCCCGCCGACTTCCCAGGACTGGGGCTCTCCGCGAACTTCCTGTGGGGCGCCGAGCCGTACACGCAGAGCGAGAAGCCCAAGGTGGCTGCCTCGGGTGGCCCGCAGTGCTCGGTGTTGCCGGTGAAATACCAACAGAGACCTCCGTACGTGGTGACCGACACCGGAGCGAACCCGTACGACGGAGGACGAAAGTCGTTGGAATTGAATGTGAAGAGTCTTCAGCAGGCATTGTTCGGCCCGATTCCGGACGGAGCACCCCGGTGAGACTCAGGCTCCATCCCACGACGCTCAAGTTCGCGGCGTTCACCACGGTCATGCTGTTCGTCGCGGTGTTCCTCCTGCTGGTGTTCAGTGACCACCAGTCCGGCGACACCGAGCGGTACCGCGCAGTCTTCACCGATGTATCGGGGCTGAAGTCCGGCGACACGGTGCGTATCGCCGGGGTGCGAGTGGGCACCGTCCACAACGTCGACCTCGGTGCGGACAACAAGGTCCGCGTGACGTTCGACGTTGACCGCGAGGTCGGCCTACCGACCGGCAGCGGCGCAGCGGTCCGATACCTCAACCTGGTCGGCGACCGATACCTCGAGGTCACGGAGGGGCACGGAACGTCGATGATGCACGGCGGCAGCGAGATCCCGGCATCGTTGACAAAGCCGGCCCTCGATCTGGATGTGCTGCTCGGTGGACTGAAACCGGTCATCGCCGGTCTCGAGCCGAAACAGGTGAACGCCCTCAGTTCCGCTGTGCTCGATGTGCTCCAGGGGCAGGGCGGGACGGTGCGCGCCCTGTTCGAAGGGAGCTCATCGCTGTTCACCACCCTCGGAAAGAACGTGGGCGTCATCGAGCAGCTGATCGACCAGCTGAAAAAGGTCATGCTCACGCTCGACGGTGACCGGACGCGGTTCGGCGAGACCATCGACAGGCTCGACACGGTGATCGGCGACCTGACCAGAGACCGAGATCCGATCGGGGCAGCGATCACGGCGCTCGACAAGGGAACGTCCGACGTCGCGAGCCTGTTGACGCAGGCGCGTCCGCCACTGTCCGGTTCCATCGACCAGTTGTCCAGGCTGGCACCGAATCTGACGCACGACATGCCGACACTCGAGAATGCCGTCCAACGTGCTCCGGAGAACTTCCGCAAGTTGGTCCGCACCGGCACCTACGGAAACTTCATCCAGTACTACGTGTGCGCAGTGAGCGTCCGGGTTTCGGACCCTTCCGGGAAGGTTGTCGAGCTGCCCTGGATCCAGCAGACGAAGGGGAGGTGCTCGGGCTGATGCTGAGATATCGCGGTGCGGGTCTGATCAGATCCGGTTTCGTGGGGCTCTCGCTGATAGCGCTGCTGGTGATGGCCGGTCTGAACATGGCGAAGGCCGCCACCTGGTTCACCTCCGTCACGTATCACGCGGACTTCGAAGAGGCGGCAGGACTCTCCAACGGTGCCGATGTCACCGTCTCGGGCGCGCGCGTCGGTTCCGTATCTGATGTGAAGTTGGAGAACGGACAGGCGAGGGTGGCCTTCACCGTCGCCCAGGGCACGCGCCTCGGCACCACCACAACCGTGCAGATCAGGACCGGATCGCTTCTGGGGCAGCGCATTCTGACGGTGGAGCCGTCCGGGTCGGGCACCCTCGGGCCCTCGGATGTCATCCCGGCGACTCGTACCTCGTCGCCGTATTCGCTGAACGAGGCGGTCGATGACCTGACGAACAACTCCTCGGGTATCGACACAAAGGCATTGAACAAGTCGCTGGATGTGTTGTCGACGACGATGACCGATGTGGCTCCCGATCTGGGACCGACCTTCGACGGGCTCGCGGAGATGTCGCGGGGTATCAACTCCCGCAACGAGGCCCTGCGCACCCTGCTGTCGACCACCAGGGACGTCACGTCGGTGATCGGATCGCGTGCGACCCGGGTGAACTCACTGATACTCAACGCGAACCTTCTCCTCGACACACTCGTGGATCGGCGTCAGGCCATCTCGTCGTTGCTGGTCAACACCTCGGCGGTCGCGAAGGAACTGTCGAACCTGGTGGCCGACAATCAGGAACAATTGAAGCCGACATTGACCCAGCTGAACTCTGTGCTCGCCATGCTCGAGCGCAACCGTGACGACCTGGGAAAGGCGCTCGCCGGCTACGTGAAGGTGTCACAGACCCAGGGCGAAGCGGTGTCGAGTGGCCCGTTCTACCAGGCCTACGTCGCAAATCTCCTGCCCGGCCCGCTGCTCCAGCCGTTCATCGATCGGGCATTCGGCGTCCACCCGGAGGCCAAGTTCCCATTGCCCGGAGCGCAGATACCGTTGCCTGGTGGTGGCCGATGAAACGGCCGAACGTGAAACGGTGGATACCGGCGACACGTCAGGCGCGCCTCGCCGTTGTGGCGGTGGTCCTGGTCGTCCTCGCGGTGGCCGGCTTGTTTGCGGGGTATCGGCAACTGAACCGGCCGACCACCATCGACGCGATCTTCGGCACCACCACGGGCATCTACGTGGGCGATGACGTCCGTGTCGCGGGCGTCAAGGTCGGGAAGATCGCCGCGATCGAACCGCAGGGCACGACTGTCCGCATGAAACTGAACATCGATCACGGCATCGAGATCCCGGCGGACGCCCGGGCGATCATCGTCGCGCAGAATCTGGTCGCCGACCGGTACGTGCAACTGACACCGGCGTATGTGAACCGCGGCCCGGTCATCGCCGATGGCGCGACCATCCCGCGGGAACATACTGCGGTACCGGTCGAGTGGGACGAGGTCAAAGACCAGCTCACTCGTCTGGCAACGGATCTCGGACCGCAGGGTGATGTCTCGGAGAGCTCGGTCGGACGATTCGTCAACAGCACCTCACGTGCCCTGGACGGCAATGGCAAGAAGCTGAGCGAGACGCTCGGGGAGCTGGGCAATCTGGCTCAACTCCTCGGCGAGAACACCGGGAACATCGCCGACACGATCAGGAATGTGCAGACCTTTGTCAGCGCAGTGCGTGACAGCGGTGCGCAGATCGTGCAGTTCGAGAATCGGTTGGCAACGCTGACATCGGTGCTGAACGGCAGCCGATCCGACCTCGACGCGGCGCTGAAGAATCTTGCGCGCGCTGTCCAGGACGTCCAACGCTTTGTCGTCGCCAATCGAGATGCCGCGTCCGAACAGGTGCGCCGACTCGCCTCCGTGACCCAGGTCCTCGTCGATCACGACGCCGATCTGGAACAGCTGTTGCACGCGTTCCCGACGAATCTCTCGAACTTCTACAACATCTACAACCCCGACACCGGCACCGAGACGGGTGTCTTCACCGTCAACAATTTCTCGAATCCGATCCAGTTCATCTGCTCGTCGGTTGCCAGCATCGAGAACCTGACGGCTGCCGAAGGTGCGAAGAGGTGCCGGAAGTACCTCGGTCCGATCGCCCCCATGCTGTCGTTCAATTATCTTCCGGTGCCTGTCAATCCGGTGCTGGGGCCGGATCCGTCGAATGTGATCTACAGCGAGAAGAGCCTGATGCCGAGCAAATCGCAGAACACGAGTGCACAGTCGCGCGACGAGTTGCTCTTCCCCGGACAGCGAGGACGACGATGAGGCGAGGGGCACGACGGCTGTCGCTGATGGGCATGGTCGTGACGCTGTTCTGTGTGGCGCTGCTGGGCACCGGATGTGAGTGGAACGGAGTGAACTCACTGGCGCTGCCGGGTACCGTCGGTACCTCCGGAGACGACTATCACATCACCGTCGAGATCGCGAATGTCGGCACGCTGTCCGAGAATTCACCGGTCTTCGTCGATGATGTGGAAGTTGGCAGCGTAGGTGAGATGCGGGTGCGTGCGTGGCATGCCGTGGTCGACGTGCGTCTGAAGAAGGGCACGGTGGTACCGGGGAATGCCAAAGCGACCGTGGGGCAGACGAGTCTGTTGGGATCGATGCACCTGGCGCTGGATCCCCCAGGGGCGAGTCGCCGGTCGGTCAGCTCGCGCCTGACTCGACGATTCCGCTTGCTCGCTCGGCGTCCTATCCGTCGACCGAAGAGACACTGGCGGCGGTGTCGTCGGTGGTCAACGGCGGCGGTCTGGGACAACTGGGTGGGATCATCCGTTCGCTGAACGACGGATTCGGCGGCCGGGAGGATGATGTCCGCCAGCTCCTCGGGAGGGCGTCGACCCTCGTCAACACCCTGAATCGACAACGCGGCGATCTGGTGGATCTGCTCTCACAGGCGCGTCGACTCAGTTCCGGATTTGCCGCACAGGATCGGGTGATCGATGAGGCGCTGGACAAGATCCCCCGGGGCTGGCGGTCCTGCAGCAGCAGATGCCCCAGATCACCACGGCTCTCGACCGACTGCGCGTGTTCTCCGATACCACGACCGGCGTCGTCACCCAGGTGCGATCCGATCTGCTGACCGATCTCCGCCATCTCCAGCCGACGCTGCGGGCGCTTGCCGACGTCGGTCCGCAGATGAATGCGGCGCTGGCCTACGCTCTGGTGTTCCCGTACGGGCAGAAGGTGATCGATCGTGCGGTGCGTGGAGACTACGTGAATCTGCACGCCACCGTGGACCTCACCGTGCCGCGATTGAAGAAGGAATTGCTGTTGGGAACGCCATGGGGTGATCCGACCGAGACGGTCCCGTTCGCGCCCGGGGACCCGGGCTACAGCAGCAAGCCCACCCACAATCCGCTGTTCACCCCCATCTCGCCACGACGAGGAGGTGGGCGATGATCCTCTCGAGGTTCGTTCGTATCCAATTGGCCATCTTCACCGTGCTGGCGATCATCGCGACGTGGATGATGCTGTTCTCCTATATGCAGGTTCAGTCGAAGCTCGGGGTCGGAAGGATCAACGTCACCCTCGACGCGCCGGTCACGGGAGGGCTCTACAAGTTCGCAAATGTGAGCTATCGAGGCGTCGACGTCGGCAAGGTCACCGATGTGTCGCTGACCGACAACGGGATTCGGGCCACGCTGTCGATCAGTAGCGACCAGCACATACCCAGCAACCTCAAGGCCGACATCCGAAGCATGTCGGCCGTCGGAGAACTCTACGTCGACCTTCGGCCGCACACGAGCGATCCGCCCTATCTCCACGACGGCTCGGTCATCGAATCGGATGCCGTGAACGTGCCGCCGCCGGTAGCGCCGATGCTGGAGAAATTGAACGGACTGGTGACCAGCATTCCGAAGGACCGACTGTTCACACTCGTCGACCAACTGAACCAGAGTCTCGGGGGGCGGGGCTACGATCTGCAGAGGTTGGTGTCCTCGTCGTCGACCCTGGCCGCAGGCCTGAAAGACGTCGGAAACCAGACCGGCGCGCTGCTGAACGATTCGGTGCCTCTGGTGGATTCACAGGTCGAGAGCACCGACGCGATCCGGGTGTGGACAAAGAATCTCGAGGGCTTCACCGGCCAGTTGGCCACCAACACCCCACAGGTCCGCAAGCTCCTCAGCGCCGGGCCCGGGTTTGCCGACGAGGTCGAGAAGACGCTCGACTCTGTCAAGCTCACACTGCCGGTGTTGCTCGGCAACCTGACCACGGTGGGCCAGCTGGCAGTCACCTATAACGCCGGCCTGGAACAGATCCTTGTCCTGCTGCCGCCTGCCATCTCGATGATCCAGGCGGTTCAGCCGAACCGCAACGGTACACAGCGAGGCCTCGGTACGTTCCGGATCAGCGGCACCTCCGACCCGCCGGCGTGTACCGTCGGATTCCTTCCGCCGTCGAAATGGCGGCCCCCGGAGGACACCAGCACGATCGACACACCCAAAGATCTGTATTGCAAACTGCCACAGGACAGTCCGATCGGTGTGCGCGGAGCCCGCAACATCCCGTGTCTGACCAAGCCGGGCAAGCGTGCGGCCACAGCGGCGATGTGCAACAGCGACGAGCAGTTCCGTCCGCTGGCCACCCGCCAACCCGTGATCGGTCCGTACCCACCGGACCCGAGCCTGCAGCGTCAGGGCGTGACGCCGTCCGGGTATCACGGCGGTGAGTCGTCGACACGGCCGACCGTGGCGACGGCGCAGTACGACCCTGACGATGGCAGCTATGTGGGTGAGGACGGAACCCGTTATCGACAAGCAGATCTCACCCAGAAGGGCCGCGAGTCGACGTGGCAGGGGATGTTCCCGCGGTGACATCGGGGGCCGGCCGGAACGATCACGAACGGATGAGGGATGAGGGGTACGGTGTCCGAGCGGGCACTTGCCGGGTGATCACCCTGCGGCCCGGGGTTTCCTTTTCGGGCCTCAGGCCCCCGCCGCGAACCCCCGGCCGCGAACCCCCGGCCGCGAACCCCCGGCCCGCGAACCCCCGGCCGCGAAACAGGACACAGAGAACGTCGCCCAGCTCGAATGAATCGAGCTGGGCGACGTACAGGTCCCGGTAGGGCGCGCTCAGACCGGATCGAACGAGGAGATCAGCCACTCGCCGTTTACGCGCTGCAAGGAGATCTTGACGCTGCTCGAGGTCAGCTCGGGCTCCGGCTTGGTCTTGCTCGTGGTGGACTGGTTCACGAATGACAAGACCTGGGCGTCATCGGCGGACAGACGGGAGACCGCCGAACGAATCACCTGTGCCTTGGTTTCCACGTTGTTCTCGGTGGCCGCCGGCTTGACGACCTTGGTGGTGAATTCCTTGTAGTACGTGAGGAATTGGCCCGTGAGATGCGATTGCCCCTTCGCGAGATCGGCATCCAGCGACTTCGGCGAGTACGACAACAGTGCCACGGTCCCGTCATCGGCGGCCGCCACGACGTCATGGGCCGACTCCGCGCTGGTGGCAACGTCATCGCGATAGACGGTCGCGTAGGCGGTTCCGGCCGCGGCCACGGATGCGATCGTGACGACCCGAGTGCGATGGGGACCGATCGACTGCGGGTGAAAGGAGCGCGTAGACGGCCGAATCGACTCGGTGTCGACGACTCTGGTCCTGACGGAGTGACGTCGCCAGGCGTCCCCCCGCATCGGACGCTCCGACGGCATCGGTGCTCGTCGCGACGATTTCCTCGTCACCGGTCGGGGTGACTGTGCCGTCGGTGTCGGGGGAGTCGGTATCGGTCTGCGAAGCTTTGGTTTTGCTCACGGTACGAAATCCACCTTCGAGATCTTCATCGTGCCATCGACGTCGGTCATGGTCACCCGTAGACGCCAGGTCCGCGGTTCTTGCTTTGCGCCGGCGGCGTTGGTGACCTCCGAACTCGCGGAGACCAGGATGATGCCGTTGTCACCGTTCACCGATTCGACGGCCGAGCCGGTGATCTTGCCCTTCGTCGTCACCTTCGACTGTTCGATCACGGACGCGAAATCATCTGAACGGCCTTTGAAGTCGTTGTAGAAGGCTCCGGTGGACTGGTCGAGGATGCGCTGCACGTCGCGTTTCGCGTTCTGGTAGTCGAGCGAGGTGATCGCCAAGACGCCTCGGTCGGCAGCGGCGGTGAAATCGGCTGCGCGGGTGTGCTCTTGAACGGATTGGTGATGGTGCCAGCCGATGAACGCGGTAACCGCGAGCGCCGCCACGGTGATCACGGACATCACCGAGACCGCGACACCGCGCTTTGTCGGACGACGAGGTGAGGGCAGCCGGCGGCGAATGCCGGTCGCAAACCGACGGAGTCGGCCGGGACCCTTCGCGCCCACCTCGACCGCATCCTTGTCGGGGGTGCCCGTATCGGTGTCCGATGTCGTGACGGCGGGCATGGTCGGGTCGGTGGCGACGGCCTCGCCGGGTGTGGCCTCGGGCTCGGCGTCGACGGGTTCGGTGGTCCGCGAACCGCCGGTCGTTTGGGTGGTGTCGCTACGTTGCAGACGAGCGACGCGTGCGCGTGCCAGTGCAGCATCCGCACGAGCCCTCGCGGCGGCGGCTTCTGCCTCGGCGGCGGCGACCTCGGCCTCTGCCAGCTCCAGATCGGTGGCGTCATCCGAAGATGTCTCGGGATGACCGGCCTCGCTCAAGCCGTTCACGAGCGATCGCGTCATGTCTGAGCTCCTCGGATCGTTGTGGACGTTGCAGCCACCGACAAGGCAGTTGAGGGTGCGTCCGTCGGTGTCACAGATGAATCAGAGTTCCTCGCACTGCGTCGGTGCCCGGCGTCATCGCCTCTCGGATCGTTCACCACTTCTCCTTCCCGCCCCAGCGCGGCTCCGCTCTCCGCGTTCCGACCAGGTGATTGCGAACTGCGCTGCCCAACACGTACGCGGGCTCCGGCGCCAGAGGCAAGGCCACTCCCGACCACCGAGATGATGCTGGACATCGAATCGGGCCGTCGATCACGCTCTCGCGTGAGCGGTCCGATGTGCGGACCTTCTGCAGAGAATCACCGAGAAGCGAAGGGGACAACCATGACGGTCCAGGCTGTGTTGGACGAGATCCGCGGAATACCGGGAACCGGAGACGTGATTCCGATCATCGATCCGGCCACCGAAGAGCAGATCACCGAGTTCACCGATGCAGGTCCGGAGGCCATCAACGCTGCGGTCGCGCGCGCGAAGGCCGCGGCGAACTCCAAGGTCTGGTCGGCGATGCCCGATTATGACCGTGCGAAAGTGCTCTGGAAGGTTGCCGACCTGATCGACCAGAACGCGGAACTGCTCGCCGACCTGGAATCGGTGAACACCGGCATTCCGCCGATCCAGGCGCAGACCATCGTCAAGGTGGGTTCGGAATGGTTTCGCTACTACGCGGGTTGGTGCACCAAGATCGACGGGATCGCCCGCGATGTGAACACCGGTGGCCTCACCGGCGTCGAGTCGCACATGCATGCGTACACGCTGCGAGAGCCGTACGACGTGGTCGCCTTGATCTTCCCGTGGAACGGGCCGGTCTTCAACTTCTGTGCCAAGTTGGCTCCGGCACTCGCTGCCGGCTGCAGCACCGTGGTCAAACCTGCTGAGGAGACGCCACTCTCGGCACTGGTGCTCACCCGCATCCTCGCCGAGGCCGGTGTGCCCGACGGTGTGGTGAACCTGGTGAACGGGTACGGCCACACCGCAGGTGCATTGCTCACCGCACACCCAGACGTCGACAAGGTGGCCTTCACCGGTTCCACCGAGGTCGGCAGGGAGATCGTGCATTCGGCAGCATCGAGCAACCTCAACAAGGTGACCCTGGAACTCGGTGGCAAGTCGCCGGTGTTGATCTTCGATGACGCCGACCTCGACACCGCCACGGCCATGGCCGGTTTCGGGTGCTTTCTGCATTCCGGGCAGGTGTGCATGTTGGGCTCGCGCATCTTTGTGCAGCGGGGCGTGTACGACCGTGTTGTCGATGGGCTCGCGACGCTCGCGAACAACCTGCAGCTCGGCGGACCGAAGGACGAGGGCGCGATGATCGGCCCACTCATCAGCGACAAGCAGCTCAAGCGGGTGATGGGCTACCTCGAGCAAGGCCGTACCGAAGGCGTGGAGCTGGTCACCGGCGGACATCGGATCGATCGACAGGGATATTTCGTCCATCCGACGATCGCGACCAAGGTGGACCCCACCTCGAGCAGGCTCTTCCACGAGGAGATCTTCGGGCCGATCGTCACCGTGTTGCCGTTCGACGACGAGGACGAGGGCATCGCGTTGGCCAACGACACCGACTACGGATTGGCCGGGACCATCTGGACCACGAATCTCGGTCGGGCACATCGGCTCGCGAAGGAAGTGAAGGCCGGGACCGTCGGGCTCAACTGCCAGTTGCAGTTCGACCACTCGATGCCGTTCGGCGGGTACAAGCAGTCCGGGTGGGGATATGAAGCCGGCAAGGCAGGTATCGAGACGTACCTGCAGTCGAAGACCGTCTGGGCGCAGATGTGACCGAGTCCGAACACGACGGGTGCCGGCGCCATGCGGCGGTGGCACCCGTCGTCCGGCAGGAGAGAGGCTGGCGGTGAGATGACGCAGGCGCCGTTGATGATCCCGAGTGACTGGAGCGACATCACCCCGGAATGGATGAGCGCGGTACTCGGCCCGAACCATCCCGGCGCCGAGGTCTCCGCGGTATCCGTGCAACTGCGCGACGACGGCACGAACCGCCGTGCGCGGCTGGGTGTCAGTTACGCGAACGGCACGGGCCCGGCCTCCGTTTTCGCAAAAGCCGTCGACCCGGAACATGTTGTACTGCACAAGATGACAAGTGGACTCTTCCACGAGCCACGGCTGTTCGACTCCGGGGTGTCGTTGCCGATCGAGACTCCGCTGGTCTACGCCGCCCTGATCGACGCCGACGCCGACAACTTCTGCCTCGTGATGGAGGACATGGTGGCGCGCGGCGCCGACATGCGTGACGCCACACGGCCGATGACCGTCGAGCAGGCGGCCAACGGGGTTCGGGCGCTGGCCCGCCTGCACGGCCGGTACTGGGGGCCCCGTATCGCGGCGGAATCATCGCTGGGCTGGCTCGAACCGTTCGAGACGTGGGAGGGCATGGATGCGGCGCCGATCGAGCAGGCGTTCGCGTACCTCGGTGACGATGTGCCCGACGAGGTGTCGTCGCTGAGCATCGGTGACCTGATCGATGACATCTGGAAGCCGTACATCCGTACGCTGACCAAGGGGCCCCAGACGTTGCTGCACGGTGATCCGCACATCGGCAACACCTACGTGCTCCCCGACGGTGAAGTGGGCTTCCTCGACTGGCAGGTGGTTCGACGCGGCAACTGGTCGCTGGACCTGGGGTACTTCCTGCAGGGAGCTCTCACGGTGGACGATCGGCGACACAGCGAGCGCGACCTGCTGACCGAGTACCGCGACGCGCTGGCCCTGCCCGAGAGTGAGAAGCCGGCCGCCGACGAGATCCTGTTAGGCTACCGCACGTCGGTGGCGCACGGCTTGACGCTGTGGCTCTGCACGGCGAGCGCGGGCGAGCTCTGGCAGCGTCCCGACATCGCCAGGGCGCTTGCTCGGCGGTACTCGGTTGCGTACGCCGATCTCGATACGCGAGAAGCTATTTCGGAGCTCGCCGGCTAACCGGGGGAACGCGTGTCCGCTCGGCTCCCGCGGGTCGTCGACAACCCGCGTGAACCGAGCGGGCCCGCGTGAGCTGCGGCTCGGCTGGTCGCCTACATCCCGGCCGGCGGATGCCCCAGGGAGATGATGGCTCCGAGTGGATCGGTCACCGCGGCCAACGTGCCGTACGGCGTCACTTCGCCGGGCATCAGCACCGTCCCTCCGAGCGACTCGACCTGGGACACCGACGCCGCGACGTCGTCGACGGTGATGTAGACCTGCCAGAATGAGGGCACCTCCGGCGGGTGGATCTTGGCGGCATCCATGATCCCGCTGTAGGAGCTCTCGCCGACGAACACCTGCCCGTAGTGATCGGGGCCGACCGCGTCGGGGTCGCCACCTGTGCCGACCTCCTCGATACGCGCACCGAGCACCGCCTTGTAGAACTCGATCGACTTCGCGTAGTCCTTGGAGTGTGATTCGAACCAGTACGGCGTGCCGTGATCACCCCACTGGCTGAAGCCGTGATGCTGATTCGGCTTCCAGAAGCTGATGGTGGCGCCCGCGCTGTCGGTGGCGACCATCATCGTCCCTTCGTCGCCGACGTCCATCGGCGGGAACATGATGCTTCCGCCTGCTTCCTCGACCGCTTTGCTCGTGGCGGCCAGATCCTCCGAGTGCAGGTAGACCGACCACACGTCCGACGGCCCACCGGCCTCGGCCATGTAGGGGCTCAACCCCGCGACCCGTTTGCCGTTCTTGGTGAAGTTCTGATAGCCGCCGAACTCCTCGCGCGGAGGTGCCTCGACCTCCCAGCCGAACAGCGCACCATAGAACTCCGCGGCCTTGGCGGGATCACTGCTCATCAGGTCGAACCAGATCGGTGCGCCGGCCGGCGCCGAATAGTCAGTCATCGTCGTTCCTCTCGCGGGTTGGGGTCGTTCACGTCTGTTGACCTCAAGGGTTGCGCAAACTCATCGGCGACATGCCGCAATCCGGGGAGACCGATGAGAACGGGCGGCCGATCGGGTCGACACCTTCGACGGACCGCTGTCACAACCGATCGAGGAGCCCCGATGCAGCCCACCGATGTCACGTATGAAGCACAGATCTCCACCGCGGCCGACGCGATGATCGGCCTCACCGGCGAAGTCGACGACGACTCGCTCCACCGACCGACGCCATGCGCGGGTACCGATCTCGGTGCGTTGTTGGCGCACGTGATCGGACTGAGCGAAGCGTTCACTGCGGCGGCGCGAAAAGACCTGGGGGCGTCGACGTCCACGGCACCCCAGGTGTCGGAGAGTGTATTGCCCGACGATTGGCGAACGGCCCTGCCGTCGCGGGTACGTGATCTGGCCGCGAGCTGGCGTCGACCGGAAGCCTGGCAGGGGATGACTCAGGCCGGTGGGGTAGACGCCCCGGCCGAGATCATGGGCACCATCGCGCTCTCCGAACTGGTCCTCCACGGCTGGGATGTGGCGCGCAGTATCGGTGCCGACCTCGATCTGCCCGACGAGATCCTGCAGGTCGTCTACGACTTCCACCATCCGCCGCAACCGCAGAACGAACGCGAGGGCATGTTCGGGCCGGTCGTCGAGGTCCCGGACGACGCGCGGATCGTCGACCGGCTGGCCGGACTGACCGGGCGTGATCCGTTCTGGCCGCATGGCACCCTGGAGGAATGACCGACGGAGTCGACCGACCACGGCCCGGCGATGTGCGCCGATGGACCTGGCCCGCCGGGCTCATCGGCGGACTGCTGCTCGTTGCGTTGAGTCTCGTCCCCTGGGGTGTTTCCGATCAGGGGGTCAAGCCGTCGGTCACCGGTCTTGGCCGTGTCTCGGTGCCGGGCGCCGCACCCGAGGACGTCGCGTTCCTGGAAGACCTGACCCGCAGGCCGGGTCTCGTCACCGTCATCGTCGGGGTGGTGATCGCGATCGCCGCGGCGCTGGCCTGGTGGCGATCGGAGTTGCGATGGCCGGCCGTGGTGGTCGTCGGCGTGGGGGCGGTGGTTGCACTGGTCGTCGCCGTGGTGACGCTGTCCGATCCCGGCAAGCACCTGTTCGAGTCGCGGGTCACCGACGCCGTCGACTCCGACACCCCGATCATCTCCGTGGGCTACGGACTGGTCGGGGTCCTCGTCGTCAGTGTGGTGCTGATCGGCCTCATGATGTCGACGGTGATCGTCGGGCGCGACGGCACGGCTGATGCCGGCCCGCAGACGGATGTGGCTAACCGATCCGACGGATCGTCTTGATCGGCGGCATGCGGTCGACGGGTGTGAATCCGATCGGCACGCCGTTGGGGCCGTAGGCGTTGAACACCTGACCGAATCCCGCGTAGATGCCCACATGACTGGCGTCCGGCCAGAAGATCATGATGTCGCCCGGCGCCAGAGCCGGCATCGGGATCGCATGGCCCACTCTGGCCTGCTGCTGGCTGACCCTGGGGAGTTGGATTCCGGCCGTTCGGAAGGCCCATTGCACGAGTCCCGAGCAGTCCCAGGAGTTCGGCCCGGTCCCGCCCCACTTGTACGGCTTGCCTATCTGCGTCACCGCGGCGTTGAGTGCCTGTATCCCCGCCGGCGTCGATATCGGCAGGTAGATCTCCACCGACCCCGACGAACCGGCCGAACCGGTGTCTGCGAGGGCAAGGGGCTGCGCCGCAACTGACGCGCCGATCGCAATGCCGGCCGCACACGCAATGCCGACTACACGACGTCGAAGAATCTGCATGCCAATACAGTGACCGAACCGGCCAGGATTGGCTCAACCTTTGGTTGAGATCGGGACGGGAGTTACTGGAGTGGCCCGTGGGGCAAGTCACCAGTAGCCGTCGGGATCGGTTTCCGGTGACTGATCCGGAATGATCCCCTCTGCCACCCCATGGTCGATGCTGGCCGACATCCGTGGGCAGGTCGGCATCATCGCCCCCGGCAGGAGAGCTCGGCCGGTGCTGTGGTCGGGTTCGAGGTGGTCACACCTGGCGCGCGCCTCCGTGTTCCATTGCACGCTCGTGTGGAACGAACTGGTCTTCTTCACGAGTACGCAGGCATGACAGCTACGGCATTCGATCTCCCGCATCCCACCGCGCAGGTAATGATCGCGGTCGCGTTCGGTGGCTTGGTGGACGGCCGCGCGCCGGTCGGGATCGGCATGGAAATCGGGCGCCTTGGCCCAATCCGATGACCCTGTGCCCCCGTTGCGCTCGGCCGCCCGCGTCATCGCCTCAGACCTCGGCCTTCTCCGAGGATTCGGCGTCGCGGCCGCCGGTCTCGGCTTCCTCCTCCTGACGGCGCAGGTTCTCCTGGATCTCGACGCCCCAGCTCTCGAGTGCCTTCTCGGTGTCGATCTCGTACTCGAAGCGTTGGGTCATCTCCTCGCTGACGTCGGCCTTGTCGACGTAGAACTGCTCGTACCAACGGCGCAGTTGGTAGACCGGCCCGTCCTCTTCGACGAGGAGCGGGTTGTCGATCCGCGTCTTGTTCTTCCAGATCTCGACATCCTGGAGGAAGCCGACCTCGACACCCGCGGAGATCTTCGTGGCCATCTTCGAGGCCTGCTCGGCGGTGAGACCGTCGGGGACCTTGGCCATCACGCCGTACATCAGCACGAACGAGTTGGCGTCGATCGGGTAGTGGCAGTTGGTCAGGATGGTCTCCACCGCATAGCCGCCGTAGTACTGGACCATCGGATTGAGCATGTACGAGGGGCCGTAATAGGCGGCGATGGACTCGAGGCGGCTGTCGCCGTAATTGGTGCCCAGCGAGACGTCGGGACGGCCGTGCGAGTTCATGTACTGCGCGGCGACTTCGCCCTCGAAGACGTTCTTGAAGTAGTCGGGAAGCGCGAAGTGGACATAGTAGAAGTGCGCCATGTCGACAACGTTGTCGATGATCTCGCGGCAGTTGGATCCCTCGATCACGATCCGGTTCCAGGTCCAGTCGGTCCACTCGTCGGAGCCGACCTCTTCGAGATCCGGGATGATGCTCTCCTCGGGCGGCGGGTTGCCCTCGGGGTCGTTGTAGACAAATATCTGACCGTTGCGGGTCATCGTGGGCCATGCCCGCGTCTTGGCGAGCTTCGGGTTGCGCTTGGCATACGGCACGGTGGCGCACCGGCCGTTGCCCTTCCATTGCCATCCGTGGAAGGGGCAGGCGACATTGCCGTCCTTGACGCTGCCCTGGCTGAGGTCCCCGCCCATGTGCCGGCAGTAGGCGTCGAGGACGTTCACGTTGCCGTCCTGATCTGCCCACACCACCAGCTTGGTGCCGAAGATCTGTACCGAGTGTGGCTTGCCGTCGGTGAACTCCGACACGAGGCCAAGGCAGTGCCAGCCGCGTGCGAAACGCGTGGGAGGCGCGCCCGTATCGATCTCTCGGACGTCGACATCGTCACCGGCGGGGGCTGTGCCGGCCTTCGTGTCGGGTGTCGCAGACATCCATTACTCCTGTCATCTGACGCGTGACTCGCCCGTTCGGTGCGAATCGGCTCACTGCCAATACTAGAACATGTTACAAAAATGGGGAACGAATCGCGCACCGAGGCGTAGATCAGGGCAGGCAATCGGCCCAAAGTCCCAGTGCTCGACATAAATGAGAACGTGTTCTAATCTCAAGACGGACGAGAACCAGGGGCGACCACGACGGTCGTCGAGCAACGAGTAGGAGCGGGCGAGATGCCAGCAACACAACCCGGCGCCGGGAGCGGGCGAAGTCAGCGCAGCGAAGCGGCCGAGCAGGTCCTGGAGAAGATCAACGCGCTGCTTCCCGAGATCGAACAGCGGGCTCAGCAGACCGAGGACCTGCGTCGCATCCCGGAAGAGACCGTATCCAGCCTCGAAGGCGCCGGCTTCTTCAAACTGATGCAGCCGGAGCAGTGGGGCGGGTACCAGGTGGACCCGGTCACGTTCTACGAGGCTGTCCGCCGGATCTCCACCGCATGCGGTTCGACGGGATGGGTGTCGGGCATCATCGGCATCCACAACTGGCACCTCGCCCTTTTCGATCAGCGGGCCCAGGAGGACGTCTGGGGCAAGGACACCTCGGTCCGCATCTCCTCCTCGTATGCGCCGATGGGTATGGGCGAGGTCGTCGACGGCGGCTACAAGGTCAACGGCAACTGGGCGTTCTCGTCCGGATGTGAGATCGCCGACTGGGTCTTCGTGGGTGGTCCCGTCATCAAGAACGGCAAGCCGGTCGACTTCGTCTCCTACCTGCTGCCGCGCGAGGACTACAACATCAAAGACGTGTGGCACGTGGTGGGGCTCAAGGGCACTGGCTCCAACACGATCGAGGTCAAGGATGCGTTCGTGCCGACGCACCGCGTGCTGAGCATGCGGACCATGGCCACCTATCAGAGCCCGGGACTCGAGCAGAACACCGCGCCGGTCTACAAGATGCCGTGGGGCACCATCCATCCGAGCACCATCTCGACGCCCATCGTCGGCATGGCCTACGGCGCCTACCAGGCACACGTCGAGCACCAGGGCAAGCGAGTCCGCGCCGCCTATGCCGGCGAGAAGAGCAAGGACGACCCGTTCGCCAAGGTGCGTATCGCGGGAGCGGCCAGCGACATCGACGCCGCGTGGCGTCAGCTGACGGGCAACCTGCAGGAGGAGTACGACCTGATCCTCGCGGGCGAAGAGCCTCCGATGGAACTGCGCCTGGCGGCGCGGCGTGATCAGGTGCGTGCCACCGCGCGTGCCGTCGCCGCGATCGACACGCTCTTCGAGAACTCCGGCGGTGGTGCGCTCAACCTCGACTCGCCGATCCAGCGGTTCTGGCGTGACGCGCACGGCGGGCGTGTCCACGCGGCCAACGATCCCGAGCGTGCCTACGTCGCCTTCGGTAACGGTGAGTTCGGCATCCCCATCGGCGACAGCATGGTCTGAACCTTGTGCCTCCCTGAGGATGCGGAGCGGCCCTTCGGGGCGGTCGAAAGCTCCCTCCTCAGGGGCGGGGGAGGGGCGACGGTTCCCTCCTCAAGGCCAGGGCTGGGGACCAGGGGCCAGATCAAATGGCAGAAGATCATGGCGAGCAACGACCAGTAGGAGCGAGATGAGTGACAGTCCGATCCGGTCTCTCGGATACATGAGAATCGAGGCCACCGACGTCGACGCCTGGCGCGACTACGGCCTCAAGGTGCTCGGCATGATCGAGGGGAAGGGCCTCACCGATGGCGCCCTCTACCTTCGGATGGACGACTTCCCGGCCCGTCTGGTGATCGTCCCGGGCGAACACGACCGCTTGGCCAGCTCCGGCTGGGAATGCGCGAATGCCGAAGCGCTACAGGATGTCCGGGATCGACTCTCGGCGGCAGGAGTGATCTTCCGGGAGGGCAAGGACGACGAACTCGCCGACCGGCGGGTCGTCGAGATGATCGTCTTCACCGATCCGGCAGGCAACACCATCGAGGCGTTCCACGGTGTCGCCCTCGAGCACCGGCGGGTGGTCAGCCCGTACGGGCATCGATTCGTCACCGGTGAGCAGGGACTCGGCCACGTGGTCCTGACGTGTGACGACGACAAGGCGGCGTTGGTGTTCTACCGAGATGTGCTGGGATTCAGCCTGCGTGACTCCATGCGTCTGCCCCCGCAGGCCGTGGGTCGCGAAGAGGGCGACGAGTCGCCGTGGCTCCGGTTCCTCGGATGCAATCCACGCCATCATTCGTTGGCGTTCCTGCCGATTCCCAACAGCACCGGGATCGTGCACCTCATGCTGGAAGTGGAGAATTCCGACGACGTCGGCCTGTGCCTGGATCGCGCGCTGCGCAAGAAGGTGAAGATGTCGGCGACCCTCGGGCGTCACGTCAATGACCTGATGCTGTCCTTCTACATGAAGACGCCCGGCGGATTCGACGTCGAGTTCGGTTGTGAGGGAAGGACCGTCGTCGACGACGAATGGGTGGCCAGGGAGAGTACCGCCGTGAGTTTGTGGGGACATGACTTCACTGTCGGATTCCAGAACTGATATGACGCGCACCCCTTACGGATCCGCGGACTTCGACACACGGCAGTTCCGGACGGCGATGGGCCAATTCTGTACCGGCGTCACCGTCATCACGACGGTCGGAGAGGACGGGGCGCCCGTCGGATTCGCGTGCCAGTCTTTCGCCGCGTTGTCGCTTGACCCACCGCTCGTGCTCTTCTGCCCGATGAAGACCTCGCGGAGTTGGAAGGTCATCGAACAGACGGGCAAGTTCTGCGTCAACGTGCTGTCCAACCGGCAGCAGGACGTCAGCGCCGCGTTCGGCGCACCGGGTGACGACAAGTTCCGCACCATCACTTGGGATCCGTCGCCGGCCGGATTGCCGGTGATCCGGCACGGGCTCACCTGGGTGGAGTGCGATGTCGAGCGGGTGACCGACGGCGGAGACCATCACATCGTGATCGGTCGGGCGCAGACCCTCGGGGAGGTGCTGCAGGACAAGCCGTTGCTGTTCTATCGCGGCGGTTACCTGTCCACCGAACACCCGCGTGTGACACCCGCGCAGGCCGAACTCGAGAACTTTCTCACCTGGACCGGAGGGGACACCTGGCTATGAGTTCATCGACGAGCGAATCAATCGACACGGCCGAGACCACGACCACCGACCGCGGCGTGATCGAGCGTCCGGTCGATGTCACGCGCCCCCTGACCGATGCGATCGCGGAGGCGGAGAGGTTGATCGCCTCGGCCGAATTCGTCGAGAGCGAGCAGGATCTCGCGGAGGGATACGACTATCTCGCCGGGAGCATCGCCGCGATCGTGCAACTGGTCCGGACACGGCAGAAGAGCCACCCCAACTTCATCACGTCCACCGGACCGACGACGAAGATGGGCCTCGACAACCCGGACACTCTCTACTACCACGCCGATCTGGAGACGCATGGGACGTACGTGGTCCGCGGGCATCGCGGCAGCACAGTCGATCTGAGTTTCCAGGTGCTCGCAGGCGAGTACACCGCGTCGAACGTCCCCGGCGGTGACGACGCGTTCGACGACCGCCGGATCCCCATCGACGCGGACGGCAACTTCGAGATCACCTTCGGGCCGCCGATCGACGAGGACCGCGACGATTACTTCGTGCTGGCCGACGGGGCGTCGATGCTGTCGGTGCGCGAGGTCTACAGCGACTGGAACGCGACCAAGGGCTCCATCTCCATCGAGCGGGCCGACACCGTCGGAACCGCCCCGGAGGAGCCGGATCTCGCCCGTGTGACGCGTCGTTACGCCACCGCAGGCAAAATGCTCACCTCGCGGATCAACACCTGGTTCAACTTTCCGAAGTGGTTCTATCTGGACGAGCCGGTGAACACGTTCACCGCGCCGCGCCTCACGCCGGGTGGCCTGGCGACGCAGTCGTCATCGGTCGGGCATTTCCGCCTGGCCGACAACGAGGCGATGGTGATCACGGTGCCGAAATCGGATGCGCCGTACCAGGGCTTCCAGTTGGGCAGCATGTGGTACATCTCGCTGGACTATGTGAACCACCAGACCAGCCTCAATTCGACGCAGGCGCAGGTCGATCCGGACGGCATGATCAGAATGATCGTGTCGCGTCGTAATCCGGGGATCGCCAACTGGATCGAGACCACCGGCCGCACCACCGGCATCATGCAGTTCCGCTGGCAGCGCACCGAGCACCCGATCCCGGCCGAAGGCGGTCCCACAGCGCAGGTGATCGACATCGACGATGTCGAGGCGCACCTGCCGTACTGGTCGGACAATGTCATCGATGCGGCCGGTTGGGCCGAACGAATCGCGGCGCGGCAGCGTGCCTTTGCCGAAAGGATGTTGGGATGACGTCAGCGGTTTCTCGTGGGCTCCTGGCCGACAAGGTGGTCGTGGTGTCCGGGGTGGGGCCGGGTCTCGGCCGATCGATCTGCATGCGTGCCGCGGCTGCGGGTGCGAAGGTCGTGTTGGCGGCGCGGACCGAGTCGCGGTTGAAAGAGGTTGCGGCGGAGATCGACGCGGCAGGCGGCACCTCGTTTGTGGTGCCGACCGACATCACCGACGACGATGCGGTGAACGGACTGGTGTCGGCGACGATCGCAGAGTTCGGCCGGGCGGATGTGGTGGTGAACAACGCGTTTGCCCTGCCGTCGATGAAGCCGTTGGCGCGCACCGACTTCGACCACATCACCGCGAGTCTCGACCTCACCGTGCTGGGGACACTGCGCGTCATCAAGGCTTTCACCGATCCCCTCGCCGAGACCGACGGCGCCTTCGTCAACATCAATTCGATGGTCATCCGGCACTCCGAGCCTCGCTACGGGAGTTACAAGCTCGCGAAGTCGGCGATGCTTGCCATGTCACAGACACTGGCGACAGAGCTGGGCGACAAGGGAATCCGGATCAACACCGTAGCGCCCGGATACATCTGGGACGACCAGTTGAAGTGGTATTTCGGCGAGGTCGCGAAGAAGTACGGGATCACCGAGGAGCAGGTCTACGAACAGACCGCGAGCAAGTCGGATCTCAAGAGATTGCCCGAGCCAGACGAGATCGCCGAAGCGGTGGTGTTCCTGGCATCGCCGATGGCGAGTGCGATCACCGGACACACACTCGACGTGAACTGCGGGGAATACCATGACTAGCGCCACTCCACGGATCACCGGGGCCGGGAGCGCAGCGAGCGGGCCGAGAATCAATGTGGGAACCTTCGCCGATCTCCACGAATCAGCCATGCGGGCGACGGGACTCGACGACTTCGGTGACCGGGGCGACTACCGTGAGGCACTCGAGGTGTTGCTCGAGTCGTATGCGCGCGATGCCGACCTGACCGAGCTCGGAAGCAAGATGTTCCGCTTCTTCCTCAAGGGCGCGCTGATCGCGCGACTTCTGTCCGAGTCGTCGTGGCAGAACAATCCGTCGTACGTCGACGTGCCGATCACTCGGCCGATCTTCGTGACGGGGTTGCCGAGGACCGGCACCACCGCCCTGCACCGTCTTCTCACCGCGGATCCGGCACATCAGGGACTGGAGATGTGGCTGGCCGAGTTCCCCCAGCCCCGTCCTCCGCGGGAGACCTGGGCGTCGAACCCGGTATATCAGCAGATCAACGCCGGGCTCGAGAAACACCATGTCGCGAACCCCGAGTTCATGGGGCTGCACTACCTCGACG
Organism: Gordonia sp. SID5947; assembly: GCF_009862785.1. Taxonomy (NCBI): domain Bacteria; kingdom Bacillati; phylum Actinomycetota; class Actinomycetes; order Mycobacteriales; family Gordoniaceae; genus Gordonia; species Gordonia sp. SID5947. The sequence continues at coordinate 2,411,754 of NZ_WWHU01000001.1, read as the reverse complement.
CGGGTGAGGTGGAGGAGTGCTGGCAACTGTTGCGGCAGAACGTCATGTCGATCTCGTATGAGTCGCTGGCCTATCTGCCCACCTACTCGCGGTGGCTCGCGCAACAGGACTGGACGCCCACTTATCGGCGGCACCGCCGTAATCTGCAGATGATCGGACTCAACGACCCGGAGAAGCGCTGGGTCCTCAAGAATCCGAGCCACATGTTCGCGCTCGATTCGTTGATGGCAGCCTATCCCGACGCGCTGGTGATCCAGACCCACCGGCCCCCGGAGACGATCATCGCGTCGATGTGCAGTCTGGCCGAGCATGCGACGCCGGGGTGGTCGAACACCTTCGTGGGCGACAAGATCGGTGAGGCGCAGCTCGAACTCTGGTCACGCGGGCTCCGCGAGTTCGAGGCGGCTCGCAGCAACCACGACCCGTCGCAGTTCCTCGACATCGACTTCACCGATCTGCGCAACGATCCGTTCGGCACCGTCGAGCGGGTGTACACCGCGTTGGGTGCGGAGTTCACCGACGAGGCGCGAGCCGCGATGGTTGCCCTCGACGCGGAGAGTCAGTCGGGTGCACGGAAGCCCCAGCATCAATACAGTCTTGCCGACTACGGGCTGAGCGAGGCAGCGGTGGCGGAGGCATTCGAGCGCTGATCTCACGCATGCCACGCAGCTGAGGTGGTGGTCTCAACCGAGTGTCGACGCGCGCGCCACCAGTTCCGGCTGGAAGACCGGATTCGACGGTCGGTGTCGTGATGGCGACTCGGTGGCCGCAGAGATCAACAGATCGACGGCGGTCGCGCCGATGAGGGACGTGGGCTGCCGGACCGAGGACAGCGGCACAACCGCGGAGCGCGCGAAGTCGATGTCGTCGTACCCGATCAGGGCGATGTCGTCGGGGACGCGCACCTCACCGCCCAGCATCGTGAAGGCCTGCAGGACGCCGATCGCGACGAGGTCGTTGGCACAGAACACCGCGTCTGGACGGTTCGCCGGACTCCTGCGCTGCAGCGATTCCCCGACCTCGCGGCCCGCGAGCACGCTGAGCGCCGATGTCTGCATCACTTCCAGGGACGCGCCGTCGACCTCGGCCACGGCCAACTCGGCGCCGCGCAAGCGGTCGGCCACCTGGCGAAGTCCCGTCGGCCCACCGACATACGCGATGCGGCGACGTCCGATCGAGCAGAGATGGGACACGGCGAGTCGGCCCCCGGCGATGTCGTCGACCGCCACGGAGTCGAACGGCGAGCCGCCCGCGTCCCGGTCGACCAGGATCACCGGCGTGCCGCGCCGCCGGAGCAGGTCGAGGCGCTCGAGGTCGTCGCCGATGGGGGACACCAGGAGTCCGTAGACGCGTTGCTCGTCGAAGGCGTCGATGTACGCGTGTTCGCGTCGTTCGTCGTCGTCGGAGGTGCCGAGCAGCACGGTCAGGTCGTGTTCGCCTGCACGGCGTTCGGCGGCCCTGGCGATATCGGTGAAGAAGGGGTTGCCGACGTCGAGGACGACGAGGCCGACGCACCGGGATCTGCCCGCGCGCAGCTGACGGGCGGCATCGTTGCGGACGAACCCGAGCTCTTCGATGGCGGCCTGGACCCGGACGACCGTGGCCGGCGCGACCTTGTCGGGGGCGTTGAGCACATTGGAAACCGTGCCGATGGATACAGACGCCGCCGCCGCGACGTCACGCACGCTCACTCCCATGCGTTCATCTCACCAGATCGGGGCGGCCGGAGTGGCGCGCCCGACACGATACGAGGTGGTTCACTACAGACATGTCGACACCGCCCGACCCTTTCTCCGATCAGTACCAGCCCGATCCGCGGCGCTGGAAGGCGTTGGCAGTATGCCTGGTGGTCGGTTTCATGACCCTGCTCGACGTCTCGATCGTCAACGTGGCGTTGCCGTCGATCGAGGAGGGGCTCGGCGCGACATCGGCCGATCTGTCGTGGGTGGTATCCGGGTATGCGCTGACCTTCGGCCTCGTGCTGGTGCCCGCCGGCCGAGTCGGGGACGCCAGGGGACGGAAGACCACATTCCTCGTGGGGTTGACGCTCTTCGTCGCCGCGTCCGCGGCGTGCGGTCTCGCGCCGGGGCCGGGCACACTCGTCGTCTCGCGGCTCATCCAGGGTGTCGCGGGCGGCATACTCAGCCCGCAGGTGTCGGGACTCATCCAGCTCCTGTTCCGGGGCGCCGAACGCGGCAAGGCGTTCGGGATGTTCGCGGCCACCATCGGCATCTCGACGGCGGTCGGGCCGTTGCTCGGCGGCATCCTCATCCAGATCGGTGGGGAAGAGCACGGCTGGCGATGGGTCTTCTTCGTGAACGTGCCGATCGGTATCCTCGCGTTCGTGGCGGCGATCCGGCTGATTCCCACCCGCCCCGCAGAAACGAAGCAGCCTCTGCGTGCATCGTCGTTCGATCCGGTCGGGGTGGTGTTGCTCGGCGCAGGCGTCGTGGCGCTGATGTTGCCGCTGGTCCAGCAACAGCAGTGGAAAGGCAACGGCAAATGGCTTCTGCTGGTCGTGGCCGGACTGCTTCTGCTGGCCTTTGTGTGGTGGGAGCGGTACCAGACCGGCCGTGGCCGTCAGCAACTCGTCGATCTCTCGTTGTTCACCGTGCGGTCGTATTCGCTCGGTTGCGTGATCGCGCTCGTGTACTTCGCCGGCTTCACCACCGTCTTCTTCATCTACACGCTCTATGTGCAGCAGGGACTGGGATATTCGGCCCTGATGGCAGGTCTCGCCGTGACCCCGTTCGCGCTCGGCTCCGCGGTCTCGGCGGGTATCGGCGGCAACATCGTCGGTAGGTTCGGCCGCAAGCTGGTGGTCTTCGGGCTCCTGCTCGTCGTCGCCGGCATGGTGGCGACGGTGGTGGCGGTCCACCTCGTACCCGGCCACAATGTCGGGTACGCCGCCGCAATCCCGTTGCTGGTGACCGGGATCGGCTCCGGATTGGTGATCTCGCCGAACCTCACGCTGAGTCTCGACGAGGTGCCGGTGTCCAAGGCCGGCATCGCCGGAGGTGTACTGCAGACCGGCCAGCGCATCGGTTCCGCCGCGGGTATCGCGATGGTGGGAGCCGTGTTCTTCGCGCAGGTGGCCGACACCCATGGCGACTGGGCCCGGGCCTTCCAGGTGGGACTCGGGACGGCTGCGCTGCTGGTACTCATCGCCCTTGCCGTCGGGTTGGCAGATCAATTCGCCGAACGACGGAAGGTGACGACGTCGGCGAGATGACGCCGCAGGTCGATGTCGTGCAGAATCGCCAGCGGCAACACGGATGGAGCGAGCTGATCGGAGAGGACCGACGGGATGAGTGATGACGAGGTGACCTTCACGATCGGGCGCGAGGAGCTGGTGGTCCGGCAGCGCTGGGAGACGATCAGCATCGCCAACGACGTGTTGATCGCGATGTGGTTCGTGGCCGGCAGCATCCTGTTCTTCTGGGAGAGCACGACCCTCGCCGCAACCTGGTGCTTTCTGCTGGGCAGCATCGAGTTCCTCGTCCGGCCCGCGATCCGGTTGGCCCGTCGTGTTCACATCCGCCGGATCAGACCGGGGGCGACGGGGACCGACAGCTCGTTCGACTACTGAGCAGGCCGAGGCACGCGAGCACCACTCAGCGCTGCCGGGGCGCGAGCCGTTCGAGCTGGGTGACATGGGCGGGTGTCAGTTCGTCGAGAGAGGCGACCCCGAGCAGGCGCATGGTGCGGGCGATCTGTTCGGAGAGGATCTCGATCATCCGGTCGACGCCTGCCTCGCCGCCGGCCATCAGGCCGTACAGGTAGGCCCTCCCGACCAGAGTGAAACGTGCACCGAGCGCGATGGAGGCGACGATGTCGGCGCCGGAGGAGATGCCGGTGTCGAGGATGATCTCGGTCCGGTCGCCGACCTCGCGTGCGACGTCCGGCAGCAGGTGAAACGGTATCGGCGCCCGGTCGAGCTGGCGCCCACCGTGATTCGACAAGACGATGCCGTCGGCACCCAGATCGGTGACGGCCTTGGCATCCTCGACGGTCTGGATGCCCTTGACCACCAGCTTGCCCGGCCACTGTGACTTGATCCAGGCCAGATCGTCGAAGGTGACCGTCGGGTCGAACATGGTGTCCAGCAGCTCGGCGACGGTACCCGACCATCGGTCCAGCGACGCGAACGCCAACGGTTCGGTGGTGAGAAAGTCGATCCACCACTGTGGCCGTGGCAAGGCGTTGACCACGGTCTTGGCGGTCAGCGCCGGCGGGATCGACATGCCGTTGCGCTTGTCGCGCAGCCGCGCTCCGGCGACCGGGACGTCGACGGTCACCAGCAGCGTGTCGTAACCCGCCTTGGCGGCGCGGTCGACCAGCGCCATCGACCGCTCGCGATCCTTCCACATGTAGAGCTGAAACCAGTTGCGGCCATGCGGATTGGCGGCCCTGACATCCTCGATGGAAGCCGTGCCCATGGTGGACAACGAGAACGGGATGCCGGCACGGGCGGCGGCACGGGCGCCGGCGTACTCGCCCTCGGTCTGCATCATCCGCGTGAATCCGGTGGGTGCGATGCCGAAAGGCAGTTCGGACCGGTCGCCGAGGATGGTGCACGAGGTGTCGACCTTGGAGACGTCACGCAGGATCGCCGGATGGAACTCGATGTCGGAGAACGCCTGTCGCGCCCGAGCGATCGACAGCTCCGCTTCGGCGGACCCGTCGGTGTAGTCGAACGCCGCCTTCGGGGTGCGCCGCTTGGCGATCTTCCGTAGGTCCTCGATGGTGAGCGCGGCGTCGAGGCGACGCTTCTTCGCATCGAACTGCGGCTTCTTGAACTGCATCAGCGGCGCGAGGTCGCGTGGCTTGGGAACTCGGCGCTGCGTGTGAGAACTGCGTTGCATGGTCATGCCTTTCCTGCTCCGACCGCAGCGTGGTGACGCGTACCACGGGATCGTCGGGGTGCGTAGTGTTGCGGCGGGAACCGGTCGGCGACGATGGCCCGCATCGCCTCCAGATCGCCGCTGATCAGATCGTGTGCGCGTGCGGTGATGAGCACATTGCCCAATGCGGTCGCTTCCACCGGTCCGGCGAGCACCGGTAGTCCGAGTCGGTCGGCGGTGAGCTGGCACAGCAGCCTGTTCTGTGAACCGCCACCGACCAGATGTACCGATTCCACGTTCTTGCCGGACAGTTCGGCGGCCTGCCGAACGGTGCCGGCGAATGCGGCGGCCAGGCTCTCGACGATGGCGCGCACCATCTCCGGACGGGTCATCGGCGGCTGCATGCCGCGTTCGGTGTACCAGTCGCGGATCCGAGCGGGCATGTTGCCGGGAGGGAGGAATCGCGCGTCATCGGTGTCGAAGACATCGAAGACCGGGCTGACCTCGGCGGCCTGGGCGAGCAGTTCCGCGAGATCGGCACGGTAACCGTCGCGCTGATACTGCCGAACCGTCTCGCTGAGCAGCCACAATCCCATCACGTTGTGCAGGTAGCGGATTCGCCCGTCGGCACCGACCTCGTTGGTGAAGTTGGCCTTCCATCCGGCGCGGGACACCACCGGCTCCTCGAGTTCGACACCCACGAGTCCCCAGGTGCCGCATGAGATATAGGCCGCCGATGACGGATCCATCGGGATCGCGGCGACCGCCGAAGCCGTGTCGTGCGATGCGACCGCGGTGACGTGCGGCCGACCCACCAGACCGAGACGGTCGGCGACGTCGGAGAGCAGCGGTCCCTGATCGGTCCCGGTCTCGACGATGTCGGGGAACAATCCGTCGGGCAGACCGAGGCGTTCGAGCATCGAGTCATCCCACTGGCCGTTGATGCCGAGCAACCCGGTGGTCGACGCATTGGTGCGTTCGGTGCCGCGACGGCCGGTGAGCCAGTACGTGATGAGATCCGGGATCAGCAGTGCGCTGTCGGCCTGGTCGAGAAGACCGTCCCGCTTCTCTGCCGCCAGTTGATACACGGTTGTGAAGGGCAGGAACTGCAGGCCGTTGCGCAGGTAGAGGTCGACCGGCCCGAGCTCGGCGTGTACCGCATCGACACCTTCGGCGGTCCGGGCATCGCGGTAGTGATGCGGGAGACCCAGCATCCGGCCGTCGCGCAGGAGCGCGTAGTCGACGGCCCACGAGTCGACGCCGACACCGACCAGGTTGTCGGACTGGCGTCCCGCCTCGGCGAGTCCCGCGCAGGCGTCGCGGAACAGTCCGGGCAGATCCCAGTGCAGCGCAGTACGTTCCCCGTTCCAGAGATGGACCGGATCGTTGGTGAACCTCGCGACCTGTTCGAGTTCGAGCCGGCCTTTCGAGATGTCGGCGAGCATCACGCGTCCGCTGGTCGCGCCCAGGTCGATTGCGGCGACCTGGGCGGACCGTGATGAGCGGCTCATCGGAGGAACGCGGCGGCGACCCCCGCGTCCACCGGCACGTGCAGGCCCGTGGTGTGCGAGAAGTCGGAGGTGCAGAGGGCGAACGCGGCATTGGCGATGTTCTCCGGCAACACCTCTCGCTTCAGCAGGGTGCGCTGCGCGTAGAACTTGCCGAGGTCCTTCTCTTCGACACCGTAGACCGCGGCGCGCTTGGCGCCCCAGCCGCCGGCGAAGATGCCCGAACCACGCACCACGCCATCGGGATTGATGCCGTTGACCTTGACGCCGTGCTCACCGAGCTCGGCGGCCAGCAGCCTGACCTGATGTGCCTGGTCGGCCTTGGTGGCCGAGTAGGCGATGTTGTTGGGCCCGGCGAACACCGAGTTCTTCGACGAGATGTACAGGATGTCGCCACCCAGCTTCTGGTCGATCAGGGCCCGTGCGGCGGCCTTGCTGACCAGGAAGGAGCCGCGGGCCATCACGTTGTGCTGCAGGTCCCAGTCCGCGGCGGTGGTGTCCAGCAACGACTTCGACAGTGAGAGGCCGGCGTTGTTGACCACGAGGTCGATGCCGCCGAATGCGAGTACGGTGGCGTCGACCGCGGCCTGAACGGCAGCTTCGTCGGTGACGTCGGCGGCCACGCCGATCGCGACGTCGGCGGAGCCGATCCCTTCGGCGGCGGCACGGGCCTTTTCGGCATCGAGGTCGGCGATCACGACGCATGCACCTTCTGCGGCGAGGCGCTGCGCGATGGCCTTGCCGATGCCCGACGCGGCACCGGTCACCAGCGCGATGCGGGTGGCGAGCGGCTTCGGCTTCGGCATCCGTGCGAGCTTGGCCTCCTCGAGCAGCCAGTACTCGATGCGGAACTTCTCCGACTCGTCGATCGGAGCATAGGTGGAGACCGCCTCGGCTCCGCGCATCACGTTGATGGCGTTGAGGTAGAACTCTCCGGCGACACGGGCGGTCTGCTTGTCCTTGCCGAAGCTGAACATGCCGACACCGGGAACCAGCACGATGGCCGGGTCGGCGCCGCGCATCGCCGGGCTGTCGGCGGTGGCGTGACGCTCGTAGTAGGCGCGATAGTCCGCGCGGTAGGCCTCGTGCAGCGCGGCCAGGCGTTCCTTGCACTCCTCGACCGATGCCGAGGCCGGCAGGTCGAGCACGAGCGGCTTGACCTTGGTGCGTAGGAAGTGATCCGGGCAGCTCGTGCCGAGCTCGGCCAGACGCGGATGCTCCTCGGAAGCGAGGAACTCGAGCACCGGGTCGACGTCGGTGAAGTGGCCGACCTGCGGACGGTCCATCGAGGCGAGGCCACGGATGAACGGTGCCAGCGCGGCGGCCTTGGCGCGACGCTCGTCGGCCGGCAGTGCGCCGTACCCGTCGACCGACTTGCCGAACGGCTGTGAGCGGCCGTTGGCGGCGATGTACTGCTCGGCGGTCTGGATGATCTCCAGCGAGTTGGTCTCGGCCTGCTCGGAGGTGTCGCCCCAGGCGGTGATGCCGTGGCCGCCGAGGATGCAGCCGATGGCCTGAGGGTTGGCCTTCTTGATCGCGGAGATGTCCAGACCCAGCTGGAAGCCGGGACGGCGCCACGGCACCCAGACCACGCGGTCGCCGAATATCTTCTGCGTCAGCGTCTCACCGTCGGCCGACGTCGCGATGGCGATACCGGAGTCGGGGTGCAGGTGGTCGACGTGTGCGGCGTCGACGAGACCGTGCATGGCGGTGTCGATCGACGGGGCCGCACCGCCCTTGCCGTGCAGGCAGTAGTCGAAGGCGGCGACCATCTCGTCCTCGCGGTCGAGGCCGGGGTAGACGTCCACGAGTGCGCGCATGCGGTCGAGGCGCAACACCGCGAGGCCCTTCTCGGCGAGGGTGCCGAGGTCTCCGCCGGAACCCTTGACCCAGAGCAGTTCGACGTCCTCGCCGGTGACGGGATCGGTGTCGGTGCCCTTGGCGGAGGTGTTGCCGCCGGCGTAGTTGGTGTTCTTCGGGTCGGAGCCCAGGCGGTTGGAGCGCGCGATCAGCGCGGCAACGGTCGGGTTGGTCATGAGAGGGTTCTCCTCGTGATTCGAGACGGTCGGGGTCGGTCGGGAGGTCAGGCGCCCCAGGAGGATTGGGTACCGCCGACGCGCTCCGCGGCGATGCGCTCGGCATATCCGGACTCGGCGTAGGCGGCCATCGGATCGGCGGGCAGGCCGCGGGCCTCGCGGCGCTGGGCCAGCATCGGGCGGACGTCGGTGTAGAACGCGTCCATCATGATGGCGTTGGCGCCCAGCACGTCTCCGTTCTCCTGGGCCGCGGTCAGCGCGTCGGTGTCGACGAGGAGGGCGCGTGCGGCCATCTCCTGGACGTTGAGCACCGAACGGATCTGGCCGGGGATCTTCTCCTCGACGTTGTGGCACTGGTCGAGCATGAGGGCGACCGGAGAGCCCTCGTCGAGACCGCCGCCCCGGATGACCTCGAAGAGGATCCGGAACAGCTGGAACGGGTCCGCGGCACCGACGATGAGGTCGTCGTCGGCGTAGAAGCGCGAGTTGAAGTCGAACGAACCGAGCTTCTGCAGTCGCAGCAGCTGCGCGACGATGAACTCGATGTTGGTACCCGGCGCGTGGTGTCCGGTGTCCAGGCAGACCATCGCGCGTTCACCGAGTGCGGTCACATGTGCGTAGGAGGTCCCCCAGTCGGGCACGTCGGTGACATACATCGCGGGTTCGAAGAACTTGTACTCCAACACGAGTCGCTGGTCGTCACCGATGTGCTGGTAGATGGTCGCGAGCGATTCGGCGAGACGGTCCTGCCGGCCGCGGATGTCGCCCTGGCCCGGATAGTTGGTGCCGTCGGCGAGCCAGATCTTGAGGTCGCGTGAGCCGGTCTGGCCCATCACGTCGATGCAGGCGAGGTGATGATCGATGGCCTTCTGCCGCACCGTCTTGTCGGTGTGGGTGAGGCTGCCGAACTTGTAGTCGTCGTCCTGGAAGGTGTTCGAGTTGATCGTGCCGAGCCGCACACCGAGATCCTGTGCGTAGGTACCGAGCGCCCGGTAGTCGTCGACGGTGTCCCACGGGATGTGCAGCGCGACGGTCGGGGCGAGCCCGGTGAGTTCGTTGACCTTGGCGGCGTCCGCGATCTTCTCGTGGACGGTGCGCGGGGTGCCCGGGGTGCCGAACACCTTGAACCGGGTGCCGGAGTTGCCGAATGCCCAGGAGGGGAGCTCGATCTCGAGGTTGTCGAGGATCGTCTCGTCAAAGGTGGTCATGAGAATTTCTTTCGGTTGGGATTCCCCGCCGCCGGCGTCGGGGGAGGATGCACCGGCGGCGGGGAGGCTTGTGAATCGTTTCAATCGATGGGTCTGTCAGGCAGAGGTACGGCTGGGTTCTGCCGCCGAGATGTCGGCGATTGCCGGCGCCACCAACGGCGCGGCGGAAACATCCTCGAGGAGTTCGGGCGACACCGGTGCGCCGTAACGCTCGGCCTCGATCTCCTGAAGAGTCTTGCCCTGCGTCTTCGGGGCCCAGATGGCGCCGATGATCAACGCGATGGTCAGCAATGCGACGAGCAGGATGCCGACTGTGGCGAGCCCGGTCGCGGCCAGCATCGTCGGGAAGAAGTAGCTCAGCAGTCCGGTGGCGGTGCGGCAGACGAAGAACATCACGCCTTGCGCGCTGGCGCGGTACGGCGTCGCGAACATCTCACTGGCCCAGAGGCTGTAGAACGCCTGGGCGCCGATACCCGACGAGATACCCCACAAGACGGCGAAGATGAGCATCGTGGCGACACCGCTGTCGGTGAACGCGACCAGGACGATCCAGGCGACGATGCCGAGCACCGCACCGAAGATGTAGAGCCCGCGCTGGGACACTCGATCGGCGTAGCGCATGAAGCCGAAGTAGGTCGCGAGGACGGTGCAGCCCCAGACGAGCACCTGCAGGAGGTTCTGCTGAACGGCGCTCTCGACGCCCGCGGTCTCATAGACCCGCGGCATGAAGATGCCGGCCTGGCCGGCAACCGTGTTCCAGAACAGATAGATCCCGCCGAGGAACAGCAGCGCCATGATGTTGACCTTCTTGGAGAAGAGGCCCTTCACGCCGCGTGCGCCGACCGATGACGTGAGCTGCCGCGACTCGTTGACCGCCTCGTCCTGCCAGATCTTTGACTCGTGCAGTCCCTGTCGAATCCACCAGACCACCGCGGCGACCACGAACAGGTGCAAGAAGATGAGCCGCGAACCCAGCAATCCGAGCGGTGCGAGCGCCGCCGCCAGCGCGAATCCGATCAGCGGCCCCACCGACCAGGCCAACTGGGCCGTACCGACATGCTTTGCCCGTTCGACGGATGGCGCCTGCTCGGCGATATAGGTCCACGATGCCGGGACTCCCGCGCCGACCGCGAGTCCGGTGATGACGAATCCGACCAGGAGCATGCCGAAGTTCAGTGCGAACGCGGCGAGCAGCACGCCCGCCATGTAGACGAGTAGATCGTAGGTGTAGATCGCCTTACGTCCGAAGCGATCGCAGAGCGGACCGCCGACTGCGGCACCGACTGCCGCGCCGAACGCGTTTGCGCTCAGCGCCGCCAGCAGGCCAACGGCGAAGTTGCTGATGCCGAACTCGTCCTGCCAGAACGTGAGGCTCGTGGCGATGGCGATGATGGAGCCGGCCTCGATGTAGTTCGACATGGCGACCGAGATGGTCGCCCGCCAGCCGGTGGTGGAGCGTGCTCCTACTTTCATGGTGCTTCCTTGCGTCGGGTCTCAGTACAGAGGGCGGGTAGCTATGAGGTCAAGACGGGTGCGGCGGGTTGGCTGTCGCTGGTTGCGTCAGGCCAGGTGGAAGTACTCGACGAGCTGGGTGCGGACGGTGTCGGGATCGGCCCCCGCGGCGACCGTGTCACCGCTCGGCGGAAGGAAGAACTCCGACATGTGGGCCTGCCAACGGGTGTTGATCTCGGTGGCTTCCATCGCGGCCGTCGCCGCCGCGAAATCGTCGGTCTCGAGGTAGCCGACGACCAGGCCGTCCTCCGGACGCAGGAACAGCGAGTAGTTGTGCCAACCGCTCGTGCGCAGGGCGTCGAGCATCTCGGGCCAGACGGTGGTGTGGGCCTCGAGGTAGTCGTCGACCCGCTCCGGACGCAGGTGCAGGAGGAAACAGACGCGCTCGCGGTCGTTCATGACATCTCCTCCGTCTCCGGGTGTCGTTCGTCGTACCCGGGTTGTTGCAGTGGGGCGAACGTCTCAGGGGGTGTTGAAACGTTTCAATTTGTGATGGCGGCAACATTAGACGGAGTGTGTGAGCGAGTCAAGGGCAAGAGGGCGCGGGCGCACTCGGGACACGCGGGTCGTCGACCACCCGCGTGAACCGAGTGGACCCGCGCGCGTCGCAAACCGGCTGCGCAATGCGGCAGCCTGTCTCAGCCGAGCAGACGACCGCTCAGTTCGGCGACCACCTCGTGTGGTTGGCCGAACAGTTGGGCGCTGCCGTGGGCGCGCTTGAAGAACAGCTGGATGTCGTGCTCGGCGGTGATCCCGATTCCGCCGTGGAGCTGGATACCCTCGCCGGTCACGCGCGCAAACGCCTCAGAGCAGTACACATGCGCGGCGGCCGCCAGGTCGTCGGCCGCCGGGTCGTCGGTGACGATGGCCGACACGGCCGCGCGGGCGATGGAACGGGCGGTCTCGACCGACGCGTACATGTCGGCCATCCGGTGCTTGAGTGCCTGGAACGATCCGATGATCCGACCGAACTGTTTGCGCGATTTCGTGTAGTCGACGGTCAGATCGAGTGCCGCCGCGGCGCCGCCCACCTGTTCGGCGGCCAGCAGCGCCCATGCGTGCGTGCGCAGTCGCTCGGGCAGGCCGGGGCCAGACGGGATGGTGACCGCCGGTGCCTCGTCGAAATCGATCCGCGCGAGTGGACGACTCGGATCCATCACGGGCAGGGGAGTGACGGTCACGCCGTCGGCGTCGGTGTCCACCGCGTGCAGAGTGGTGCCCTCACCACCTCCGGCGAGGACCAGCAGGACATCTGCCGATTCGCCGTCGATCACGTAGTCGGAGGTACCGGAAAGCAGTCCGCCGTCGGCCCGGACCCCGGAGCCGTCCCAACCGTCACGGCCCGCCCAACAGACCGTCGCGATGCGCTCCCCGGACGCGATGGCCGGGAGCATGGTCCGGATCGTCTCGTCGTCACCGGCGATGAGGACCGCCGCGGTGGCCAGTGCCGTCGCGTAGACCGGTACCGGGCTCAGCGATCTGCCGAGTTCCTCGAGAACGGCCGCCGTCTCGGCGAAGGAGGCGCCGGCGCCGCCCGCCGCTTCCGGAATGGGCAGGGCCGCCACGCCGATCTCGGTGCACAACGTCTGCCAGAGCCCGCGGTCGATTCGAGGGGTCGCGCGCATCGCGGCCCGGGCGGCAGCGGAGTCGGCTCTGCGGCTCACCAGATCCCGGATGGCCTCGGCCAGCGCTTCCCGCTCTTGCGCCGATACCGGCGCCGGGGTCATCACATCAGTGGTCACAACGACTCCAGTACTCGCTGCCGGAGCGCCGCGGGTGTCCCCCACGCGGTCAACAGCGCACGCGTCTTGGTCAAGTAGAGGGACAGGTCGTGCTCGGTGGTGTAACCGATCGCCCCCAACACCTGCAACGCCCGACGAGAGGCGAGGTGGGCGGCATCTCCGGCCGCGACCTTGGCGGCGGCCACGTCCCGGCGGATGTCGGTGTCCTCGGGTGCCAGTCCGTCGATCCCGAGGGCTGCGGCGTGAACCAGCGGCCGCGCCATCTCGACGGCGATCGCGACGTCGGCGAGGTGGTGCTTGACCGCCTGGAAAGAGCCGATCGGACGCCCGAACTGCTTGCGCGCCTGCGCATAGTCGGCGGCGAGCCTGAGCATCGCATCGGCCATGCCGAGCAGCTGCGCGGCAGCGGCGAGGGTGCCGATGTCGATTGCGTCGTCGACCGAGACCCCCTCGGCGAGTACCTCGCCCGGAGTCAGCTCGGCGACCATCCGCGTGGGATCGACTGTTGCGACCGGCTCGCCGACGGTGGCGGTACTGAGGACGCCGTCGCGCACCAGATATGCGACGTCGGCCACCGGCGCGAGCGGCGCAACCGGTGGGATGGCGCAGGTGGCGATCGTGCCTTCGGCCAAGGCGCTCAGGCGCTCTCCGGTGATGTTCGCGGTGTGGAACAACACCGGCAGCACCGCGATGGTCTCGATGACCGGCCCCGGCAGGGCGTGACGCCCGATCTGTTCCATGGCGACGGCCATCTCGATGGCCCCGGCCGAGGAACCTCCCGACGACTCGTCGATCAGCAGGCCGCTGATCCCGGTCTCGGCCAACGTGGCGAACACCTCGGTCGCCGGTTGCCGGTTGCCATCGGCCCAGGCCCGCGCCCGCGACGCCACGTCGGCCTTCGTGAGCAGGGCGTCGACCGTGGAACCCAGGTCGTCGTGCACATCGGAGAGGAGGAATTCCATGGTCTCACCTGTCCCCACGCGGAAGGCCGAGCAGGCGTTCCGCGATGACGTTGCGCTGAATCTCGTTGGTACCGGCGTAGATCGGCCCGGACAGCGAGAAGAGGTAGCCGTCCATCCAGGCGTCGTCGAGCTCCGCGTCGGGGCCCTGGAGGTCCAGGGCGGTCTCGTGTGTGGCGATGTCCCACTGCGACCAGAACACCTTGTTGATCGACGATTCCATGCCGAGCTGTCCACCCGCCGCGAGGCGGCTGACCGTCTGGTACGTCGAGAGTTCGTAGGCGCGGGCGCCTATCCACGCATCGGCCACGCGGGCATCGACATTCGCCGTCGACGGCACCGAGTCACGGTTGCGCTTCCACAGTTCGACGAGCCGATCGGTGGCCGCCAGGAAACGCCCGGGAGAACGCAGGGAGAGCCCGCGTTCGTTGGCCGCGGTGCTCATGGCGACCCGCCATCCGTTGTCGATCTCACCGATGACGCCGGAGTCGCCGGGACGGGCCGGGTCGTCGGGGACGAAGACATCGGAGAGGAAGAGCTCGGCAAAACCCGGCTCGCCGTCGAGCTGCGCGATCGGTCGTACCGTGACGCCCGGACTGCGCAGGTCGAACATGAAGTACGTCAAACCCTTGTGCCGCTGGGCTTCTTTGTCGGTACGGAACAGGCCGAATGCCCAATCGGCGAAGCTCGACCGCGAGCTCCAGGTCTTCTGCCCGTTGAGCAGCCACCCGCCGTCGGTGCGGGTGGCCGTCGACCGCAGCGAGGCGAGGTCGCTGCCGGCCTCCGGCTCACTCCACGCCTGACCCCAGATGTCGTCGGCGCACGCCATGCGGGGCAGGATGCGGGCGAGCTGATCGGGGTTGGCGTGCTCGAACAAGGTCGGTGCCAGCAGGAAGATGCCGTTCTGGCTGACCCGCCCGGGAGCTCCGGAGCGGTAGTACTCCTCCTCGAAGATCACCCAGTGCAGAAGCGGCACATCGCGGCCGCCGAATTCCTCCGGCCAGCTCACCACCGACATCCGGTCGGCGGCCATCGTCCGCTCCCACTCCCGGTGCGCCTCGAAACCCTCGGCGGTGTCCATGGACGGGAGTGGCTCGGCCGGAACATGTTCGGTCAGCCATGACCGCACCTCGGTGCGGAACTCCTCGGCGTCGTCGTCGAAATAGAGGTCCATGTCAGCTCCCCGACCCGTTGGCCGAGGACGCCCCACTCGCCTTCATCGACTTGGCGTCCATGCCGCCCAGAGAATCGCCGCCCGCCTCGGAATTGGCCGCATGGGCAAAGTGATGCCAGCCGAACACCGAATCCATCGCGTTGCGGAGGCCCATCTGGTCCTCACAGATGTTGACAGCCTTCTTGCTGAGGAAGAGTCCCTGCATCGGCATCGCGACCATCTTCTCGGCGATCGCGTCGACCTTGCCGGACAACTCATCTCGCGGCACGACGTGGTTGACCATGCCCCATTCGGCGGCCTGCGCGGCGGTGAACCGTTCGCCGGTGAACAGGATCTCCTTTGCGCGGCGGGTGCCGAGTGCGTAGGCGTGCGCGAAGTACTCCACGCCCGGGATACCCATGCGCGCCACCGGATCGGAGAAGAACGCGTCGTCCGAGGCGACGATGAAGTCGCAGATCCACGCGAGCATGAGACCGCCCGCGATGCACGCGCCGTGGACCTGCGCGATGATCGGCTTGGGCATATCGCGCCAACGACGGCACATCCCCATGTAGACCTCGATCTCGCGGGCGAGTCGTTGGTCGGCTCCCGACTTGTCCGTGTGATCCCAGTGCAGCGTCGCGACGTTGTCGTAGAAGGTGTCGAAGTCGCGTTCCGGGGTACCGATGTCGTGCCCGGCGGAGAAGTGCTTGCCGTTCGCGCGGAGCACCACGACCTTGACGTCGGCGTCGTCGACGGCCTTGCGGAAGGCCGCGTCCAGCGAGTACGTCATCACCGAGTTCTGGGCGTTGCGATAGTCGGGTCGGTTCAGTGTCACGTAGGCGACGGCGCCCTCGGGGCCACCGACCTCATAGGCGACAGGGGTCGAGTCCGGCCCGAGGTCATCGGGGCCGAGTGCGGGCGGGATGACGGCATCACTCATGCCCAGAGCCTAACCTAGCAAGTGCTTGGTTGGTAGTCGGGTGTTGCCGATCCCAGCGGGATGGTGGGACGTTGTCAGCCGACCCGCATGGTTCCGCTGCAGGAGGTGCTGGGAATCGCCCACAACGCGTTGCGGTTCACGGCACTGAAGCTCACCCGAACCGTCCCGGGTCCGGTGTCGAGCCGGAACGTCGGCCCTCCGACGAACAACCGGATCTGCGCCGTGTTGAATGCGACGCCCTTCTTGCCGGTCGAGACGTTGTGCCAGTCGAGTCGTCCGGCCGATTGGTATCCGCCGGTCGGCGTCCAGAAGCTGGAGATGTCACGGACCGCCGCGGTGACGCGACCGCGCCCGTTCGGGGACACGAACAATCGCGCGGTGCTGAAGGGTTGATCGACGATGTTGGGGCTCAGTCCCCAGCAGCGATCGAGCGGTACGACGGTTTCGGCGGCGGCGGTGGGCGGTGCCACGGCGCCGATGCCGATCGCGGTGCCCGCGGCGAGAGCGGCGACGGTGAGGCGGAACAGGCGGGGACGCGCGGGGATGGTGGCCGAGCGGCGGGGCAGGTGAGACATGTCGAGGACGGTAGCCGAAGCGGCGCTGTGTCCGGCTTGAGTTCTTTGCGAACTTTGGGAACTGTGATGTTGCTGTGACGAATGTGTCGATCGAACGGATGCCTGCGCGTCCGCACCCCTGGGCGTCAACGAGTCAGCTGGTCGGAGATCGCGTCCGCGGCGGCTCGCGTCGACTCGGCGACCGACATGAGCTCGGACGCCGACATCGTCGTGTTGGGGCAAGCGACGAGGGAGGCCACCACCGAACGCGAGGCGTCCCTGATCGGCGCGCCGACGGTGACCGCCGCGACGTCGCCGGTCAGCTCCTCGGGGAGGTAGTCGATCACCGACAGCTCGGTCAGGAGGTCGCCGACCTTCGCGCGAAGTCCGTCCGACATCGTGTCCAGTGAGCTCAACGCGTCGACCATGGCCACGTGGTCGTCGGTCATCCGCTCGATGGAGTATCCGCGATCGGCGATGACGTCGAGGACCCGTCGCAGCCGGCTCCGCGTCGCTTCCGGGGCCCGGGCGATCCAGTCGGCCCGGGACTCGCTCGACTCCCAGGCGATGAATTCCCTGCAGATCGGTGGGCGTAGGCGGATGCGCTGACCGTGCCGGAACCAGGGCGAGGTGTCGCCGCCGTCGGTCAGGTGATCGGGGACCGCGTGCTCGGCAACGGTGATCGAATCGGGTGCGGTTCGTCGCGCGACGAAGCAGGGGATCGACAGTCGCTCACTCAGTGCGCGTGCGGCGGTGCCCGCCCATCGACTCAGGTGATCGGCGCTGTCGACGGACCGCGCAAGCGCGACGAAGCCCGGACCGATTCCGTAGGTGTTCGACGCTGGGTCGCGGAGCAGCCACCCGTTTTCCAGTAGTTCGCCGACGATCGCGTGCGCGGTGGCGCGCGACAGCCCGGTCTGGCGGACAATCTGTGCAAGTGTCAGGGACTGCCTGGCCGGGTCGGCGAGGAGCTCCATGATGCTGATGACGCGGGAGGTCGGAGGCGACGAGCCGGTACGTGACGGTTGACTCGCGCCCGACGACTCACCTACGGTTTGTGTCACATACTCAATACTGAGTGTCGAATAACCGACATGTCAAGGAGATGGTCAGTGTCGAGCACCGCAGACGCGACAGGTCATCGCGTGCACCATGGGTACGAGTTGACCCACCTGGATGCGCTCGAGGCGGAGTCGGTCCACATCATCCGCGAGGTGGCTGCCACCTTCGAACGGCCGGTCCTGCTGTTTTCCGGCGGTAAGGATTCGGTGGTGATGTTCCACCTGGCGCGCAAGGCGTTTTGGCCTGCGCCGGTGCCATTCCCGTTGATGCATGTCGACACCGGCCACAATTTCGACGAGGTCATCGATTTCCGTGACCGCGTGGTCGAGCAGACGGGCGTGCGGTTGGTGGTGAGTTCGGTCCAGGACGACATCGACGCGGGACGGGTCGTCGAGGATGTGGGCCCGGGCAAGAGCCGGAACCGCTTACAGACCACGGCATTGCTTCGCGGTATCACCGAGAACAAGTTCGATGCGGTCTTCGGCGGTGCGCGGCGCGACGAAGAGAAGGCGCGTGCCAAGGAGCGGGTGTTCAGTTTCCGTGACGAGTTCGGCGCGTGGGATCCGCGTGCCCAGCGCCCGGAACTCTGGCACCTCTACAACGGTCGGCATCACAAGGGTGAGCACATCCGGGTGTTCCCGTTGAGCAACTGGACCGAGTTGGACATCTGGCAGTACATCGGTGCCGAGCACATCGAACTCCCGCCGATCTATTACGCGCACGAGCGTGAGGTCATTCCGCGTGACGGCATGCTGCTCGCCAACACCCGTTTCCTGCAGCGATATCCGGGTGAGGAGACGCGGACCGAGATGGTCCGTTTCCGAACTGTCGGCGATGCCACCTGCACGGGCTGTGTGCTCAGCGGCGCCGACACCATCGAAAAGGTGATCGAGGAGATCGAGGTCACCAGGGTCACCGAACGGGGGCCACCCGGGCAGACGACCGCATCTCCGAAGCGGGTATGGAGGATCGGAAGAAAGAGGGGTACTTCTGATGGGCGCCGGGAACGAAGTGAGCGGGCCCGGTGTGTTGGGCGCCGGGAACGAAGTGAGCGGGCCCGGTCGGCACGCCAAGGAATTGTTGCGTTTGGCGACCGCGGGGTCGGTCGACGACGGCAAGTCCACCCTGATCGGCAGGCTCCTGTTCGATTCGAAGAGCATCTTCACCGATCAGCTGGAGTCCATCGAGCGGACGAGCGCCGAACGCGGAGACGAGTATGCCGATCTGGCTCTCCTCACCGACGGGTTGCGCGCTGAGCGTGAGCAGGGCATCACCATCGACGTCGCGTACCGGTACTTTTCGACGCCGAGACGCAAGTTCATCATCGCCGACACCCCTGGGCACGTGCAGTACACGCGCAACATGGTCACCGGCGCCTCCACCTCCGACCTCGCGATGATTCTGATCGATGCACGTAAGGGTGTTCTGGAACAGACTCGCCGGCATGCCTTTCTCTCCTCGTTGCTGGGTATCCCGCACCTCACGGTCTGTGTGAACAAGATGGACCTGGTCGGTTGGTCGCAGGAGCGGTTCGACGAGATCTGCGACGACTTCGTCGCTTTCGCCGCCAAGCTCAATGTCACCGACCTCACCTTCATCCCGATGTCGGCGCTGCAGGGCGACAACGTGGTCGAGCAGTCGACGAACATGCCGTGGTACGAGGGTCGCCCGCTGCTGAACCATCTGGAGAACGTCTATATCGCCTCGGACCGCAACCTCATCGATGCGCGGATGCCGGTGCAGTACGTCATCCGGCCGCAGCGCAGCGACGGTGCCGATCACCGCGCCTATGCCGGGACCGTGGCCGGTGGGGTGTTCTCCCGTGGAGATGAGATCGTTGTCCTACCAGGGGGTTTCAGCACCACGATCACGGAGATCTGGGGGCCGGGAGGTGCCAAGGTCGACGAGGCGTTCGCGACCATGGCGGTGTCGATCGAGCTGGCCGACGAGATCGACATCGTCCGTGGCGACATGCTGGCGCGGCCGAACAACCGGCCGTTCGTCGGTCGCGACCTCGACGCGATGGTGTGCTGGTTCGCCGACGACACCGAGCTGCGCCCGGGTAACCGGTACCAGATGATGTGCGGCACCCGGCTGACCCGGGCGCAGGTCAGTGGTCTGAACTATCGCCTCGATGTGAACACCCTGCATCGTGACGAGGAAGCGGAAAGCCTCGGGCTCAACGAGATAGCACGCATCAGCGTGCACACCCAACAACCGGTGATGTTCGACGCCTATCGCAAGAACCGCGAGACCGGCAGCTTCATCCTCATCGATGAGGCCAGCAACAAGACGGTGGCGGCGGGCATGATCACCGCCCCGGTCAGCAAGGACAGCCACGTCGTGTGGCAGACCACCAAGGTGTCCCGGGAACAGCGCACCCACCAGGGCGCCACCATCTGGCTCACGGGGTTGTCCGGATCGGGCAAGTCGTCGTTGGCGGTGGAACTCGAACGGCGTCTGGTGGCCGGGAGTCGCCCCGCGTATCTGATGGACGGCGACAACCTCCGGCACGGTCTCAACGTCGATCTCGGCTTCTCCGACGACGACCGTCGGGAGAACATCCGTCGCACCAGTGAGGTCGCCGCGCTGTTCGCCGATGCGGGCGCGATCGCGATCGTCTCGCTGATCAGTCCGTTCGCCGAGGAACGGGAACGGGCGCGCGAGATCCACGCACAGCGAGGGTTGCCGTTTTTCGAGATCTTTGTCGACACGCCGCTCGCGGTGTGTGAAGAACGTGACCCGAAGGGCCTGTACGCCAAGGCACGTCGCGGGGAGATCAGCCAGTTCACCGGGATCGACTCGCCGTATGAGCGTCCCGGCAATGCCGACGTGGTGGTGACACCATCGGATGGTTCGCCGGCCGACGTGGCCGAATCGATCATCCGAAACCTGGGACTGTAGGAGACCGACTTGTCCACCGATCGCGTACTTGCCTGCGACCTGGCCACCGCCGCAGGCGAACTGCTCGTCGACATCCGAGCAACCAGCGGACTCGCGGGCAAGGAGCTCGGCAAGGCCGGGGATCGTCGTTCCGACGAGTTCATCCTGGCGCGGTTGGCCGATGAGCGGCCCGATGACGCGGTGCTCTCCGAGGAAAGTGCCGACGACAAGCGGAGATTGACGGCGTCGCGGGTGTGGATCATCGATCCGGTCGACGGCACACGTGAATACGGGTCGGAGGGACACACGGACTGGGCGGTCCACGTGGCGCTCTGGTCGGCGACCGAAGGGCTGATCGCCGGCGCGGTCGCCCTGCCGGCCCTCGGGGTGACCTACGCGGACGACGCCGAACCCGTGACACCGATCGACGGTCTCGCTTCGGTGCCTGCGGGCGATCGGCCGCGCGTGGTGGTCAGCGCCTCTCGCCCGCCGGTCTTCGCCGAGGCGGTCGCCGATGCCATCGGTGGCGAGGTGCTGGCGATGGGATCGGCAGGCGCCAAGGCGATGGCGGTGGTGCGCGGGGAGGCGCACGCCTATGTCCATGCTGGCGGACAGTACGAGTGGGACTCGGCGGCACCCGTGGCGGTGGCGCAGGCCAAAGGCCTGTGGTGCGGGCGCATCGACGGCTCCGATCTCGTCTACAACCGAGATGACACGTACCTACCCGATCTGGTGATCTGCCGACCGGAACTCAGGGAGTCAGTCATCGCGATCACCTCCGCGTCCGCCTGAACGTTCATCCCGGTGGTCAGGGCAGGTCGACCTTCGAAGCGAGCCACCGGTCGCCGACCTTGTCCATCGTCATCACCACTCGGCTACGGTCGATCCGCGGCTCGGGTGTTGATGCGTTGCGCACGGTCTGGTCGATGAACAGGAGGACGACCACCTTGTCGGTGGTTGCCGACTGGATACCGGATGCGATGACCTTGCCTTGCGCGTCGGCCTTGTTGTCGACGAGCAACTGACGCAACTGCGCACTCGACTTCGCGTACATGTCCTTGAAGCCGCCGGTGGCCCCGCCGAGGACGGTCGCGAAGTCCTTGTCCACGCTGTCGGCGCTCACACTGGTCAGCGAGACCGCGTACTGTTCGGCCACCGACTTCGCTGCCGTGGCCGCATTGTCGACGTCGCGAGCCTGCTTCCATTCGAGCCCGAACCAACCGGCAAGTGCCACACCGGCGACGGCCACCACAGCGATAACAACGGTGAATACCCGACGTGTACGGCGGCCGGTGAGCGCGGCACGCAGCCGCGCACGCCGCCTCGGACCGGTGGCGGACTCGTCCTCGGAACCGACGGGTGCGGCCTCGCCGTCGGCGGCGGCCTCGATGGGCACTGTCGATTCGACGGCGACCGCCTCGTCGTCGGGGCGCGGCGTCGGCGGGGCATCGCTCGTCGGCTCGTCTGTCTTCTCGCGGCGCGCCGACGGTGCGGCGCCGGCGATCCGCTTGGCGGTGGATCGCGCGGACGGCGGACGCACGGACGAGGACTTGTGCGGAGTCTTGGTCGTCGTGGAGTTCACGATTGTCCTTTCGATCGTTCTTCCGGTGGTCAGGGCTTGGACGGTAGTGCGGGTCCGGCAAAGGGAAGCGGAATCGATTGCGGACCAGTCGGTGTGGGGCTTGATCGGGCATCGGGTGCTACTCCCGGCGGTGGTCCGGCGGTGTCGTCACCGGGCGGGCGGGGTGCGTTTCGCGCGCCCCGGATCAGCACCGACGGGTCCGGGTTGTCGCAGTAGGTGTACAGATACGGTTCCGGGTGATCGGGTTGGGACGGTGGCAGGCGCGGCAGCCCATAGTCACAGGTGTTGCGTGGATAGATGTTCACCGCGGCCCAGATGCCGCCGTCCCGCATCGTGGTACTCAATGCGCCGAGCGTGGATCCGTCCCGCTCCTGAGGGAAGAAGAATTCGTTGAGAGCGGGTATTCGCAAGTAGGCCATCTGTGTCACGGTGGCGAGATTGCCCAGCAGTTGCACCATGGTCGGTGCGTTGTCGGCGATGATCGCGTCGGTTTCCCGCAGCGCCGCCGGGGTGCGGGCCAGCAACGTCCGGTACCCGTTCTGCTTTCGGGCCGCACCCGCCATGAGGTGGTCGAGGTCCGCAGAAGTCGCGGTGAGCGCGGGAGCCCCCTGACCGAGGGTCGTGAGCACCGTCCGGCTCGTCTTCAGCAGGCTCACGGTCTGGGGAAGAACGGAATCCAGGGTGGAGATCAGGAAGGTGCCGCCGTCGATGATGTCGGCGAGTCGCTCGGACCCTTGCGGCGACACGCCGAGTTCTCGCGTGATGGTTCGCAGCTTCTCCGGGTCGATCTGTTCGAGTGTCCCGCTCAGGTCATCGAGAACATTCGCCAGGGGTACCGGGGTGGTGGTCTGGTCCGCCGAGATCACCGTGCCGTTGCTCAGGAAAGGTCCCGACGAGGTGCTCGGCCGGAAATCGAGGTACTGCTCGCCGGCGAGTGACAGCCCGGCAACCCGGACTTCGCCGCGGATGGGAATCTGTACGCTCGGGTCGATCTCGGCCTGTGCGACGACACCGTCGCGGGTGAGGTCGACCTGACGCACCCGACCGACCGGGACGCCACGGAGCGTGACGTTCTGGCCTGCCAGGAGCCCCCGGACTCCTTGAGTTGCACGCGGACCACCATCGGCGACGTTGCCGGCGAACTGTGGAAGACCCCGAATACGAGATACCCGACGCCCAGGATCAGCACCCCGAACAACCCCAGTGCGGAGAGCCCGAGTCGATGCCGGCGTCCCCGGCGGGTGGCCGAGACGATGCCACGCGCCGGGACCTCCAGAAAGCCGGTGCGGAATGCGGGGGTGCCAGAGGTGAAGGCGCGGTCATCGGTTGTCGACGTCATCGCGGCGACTCCAGCTTCTTGCGCAGCTTCTCCAGCGTGTACGTGATGGTGCCGACGAAGTTCCCCACATCGGTGACGTCAGGTAGTCGGGATCCCGGATCGGCGCGGTGCCGAGGGTCCGCGAGTGCGCCAATGGAAAGGTCCTCCAGGTCTGCATTGACATGTGCAGCAGTGGAGTTCGTGATCTTGATGACCGGCGCCAGCAGCGCGTTCATCTTGGACAGGTCGGCGGTGGGTGCCGTGGTGGCGTCGTTGAGGCCTTTCGAGAGCTGGTTGAGATTGGCCACCAGGTGCTGTGTCCGGCCCGTGGCGATCGAAGGATAGCGGGACAGCTGGGTGCTGATCTGTCCGATCTGATCGACCAGGGTCAGGATCTGATCCGAGTTCGACGAGATCACGTCGAGTGCGGGGCCGGCGGCGGCGAGCGAGTCGTCGACCGTCTTCTGCTGTGCCGAGACCGTGGAGACCAGGGCGTCGGTTTGGCGCAACGCTGTTCGGATGTCGCCCGATCGTGCGGAGAGCGCGGAGATCAACCGGGAGGATCGCGCGATGAGCTCCGACAATTCGTCACCACGGTTGCCCACGGTCCGTCCGAGCCCGTTGACGATCTTCGTGAGATCGCGGAGTACGCCACCGTTCACCAGGAGTGCCGACGTGGAGAGGATCTCCTCGACGGTCGTTGCGGCGCCGGTGTCCTTCAACGGGATCGTGTCACCGTCACCGAGGTCGGCGGTGTCGGTCGTGAGCGACTTCGGCGGCTGCAGCGCGACGAAGACGTCACCGAGAGGGGTGGCCGAGCGCAGCTCGGCCCGGGTACCGCGCGGCAACCGCACGTCGTCGGCGACGTGCATGGTGACCACGGCCACGTAGTCGCGCACCGACATCTTCTGAACCGAACCGACGTCGGCGCCGTCGAGCTTGACCTTCGCCTCCTCTGGAAGGTTCAGTGCGTTGGCGAACTCGGCGCGCAATGTATAGGTGGCGCCCGATTCGGTTCCCTTCTTGGGTAACGGCAGATCGTCGAGGCCGACCCCGCACCCGGCGAGCGTGCACACACAGACAGCCGCCACCATCAGGCGGACGATCGTCGAGTACCTCATCGCGGCATCCCCGCCATCGCCTCGAGCATCCCGTCCATCCCGAAGTCGGGTCCGAAGTCGCGCAACGTTCCTGTCGCACAGCCGAGTTGGCGCATTCCGAGGACGTTGCAGACCTCCTTGACGAGCCGACCGTCGAAGAAGACCTTTTCCAGCTGGGCATGCACCCGTGCGATGCCGGCCTTCTGGTCGATGGTGTTGTACGCGTTGTCCATCACCAGCGGCGTGACATCGAGGAACTCCGACAACGATCTCCGATAGTCGGCGAGCGCCCGCGTGACGGTGGTGGCACCCGAGACCGTGTCGGCGACGTCCTTGCGACGCTGCTGCATGAGGTCGGTCGCCTCACCGAGAACCGCATTGATCTTCGCGCCGGTGGAGCCCCAGCCGATGTTCTGGTCGGCGAACAGGTCCGACATCTGCTGCACCGAGGATCCGAACTCTCGGATGGTCGCGTCGTTGCGCGCGGCGGTCGCCGAGAGACTCGACATGTCATCGACGATGTCGGTGATCGCGTTGCGTGTCTGCTCACCGTGATCGGGACCCATCGCCAGCGCCCGGGAGAGCGAGCCCAGCGCCGATCGGATGTCCGGGCCGTTGCCCGACGTCATCGCGGCACTGACATTCAGAAGGTCGGCGACCGGTCCGTTGCCCCGATTGTCGCCCTGCAGTTGAACCGACAGCTTGTCCGCCATGGCGAGCATCCGGTCGACCTCGACCGGGGTCCTGGTCCGGGTCAGACCGAGATGGGCGTTGTCGGGCAACCGCGGACCACCCTGATAGGCCGGGGTGAGTTCCACGTGCCGATCGGTCAACACCGACGTGGAGACCGTCACCGCCGACACATCGGCCGGCACGGGTGTCTTCGAGTCGATATCCATCGCCACCTCAACGAATCCGGCGTGCGGGGTGATCTTGGTGACCTTGCCGACCGGCATCCCGAGCACCGCGACGGCATTGCCTTCGTAGAGGCCCGACGCGTTGTCGAACTGTGCGACGACGGAGATGGTGTGGTCGTCGTCGGTACACGACCGTGCGACCCCGACGACCAACAGCACCGCCACGGCGACCAATGCCACCTTGATGATTCGACCCCGGCTCATCGGCAGTCCTTGAAATAGGGCGGAAGGTTGGCGAGGTTCGCCTGCTCGGAGATCGCACACATCCACGAGTCGATCAACGGGCCGGTCAGGGAGGTGAAGTCCGTCTCGTTGCCGGTCCCGGTGACGTTCGCGAAGTTCCGCACCGGCACGGGAAGGATCTCAAGGGTGTTGCGCAACAACTTGTCGTTACGCCGCAGGCTGTCCAGTAGACCGTCGAGGTTGGTCACCAGCTTGTCCAATCCCTTCCGGTCGGTGACGACGACCTGGCGGAGCTGAGTCGCCAGGACGGTCGTCGAGTCGAGGAGCCGATCGATCATCACCTGTCGGGTCAGCAACGCGCGCAACAGGTCACGCCCCTGGGTCATCAGCTGTCCGAGTCCCGATTCTTGTCGGCGGATCACCGCGGTCAGCTTCTGGGTGCTGGTCAGCAGGGAGCCGATCTGGCCCGACGGTCGGCGAGGATCGTCGACAGACTCGCGATGTTGTCGAGGGCCTCCGGGACCAACTCGGGTGTTCCGTCGAGCTGACGAGACAGCGTGGTCATCGACGCCCCGATCTTCTCCGCGTCCACCTGCTCGAAAGTCGTTGTCGCGTTTTGCATGACCTGCTGCAGGTCGTACGGGACAGCGGTGTGTGACAGCGGGATGAGGTCGTCGGGCAGGGAACCGGAGCCCGCAGGCGACAGCTCGATGTACCGGGAACCGAGCAGCGTGGTCAGCTTGATCGATGCCCTGGTGTCCGGGCCGAGCGGTACGTCGTCTCCCACCTCCATCGTCACGGTGACGAGAGTCCGATCGAGGCGGGTGTCCTTCACCGTGCCGACCGGGACACCCGCGACGCTGACCGAATCCCCGGGCGTGAGTCCGGCGGCTTGTGCGAACTGCGCGCGCACGGAATGCTTGCCGACCCCGGCGGATCCGATCTTGATCAGCCCGAGGGCGACCACCACGATGGCGATCAGCGCGACGGCGCCGATGATCACCTTGTTCCAGTTCTCGATCGGCTGTGTCAAGGAGTTTCGGAAACGCTCGGCGAAGGATGTCATCGACTCACCTGCAGATCGGGGATTGTGTGATCTTGCCGCCAGGTGTCGCGTGGGCGACGATCGACGGGATCACCGTGCTCAACGCGGGCACCAGGGTCACGTTGAAGTTGCACAGGTAGGTGTCGATGTAGGAGCCCCCCTGCGTGACCCGTGCGAGGCCTTTCAGTAGCGGTGGGAGATTGAAACCGAGGTAGGCGAACTCGTCCTTGTTGGCGAGGAAGTGTCCGAGGAATCCGGGTTCTCGTGCGAGCATCTGACGCGCCTGGGGAAGTGCGCCCTGCGCGAGTGTCGCGGCGCGATCGGCGACCCGAGCGGTTCTGTCGAGCGAGCCGATGAACGAATCACGCTGTGCGGACATCTGCTCGAAGATCCTGCGGGAGCTCACGAGTACGGTGTCGATGTTGCTGCGCTGGGCCGCGAAGGTGCCGATGACGCGAGACAGGTTGGAGATGACGTCGCCGAGCACCTGATCGGGTCCGGCGACGGATTCGGCCAACGAGGACGTCTCGGCGACCAGCGTGGTGATCGACGACGAGTCACCTTGCAGGGCCCGGATCAGTGCCTCGGTGACATTGTCGACCTGCTTGGGATCGAGCACACTGAACAGGGGCTCGAATCCGTTCAGCAGTGCGGAGATGTCGAACGACGGCTCGGTGTGTGCGAGGGGTATCTGACCGTTCTCTAGCGGCGTGGGGTGGGGGAAGTCTCCACGAGACAGGCCGACGTAGCGCTGCCCGACGATGTTCTGGTAGACGATCGAGGCCTTGGTGCTGCCGTCGACCACCTGGTCGGAGTCCACTCGGAACGACACGCGTGCCGTGGTCCCATCCAGGCCGACCGAGTCGACCCGTCCGACGCGAATCCCGGCCATACGGACGTCGTCTCCCGCTTTCAGTCCCGTGACGTCGGTGAACACCGCGCTGTAGTTCCTCGTGTCCTCGGAGACGTCACGCTGAAGGGTGACGTAGACCGTCGATGTCAATGCCAACGAGACGAGGAGGAAGAGAATCAACCCGATGAGGGGCTTGCGGATGCTCATGGCGCACCGTTCTTGTCGTCAGGGGACACTGTGACGGTCGCGCCCCGCGCGACGGGGCCGAGGATGAGTGTGTTGGCGCTGTTGGGGCCGCCACCGACGAGTTCGCCGAGGGTCGTCTGTTCGTCGGCGCTGCCGACCGAACCCACGTTGCCGCCCATCGCGGCCGTCTGGTAGCCGGGGGTGACTCCCTTGCGTGCGTTGCCTTTCAGGACCGGGGGCGACACGCTGCTCGGAGCAGTGGAGCAGCTGGCACCCTCCAGATTCCCGTATCGGGGACAATCCGCACGCGTGTAGAGCTTGTGGGGGGTGACCTGGAAGAGGAACTTTCCTCGTCCGTTGGCCACGCCGGCCGGCCAGAAATCCGAGAACCACTTGTCTGCGATGACACCGATGTTCGTGACGATGGAGGTGAAGCCGGCGCTGCCGTCTGCCACCACCGACACGACCGGCGCGGCCTGGCTGGTGATCCGGATGATCTGGGCGGTGTTGCGCTCGAGCGCCGTGTTGACCCGGGCGGTGGTGGTGATGCCGGACCCGAGTAGATCCGAGAGCGCACCGGACTCGCGCGCGACCATCTGCATGGGCCCGACCGAGCTGTGCAATGCGTCGAGGAGATCGGGCGCCGATTTCCGGAGGCCGGTGACCGCGGAACTGAGCGACCGCACGGTGGATGGCCCTCCGTCGGGCCGGACCACCCGGTCGAGCTCGCCGACGATGCGGTCGAGTTGTGCGCCGGCCCGGGAGATGTCGGTTCCGCGACGGTCGGTGGCGGTCGCCACGGCCGCGAGCATGCCGACCGTCCGATCGCTGCCCGCACGCGCCGTCGCGGAGACGATCGCGCGCAGTTTGGACAGCGCGGTCTGGAATTGCACCGTCGACGCGTTGGTGTCCTGGCTGATCACGTCACCCGGTGCGATCGGCGGCGCGGAGCCGTTGTCGATGAGCTGCACGGAGGACACGGCGAACACGTTGCTCGGCACCACGCGCGCGGTCACCGTGCGTGGGATCTGTGGTGCACGGTCGGGCGCGATGGAGATGTCGACGGTGTTGTCGGGGCCGGTGACCGCTGGTGTCACACCGGTGACCGTGCCCACGATGACGCCGCGGTACTTGACGTCGGAGTTGACCGGGAGACCGTCGCCGACATCGGCGAGCTGGGCGGTCACCGCGACCTTCGGGGTGAAGCTGCCACCGGCCTTGAGAGCGATGGCGGCGAGAACGATGACGATCACGGCGATTGCGATGACGCCGCTGATCAACAGGCGTCGGTTCGACAACCCGTGCGGTCCGGCGTCGTAGATGCTCGGTGAGTTCATCCGCTCAGCCTTGCTCCGCTTCCGACTCCCCAGAATGCCACGGTGAGAAGGAGATTGGCGACGATCATCACGGAGATGCTGGCCCGCATCGCACGGCCGGACGCGGTGCCGACGCCCTGGGGGCCGCCGTGGGCGTAGAAGCCGTAATAGCACTGGATGGTGGTGGTGATGATCACGAAGATCACCGCCTTGATCAACGAGTACATGATGTCGGTGGGGTTGAGTACCAACTCGAAATAGTGCTGGTACGTGCCGCCTGAGAGGCCGCCGCTCAGACCGACGACGAGTTGTACCGAGACGTAGTTGACCGCGAGGCAGACCAAATAGAGCGGGATGACCGCGACGATGGAGGCCAGCAGGCGGGTGGAGACGAGGTAGGGGATCGGCCGAATCGCCAGCGCCTCGAGCGCATCGATCTCCTCGGAGATCCGCATCGCGCCGAGTTGAGCGGTGAAACGACATCCCGCCTGGGCCGCAAAAGCCAGCGACGCCATGATCGGAGCGAGTTCGCGCGTGGTGGCGGTGGATGCGACCATACCGGTCGCGGGCTCCATGCCGAGGAGGTGTAAGGCGTTGTAGCCCTCGATGCCCACGATCGCGCCT
Organism: Gordonia sp. SID5947; assembly: GCF_009862785.1. Classification (NCBI taxonomy): domain Bacteria; kingdom Bacillati; phylum Actinomycetota; class Actinomycetes; order Mycobacteriales; family Gordoniaceae; genus Gordonia; species Gordonia sp. SID5947. The sequence continues at coordinate 2,382,226 of NZ_WWHU01000001.1, read as the reverse complement.
GCGGCGCCGCCGAGGACGATGATCACTCCGGCAGTGCCACCGCCGACCACGATGGAGCCGTTGCCCCAGGTGACGTCGGAGAGGATGCGAAGACACTCTTTGCGGTAGTGACGCAACGCGATCGGGATCGAGATGAGCGCCCGGGCCAGGAACGCGGCGAGGTGCCCGATACGCAGGATGACGCCACCGACCGCATCGGCCGCACGGACGAGCGGTCGTAGTCCGGTCGGGTAGTACGTCGCCGCCATCAGAACCCCGTCCGCGGGAAGAGGAGTACGTACATCTGGGTGAAGCCGACGTTCACGAGCATCAGCAGGATGATCGACGCGACGACGGTGGCGTTGACGGAATTGGCGACACCTGCGGGGCCGCCGCGGGTCGTCAATCCCTTCTGGCATGCCACTATCGCCACGATCGCGCCGAACACAATGGATTTCACGATCGTCAGGTAGAAGTCGGAAAGGGTTGCGAACGAGGCGAAGGTGGTGACGAACGTGCCCGGGGTCCCGTTCTGGACGAATGTGTTGAACAGGTAGCCGGACAGGAAACCGACGAAGCAGACCACTCCGGTCAGGGCGGTGCTGACCAGGATCGCCGCCGCCAGTCGCGGGACCACCAGCCTCCGGATGACCGAGAGGCCCATCACCTCCATCGCGTCGATCTCGTCGCGTATCTTTCGGGAACCGAGGTCGGCGCACACCGCGGAGCCCGCCGCGGAGGCCATCAGGAGTGCCGAGACCATCGGCGCCCCCTGCCGGATGACGGCGAGACCGCTTGCCGCACCAGCCAACGACGTCGCGCCGACCTGGCCGGCCAGCAGGGCGAACTGGATGGACAGGGTCATACCGATGGGGATGGCGACGAAGATCGTCGGCAGGGCCGAGGCCGACGCCATGAACGTCGACTGCCGGATGAACTCCTTGACGGGGAATCGTAACGTCAGCAGATCGACCACGAGGTGCTGCAACGCGCGGATGCCCAGGACGAACTGGCCGCCAACGGTTTCCAGCGATGCGCGCGGGTGGCGGTGCACGTAGCCACTCATCCAGGACGTGATCTCGTCGGTCGCCCTCGGCGGCTCGGTTGTCGGAGGCGGTGGTGGGATGGATGGCGGCGGCGGGTCGTCGATGCCGCCGGTGAGGATCGGCTGGGTCGGCGCGCCGTCGCCGGCAGGGGCGGTAGTCGTGGTGATGTCGCTGTTGACGGTGGACACCGATCCCCCCTCTCTGGCCCGGTTCGATCCTCGGCAGACAGAGGCCCGACCATCGACGGTGATGGTCAGGGGCGCACACCCCGGGCTGTGGATGCGCACTCGGCGGAGATGAGCGTCAGATGTACCAGCCGCCGTTGACGCCGATGGCCTGTCCGGTGATGAAACCGGCCTGATCCGAGCACAGGAACGCGGCCGCGGCCGCCACGTCGCCGGGCAATCCCGCGCGACGCACGGGCGTCATCGCGGCGAGGTCCTCGATCGCCGGGACCAGGCCTGCCGCGACGGCCTTCTCGGCCATCGGAGTCGCGATGATCGACGGCGGAATCGTGTTGACCGTGATGCCATGTGGCGCGTACTCGAATGCCAGCGCTTTGGTCAGCCCGATGACGCCGCCCTTGGATGCCACATAGTGGGCGCGTTCGGGGGCACCGGACTGTGCGCTGGATGACGAGATCGTCACGATGCGGCCCCATTGCCCCGCCTGCATGTCGCCGATGACCGCCTGGGTGCAGTTGAAGGTGCCGGTCAGGTTGACCGCGATGATGCGATCCCACTCGTCCTGGCCGATGTCGGGATAGGGCATCTGCGATTCGATACCCGCGCTGGTCACCAGGATCTCGACGGGGCCGAACTTCTCCCGCACCACCCCCATGGCCTTTTCCACCGCGGTCCGATCGCTCACGTCCACGGCCTGTGCGATGGCCTCGGCGCCACCCGAGCGGAGGTCGGCGGCCACCTTCTCGGCCGCCTCGCCGTTCTGGTCGAGGACGCCGACGCGGTGTCCGGCTGCCGCCAGATGTTCGGCGATGGATTGCCCGATGCCGGACCCTCCGCCGGTGACGACGCTCGTTCGAACCGTGGATATCGCTGTGGTGCTGGTCATTTCCGCTCCCTCAGGCCTTCGGTGTGAAATCGAGGTGCAGGGTGGTGAGACCGCGCAGGATGTAGGTGGGCTCGAAGTCGTAGTGACGGTGACCGTTGTGACCGTGGTGCTCCTCGGACACCCGGATATCCGCCATGCGCGCCAGGAACCGCTCGACGGTGACCCGGCCCTCGATACGGGCGAGGGGGCTGCCGGGGCACGAATGAATACCCCGGCCGAAGGTCAGATGCTCGCGCACATTGGTGCGTTCGAGATCGAACGTGTTGGGGTCGGGGAAGTGGTCGGGGTCGCGGTTGGCCGCGCCCGGGCAGAACATCAGCGTCGTTCCGGCGGGTACCGCGGTGTCGCCGACCGTGGTGTTCTTGCGTGCCACGCGGAAACCGCTCTTGACCGGGCTCTCCAGTCGTAGTGTCTCCTCGATGAAGATCGGGATGAGTTCCGGATCGTCGCGCAGTCGTTGCTGGATGTCGGGGCGTTCGCCGATCACCCTCAGCGCGGCACTGATCAGCTTGGTGGTGGTCTCCTGGCCGGCAGCGAAGAGGAAGGTCGCGGTCCGGACCACGTCGATGACCTCAGGGGTGCTGCCGTCCTTGTACTTCGACTCGGCGAGTGCGGTGAGGACGTCGCCGCGCGGATGCGCGCGTCGGTCTTCGATGTACGCGGAGAACTTGTCGTCGAGCCACTGCAGTGGGTTGTCCGCCATGACCTCCGAGTCGAGCGCGCCCGGCCGGGCACCCTTGCGTGGTGCACCGAGTACGGTCCGGAACTCCTCGTGATCTTCTTCCGGGACGCCGAGCAGATCGGCGATGACGAGGAGCGAGAACGGTTTTGCGAACTCCGCCATGAGTTCGCACTCACCGTTGGCGACGAACTCCTCGATGTACTCGTCGGCAAGCTTCCACATGAACTCCTCGTTCTCCTGGATGCGACGCGGGGTGAGGAGGCGGCTCAGCAGACTGCGCGCCCGGCTGTGGTCCGGAGGATCCATGGTGACCATGTGCTCGTGCAGCGGCAGCTCGTCTCGATGCTGATCGATCAGGTCGCCGACGTCGTCGCCCTCGGGCTCGAACGGCAGTCCCGGGAAGGGGCCGGTGGCGGCGATGCACGACGAGAACGTGGCGGGGTCCTTGAGGACAGTCACCGCTTCGGCGTGCCCGGTGATCGCGAGGACACCGAAATGCGGCTCCTTCGTCACGGGGCACTTGCTGCGGAGCTCGTCGAAATACGGATAGGGATCGGGGACCAGGCTCTCATCGGTGAAGAAATTCAGGGACGTCAGATCGCTCACCGGAAACCTCCTGTGCGGCAACCCTCTTCAGGGAGAGGATGCATTGTGACTGCGTTGGCTGTGGAACTCTGAGCAAAGATGCTGAGCGAGTGCTCAGCGGGGTGTAATACTTGTTACCATGCTCCGAAACTGAGGTCAAGATCACATTCTCAAAATGGACATATTGCGTTTCCGGTCTAGGGTGAGGGCGGGGCTGTGACAGGAGAGGTGGAGAGCGTGACCGAGCGCAGGTTCGGATCGACCGAGGCCAAGAATCGGACGATCCTGTTAGATGCGGCCGAGGTGCTGATGCTTGAAAGCGGTTATGCCGCAGTCACTTCGCGGAAGGTCGCGCAGGCCGCCGGCCTGAAGCCCCAACTCGTGCACTACTACTTCCGCACGATGGACGAGCTGTTCCTCGAGATGTTCCGCCGCCGTGCGGATCAGGGGCTGGAACAACAGCGGGCCCTGCTCGAGTCGCCGCAACCGCTCTGGGCGCTCTGGCAATTCAGTATCGACCCTTCGGTGTCTCAGTTCACCACCGAGCTCCTGGCGCTGGCCAATCACCGAAAGGAACTCCGTGCGGAGATCGCCCGCTACTCGGAACAACTCAGGAATCAGGCGCAGGAGGCGATCGGGAAGCTGTTGCCCAGCTACGGCGTGAGTTCGAGAGAGTTGCCGGCGGAGGTCCTGATCGTGATCATCACGAGTGTCTCCCGGCTGGTCATGATGGAGAAATGGCTCGGCTTCGAGAAGGGGCATCGCGAGACGTTCGAGTTCATCGAGGGCTACCTCCACAAACTGGAGGGCGAGCCAAACCAGCACCACGTCATCGCGTCGATCGGTTATGCCTGATCGGCTCACCGGACGGCACCTCGTAGCCGCGGTTCGGAGGCGGTGCCGACCGCGCGTGTCAGATCGTCATGTGACGCCGGCCGGTGGTCGCCCCCGCGTCGGCGAGTGCCACGCCACCACGCGCCGGTCCCGGTGTCTCACCTACACTGGCTAGAGTGAATGCGCAGGTGGATACCGTCTCAGCCGCTGCCGGCAGCCCCGACCAACCCCAACCGTTCCGCGAGCTCGGTCTCAAGGACGACGAGTATGCCCGGATCCGCGAGATCCTGGGCCGTCGACCGACCGACGCGGAGCTCGCGATGTACTCGGTCATGTGGTCCGAGCACTGCAGCTACAAGTCGTCGAAGGTGCATCTGCGCTACTTCGGTGAGACCACCACCGAGGAGATGCGTGCGAGCATGCTCGCCGGCATCGGTGAGAACGCCGGAGTCGTCGACATCGGCGACGGCTGGGCGGTGACGTTCAAGGTCGAATCCCACAATCACCCCAGTTACGTGGAGCCCTACCAGGGCGCGGCAACAGGAGTCGGCGGCATCGTCCGCGACATCATGGCGATGGGTGCTCGCCCGATCGCGGTGATGGACCAGCTGCGTTTCGGTCCCGCCGATGCACCCGACACCCGCCGGGTCGTCGACGGCGTGGTCCGCGGGGTCGGCGGCTACGGGAACTCCCTCGGACTGCCCAATGTGGGCGGCGAGACCGTCTTCGATGCAAGTTACGCCGGAAATCCGCTGGTCAACGCGTTGTGTGCGGGCGTGCTGCGGACCGAGGACCTGCACCTGGCGTTCGCGTCGGGAACGGGTAACAAGATCATCCTGTTCGGTGCTCGTACCGGACTCGACGGCATCGGCGGCGTCTCCGTGCTGGCGTCGGAGACCTTCGATGACGACGTCGAAGGTCAGTCGGGTCCCAACCGGAAGAAGCTGCCGAGTGTGCAGGTCGGTGACCCGTTCACCGAGAAAGTCCTCATCGAGTGCTGCCTCGAGCTGTACCACGCGGGCCTGGTCGTCGGCATCCAAGATCTCGGTGGCGCGGGTCTGTCCTGCGCGACCTCCGAGCTGGCGGCCGCCGGCGACGGCGGTATGCACATCGATCTGGAGAAGGTGCCGATGCGCGCCGAGGGGATGACCCCGGCCGAGGTGCTCTCGAGCGAGTCGCAGGAGCGCATGTGCGCCGTGGTCACTCCTGACAACGTCGACGCGTTCCTCGACGTCTGCAAGAAATGGGATGTGCTCGCAACGGTGATCGGGGAGGTCACCGACGGTGATCATCTGGTGATCACCTGGGACGGCGAGACCGTGGTGGACGTGCCGCCGCGCACCGTCGCTCACGAAGGTCCCGTCTACGAGCGTCCGGTTGCCCGGCCGGACTGGCAGGACGAGATCATCGGGTCGACGGCCGGCTCTCTCAAGCGCCCGCAGGGGCCCGACCAGCTGCGGGCCACCGCGCTCGAACTGCTGGCCTCGCCCGCTCTGTGCAGCCGCAAGTTCATCACCGAGCAGTACGACCGCTATGTCCGCGGCAATACGGTGCTCGCCGAAGCCGCGGATTCGGGCATGGTCCGCATCGACGAGACGTCCGGGCGCGGCATCGCGCTCGCCACCGACGCGTCGGGCCGCTACACCTATCTCGATCCCTATCGAGGCGCGCAGCTCGCGTTGGCCGAGGCCTACCGCAACGTCTCGGTGTCAGGTGCCTCGCCGAAGGCCGTCACCAACTGCCTGAACTTCGGCTCGCCGGAGGACCCGGCGGTGATGTGGCAGTTCCAGCAGGCCGTCCGTGGGCTCGCCGACGGTTGCGCAACACTCGGCATCCCGGTCACCGGCGGCAACGTCAGCTTCTACAACCAGACCGGGTCCACCCCGATCCTGCCGACGCCGGTGGTCGGTGTGCTCGGCATCATCGACGACGTGCACCGTCGCGTGCCGACCGGATTCGGCACCGAGCCGGGAGAGACGCTGATCCTGCTCGGCGAAACCCGGGACGAGTTCGACGGATCGATCTGGGCGCAGGTCGCCCATGATCACCTCGGCGGCGTGCCGCCCCAGGTCGACCTCGCTCACGAGCGGTTGCTCGCCGAGATCATGGTGGCGGCGTCACGGGACGGGCTCGTCTCGGCAGCGCACGACCTCTCCGAGGGCGGCCTCTTCCAGGCCGTCGTCGAGTCCGCGTTGGCCGGCGAGACCGGTTGTCGCATCCTGCTTCCCGAAGGCGCCGACCCGTTTGTCTGGCTCTTCTCCGAATCCGCCGGCCGCGCGGTCGTCGCCGTGCCGCGCACCGAGGAGTCGAGGTTCTGTTCGATGCTCGACGCACGGGGCATGCCGTGGACGCGCATCGGTGTGGTGGATCAGGGCAGCGACTCGGTGACGGTGCAGGACCAGTTCGAGGTGACCCTCGCCGAACTGCGCACCGTGCACGAGGGAACCCTGCCGAAGCTGTTCAGCTGAGAGGTGTCGCGGTCGGGCCGGGCCGCGTCACAGGGCGGCGACGAGTCCCTCCGCATCGTCGGTGGTGATCTGGTCGACGCGCAGTGCGATCAGTCGCCGAGCCTGGCGCAGCGAGTCGTCGTCGACACCGCTGATCGTGTACGCGTCGACCGTACGGCCGCGGTCGTGGAACGCGCCGACCATGTCGAAGCCGCGCTGGTCGGCCTCGAGGATGAGCCGCCGTTCGAGATAGACCATCTCGGCGTCGGGTGACGCGATGACGGCTCGGTCGACGAATCCATCGAAATCCTCGGAACGCAGGACCCGTCGTAGCGCACCGTGGTGGCACGGGTCGTAGCCGATTCGGATGCCGGGCACGGCGTCGGTCAACAGCCGGACGGCCTCCGCATCCCCGCAGGACAGGATCACACTCGACGCGATCGGGGCGGTCGCCGCCGCGAAGTTTGCCACCGCGATGTCGTCGAGGGCGGCGGCGTCCTGTTTGAAGTCCAGCTGTAGCACCGCGTTCGGGTGAACGGTGGCCGGCGCGAACAGGTCCGGGAGGTCGTCGAGCAGCAGAACGGTTTCGTCGGTCGGGGTGCCGTCGTTGTCGCGGATGCGGAGCGCCCGAATCTCCTGCGCCGAGAATGCCGGTACACGTCCACGCCCGGTGGTGGTGTGACCGAGGTTCAGGTCGTGCAGGACGGCGAAACCGCGCTCTCCGTGGACCACCAGATCGACCTCGACACTCGCGCCGGCGGCCATTCCTTCGACGATGCGCCGCGACGTGAACGGCGGGTCGTTCGGACGCCTGCGGGCACGATGCCACTTGATCGAGGTCCTGTGACCCTCGTGAAGCACTTCCACCGGTGGCAGCGTGGAAGACGTGGAGACCGGGTCGGTGTGCATCGACGAGACGTTACGCCGCTCGGATGAACGGTAGGCATCGATGCGGTTCAGTTTACGGCGATGGATCGGTTTCGTGACCGTTGCGGAATCACTGGGCTTCCTGGTTCCGGTGGCGGGCATGGGTATTTGTGCGTCGGCGGGTTGGTCACCGTTGGCGACCTGGCTGACCGTCGCCGTGTTCGGCGCAGGCGAGGGCGCACTTCTCGGACTGGGTCAGGCGGGAGCCATGCATGGCACCGAAGTTGCCGTGCCGGTGCTGCGTTGGGTGGCGGTGACGTCGGCCGCCGCGGCCTTCGCGTGGTTGCTGGGTTCGGCGCCGTCGACGCTGCACGACGCAGGAGTGGTGGACGACGGGTCGCACCTGGCGTCGTGGGCGGCCTTCGGGGTGGGTGGATTGCTCTTGCTGCTGAGCATTCCCACGGCGCAGTATCTCGTACTGCGCGACCTGGTGCCCCGGGCCGGTGTCTGGATACCGGTGAACGTGTTGGCGTGGTCGGTCGGGTTGATGGCCACATTCGTGCCAGGTCCGTTCGTCGACGAGGACACATCGGCGGCCGCTCTGGTGGCATCCTTCGCCGTCGCGGGCATCTGCATGGCGCTCATCGTCTCGGCGATCACCGGTTGGTACCTGCGTCGGCGGGCAGCAGCTTTGTCAAACCGCCCACCCGGAAGTGAAACGTGTTCTAGTTTGGCTGCATGACTCTTCGTGTGGTCGAGTGGTCGACCGGAACAGTGGGACGCCATGCCATCGCCGGGATCGATGCCCGGCCGGATCTGGAACTCGTGGGGGTGTGGGTGTCCGACCCGGCCAAGGTCGGCAAGGACGCGGGGCAACTCGCGGGGCTCGATCGGGAACTCGGCGTGGTGGCGACCGACGACCGCGACGCGCTGGTCGCTCTGCGGCCCGACTGCGTTGTGCACACCGCGATGACCGATGATCGCATCTTCGAGGCGATCGACGACCTGATCTTCTTCGTCGAGAACGGTATCAACGTCGTATCGAGCGGGCCCGTGGTCTTGCAGTTCCCGCAGGGCATCCTCAACCAGGAGTTGCTCGACCGGATCGCGGCCGCCGGTGAGTCCGGCAATGCCAGCCTGCACGTGAACGGCATCGACCCCGGATTTGCCAATGACGTTCTGCCGTTGTCGATGACGAGTCTGTCGCAGCGGATCGACGAGGTGCGCTGCCTGGAGATCGCGGACTACTCGACTTACTACCAACCGGTCGTGATGAAGGACATCTTCGGCTTCGGTCAGCCGATGGACGCGACACCGCTCCTGCTGTGGCCCGGCGTCCTGGCGATGGGGTGGGGCAGTGTGGTCCGCCAGATCGCCGCGGGGCTCGGACTGACCCTGGACGAACCCCTCGTCGAACGCTTCGATCGAGTCCCGGCCGACCGCGACTATTCGACGGTCTCCGTCGAGATCCCCGAAGGAACCATGGCGGCACTGCATTTCGAGGTCGTCGGGCAAGTCGACGGTGTCGACCGTGTGGTGCTCGAGCACTACACCCGAACGCACCCGGACCAGTGCCCGGACTGGCCGTCGCCGGCCGAAGGCGACGGCTGCTATCGCATCCTCGTCTCCGGCGAACCCGAGATGAAGGTCGAGTTCTCCCACCACGGCGAGCATGGCGACCACAACGTCTCCGGCATGATCGTGACAGCCATGCGGCTGGTCAATTCCGTTGCCGCCGTGGTGGACGCGAAACCCGGTCTGGTCACCGCCCTCGATCTGCCGCCGGTGAGCGGGCGCGGGTTGGTCGCACGCCAGTAGTGACCGGCCGGCCGCCGGTCGGGTAGCCCGCGGGCGTTGTGGGGTGGTCCAATACGGCGCCTCGCCACGCTCGGTGCCTACTCGATCAGCGGGGTTGTGGGTCGAGTGGCCGGCGAGCGTAGCGAGTGGGCGTATCGAGACTGATCAGCGAGGGACGCCTCACGCCTGCGCCATGTTCTTCTCCCGGTAGCGGCGCTTCCACTCGTCACGTGACCGGATCGACACGTCGACGTCGGTGGCCGAACGTCGGAGCGCACCGACGTTGATCTCGTCACGGGTGTGGTTGTCGAGCGGATTCCAGTTGAAGAATCGCGCGGAGTTCTCCCACGAGATCTGGTTGATGTCGGAATCGTCGGCGCCCGCGGCCTGCAATTCGCGCAGCATCTGTTCCGGTGCGTCCGGCCAGAAGCAGTCTGAGTGCGGGTAGTCGCACTCCCATGCGATGTTGTCGATGCCGATCTCGTGACGCAGCAGCAGCGAGGTCTTGTCGGTGACGTAGCAGGCCAGTGAGTGGTCGCGGAAGACCTCGCTGGGGAGTTTGTCGCCGAAGTCGCGACGCAGCCACTTCTGGTTCGTGTAGTGACGGTCACTGCGGTCGAGATAGAAAGGTATCCAGCCGATCCCGCCCTCGGAGAACGCGAACTTGAGGTCGGGATAGGTGCGCATGGCCGGGCCCCAGAGAAGATCCTGTGCCGCGAGTGCGGAGATCTGCGAGGCCAGCACCATCAAACTGTCGATCGTCGAGTCCTTGGCCAGGTTGAGCGCACCGAAGCCGGTGCCGATGTGCAGACACATCACGAGTCCGGTCTCCGACAGGGTCTCGAACACCGGACCCCAGTAGTCCAGGTCGTGGTAGCTCGGTAGTCCCTCCAGGTGAGGTAGTTCGGGCATCGTGACCGCCCGGCATCCCTTTGCCGCGACCCGGCGGATCTCGGCGCACATCGCGTCGACATTCCAGGTGGGCAACAGAGCCAACGGGATGAAGCGGTCCGGGTAGGCGCCCGCCCATTCGTCGATGTGCCAATCGTTGTACGCCGAGACCATCACGAGCGTGATGTCACTCTGGTGCTGATTGAGGTGGCGTGCGGAGAAGCCGGCGAACGTGGGAAAGCACATCGAGGCCCAGATTCCGTTGCGACTCATGTCGCGGACGCGCTCGTGCACGTCATAGACGCCAGGTCGCATCTCGGCGAAGCCCGCCGGGTCGCGGCCCCATTCCTCCGCAGGCCAGGACACCACCGCATTCAGTCCGCTGACGCCCGCCTGCTTGCCCATGTACATCCACTGGTCGACACCCTTGTCGTCGGTGATCACCACGGGCGCCTGATCGCGGTACTTGTCCGGTACATGGCGCAGGAACATGTCCGGTGGCTCGACCACATGGTCGTCGATGCTGATGAGCACCAGGTCGTCAATGTTCATGACACTCTCCTTCGTGGCTGGTGGAGCGGCCGGGCGTTCCGGCCCTGTCTGTCGTCATCTCTGCTGTCCCCGGGTCATCCGTGGTCGGCCGCGGTCAGCCAGACCGACCGGATCGCGACATCGCCGAGTTCCATCTCGGCGAAGCCGGTGACGGAGATGCGCATGGTCCCGGCGAACGGTCGTTTGGCGTGCACGGTCACTCCCGAGTCGAGGGTGAGGCCGACGGACCCGAAGTACTCGAGCATCGCCGGATCGGAGTCGGCGATGCGCGCCACCGTGCCCGTGTCGCCGGTGTCGCAGGTCGCGAGGGGACGTAGCGAGGGCGTCGGTACTCGGCCGTCGGCGGCGGGGATGGGATCACCATGCGGATCCCGGGTCGGATGCCCCAGCCGCCGGTCGATGCGTTCGATCAGGTCGTCGGAAGCGGCGTTGGCAAGGGTGTCGGCGTCGTCGTGGACTTCGTGCCAGCCGTAGCCGAGTTCTCGGACGAGAAATGACTCGATGAGTCGCATGCGCCGTATGACGTGCGCCGCCAACGCGTGTCCCCGGCTGCTGAGGGCGACGGCGCCGTAGCGCTGGTGTGTGACGAGTCCTTTGTCGGCGAGGCGGCGGACGGCATCGGATGCGGTCGACGGCGAGACCCCGACGCGTTCGGCCACCGTCTTGGTGGTGACCGGATCGCTGGCCCATTCGCTCGCGTCCCAGATCGCCTTCAGGTACTGCCGGGACGCCGCCGTCACCTCGCCGAGCGGATCTCTGTGACCGCTGCCGAGGGCGACGTGGGACGGATGCATGCGCCCAGAATAGCATCGGAGTCTCTCAGAAGGAGAATCTAATTCTCGTTCGTCGGAGGTGAAGGAGTCGGTGGCACAGCGTGTCCGACGAGCCCACGACCCATTGCGATTGTCCGGACGCCGAGCGGCTCCGGGTTCGGTGCGAGATCCGAAGTACGAGCGGTATTGGCATTCTCATTTTCTGCAAGTATCGTATCCGCTGATGGAACCACAGACTGAGACAGCCTCCGGCATCCCGCTGGACACTGCCTATGGGCCGAACCCCGACTCCGCGGTCCCCCCGTTGCCGGGGAGTACCCGTTCACCCGGGGGAACTTTCCGACGGGTTACCGGGGGAGATTGTGGACCTTCCGGCAGTACTCGGGCTTCGGCACCGCCGAGGAGTCGAATCGCCGCTACCGATATCTGCTCGATCAGGGTGGTACCGGCCTCTCGGTGGCGCTCGATCTGCCCTCGCAGTGCGGATACGACTCCGACGACCCCGAGTACGGCGAGGAGGTCGGACGAGTCGGTTGTGCGGTGGACACCCTCGCCGACGTGGAGATCTTGTTCGACCAGATCCCGCTCGACAAGATCAGCACCAGCTTCACCATCAACGGGACTGCCGCGATCCTGCTGGCGTTCTATGTCGCGGCCGCCGAGCGCAAGGGTGTACCGCGCGCGGCGCTGACCGGCACCATCCAGAACGACATCCTCAAGGAGTACGCCTCGCGCGGGACCTGGATATGGCCGCCGGAGCCGTCGCTGCGCCTCATCGCCGACACGATCGAGTTCTGCGCGGCCGAGGTGCCGAGATTCAACGCGATCTCGGTGGCCGGCGCCCACTTCCGTGATGCGGGTGCCAATGCCGTGCAGGAGATGGCGTTCACGCTCGCGGACGGTGTCACATACTGCGACACGGTTGTGGAGCGTGGACGAATGACGATCGACCAGTTCGCGCCGCAGATCTCGTTCTTCTTCTATACCCATGGCGACTTCTTCGAGGAGATCGCCAAATACCGTGCCGGGCGGCGGCGCTGGGCCACGATCGTGCGTGAGCGATACGGGGCCACCACCGACAAGGCCGCGATGTTCCGATTCGGGTGTGTCGCCGGCGGTGCGTCGTTGTATGCCCCACAGGCACAGAACAATCTGGTCCGGGTGGCCTACGAGGCAATGGCCTCGGTGCTCGGTGGTGTGCAGTCGATGTTCACGGCGGCCTGGGATGAGCCGTTCGCGCTACCCAGCGAGGAATCGGCGACCATGGCCTTGCGTACCCAACAGATCCTCGCCTACGAGACAGGTGTTGCGCGGGTGGCCGATCCGCTCGGTGGTTCGTATTTCGTGGAGTCCCTCACCGACGCCACCGAGGAGCGAATCATCGAAGTGATGGCCGACCTCGATGCGCACGGCGGCATGGTGCGCGCGATCGAGGAAGGCTACCTGCAGGGCCTCATCGCCGACGAGGCATACCGCATCCATCAGGAGGTCGAGGGCGGTGAGCGTCCGGTCGTGGGGGTCAACAGATTCGTCGCCGACGAGCCGGCCCCGGAGATCGCCACCTATGAACTCGACCCCGAGGGACGCGAGGTCCAGTTGAAGCGACTCGCGAAGGTCAAGGCCGAACGAAACGCCGATGACGTGACGAACACGCTGGCCGCGTTGTCGCGGGCCGCAGAAGGAGACGAGAATCTGATGCATCGCCTGATCGACTGCGCGAACGCGTATTGCACCGTCGGCGAGATGGTGTCGGCACTCAAGGGCGTATGGGGCGAGTTCGCGCAGCCGGTGGTCTTCTGATGACCGCCCGGATCCTGGTCGCGAAACCGGGCCTGGACGGTCACGACCGTGGGGCCAAGATCGTCGCCCGGACGTTGCGCGACGCAGGTTTCGAGGTGATCTACACCGGCATCAGGCAGAGGATCGAGGACATCGTCTCGATCGCACTCCACGAAGACGTGGCCGTGGTCGGCCTGAGTATCCTGTCCGGCGCGCACGTCGCACTGACGCGCCGAACCGTCGACGCCCTGCGAGCGGCGGATGCCGGTGACATCGCCGTCGTGGTCGGTGGCACCATTCCGCAATCCGACGTCGACACCTTGCTCGAAGCCGGTGCCGCAGCGGTCTTTCCGACCGGTACGCCGCTGGAGACGTTGGTGACCGACGTCCGTGCTCTCACCGCGACCACGGCGCCGTCGTGACGTCGTGTGCCCACACCGGCCTGACCACTGTGAGACACCTGGAGGAAACGTGCGCGTCGGAGTGATGATCGGACCGGAGCGGGGCGACTCCGCCCGCAAGGTCGATCGGATGATGAAAGACATCGAGTGGGCAGAGTCCGCGGGCATGGACACGGCTTGGATCCCGCAGGTGCCCTCGGATTTCGACGCTCTGATCACCATTGCGTTGATGGGTGCCCGAACCACGAACATCGAGCTCGGGACCGCCGTGGTGCCATTGCAGGCGCAGCATCCGATTGCCCTTGCCCGGCAGGCGCTGTCGGCACACGCGGCGTCCTCGGGACGACTCGCCCTCGGAGTCGGACCGTCGCATCACTGGATCGTCCAGGACATGCTCGGGATCCCGTACGAGAAGCCGGCTCGGCTCACCCGCGATTACCTCGACGTCTTGGATCAGGCGCTGCACGGCCCCGGACCGGTGGATGTGGAGAACGATTCGTTCACGGTTCACAATCCACTCGAACTCGGGCCGGTCGCGCCGCTGCCGGTGTTCCTCGCCGCGCTGGGCCCGGTGATGTTGCGCCTCGCCGGAGAGCGGGCAGACGGCACCATTCTGTGGATGGCCGACGAGCGGGCGATTGCCGAACACATCGCACCGAGCATCAACAAGGCAGCAGACGGCGCAGGACGTCCCGCACCGCGGATCGTCGCGGGCGTGCCGGTGTGTCTGTGCCGTCCGTCGGAGGTCGACGAGGCCCGTTCGCGGGCGAATCGCATTCTCGCCGAAGCGGAGTTCTCGCCGAACTATCAGAAGCTGCTCGAGCGCGGCGATGCGCGCGATGTCGGCGATCTGTGTGTCGCGGGTGACGAGGATGCGATCCTTGCTCGCTTCCGGGACTTCGAGAAGGCCGGGGTCACCGACATCTCGATGCGGCTCCTGCCGATCGGTGACACCCGTGATGAACTCGTCGCGTCCAAGTACCGGACGCGCGAGGTCATGGCAGAGTTGGCAAAGGAACTCCGGTGACGTCCGGCCCGCTGGCAGGTATTCGCATCCTTGAGGTGGGCACGATGCTGGCAGGCCCCTACGCGACGATGACACTGGCAGATCTCGGAGCAGAGGTCATCAAGATCGAACCTGCGGCCGGCGAGATCTCCCGGCAGGTGAGCGACGCGTACTTCGCAAGTCTGAATCGTGGGAAACGCAGTGTGTGCCTGGATCTCACGAGTCCGGACGGTCGAGAGCAACTCGAAGAGCTCGCGACGGATGCGCACGCACTGCTCGTGAATCTCAAACCGTCGGCCATCCACCGCCTCGGACTCACGTACGAGAACCTCCGTCGCATCAACGAGCGGATCGTGTGCGTCGCGATCACCGGATTCGGGCTCTACGGCGGCGACGACCCGGCCTTCGATTACGTGATCCAGGCGGCGACCGGGGTGGCGGCACTCACGGGCGATCCGCAGGGGCCGCCGACCCTGCCGGGATACTCCTCCGCCGACAACTCGACGGGACTGACCGCTGCGCTCGGTCTGGTGTCCCAGATCGTCTCCGGTCGCGGCGGCCAGATCGACGTATCCCTGCGCGATGTCATGTTCTCGCAGTTGAACTATCACGCTTCGGCGTTTCTCAACGGTGGAACCGTACCGGTACGTCGCCCCTTCGGTGCACACTCGTACTACGTTCCGGCCCAGATCTTCGGGACCGCAGACGGATATCTCGCGTTGTTCATCACCCATGATCGCTTCTGGCAGGTTTTCGCGACCGAGGCCGGTGTCGAGGGATTCACGCGGATGGCCGAACGTGCAGAGCGCCGCGACGAGGTGCTCGCCGCGGTCGGTCAGGCGTTGTCGGCGGACACGGCCGACAACTGGGAGAAGCGGTTGCGGCCCCTGGGTGTGCCGGCCGCGGCGGTGCGCACCCTACCGGAGGCGCTGGAACTGAACCCGGACGTCATCGTGGAATCCGGTGGCTTCCGGACGATCCGGTGTCCGATCAACGTGTCCGATCATGTCCCGGACTACCGGCCCGCCCCGAGCCTCGGTGAGATGCAGCGCTGACCAATCGCCGGTGCTAACCCTGTGCGATGGAGATCGACATGGTCTCGAGATAGCTGTCGATGCCCTCGCGTCCGAGTTCCCGCCCGTAACCGCTGGACTTGACACCGCCGAAAGGTGCGAACGGATCCATCGTGTAACCCTGGTTCACCCCAAAGGTGCCCGCCCGGATTCGTGAGGCGATCGCCAGCCCGCGGTCGGTGTCGGCACCCCACACCGACCCGGCGAGGCCGAACGGGGAATCGTTCGCGATGCGGACGGCTTCCTCTTCGTCGCCGTAGGGGATCACGGTGAGAACCGGGCCGAAGATCTCCTCACGTGCGATTCGCATCGAGTTGTCGGCGTCGCTGAACAACGTCGGGCGGACGTACCAACCATGATCGATCCCGTCGGGCATCTCGGTCCCACCGCAGACCAGTTGCGCGCCTTGTTGTACTCCCGACTCGATGTATCCACGGACCCGGTGTTGCTGGCGTTCGGTGACCAGAGGGCCGATCTGGGTCGACGGATCGGCGGGGTCCCCGATGGCCAGTGTGTCGATCTCGGCGACGAGTGCGTCGACGAATTCGGCTGACCTGTGCTCTGGTACCAGGATTCGCGTGAGCGCGTTGCAGATCTGGCCGCTGTTCGACAAACTCGCGAATCGTATCCCGGTTGCCACTGTCGCGGGATCAGCATCAGCGAGCACGATCGCGGCGGATTTGCCGCCGAGTTCGAGGCTGAGCCGTTTGAGTTCCACGCCGCAGGCAGTCGCAACCCGTCGGCCTGCGTCGGTCGAACCGGTGAAAGACACCTTGTCCACACCGGGGTGGGTCACCAGGTGGTGGCCCGTCTCGGCGTCACCCGGCAACACACTCACGACCCCGGCCGGGAGTTCGGCCTGTTCGATCAATTCGGCGAGAAGCAGCGCGTCGAGTGGCGCCTCCGGTGAGGGTTTGAGCACCACGCTGCAACCGGCCAGCAACGCCGGAATCAGTTTGGTGGAGATGAGGAACTGGGGCATGTTCCACGGTACGACCGCCGCGACGACACCTACCGGTGTGCGGTGCAAACGAATATCGGGCCCGTGGGCTCCCGGCCGCGCCTCGGTCCAGGGGAATGCCTCCGCGATCTCGGTGAATGCGCCCATGATGCTCAGCGGGAGGCCCGCCTGGGCACGCCGGGCGAATGTGATCGGAGCGCCCATCTCGGCGCTGATCGTCTCCGCCATGTCGGCCTGGTGCTCCGCGTAGAGCTTGCCGAGTCGGCGAACGGCGTTGATCCGATCGGTGGGTGACGAATGTGCCCAGTCGCCGTCGTCGAACGCCTTACGAGCGGATGCCACTGCGGCGTCGACATCGGCGGGTCCCGCCGCCGCGACTCGCGCGAGGACGTCCTGCGTGTGTGGGGAGATCACCTCGATGGTCCGATCGGTGGCGGCGGGTGTCCAGCTACCGCCGATGAACAACTCATCGTCGTGGTGCAACAGACTCTCCTGATCGTTGTCCCGAGAAGTAATATCAACTACTTGTCATTGTGATCTGAAGCATATACCGTCAGCTCAGCAAGATCCCCGGCGTTTCGAAAGCTTTTCGGAACCGGTGTCCTTCGATTCGCGAGAACTGAACCGACGCAACAACTCCGGGGAATGACCGATGCCAGCCCCAGGCCCGACGTCATCAGGAGTAGCCGTGGCACGTTTTCCCAAGCCGGCCGAAGGTAGTTGGACGGAGCATTACCCCGAGTTGGGTACCGGTCCGATGTCCTACGAGGACTCGATCAGTCCGGAGATCTACGAGTTGGAGCGCAAGGCCATCTTCCGGCGCGCGTGGCTCAACGTGGGCCGCGTGGAGCAACTGCCGCGAAAGGGTAGTTACTTCACCAAGGAAGTGGCCGCGGTCAACACGTCGATCATCGTGGTCCAGACGGGAAACGGCGTGAAGGCGTTTCCCAATGTGTGTCGGCACCGGGGTAACAAACTCGTGTGGGACAACATGCCCCGAGAGGAGACCAGCGGGACCTGTAGGCAGTTCACCTGCAAATACCATGCGTGGCGCTACAACCTGGACGGCGACCTGACCTTCGTTCAGCAGGAGAGCGAGTTCTTCGACCTGGACAAGTCGAAGTACGGGCTGGTGTCAGTGCACTGCGAGGTCTGGGAAGGCTTCATCTTCGTCAACTTCGCCAAGGAGCCCGAACAGTCGCTCACCGCGTTCCTCGGCCCCATGGTGACCGACCTGGCCGGGTATCCCTTCGGGAAGATGACATCACGCTGGCAGTACCGTTCGGAGGTCGGGGCGAACTGGAAGCTGTACATGGACGCGTTCGCAGAGTTCTATCACGCGCCTGTCCTGCACGCCAATCAGTCACCGACGGCCTATTCGAAGGCTGCGGCGGAAGCCGGCTTCGAGGCTCCGCACTACCGGATCGACGGGCCACACCGATTGGTGAGCACGTCGGGGGTCCGAGCGTGGGAGATGGATGCCTCGATGCGCAAGCCCATCGAGGACATACTCCAGAGTGGACTGTTCGGGCCATGGGAAAATCCCGATCCCGGTGAGATGCCGGCCGGCCTCAACCCGGCCAGATGTGACCCGTGGGGCCTGGACTCATTTCAGCTCTTCCCCAACTTCGTCATCCTCTTCTGGGGACTCGGCTGGTACCTCACCTACCACTACTGGCCGACGTCACACAACACCCACATCTTCGAGGGAACGTTGTATTTCCCGGAACCACGTTCGCCGAGAGAGCGCGTGGCACAAGAGTTGGCGGCCGCCTCGTTCAAGGAGTATGGCCTGCAGGACGCGAACACACTCGAGGCGACGCAATCGATGATCGAGACCCGGGTGGTCGATCGGTTCCTGCTCAACGATCAGGAGATCCTCCTTCGTCACCTGCACAAGGAGACCGCTTCGTGGATCGAGGATTACCAGCGAACCACCGCGGAGGCCGCACGATGACGAATGTTCTGCCGACAGAGTTCGAGGAACTCGAGGTCTTCTCGGACTGGGTACTGCCCACGGAGGGCGAACGCTACGCAAAGCGGCTCGGATCGACGATGGCGGAGATGCAGGAGTTCTACGATGCGATCACAGCCCGAGCCGAAGAGGCGCTGTCGTACTGTGACAAATTCGAACTCGGCGAGCTTCCCGACGACGTGCTCAATCTGATGTACCTGTTGTACTCGCTGGTGACCGTGTCATTCGCAGTCGAATGCTGGTCCCAGCCAAGGGTCCCCGACTCGGGTGCCACCTGGCTCGACTGCGTCAGTGAACCGGTGCCGTGAGCGAGATCGTTGTCATCAAGGCAGACCGGTGGGCCGACGTGGACGCCTGCGTGGTCCGGACCGACGCCACGATCGTTGTCGAAGGCGATCGAATCGTGGCGGTGAATCCCGCCGAGCCGTTGGCTGATTCGGCCACGGTGATCGATCTGGGTGACGTGACGTTGCTGCCCGGTCTGATGGACATGGAGTTGAACCTTCTCATCGGAGGCCCGGGGGGACCCGATGGTCTGCCTTCACCGATGCACGGGGTGCAGGATGACCCCGCATACCGGACCCTCCGTGGCGCGGTGAATGCCCGGACCACCCTGGACGCGGGCTTCACCACCGTCCGAAACCTCGGTCTGATGGTGAAGACCGGAGGTTACCTCCTCGACGTCGCCTTACAGCGGGCGATCGATCAGGGCTGGTATCCCGGACCGCGCATAGTTCCGGCAGGCCACGCGGTGACGCCGTATGGCGGTCACCTCGATCCGACGGTGTTCCAGCGGATGGCGCCTGGCGTGATGCCGTTGAGCGTCGGTGAAGGCATCGCGAACGGGATAGCTGAGGTGCAGGCGTGCGTCCGCTATCAGATCCGGCACGGCGCCAAGGTCATCAAGGTGTCGGCTTCCGGTGGGGTCATGTCGCACAGCACATCGCCGGGATCCCAGCAGTACTCCGATGCAGAGTTCGCCGCGATTGCCGACGAGGCCCATCGCGCAGGCTTGCGGGTCGCAGCACATGCGGTGGGTGACAGTGCTATTCGTGCTTGCGTCAAAGCCGGCATCGACTGTATCGAGCACGGCTTCCTGGCCAGCGATGACACGATCCAGATGATGGCCGACCACGGAACGTTCCTGGTGTCCACGACCAGCCTGACAGACCGGATGGCAGTCGACCGGATCGCGCCCGAGTTGCGCCGGAAGGCACAGGACGTCTTCCCTCGCGCAAAGGCCATGCTCCCCAAGGCCATCGCTGCCGGTGTGCGTATTGCCTGTGGCAGTGACGCTCCGGCGATACCGCACGGGGAGAACGCCAGAGAGCTCTGCGCGCTCGTCGAGCGTGGGATGACACCGATGGAGGCGATCCGAGCGGCAACCGTGACGAGCGCCGAGTTGATCGAGGCTGACGACGAGCTCGGGCGACTCTCCCCGGGTTATGTCGCCGATGTCATCGCGGTTCCCGGTGACCTGTCGGACATCGCCTCGACGCTCGACGTGCGGTTCGTGATGAAGAACGGCGCGGTACACCGCCGCGTGTGACGACCGGCGAAGAAAGTGCGCTACGGTCGGTCCTGGACATGGCCCATTCCACGTCGGAAGCCAAGGACCGGAGGCCTGGGGAGTGGAACTCACCGAAAACATCCTGTGGCTGCTCAAGCAGGCTTTCTACCACTCCTTGACCAGCGTCAACGATGCTGTCAGCGACCATGGCGTGACGACCGCGCAGATCGGTGTGCTGCGCCAGCTGAGCGAGGAGCCCGGCCTCTCCGGCGCCGAGCTGGCCCGCCGGCTGCTCATCACCCCGCAGGGGGTGCAGCTCGCGATCACCGCACTGGAACGACGCGGCCTGGTGGTGCGTGAGCAGGACAAGGAGCACGCGCGCATCCTGCGTGCCCGCCTGAGCCCCGAGGGCGAGGAACTGGCGGCGGTGGTTCTCGCCGAAGCGTTGAAGGCGCACGCTGAGGTGTTCGACGTTCTCGACGCCGAGGAGCAGGAGACCCTGCGGGATCTGCTCTCACGGATCGTGGAGAAGGGCACCGGGCACGAGTTCCGGCGGGATCACGTCAAGGGCTGACGCCAACTCGCCACGTCGCAGAAGCATTACGCGCGCCATGTGACAAGTACTTGAGATAAATGACAAGTACTTGATACGTTGTTTCTCGGACCGACGTAGGGAGGCGAGATGCGGGCTGTGGCTGTGGAGGATGTGGACGGCCGCGATGTCGGTGACGGTTTCACCGCTCTCGACGTCACCGAGATCGTGCGCGAGGGCACCGACGCGGTGTCGCTCGTCCTTGCCGTGCCGACCCGTCTCGCGAGTGAGTTCTCCTATCGGGCCGGCCAATTCCTCACCCTCAAAGTGACTGTGAACGGCACCGAACACCGTCGGAATTATTCGATGTCGTCCTCGCCGCTGGGCGGAGCAGATCTGCGGATCACCGTGAAGCGTGACGGTGCGGGCGTGGTCTCCAACTGGATCAACGACCATGTCGAGGTGGGTGACCGGATCCACGCGGCCCGCCCGCCGGCCATTTCGTGCTGACGGAGAGTGACAGGGAGATCGTCGCGTTTGCGGGCGGAAGTGGTGTCACGCCGGTCTTCTCGCTCGTCACCACCGCCCTCGCCGGAACTACGCGAGCGACCAGGTTGTTGTATGCGAACCGGTCGCGCGACTCGGTGATCTTCGCCGACGCCCTGCGCGAGCTCGTCGCCGATAACCCGGAACGCTGTTCGGTCGAGCATCACTGGGATGAGGATTCGGGGGTACTGACGGCAGACAAGATCACGGCCTTCGTCGCGGGCGCAGGTGACGCGGACTACTACATCTGTGGTCCGGCGCCTTTCATGGATGCTGTGGAAGCAGCTCTCGTCGCCGCCGCGGTTCCCCCTGGCCGTATCCATCTGGAACGGTTCACCGTCGCGGTGCCGTCGGATTCGACGGCAGCGACCTCGGAGACCGTCGAGGTCACGATCGAGCTCGGCGGCAGTACCACCACGGTGGCTCATCGGCCAGGACGCACGCTCTTGCAGACGGCGCGGTCGGCGGGCCTGCGTGCGCCATCGTCGTGTGAAACAGGCTCGTGTGGAACGTGTATCGCCCGTGTCGTAGAGGGCAGCGCCACGATGCTCAACAACGACGCGCTCGACGACGACGAGGTGGAGGCGGGTCTGATCGTGACCTGTCAGTCGTTGCCGACCAGCCCGACCATCAAGGTGATCTACGAATAGGAAGTGATCAACATGCAATCGTTGAGGTACGTGCGGTGACCCGGGTTGCGGTCGTGACCGGCGGCGCATCCGGGATGGGCGAGGCAACCTGTCATGAATTGGGGCGACTCGGCAACCGGGTCGCAGTGCTGGACATGGATGAGGGAGGTACCCAACGCGTCGTGGAAGATCTGCGGGCACAGGGCGTGCCGGCTCTGGGAATCGCGACCGACGTGACGAACCGGGCATCGGTCGATGATGCGTTCGCCAAGGTGCGGAGCGAGCTCGGCCCCGTGGAGATCCTCGTGACGAGTGCGGGACTCGTGGGATTCTCACCCTTTCTGGAGATCGATGCGCAGTCCTGGGGCCGACTCATCGACGTGAACCTGACCGGAACGTTTCACTGCTGCCAGGCGGCCATCCCGGACATGATCAAGACGGGTTGGGGTCGGATCGTGATGATCTCGTCGTCGAGTGCGCAACGCGGATCACCTGGCATGGCCCACTATGCTGCGGCCAAGGGCGGGGTCATCAGCTTGACGAAATCCCTTGCCCGAGAATATGCATCGGTCGGCATCACGGTGAACAACATCCCGCCGTCGGGCATCGAGACACCCATGCAGCACCAATCGCAGGCGCAAGGGCATCTCCCGCCCAACGAAACGATGGCCACCGCCATCCCGGTGGGTCATCTCGGTACCGGTGACGACATCGCCGCTGCCGTGGGCTTCTTGTCGTCGGAGGCGGCCGGTTACATCACCGGTCAGGTGCTCGGCGTGAACGGTGGCTCGATTCTGTGAACATCCCAGAATCGTGTAGAGGTGTGATCCTTGACCGACCGCACGGAGGTTGCTGTGGGCAAATGGACTAAACCGGCAGAGGGAAGCTGGACCGAACACTATCCGGAGTTGGGTGGCACCGGGCCGATCCCGTTCCAGGATTCGATCTCTCCCGCGTTCTACGAACTCGAGCGTGAAGCCATCTTCAAGCGGGCCTGGCTGAATGTCGGCCGGGTGGAAGAGATTCCTGAACCCGGTGGCTACGTGACCAAGGAGATCGAGGCGGCCGCCGCATCGGTTCTGCTCGTCCGAGGTGATGATGAGCAGATCCGCGCCTTCTACAACCTCTGCCGACATCGCGGTCACAAGCTGGTGTGGCGCGATTTCCACGGGGCCGAGGTGGCCGGCCGATGTAGCAGGTTCACCTGCCGCCGGTGCGGGTGGGAGTACGGGTTGAACGGTGCGCTGACATACGTGCCCAACGAGTCTGGGTTCGTCGGGTTCCGTAAGGCCGATCACGCCTTGAGCCCGGTCAGATGTGATGTCTGGAACGGATTCGTTTTCATCAACTTCGATCCGGAGCCCCGGCAGGAGTTGCGTGACTTCCTGGGGCCCATGATCACCGGCCTCGACGACTACCCGTTCGACAAGTTGACCGAACGGTACGAATGGGTCGCCCACAACAACAGCAACTGGAAGATCTTCGCCGACGCTTTCCAGGAGTACTATCACGTACCTTCCCTGCACACCCAGCAGGTTCCGCCCGAAGTTCGAGTTCCCAACGCCGAGTTCGAGTGTGCGCACTTCCAGATCGACGGTCCCCATCGCATGGTGTCCACCGCAGGTACACGCAGGTGGCTCCTCCCGCCGGAGTACATGTACCCGATCGAACGTGCGACCCGGAGCGGACTCGTCGGCCCCTGGCGCACCCCGGACATCGGCCCGATGCCGGCAGGACTGAATCCGGGGGGCATCGAGTCATGGGGCATCAGCAACTTCCAGATCTTCCCGAACACCGAGATCCTGATCTACGGCGGATGGTTTCTGCTGTACCGCTATTGGCCGACGTCGCACAACACACACCGGTTCGAGGCGTACACGTATTTCCATCCTGCGCGGACCGTTCGCGAGCGGGTGGAGCACGAGGTTGCCTCGGTGGTGCTGAAGGAGTTCGCGCTGCAGGACGCCGGCATGCTCGGCGGCACGCAGGCTGCGCTGGAGACCGACATCGTCGACGACTTTCCCTTGAGCGATCAGGAGATATTGGTGCGACACCTGCACAAGACGGCTGTGGATTGGGTCGCCGATCACCAGCGGGAGCATCGGTTGCCGGAGGTGGGTTCATGAGTGAGCGGATGTTGCCCAGCGCCTTTGCCGAACTCGAGGAATTTGCCCCGATCTGGTGCCTGGCGACCGAGAACGAGCGTTGGGAGAAGCGGACCACCAGCACCATGGGTGCGATGCAAGAGTTCTGCGATGCCTTTTTCCCTCGCCTCGAAGAGGCGATCGATCACTGCGACAAGTTCGATCTGAACGAGCTGCCGGAGGACGTACTCAACCTCCTACGGCTGGTGTACTCGCTCGTGATGGTGTCCATGGCAGTCGAGATCATGCATCAGCCTGTGCCCGTGGACTCCGCGGACGCCGTCATGGTTCGGAGCTTCGAGCCTCTGCCATGACCTCCGCCACAACGATTTCGAGTTCACTCCGTCAGAAGGGACAACGATGAGCCTGCTCACCATCAACAAACTCACCGATACGGTAGGTGCCGAGGTCACCGGTCTGGATCCGGGCAACCTTGCGGCCGACGACCCGATCGCCGACGCGATCCTCGAGGCCCTTGAGGACAACGGGGTCCTGGTGTTTCCAGAGCTGCATCTCGCTCCAGAGACGCAGGTGGACTTTTGCCGGCGTCTGGGTGAGATCGATCGGAGCAACGACGGGCACCATCCGGTTTCGGGTATCTATCCGATCACCCTCGACAAGTCGAAGACGACATCGGCCTCGTATCTGCGCGGGACGTTCGATTGGCACATCGACGGATGTACGCCGATGGGTGACGAATGTCCGCAGCGGGCCACCGTGCTGTCGGCACGTCAGGTTGCCGACCGGGGAGGGGAGACGGAGTTCGCCAGCGCCTACAAGGCGTATGAGGCGCTGAGTGTCGAGCTGCGCGAACGCGTGGATTCGTTGCGCGTGGTGCACTCACTCGAGGCATCCCAGCGGCGCGTCACCCCCGACCCCGGTCCGGAGTTGCTGGCACGGTGGCGGGAGCGCCCGACGCACGAGCACCCGCTCGTGTGGACCCATCGAAGTGGACGTAAATCATTGGTATTGGGTGCCTCTGCGGACTACGTCGTGGACTTGGATCTCGACGAGGGTCGTGCGCTGCTGGCGGACCTGTTGGCAACGGCGACGGAGACCGACAAGGTCTACAGTCACGGCTGGTCGGTGGGCGACATGGTCATCTGGGACAACCGCGGCGTCCTCCATCGAGCCGCTCCGTATGACCCGGATTCCCCACGGGAGATGCTGCGCACCACCGTGCTCGGCGATGAACCCATCCAGTGACCGGCGTTCCACCGACCGTCGATGCGCATGTGAGAAGGAGTTATCGATGTCCAAGACGGTTCTCCTCGTCGAAACGGCGAGGCGCGTCGATCTGATCCCCGAAGCTTCGTGCTGACGCGATGCGGCTGACACCTTTGCCGGCCGAGGAATGGGATGATCCGGTCCGCGGTGCTCTGTCGGTGATGCTGACCGCGGACCGGATCAACCCGGCCTCGGCCGGAAACATGTTGGGCACCATGGTGCGCAATCCCGCACTGACGCGCGCATATCTGGAGTTCAATGCGCACGTCCTGCGTACCTCGGCATTGTCGGACCGGATACGTGAGATCGCCGTGTTGCGGATCGTCCACTTGCGCCGATGCTCGTATCTCTGGGACCACCACGTGCCGATCGCCGAACGCGGCGGTCTCTCTCGAAGAGAGATCGGTGACCTGGCGCGCGGGGTGACGAGCAACGCGTCTGATGACTGCGTGGTGGCCGCGGTGGACGAGCTCCACGCCGACGCCGAGGTGACCGACGAGACCTGGGAGCGTCTGGCAGACTTCCTCGACGAGCGGCAGCGGATGGACCTCGTCTTCACCGTGGGGTGTTACGACCTCCTGGCCATGGCGGTCAAGACATTCGGGATCGAGAACGAATGATCTCGGCGACCGACGTGGCCAGGGACGCCGGTCAGTGCTCCGCGGTCACCTCCAGGAACCTCATCGCCGGCGGTGGGTCCATCTGCATGGAGTCCGACATCGTGATCGACCCGTCGCGCGCTGCTGCGGACAGCCGCTTGGCGACGTCGGTGAGATCGTCTGCCTCGATCTCGTAGTACGAGATGAACGAGCCGTCGCCGTCGAGCTGCTTCATGAGGCGTCCCGACACGAATCCCTCGAGCGCGAGCACTTCCGGGATGTGTACTTCTGCGTACCATTTGCCGAACTCTTCGGCCCGCTCGGGGGAACTCGCTCGACTCTCGACCAGCAGGGCGCCTTTTGCCATCTGTTTCTCCTTCTCGTGTAACTGTTTACCGATTGATCACGCGTCGTAATCGACGACGGTCGTCTCCGTGTCGGGGACGGCCTGGCAGGTCAGCACGTACCCGTCCTCGATCTCGTCGTCCTCGAGTGCGTCGTTGACACGCATGGTGGCGGTTCCTTCATCGAGGTGGGCCATACAGGTCGCACAGTTTCCTGCCTCGCACGAGAACGGTGGGGTCAGCCCGGCGCGGCGTCCGGTCTCCAGCAAGGTCTCATTCGGCTTTCGGTCGACGGTGACCTTCTTGCGCCCGAGCTTTATGGTGATCGTGCCGGTGACGGTGCCCGCATCCACGGATGTCGTTGCCCCTGTACCGGATTCCGCCCGGTTAGCATCCGCGTCGGAGCTCGCATCGTCGGATCCCGCATCATCGGAGCCCGCGACCGGCAGAGCCGCAACGGCACCGAAGCGTTCGATGTGGATGGATCCTCCTGCGGGCAGAACCGTTTCGACCAGATCCATGAACGGCTCGGGGCCGCATACGTAGAAGTCGGCGTCGAGGTCGTCGCCGATGAAGTCGCGGACGGCCGATCCGGTGAGAAAGCCGTTCTGCTCGTCGAGGCTACGGACCACCGAAAGCCTGCCCGCATACTGCGTCTCCAGTTCGGCCATCGCCGAATCGAAGATGACGGACTCCTGATCACGGTCGGCGCAGAGCAACCGCACCGGGCGGTCGGTGGTCGCGAGGGCGGACTTGACGATCGAATAGATCGGGGTGACGCCACTACCGCCGCTGAAGCCGACGATCGGCGTGGTGTTCTCGGTGAGGCAGAAGAGACCGGCGGGGCGGGACATGTCGATGACGTCACCCTCCCCGAGGTTGTCCAGGAGCCAGTTCGACACCCGGCCACCCGCTACCCGTTTGACGGTGGTCGCCAGTTCGCTGTCGGTCTCGGGCGAGCTGGACATCGAGTAGGAGCGGTAGAGCTCCTCGCCGTCGACGGTCACGCGGAAGGTGCAGAACTGTCCCGCCCTGTAGGTCACCGGCCCGCTCTCCGGAGCGAGCACGTACGTACGTGCGTCGTCGGTCTCCTTGACCACCCGCGTCACGGTCGCTTGCTGGAACAGTGGAGGTCTCGCCACGGTCCGTCCTCTCGATATTGAGATTCTGCCTCTGTGAGAACTATATTCTCTCATTGAGGTACGATCTTCTCAAGGTGCTCGCGGAGATCGCTCTGATCCGACCGGGACCTGTCCGAAAGGGGTGATGGCGTGACGGAGGCAGTGGCCCTCGCCTTCGACGACGCGACCTATACCCTGCGGCAACTCGATGAGCTCGCCGGTGGCCTCGCGGCGGAACTCTCGGCAACCGGGGTGGGACGCGGCGCGCGGGTGGCGCTGATGTCGTCCAATCGGCCCGAATTCGTGGTCGCGGTGCGGGCCATCTGGCGGCTCCGAGCGGCCGTGGTGCTGATCAGTCCCGCGTGGCGAACCGCCGAGGTCTCCCACGCTCTCGCGGTCTCGGAAGCAACGCACGCGGTCGGGGACAACGGCGTCCTCGCCGGCCTGATGACGATGCGCGACCTCGACGAGGCGATCGTGCCGCGGGCCGCCGACCTCGCCGAACCGCATCCCGACGACGACGCCGTTCTCGTGTTCAGTTCGGGAACGACCGGGATGCCCAAGGCCGTCCGGCACACCCACGCGTCCTTCGGTGCCGCGGTACGGCATTGGCGTGGTGCGCTGGGGCTGACCGCCGAGGACCGCATCCAGGTGCTCACCCCGCCGTCGCACATCCTCGGTCTCCTCAACATCGTCACCGCACTCGACACCGGGGCGTGGGTCCGCCTGCACCGTCGTTTCGACCTCGACACCATGCTCGGACACATCGTGACCGACCGGATCACCGTGGAGATGGCGGTTGCACCGATCGCGCTGGCGATCGCATCACATCCGGATCTGGAGAGTTTCGATCTCTCCTCTCTCCGCTACATCATGTGGGGCGCAACGCCGGTGACGTCGAGCGTCGCACAGGAGGTCACCCGGCGCACCGGTGTCGGGTGGCTGCCGGCCTATGGCGCCAGCGAGGTTCCGGTGATCGCGTGTAACCCGCTCGATGACGTCCGGCTCGACACCGTGGGCCGCGTGGTCCCGGGGGTGGAGGTGCGGGTCGTCGACCTCGAGACGCACGTGCCGACACCACCCGGGGTGCCCGGCGAGATCGTGGTGCGGTCACCGTCGCTGATGGCCGGGTACCTGCCCGACTCCGAGAACGACGACGCCTTCGTCGAGGGCTGGTATCGCACCGGTGACGTCGGTGTGTTGGACGACGGCTGGATCACCCTCGTCGACCGCTCGAAGGAGATGATCAAGGTCCGGGGGTTCCAGGTGGCGCCGGCGGAGATCGAGGCCGTGCTGCATGGACATCCCGCGGTTGCCGATTGCGCGGTGTTCGGTGTCGACGACGGGGTCGGCGGCGAGCGCATCGTCGCGGCGGTACGGACCGTGACACCCATCGAGCCCGATGCGCTCATCGACCTGGTCGGCACATCGCTGGCCACCTACAAACGACCGAGCGAGATCACTTTCGTCGACGACATCCCTCGGCTGCCGTCCGGCAAGGTGCTGCGCCGGGTGCTGAGAGACACGGCAGTGAAGTCGGATCGTTGAAGGAGAGCAATGGATGTACGCCTGACAAGTGAGCAGTCGCAATTGCGTGATGCGGCAGCCAAACTGGCCGACGACCTGGGTCCGGGGTCGGTGGCCGATCTCGACGATTCCGCGCGCCGGGACCGGCTGGCGGCCGCGATCGATCGGACGGGCTGGTGCAGTCTTCGCTCCGACGGGGCCTCCGGTGTCGAGGTCGCGATCGTCGCCGAGGAGTTCGGCAGGGGACTGGTTGACGCGGCCTTCTTCGGACCGGTTCTCGCCGACGACCTGCTCCGGTACACCGGCGACGCCGAGGCGGCCGCAACCCTGGCGATCGACGGCGTCGCCCCCGATGCCGGGGGGCGCGATCGGGTGGTGACCCTCGACGGAGTGACCGTTCGGCAGGGCCAGGCAGACGGCCTCGTGCCGTCGGAGGACCTCACTCGGGTGGCAAAGACCGTGGGCGCGATGAGTGACCCGCCGATCGCGATGCTGTCCGACGACGACGCACAACGCTTCCGCGCGCTCGCGCTGGTGGTCACCGCCGCCGACATCCTCGGTGCGGCCCGCGGCGCTCAGGCGCTGGCCTGTGATTACGCCAAGATCCGGGAGCAGTACGGAAAGACGATCGGTTCGTATCAGGCTGTGGGACACATGCTTGCCGAGAGCCTCGCGCTCCTCGAGGGATCGGCTAGCATCCTCCGCCATGCCGCGTGGGCGGTGGACGAACTGGAACCCGGCGCGGCCGTCGGAGCCGCCCAGATGGCCAAACTGTACTGCGCGCGATCCGCCCGAACCGTGTGCGAGAACTCGATTCAAGTGCACGGTGGCATCGGGAACACGTGGGAATGCCTCGCACACGTACACCTGCGGCGAGTTCTGGTCTCGGCCGAGAACTTTCCGGTGAGCCTGAAGGAGATCGACCTTGGACTATCGTGATTCCACCGACGAAGGCGCGTTCCGCGACCGGCTGCGGGCCTGGCTCGCCGAGCACGCAACCGACTTCCCGACCTCCGGTGACGAATACTGGGCCCGCCAGGGTGAATGGCATCAAGCGCTGTACGAGGCGGGCTTCTTCGGCCTCTCCTGGCCGGCGAGGTTCGGCGGCCACGACCTGCCGCCGGTCTATGACGTGATCCTCGACGAGGAGATCGCTCGGGCCGGGGCGCCACCGCGACCGAGCCTTGGTTACCTCTTGCACGGGCTGGGGCGACACGCGAGTCCCGAACTGCAGGAACGGTTTCTACCAGGGATGATCAACGGCACCGAACGCTGGTGCCAGGGATTCTCGGAACCCGGTGCGGGATCGGACCTGGCGTCGCTGCGTACCACTGCGACTCGTGAGGGCGACGACTACGTCATCCACGGGCACAAGATCTGGACGAGCTATTCCGATGTCGCCGACTGGTGTCTGTTGCTGGCCCGCACCGATCCCGACGCACCTCGGCACCGGGGCATCTCGGCGTTCATCATCTCGATGAAGCAAAAGGGGATCGAACAGCGGCCACTCACGATGATGTCCGGCATCACCACGGAATTCGGTCAGGTCCTGTTCGACGGCGCGCGCGTGCCCGCAGACCAGATGATCGGGGCGCCGGGCGAGGGTTGGGCACTCGCGATGACTGTGGTCGGGCACGAGCGGGAACCGTCGACGCTGGGTTACGTCGCGCGGTACGGCAAGCTCGTCCGGCACCTGGCCAAGAGATCCGAGGATTATTCCGAGGAGATCGCCTGGGCCGCAGTGCAGACCGAGATGCTTCGGCTGCATGTCCGCCGACGTCTGTCCGAGCAGCTCGACGGGGTGTCGCACACCTCGGAGGGCTCCCTGGACAAACTGTTGATGACCTGGGTCGATCAGTCCGTCGGTCATGCGGCCGTGTCGGTCGGCGGGACGAAGGACCCGGAGTTGTTGAGCGCGTACCTGTACAGCCGTGCGCAGAGTGTCATGGGTGGTACGTCGCAGATCCAGAAGAACATCATCTCATCGCGACTGCTCGGATTGGGAGTGTGACATGTACGGGATGCCCGAGGAGATCGAGGTCACCGCGCAGGGGCCGCTACGGATCATCACGCTGAACCGTCCGGATGCGCTCAATGCCGTCAACGACGCCCTACATTCGGGCCTGGCCGCACTGTGGACGCGACTGAGTGAGGATCCCGACGTCCGGGCCGCAGTCCTCACCGGCCGGGGAAAGGCGTTCTCGGCAGGTGGCGACTTCGGCTATCTCAAGGAACTCGGCGAGGATTCGACCTTGCGGGCCAAGACCATTCG
This sequence comes from Gordonia sp. SID5947, assembly GCF_009862785.1. Lineage (NCBI taxonomy): Bacteria > Bacillati > Actinomycetota > Actinomycetes > Mycobacteriales > Gordoniaceae > Gordonia > Gordonia sp. SID5947. Next base: position 2,351,056 of record NZ_WWHU01000001.1, on the reverse strand, counting down.
TCACGGCCGCGAACTCGTGCTGGGCATGGCCAGGTGCCGGGTCCCGGTGATCAGCGCCGTCAACGGACCGGCGGTCGGTCTCGGATGCAGCCTCGTCGCCCTGAGTGACATGGTGTTCATGAATCCGACGGCCTACCTGGCAGACCCGCACGTCCAGGTCGGCCTGGTGGCGGCCGACGGCGGACCACTGACGTGGCCGCTGCAGATCAGTCTGTTGCAGGCCAAGGAGTTCGCGCTGACCGGCACACGGATCACCGCCGAGCGAGCGGTTGCGCTCGGACTGGCGAATCACGTGGTCGACGACCCGTTCGAGGCCGCGATCGGGTGTGCGAAAAAGATGATGGAGCTGCCGCAGCAGGCCGTCGAGTCCACCAAGCGGATGCTGAACATCCACCTGGAACGGTCGGTGCTGGCGAGCCTCGACTACGCGAACGCGGCAGAGGATCTCTCGTTCCAGACCGACGACTTCCGGGCCACCATCGAGCGGCTGACCGCACCCAAGAGCTAGAACGTTCTGGCCGCACTTTCCGTGTCCGGCCGCAGCATCAGCTGCAAGCCGGAACACGCAAGTGCGGCCAGAATCCTGTGGATACTCACCGAAGGGTGGCGAGCAGGTCCTCGGAACGTTGGATTGTGCCGGTGATGCCGTCGGCACGCTGTGCGGCAAGGATCGTCGCGGCTCGGCCCATCGTCTCCGGGGCCTCCACCATCTCCGGTGGCATCTCTTGTCCGCCGCCGGCCGCCTGCCATCCCTCGGTGAGGACCACACGGGCGGGGCTCAGGCAGTTGACCGCGACGTCGTCGTCGCGAAGGTCATGTGCCAGGCCGAGATAGAGCCGCTCGACGGCGGCCTTGGACACCCAGTACGCATTCGCGCCGCGATCGATCATCCCGACGCCGCTGGTGGTGACCGCGATGAGCGATCCGCCGCCCTGGGCGCGCAGATGCGGGATCGCGGCTTTGGTCACCAGAAACGTGCCGGTCAGGTTCACGTCGAGGCAGAGTTGCCATCGTTTGAGTGGCGTCGACTCCACCGGGCCGAGCCACAAGACGCCGGCGTTCGCGACCACGATGTCGACGCCGCCGAACTCGCCGATGGTGGCATCGAACGCGGATGCCACCGATTGTTCGTCGGTGATGTCGCACGCGACGGCGAGGGCGGCACCGCCGGACGCCGTGATCGACTCGGCGACATCGTGGATCGTGCCGGGCACACGCCCCGCCGTCTCGGTGCGGGCCGCCACCGCCACCGCGGCACCGGCCGAGGCCAGTGCCGCGGCGACGGCCGCCCCGATACCCCGGCTCGCGCCGGCGACAAGGGCGACCTTGCCGTCGAGGAGGGTCACTTCGGCGGGAACCGCAGCGCGCCGTCGAGACGGATCACCTCGCCGTTGAGGTAGTCGTTCGCGCAGATGTGCTCGACCAGTCCGGCGTACTCCGGTGACTGCCCCATGCGCTTTGGCCATGGCACCTGTTTGCCCCAGTGTTCCTCGAGCTGGTCGGCGTGCTTGCCGTAGGCCGGGGTGTTGAACGTTCCCGGCGCGATGGTGACCACCCGGATACCCAACGGGGAGAGGTCACGTGCGGCGACCAGCGTCATGCCGACGACACCTCCCTTGGCCGCCGAGTAGGGGAGCTGCCCGATCTGACCCTCGTACGCCGCGATCGACGCGGTGTTGACGATCACGCCGCGGCCCGTGTCGGTGGCCTCCTGACGAGCGATCGCGGCCGCCGACAAGCGCATGACGTTGAACACACCCGTGAGATAGACGTCGATCGTGGTCCGGAAGCCGTCGAGATCCAAAGGGCTACCGTCTTTTCCGACAAGACGTCCACCGGAGGCCGGGCCGCCGTGGGTGTCCACGGAAATCCGCAGCGGGGCGGCTTCCTCGGCCTCGGCGATCGCGGCGTTGACGTCCTCGGTCGATGTCGCGTCGGTCCGGACGTACCGGACGCCGAGTTCGGCCTCGAGTTCCTTGCCCTTCTCGTCGGCGAGGTCTGCCACCACCACACGCGCTCCCGCGGCGTGTAGCCGGCGGACCGTGGCCTCGCCCAGTCCGCCGGCGCCACCGACCACCAGTGCTGAAGTGCCCGCGATATCCATTCGCATTTCCCTTCTTGCGACTACGACTCTCTCTCTGAGAGAATAATGTTCTCATGAACATCATTATGATCCTCGAAATGACGTCAGAAGTCGATGACAGATTGGTCGTCACCTCCGGCGGGCGCTCCGTGACCGCGGTGGAACTCTCCGCCCTGGCGCGGCGGGCGGCGCATTCGTTCGCCGGGCATTCGGCCGTTCTCTATGAAGGCGTCAACGACCTCGCATACCCCGTTGCGTTGTTCGGGGCGGCATTCGCCGGTATCCCGTTCGTGCCGCTCAACTACCGGCTCAGCGACACGGCACTTGCGGGGCTTGAGGGCAAGCACCCCGACGCGGTGATTCTGCGTTCCGACGACCTCGACGGCTGGCTCGCGGAACTCGACGACCTCCCCGATCCGCGACCGGAGGATCTGGTCGCGGACCTGTCGGATCCGGACGCCGTCGCCGTTGTGATCTATACGAGCGGCACCACGTCGGAGCCCAAGGCCGCTGTCCTGCGTCAGCGGCACCTGCTCGCGTATGTGTTCAACACGCTCGAGTTCAACTCGGCAGCGGTCGAGGACGCGGCGCTCGTGGCGGTGCCGCCGTATCACATCGCCGGGCTGACGAACCTCATGTCGAATCTGTACACCGGGCGGCGCATCGTCTACGCCACGGGATTCGATGCCACGCAATGGATCGATACCGTCCGGTCGGAGTCGGTCACGCACGCGATGCTGGTGCCCACGATGCTCGCCCGGGTGATCGACGCGCTGCCTCCTGACGGCGTTGGCCTGCCGTCGTTGCGGAACCTGGCCTACGGCGGTGCGCGGACACCTCGATCCGTCATCGAGGGCGCGCTCAGAGCGCTGCCCGACACGGATTTCGTGAACGCCTACGGACTCACCGAGACGGCGTCGTCGATCGCGGTTCTCGCACCCGACGACCACCGGGTGGCCATCGATTCCGACGACGTCGCGATCCGCGGTCGTCTCGGATCCGTGGGGCGGCCGCTTCCGGGCATCGAGGTCGCCATCCGTGACGAGAACGGTGAGACGCTGCCTGTGGGTACCGAGGGACTCGTCTTCGTCCGGGGCGACCAGATCTCGGGTGAGTACGGCACGCGCAGCGTGCTCGACGCCGAGGGGTGGTTCCCGACAAGGGATCTCGGCCGACTCGACGCCGATGGCTATCTCTACATCGAGGGCCGTGCCGACGACACCATCATCCGCGGCGGTGAGAACATCGCACCCGCCGAGATCGAGGACGTGTTGATGGAGCATCCCGGTGTGGCCGAGGCCGCCGTCGTCGGTGTCGCCGACCCGGAATGGGGACAACGGCTCGTCGCCGTCGTCGTAGGCGAGGGTGACGTCGAGGAGATCAGGTCGTGGGTCCGTGCGCGGCTGCGCTCGTCGAAGACGCCGGATTCGATCGTCTTCACACCCGTGCTACCACGCACAGAGACCGGAAAGCTGTTGCGCCGGAACCTGATGAATGACCTGGCAATAGCTGATCAGAACCCCGAACTGGAGAAGAATCATGCCTGAAGCCGTCATCGTGTCCGCCCGGCGGACGCCGATCGGAACCGCATTCAAAGGATCGCTCCGAGACACCGATGCCTTCGATCTCGCCGAGCACGCCGTTGCCGCCGTGGTCGAGGATCTGGGTTCGGCGCCCGTCGACGACGTCATCCTGGGCGAAGGTCTGTACGGCGGTGGCGTGATCGCCCGGCACGCCGCGATCACCGCCGGTCTGGTCGACGTGCCGGGGCTCGCGGTCAACCGCCACTGTGCGGCAGGTCTGGCTGCGGTGCAGACCGCTGCGGGCAGTATCCGGGCGGGCATGGACACCTTGATCCTGGCCGGGGGTGTCAATTCCGCGTCCACGTCGCCGAAGTCGAAGTTCCGCGTGGGCGAGGATTGGATCGAGCCGTGGATGTCGCCGACGCATCCCAACCAGCCGGATGCGCCGAACAAGGACATGTCGATCACTGTTGGATGGAATTCGGCTGTCGCAGCCGGAATCTCGCGAACCGAGATGGACGAGTGGGCGCTGCGGTCGCACCGCAATGCGATCGCAGCGATCGACGCGGGGCGGTTCGACGACGAGGTCGTGCCGATCAAGACCGTGCACGGCCTGTTCTCCGTCGACGAACACCCGCGGCGCGAGACGAGCATGGAGAAGCTGGCATCGCTCAAGCCCCTGCACCCCGAGATCGACGGCTTCTCGATCACCGCGGGTAATGCGAGCGGGGCGAACGACGCTGCCGCGGTGCTGGCGATCGCCAGCGACGGACTGGGCCTGCCGGCGCTGGCCACGATACGTTCGTGGTCGTCGGTGGGTGTCGATCCGGCCCAGACCGGGCTGTCGCCGGTGACGGCGATCCCGAAGGCGCTCGACCGCGCCGGACTCTCGTTGTCCGACGTCGACCTCTTCGAGATCAACGAGGCCTTCGCCGCGAACTGTCTGGCGTGTGTCAAGCTGCTCGACATCGATCCGGAGATCGTCAACGTTAGTGGTAGCGGCTGTTCGCTGGGACACCCGGTGGCGGCGAGCGGCGCTCGCATGCTGACCACCCTGGTCTACGAATTGCGAAGGCGCGGAGGGGGTATCGGCGTCGCGTCGATGTGCGCCGGTGGCGGCATCGGATCGGCGACGGTCGTCGAGGTCCATGGCTGAGAAGAGTGTGTTGCGTGCGTCCGTCGACGAGCAGTTGGCGGCCGCGCGCGGCGGCTCGGCCAGAGCAGCGGGAAGGCTCCTCTCCCTGGTAGAGGGCACCGAGCGGGATGTCGTGCTGGAAGCGATAGGGCCCGCGACAGGCGCTGTCTCGACCATCGGGATAACCGGACCGCCGGGCGCCGGCAAATCGACCACGATCACGGCGCTCGTCGCCACCTATCGTTCAGACGGCAAGCGCGTCGCGGTCCTGGCGGTCGATCCCACCTCGCCGTACAGCGGTGGTGCGTTGCTGGGCGATCGGATCCGGATGACCCAGCACATCGACGACCGAGACGTGCTCATCCGGTCGATGGCGACACGCGGTCACCTCGGAGGTCTCGCCTCCGCGGTACCGGCCGCCATCCGGCTCCTGGAAGCGCTCCATTACGACGTCGTCCTCGTCGAGACCGTGGGAGTGGGCCAGTCGGAGGTGGAGGTCTCCGCCGTCGCGGACCCCACTGTCGTCATCCTCAATCCCGGTGCGGGAGATGCGGTTCAGGCGGCCAAGGCTGGCCTGCTCGAGGTCGCCGATCTGCTGGTCGTCAACAAGGCCGATCGCGAGGGCGCCGATCAGACCGTGCGTGATCTGCGTATGGAGTCGTCGGTGCCGGTGATGACACTGATCGCCTCGCGCGGCGAGGGGGTGGACGCACTCGTCGAGGCGGTCGAGAACCATCGGCGCGACGACGATCCGGTTCGGAGGGCGGCCCGACTGCGTGGCCAGATCCTGTCTCTCGCCATGACCCGGCTGCGCACGCACCCGGCATTGGCCGAACTCGTCGACGCCGTGGTGGCCGGCGGAATGGATCCGTACACGGCGGCCGAGAAGCTCATCGCACCCGTCTAGGGTTCACCCCGTCCTAGCCCCGCCGACAGCAACCACCATCTCGCCGACAGCAACCGAAAATGCGTCGACAGCAACCGAAAACGCGCCGACAGCAACGACCGATGGCGGGGCGAGACGGCCCCGTCGACGTGCCTAGCGCACGCGCGACGACAGGCAGGTTGCTCTCGGCGACTTTCCGGTTGCTGTCGGCGGCATGCAGGTTGCTGTGGGTGACTTTCCGGTTGCTGTCGGCGGAGAATCGGTTGCTGTCGGCGAGATCAGGAGAGGTCGGCGACGATCTGCGGCAGATCGATCGACGTGCGGATGCCTGGGGCGGCGGCGCAGACATGGCGCACCGCGTTCACCGCACGGTTGGCGGTGTACCCGGGGGTGGTCTCCGCCATGTGCTCCAGATCGATCGGCATGTTGATGTCGACCGACAGCGGCGCGTCACCGTCGACCACGACGCGCCAGCCGGTCGCCAGCAGGTCCCAGTGTGGCTCGATGTCCGGCGTGCAGTACCAGTTGGCGCGGAATCGAATGATCTCGACGCCGTCTCGCATCCCGGCGACCGTGATCCGCTGGGCGCCCACCGACCCTGCGCGTAGTGTGCCGGCGGCGATGGACACCTCCCGTGTCGTCAGGCCGACCTCACCGTGGACCTCGACCGAGTCCAGGGCCAGTCCGATCGCCTCGGCGACGAGTTGCAGCGACGGGCCGAAGCTGCCGCGGAGATGCTCGAGACGAAAGTCCTCGAAATCCCGCGCCTGGCCACCGAAGCCCATGATGCCGAACAGCAGGTCCGGCGAATCCCGTCGGGAGAGATCGGCGAACTCGTCGATGGCGATCAGGTCGACTCGACGCTGTATCGAGCTGAGCACCAGCGGAATTGCCTCGGTGATGAATCCCGGGCTGCTGCCGGTCGAGTGAATCGACGTGCCACCGGCAGCACAGGCCCGCTCGATGCGGCCGCGCAACTCGGTGTCCATGCTCGCCGGTCGGTGGAACTCGCCGCGAGTGGTGACGATGTTGATCCCGGCCTCGAGAAGCCGGACCACCTCGTCGGGGTCGAGGGCCGCGGGCATGTAGACGACGCAATCGGGTGCCAGGGCGATCACGTCGTCGACGCTGTCGGTCGCCGTCAGCCCGATCAGGGGCAGGCCGCAGAGGTCGCCCACATCAGCGCCGGCTTTCGCCGGTGATGTCACGTACACACCGACGAGGTCGAGGTGCGGATGCTCGATGATCGCGCGTAGCGACCGGGCGCCGATGTTGCCGGTCGCCCACTGAACACACCGAGGTTCTCGTGGGACTGTCGCGGTCGCCGCCGGTGACGGGGCGGTCGCGGTCACGAGGGCATCCTGACAACCGCCTCCTGCGCGAAAGAGGCTATCAGAGAGCCACTTTCGGTGATGATGTCTCCACGTCCGTAGCATCTACCGCCGGCGATGATCGGGCTGTCCTGCCGTATCAGGAGCCAGTCGTCGGTGCGCACCGGGCGATGGAACCACATCGTGTGGGAGGTCACCGCCGAATGAAAGGCGGTTCCGTTGCCGCCCTGGCTGTAGCCGTCCAACGGACGCAGGGCCGTCCCGATCACGGTGAGATCCGTTGCGTACGCCGCAACAGAGGGGTAGGCACTGTCGTCCTCGGCGGCCGGTGTGCGCATCCACATCTCGTGATGCGGGGTGGCGGCGGCGGGGTCGTCGAGATCATCGAACGAACGGATCTCCCAGGGCAACAGCCCGACGGTGATCTGACGATCGGAGCCGGGTAGTTCGGGTATCGGATCGATCGTCTGGACGTCCGGCCCGTGATCGGGGACATGCATCGCGATCGTCGCCACGGCGATGAGGCGGTCCGGCTGGGTCGCACTGATCTGAAGTGTGTCGAAAGATCGTCCGCGGTGCCGGTGGTCCACCTCGTAGGTGACGTCCTCGTCGACCAGGCCCTCTCGCAAGAAGTTGGCATGGATCGACCGGATGGACTTGTCCGGACTCGCGATTCCTGCTGCCGCCACGAACTGTGCGAGTAGTTGCCCACCGAACAGTCGTCGGTAGGGCAGCGAGAGATTGTGCCCTCGATAGCAACTCGTGGCGGCCGTGGAAGCGGCGCCGGTGACCGGCGAGCGGTCGACCGCACGGGCACCCACCGGAGTGCAGTCGCGCAGTTCGAGAACGGAGATCAGCTCACGCCAGTCATTTGCCATGACGGCAGTGTAATCAAAGATTCCGAAAATGAGAATATGATTCTCACGGCGTTACGCCGGGCGGCTGAAGCCTCGTGCGCAGAACTCCCAGACCTCATCGGCACTGATGGGGTGGTTGTCCGGGTCGTCGGTGGGCGCGCTGGACTGTGCGATGAACATGACCGTCTGCATCACCATCGCGGCCATCCGCCGGGGATTGAGTCCCTCGCGCAATTCGTCTGCGGCAGAGGCCTCCTCGAGGAACTCCGACAGCAGTGCGACGAGTGGGGCGTGCGCGACCCGCACCTCGGTCGGGTGCGTGAGGAGTAGCTGTGGCGCAAAGTCGCTGAACAACGGCCGCTTGGCATTCGGGTCCGGACGTGACAGCTCGAACAGCAGGGTCACCGCTACCCGGACCCGTTCGATGGGATCGGTCTCGGTGGCCGCGGCTGCCCGGATCTGGTCGGCGGACTTGCTGAGTGCATCTTCGAACAACGCGAGGAGCAACTCGTGCTTGCCGTCGAACTGCAGGTAGAAACTGCGCAGCGACTGCTTCGACCGTTCGACGACCTCCTGCACCGTGAACTCGGTGGTGCCCTTCTCGGTGATGATCGCCTGCGCGGCGTCGAGAAAGCGTTGCACACGCTGTTCGGCGCGCAGTTTCGCGGTCTTGATGGACCGTTCCACGGCACGCTGCTTCCATGCGGGCTCTTCGTTCGCGCTTGTCATAGCGCCCGTTTTCCGCCGAGTTGCCTATGCATAGGGCGAGTTTAGCTGAGTGAACACTGCATCGCGGCGAAGGGGACTCTACAAGATGAAAGTGTTCCATTCTCAAATGGAGAACGCTATTCTCAGTTTGTGGATAGATCAGTCTCTCCGTCGTCGTCATCGGCCGTCGGGGCACAAGGGAAGCCGAGAGGAGAGTGTCCGTGCTCGTAGAGTTCGATTCCGACCAGCGGCTCTGGGGTAAGACCGTGCGGGAATTGCTGGCCAAGGAGTGCTCGCCCGCATGGGTCCGGCGGGTGGTCGACGACGATGTCGACCCTGCACCGCTCTGGGCGACCTACGTGGACCAGGGCTGGACGGAGTTGGTCGAGCCCGCCGAATCGGTCGAACTGGCCATCGCACTGGAAGCGATGGGATCGGCGACCGATCCCACACCGTTCCTGGCGACCGTGACACAGTTCGCGCCGCTGGCCGGGGAACTCGCGGAACCCGGCCACACGGGAGCGGCGGTCCCCACGGGGGTGATCGCGCACCTCGACGACGAGGGCTGGCTGCTGTCGGGTACCTGTCGGACCGTTCTGGACGGTGACCGTGCCGAGCAGTTCGCCGTGGTGACTGCCGCCGGTGTGTTCGTGATCCCGGCCGATGCCGCCATCGTGACCCGGGTACCGTGCTTCGACCCGTTGATGCACATCGCGGACGTGACGTTCCCGTCTGTCCGGGTGTCGGATTCCCGCCGCAATCCGGTGCCCGACGTCGCCCGTGCGCGAGCCGTCGCATTGATGGGGATGGCCATCACGATGGTCGGTGCATGCCAGCGCATCCTCGACCTCGCCCTCGAACACGTCACCAACCGGCAGCAATTCGGCGTCGCGATCGGCAGCTTCCAGGCCGTGAAACACAAGGCCGCCGACATGCACGTAGCGATCGAACGGGCCCGCGCGCTCGCCTATTACAGCGCACTGACGATCTCGACCGGCAGCACCGACATGAGACTGGCGGCGTCGATGGCGAAAGCCTCGGCAGGGGAGTGCCAATCAGTGGTGTTCCGCAACGGCTATCAGCTGTTCGGCGCGATGGGCTACACGTGGGAGAACGATCTGCAGTTCCCACTCAAGCGCGCAAAGGCAGGAGAGCTGATGCTCGGGGGTTCGGACGAACACCGGGCATTGATCACCGAGGAGTATCGTGCAACTCAACTTTGACACCGACGTCGAGGAGTTCCGAGCGGAGTTCATCGCGTTTCTCGACGAGCATCTGCCCACCGAGGCGGACGCCGGCCGGCGGGCGAAATCCAGTTCGGACATCCCGGATTGGGCGCGCACCTGGCAGCGCCTGCAGTTCGACAACGGGTGGTTGCAGCCGGGGAACCCGCCGGAGTTCGGCGGTCGCAACGCGAGCATCCTGCAGCAGTACGTCCATCTGGTCGAATTGTCGCGACGACGTATCTACCACAGTTACAACCCACAGGGCCTTGGCATCATCGCCGCATCGTTGCTCACTTTCGGAACGCCGGAGCAGAAGAACAAATGGGCGGTACGTATCCTGCGGGCCGAGATCACCGCGTCACTGGGCATGAGCGAGCCCGGAGCCGGGTCGGATCTGGCGTCTCTGCGCACCAAGGCCCGGCTCGAGGGTGACGAGTTCGTGGTGAACGGTCAGAAGGTGTGGACGTCGGGCGCGCACGACGCCGACGTGCTGCTGACGTTCGTGCGGACCGATCCCGACGCGCCAAAACACAAGGGCATCAGCGCGATCCTCATCCCGACGGACCTGCCAGGCGTCACGCGGCGCCCGTTCGGGGCGATCTCGTCCCCGACGGATCTGGATTTCAACGAGGTCTTCTTCGAGGACGTACGGGTTCCCGCCGAGAATCTGATAGGCGAGCTCAACGGGGGCTGGCATGTGGCGAACGGTTCGTTGGGCCATGAGCGAACTCTGTTGTGGCTGAGCTTTGCCGAGCGTCTGGAGGATCTGCTCCGTGATTACCGTCCGGAGACCGTCCTCGACCGCGACCGGTACGCGACTCTCGTGATGGACTCCCATGCACTCCGGTTGCTGGGGTCGCAGGCATTGGGCAGGGCGGCCAGAGGCGAGCAGGATGTGCCGGCGCTGTCGGTGCTCAAGCTGATGGGTTCGGAAGCGGTTCAGAACGCGACAGAGCGTGCGCTCACGGCCGCCGGTGAGAACGGACTGTCACATCCCGGTCTCACCGCGCCGTATGACCACATGGACCTCGAGATGCTCTACACCAGTTGGTTCGAACGTTATGCCCGCAGTTTCGGTTACACCATCGCCGGCGGCACGTCAGAGATCCAACGGAACGTCATCGCCGAGCGCGTGCTCGGATTGCCCAGGCGCTGAGGCGGAATCGATGAAGGACACAGATGAACATCCTGTATGACGTGAAGGACAAGATCGCTACCATCACGCTGAATCGCCCCGAGGTGGCCAACGCTCAGAACGCGGAGCTTCTCGACGAACTCGACGCAGCCTGGACACGGGCCGCCGACGATCCAGACGTGAGCGTGATCGTCCTGCGTGGCGAGGGCAAGCACTTCTCGTCCGGTCACGATCTGACCGGTGGCGGACCGAGGCCCGACAAGATCACCCTGGAGATGGTGTACGGGACCGAAGCCCGGCGATACCTCGACTACAGCCTGCGCTGGCGCAACATCCCGAAACCCAGTATCGCCGCGGTGCAGGGGCGTTGCATTGCCGGCGGGTTGCTGCTCTGCTGGCCGTGCGATCTCATCATCGCCTCGGAGGATGCCAAGTTCTCCGATCCGGTCGTCATGATGGGCATCGGCGGCGTCGAGTATCACGGGCACACCTGGGAACTGGGACCGCGCAAGGCCAAGGAGATCCTGTTCACCGGGCGACCGGTCACGGCCGCCGAAGCGGAGCAGACCGGGATGGTGAACCTCGTGGTGCCCCGGGAAGAGCTCGATGCGCGAACGATCGAGATGGCGGCCCGGATCGCCACGATGCCATCGTTCGCGGTGCGCCAGGCCAAGCGTGCGGTCAACCAGACCCTCGACATCCAGGGCTTCTATGCGGCAATCCAGTCCGTGTTCGACATTCATCAGACCGGTCATGGTAACGCATTGAGCGTCAATGGGTTCCCTGTCCTCGTCGATCTCGAAGAGATGAAGGGCCGGATGAACTGAGGGGGACCGGACGGTTCAGATCATCCACACAGCAACAAGATTGGCGATGAGAAATTCTCAGAATCGCCGGAAACGAGCAGGTGATTGGCTTATTCTCATACATGAGAATGGAATTATCAGACTCGGTCGTCGGCTCCGGTGTCGTCGATCTTCATGAAATCAGTTGGGCGTCTCGGGATATCGGGCGTCCACGAGAAAGGACACCACCATGCGCAAGACATTCACCGCGCGGGCCCTGGCCATGTGTGCGGGGGCGGTCATGATCGTCGGCGTCGCGGCGGGCTGCAGCGACTCGGACTCGAGTGACTCCGATTCGAGCGCAACCAGTTCGATGGCGGCGACGTCGGCTTCGGTGGCCGAGGCTGCTGCCTCGGACCCGGCCACCACCAAGGAGATCACCGACGCCTACGTGGTGTTCTTCAACGGTCAGACCCCACCCCCTGAGCGCGCTGCGTTGATCGAGAACGGTGCCGCATTCCAGCCGGTGTTGCAGGGACTCACGCAGAATCCGCAGTCCATGCAGACGACGGTGGCCGTGAAGGACGTGAAGGTCACGGACGCCAACAATGCGGAAGTGACGTATGACCTTCTGATGCAGGGTAATCCGGTGATGCCCGGCCAGACCGGTCAGGCGATCAAGGAGGATGGCAAGTGGAAGGTGTCCGCTGACACCTTCTGCGCGCTGATGGCGGTCCAGGGCGACGGAGGGCAGATACCCGCCTGCGCGTGACACCCACTTCGGGCCGGCCTCGGATTCGAGGCCGGCCCGAAGCATGTGTGGACCGTTTGTGTGATAACTGTTGTGGGACAACCGATGTGAGGTTTCGGCGGTGCTCAGAGATCGATCAACCGCGGCGCGTTCTGCGAGGCGCGGATGTGAGCGCCCGCCTCGCGTGTCAGCTCTCGGCTACTGCCCAGCATCGAGTCGAGCATGATGACCCGGCGGGCATGCCGATGAAAGGGGTGCTCCGCGGTGAATCCGATGCCGCCGAGTACCTGCTGCGCATGACGTGACGTGACCGTGGCCGCCCGGCCGGCCGCCGCTTTCGCCAGCAATGCACCGAAGTCGTCCCGGGCGACACGGAGGGTGGCCTCAGCGCCCTCGATCGCCACCAAGGTCTCGGCGAGGCGGTGACGCACTGCCTGGAACGAGGCGATCGGCCGTCCGAACTGTGTGCGGTCCAGTGCATGGGTGCGCGCGAGATCGAGCATGGCGCGGCTGGATCCGACCAGCCACCAGCCGAGCGCCAGACGTGCCTGGGCAATCGGCAGGTCGATGCCCCTGTCAACCTCGCGCAACGGCAGCTCGGGATCGATCGAGTCCTGGCCGTCCATGCTGTCGCGCGACCACTCAACCCAACGGCGTCCCACGAACGCCAGGGGCACCACGGAGCCGGGCTCGCCGCGGTGGTCGAGGAGTAGCACGTCGTTGAGAATCGAACTGTGTGAGCCGGATTCGCCGAGTAGTCGGAACACGAGCGGAATCGCGACGTCCGGGATGTCGGCGAGCATCTCCGACCACCCGAGTTCGGCCAGCGCCTTGTCGAGGGCCGGCCCGGAATTCGCGGACATGACCTTGCGGAGGGTGTCGGCGAAGAGGTCCTGTTCGGCGCTATCCACTGTCGCCCTTTCCCAGATCGAGTAGTCGGCGTGCGATGATGTTGCGCTGTATCTCGGCGGTCCCGCCATAGATCGTGGCCGCACGTGAATAGAGGTACTCCGATCGCAGCACCGGATCGGTCCATTCCACGGCGCCGGGTACGAGATCGCGACAGGTGTCGAAGAGCTGTTGCTCGGCGGTCGCAAGCAGGACCTTGTCGATCGACGTCTCCGGGCCGAGGCGCCCGCCCGCGCCGAGTCGTTGCTGCGTCGCATATGACCGGGAACGCACGGTGTGCGCGGCGAGGTAGGCGGCACCGAGGTCGAGGTCGTCGGTGGGATCCGACTGCTGCACCAGGTTGTCCAGGATGGAGTACAGGTAGGCGATGCGATGCCAGAAGCATGTCGACCGCTCGTGTGGCAGCAGGTCCATGGCGACCCGCCAGCCGTCGCCGGGGCGGCCCAGCATCCGATCGGCCGGCACCACGACGTCGTCGAACCAGACCTCGGCGAACTCGTCGACACCGTGCATCGTCCGCAGCGGACGCACCGTGATGCCGGGCGTGTCCATGTCGACGAAGAACGCCGTGATTCCCTCGTGTCCGGGCCCCGTCCGTGTCAGCAGTACACAGCGGGCCGCGAACTGGGCGAGACTGGTCCACACCTTCTGCCCGTTGATGATCCACGTGTCATTGCCGTGGTCGGGCGCGGCTCGGGTGCTCAACGACGCCAGGTCGCTGCCCGACCCGGGTTCGGAAAACCCCTGACACCACTGTTCGTCGCCGTTGAGCAGGCGCGGCACCATCTCGGCCGCCAGTTCGGGACGGGCGTAGGAGATCACGGTCGGCGCGAGCACCTCGATCATCGAGTAGATGCCGGGTTCGGCGAGATTGCGCGTCGCGACCTCTTCACCGAGTACGGCTCGCAGGACCGCCGGGCCTCCGAGGCCGCCGACCTCGGTAGGCCAGCCGTAGCGCATCCAGTCCGCTTCGTAGAGGGCCCGCCGGACACGCGACAGTTGCGCGACCTGGGCGTCGAACGAATGGTCGTCGCCAGGTGACAGGTCATGACTGTCGAGCCACCCGCGCACCGCGGCCCGGAACTCCTGGGTGTTCATTCTCCCGTGAAGGAGATCGCGTGCGGGCGGCCCGAATTGTGCTCACCGTTACGGCGGATGAACGTCATCGCCCTGGTGCGCAGGCGCCAGCCGTCCTCGGTTCGGACGTAGGTGTCGTTGTAGTAGCCGATCCGCATGTCCTGCTGGGTGTGATCGATGAAGCAGAGGGGCTGGGTGCCCGTCGCCGTGTTCCTGTCGTCGTCTCCGTCGAGGTCGATGAGCGCGGTGCCGGTCAGGAAGAGACCCTTGGGGGCGGCCTGCACCAACCGGGGAAACTGATCAAGCGAATAGACCTCACCGAAGGCGCTGTAGTTGCCGTCGGGCGTGAACACCGAGACCACCCCGTCGGTGTCGGCCTGGGTCATCGTGACCGCGTACTTCGCCAACAGCTGTTGGATCTCGAGGAGGTCGTCGTTTCTGGATGCATCACTTCTGGACAAAGACCTTGCCACCTTTCATCACAAAGCGGACATCCTGCGTCACAGTGATGTCGTCCAAAGGATTTCCGGGCACCGCGATGATGTCGGCGAGCAGTCCTTCGGCAATGCGCCCGCGGTCGTCGACCCGGATCAACTCGGCGGCGGTGACGGTGGCTGCGCGCAAGACCGCGGATGCCGGCATACCGCGCTCGACGAGTGCGACGAGTTCGTCGGCATTCTTGCCGTGCGGGATTGCCGGAGCGTCGGTACCCACGGCGATCTTGACACCGGCGTCGTATGCCTTCTTCACCGAGATGCGGGCCTTCGGGAACATCTCGGCCGCTTTGGCCTGCAGCTCCGGAGGAGAGTGCGAGACATCCATGGCGTCGGCCAAACGGGTCGTCGGAACCAGGAAGGTGTCGTTGGCGACGAGCATCTCGATGGCTTCGTCGTCCATCAGGAAACCGTGCTCGATGCAGTCGATGCCGGCCTTCACGGCCTGTTTGACGGCTTCGGCACCGTGCGTGTGCGAGGCCACCCGCAGGCCGCGACGATGAGCCTCGTCGACGATCGCGCACAACTCGTCGAACGAGTAGTGCTGCGCTCCAGGCTCTCCGGTGAGCGACATGACGCCACCGGAGACGCACACCTTGATCAGCTGCGCACCGTGCTTGATCTGATAGCGAACGGCTTTACGGACCTCGTCGACACCGTTGGCGATGCCCTCTTCGAGGGTGAGATCCAAGACGTTCGGTGCGAACGCGGCGAACATCGTGGGGTCGAGATGGCCACCGGTAGGGGTGATCGCGTGGCCGGCCGGCACGATGCGCGGACCGTCGATCCAGCCCTTGTCGATGGCTTTGCCGAGTGCGACGTCGAGCAGGTAACCGCCGGTCTTGACGAACAATCCGAGATTTCGCACTGTGGTGAAGCCGGCCCGCAGCGTGCGGCGGGAGTTGCCGACCGCACGCAGCATCCGGGTCGGGGGGTCATCCTGCACAGTGGAGTAGACGGGACGTTCGCCCCGGCCGCCCATCAGGAGGTTGACCTCCATGTCCATCAGGCCGGGAAGAAGGATGTTGTCCCCGAGGTCGATGACCTCGCCTTCCGGTTCACCACCGACACCGACGATCCGATCGCCGTCGACACGGATGATGCCCGGGGTGATCAGCTCACCCGTGTCGACGTCGACCAGACCGGCCGCCTTGAGAGTGACCATCAGACCACGGGTTCGACGACGAGCTCGGCCCAGGCCGCGCCGCTGTCCGGGACACGCGGTTGCTTCCAGACCTCCACTGGGAAGGACACCATCACAAGCGATTGCATGAGATGGATCAGCGAACGCACGTCCTCGGGCAGATCGTCGAGAGGGAACTTGTCCCCGAACGCGCAGGCGTCCTCGAGGCGCGGCATGGCCGCATCATAGAGTTCCTGCATCTCGTCCATTGTCGAGTCGAGGCGCTTCGCGTAACGCTCCGCCTCGGTGGCGAGGCACCAGTCGGAGAACTTCTCCAGATCAGCGAATTCAGCTGGCAGCTTTGGCATTTTCGTACTCCTTGACGTGATCGACGGCCATCTTGTGCAGGTGACGCAGGAGGATCTCCTGGTCGCAGAGCGGGAATTCGGTGACGGTGCGGGTCTCGATCATCTTCTGGGTGGCCTCGAGCGTGTTCGCATCCTGGAGCGCGTACTCCTTGAACGTGACCGCGGCGAGTTCCTGCGCGAGGCGCTCACGGACGGTCTTCGGGGCACGAAGTAGAGATTGGCCTCGAAGATGTGCTTGTCCACCGCGGTCGGCCAGTACTGGTAGGTGATGACCCAGCCCGGAGCCCAGAAGAGCAGGGACATGTTGGGGAAGAACTCGAACTCGTCGACGCCCCACGGGACCGCGCCCGCCGGGTTGATGGCAGGCGGCAACGGGTCGAGGCCCTCGATGTCGGGGCGATCCCACGGACCGAACAGACCGGAACGCAGGATGCGCTCGATCGGCTTGACCATTCCGAGATCCTTGGGTGGGGCCATCCCGCCCCATGAGGAGATCATCGAATGCGGACTCTGCAGGTCGTAGTGCAGCGCTTCGAATCCCACCTTCATCAGCTTGTCGGCTTCGTCCTTCACCGCCTGCTTCTGGTGCAGAACCGGCGCGTGATAGAACTCCGCGAAGGCGTCGATGAACAGCTTCCAGTTGCTTCCGACCTCCGCACGGTAGCTGTAGACCTCGGTCATCTCGTGGAACGGGTATCCCTTGATGCCTTCGCCATAGGCACCCAGGTAATCGGCGAGGGATTCGGCGTCCGGGTCGAGGTTGATGAAGATGAAACCTTCCCAGATCTCGCACCGGACCGACTTGAGGCCGAACTCGTTCTTGTCGAGATCGAAGAACTCGCCCTCCTGCTGGACGTAGCTCAGATCGCCGGTGAGGTCATAACGCCAGGCGTGGTACTTGCAGGTGAACTGCCGGCAGGTGCCGGAGGTCTCCTCGTTGGGGAAGTCGTCCCATACCAGCTTGTTGCCGCGGTGGCGGCAGACGTTGTGGAATGCGCGCACCACGTCGTCCTTGCCCTTGACGATGATCAACGAAGTGTTGACCACCGGCAGTTCGCGGGTGAAGTAACTGCCCTTCTTGGGAAGGCGCTCGACCCGGCCGACGTGTAGCCACGTCTTCTTGAAGATGGCCTCGCGCTCCGCCTCGTAGAACTCGGGGTCGATCGAGTCCGTGTAGTCGACGGGCTCGGTGCCGAGGAAGGAGAAGTGCTCGGTCCAACTACCGGCTTCTGGTTTCTTGAAGTGTGCCAACGGTTTACCTTTCGTATTCAGGCTGGAGTTCGCGATCCGGCTCGATGCCGAACGTGTTGAATGCCATGGACAGAGTGGAGTAGGCGCCGACCGTGAAGACCAGGTCCATCACCTGTCGGTCGGTGAGCTGTTCGGCGAGCAAGGCCCAGGTCTCGTCGAGGATCGCGTGGTGACGGTGCAACTCACCGACCGCATCGAGGACGAGTTGTTCGACGGGTTCGAGCGCGGCCCCTCGGCGGGCGTCCTCGATTTCCTCGAGCGTCATCCCGGCGGCCTGGCCCATGCCTGTGTGGTGCTCGAGTTCGTAGGGCGATTCGCTGAGTTCGGCCACCCGGAGGATCGCGACCTCCCGGATCCGGTCCGACAGCGTGGACCCGAACAGAAGGTGCACGTTGAACGGCATGAACGCCTTCGTGAGATCGGGGTGACGTACGAGAGTTGCCAGCGCATTGCCGGCGCCCTCGGGATTCCGGCGTCTCTTCGGCAGCATGCCTGCCAGTGCGGCATCGACGTCGTCGTCCCACTGGTCGCCCGGCAAGGGTGTCAGCCGCATCCGGCCCTCCTTCGGAGAATCATATTCTCATTGACGGATACTACGTTTTCATGAGTTGCCTCGTGAGTCAATCCATCGGCGCATCTTTCGTGGTTGTGCCCCGTGCCGTTCCGAGGCGGATTCCGTGGAGGTGCATGCCGTTCTACGACGTCGCGCGCTCGCAGGTGCCGAGAATCTGTGACCTGGATCTCCCAATCTGTTGATTCTTCGTTTAGGAGAAGCTAGTTTCTCATTAGCGAGAGCAGGGATGCCACGGCTGCGCTTCGGTACTGGTCCGACAGCCTTCGCCAGACGCTCTCGAATCCCGGTGGGATTCGCCGGCCCGGAGACGTCATTGAGGAGAATCAGGTGAGAGCACAGCGAATATTCGCGACGGCCATGGTGGTGGTCGCGTTTGCGGCCGCAGGTTGTGGTGGCCGTGACGGCAGCGGGACCGAGGAGACCGGGGCGGAGGGGACAGGGTCCTCGTCGAGCGTCTCGAGTTCGTTCGGCGATCTGACAGATGTGTGCCAGGACGGGTCCGCGAAGGGGGCAACTGCGCAGGGGGTCACCGACGACCAGATCCAGGTCGGCGTGCTCTCCGACGTCGGCTTCACCAAGAACTCGGAGTTCGGTGACGCGGCAAAGGTGTTCACGTCGTGGTGCAACGACAACGGTGGGATCAACGGTCGCAAACTCGTGGCGACGACGCGTGACACGAAGCTCATGGCGGTTCGGCAACAGATGTCCGAGGCGTGCAAGCAGGACTTCGCACTGGTCGGCGGTGGAGCGGCCCTCGATGCGCTCGGTACCAAGGAACGGCTGACCTGTCTGCTCCCGAACTTCCCGGCGCAGGTCGCGCAATTGACCGAACTCGGTGCGGATCTGAGCGTGCAGGCCTCACCGTCGCAGTCCATCGGCTATCTGCCCTACTACCAGTTCCGCACGTGGTTGTTGAAGGACGCGTACCCGCAGTCCGCGAACGCGGTCGGCATCATCAACGGTGACTCGCCGGTCACGAAGGTCCTCGGCGACATCCAGGTCGAGTCGACCGAGGCGGCCGGAGGCAAGTTCGTCTACAACGACCTCTACCCGGCATCGGGGGTGTCCGATTGGACGCCCTACGCGCAGTCGATCAAGAACAAGGGCGTGAAAGGCCTGATCTTCTTCGGGGACTACAAGCAGCTCGCCAAGCTCGAGAGCACGCTGAGCGGGATGAACTACAAGCCCGACTGGATCGACGCGAACAACAACGCCTACAGTCAGTCGTTCCTCGACCTGCTCGGTTCATCGGCCGAGAAGCAGAACAACCTCGTCGACCTCGGCGGTGTCCTGCCGATCGAGAGCACGGACCCGGTGATGAACCAGCTCAAGGATCTGTACAAGAAGTACGCTCCGGATGCGACCATCACCCTCCCTGCGCTTCGGGCCTTCTCGGCGTGGCTGGTGTTCGCGAAATCGGCTGCGAGCTGCGGCGACAATGTGACCCGGGCATGCGTGATGTCGGCCGCGACCAAGGAGGCGGCCTGGACCGCAGGCGGGTTGCAGGCGCCGCAGAATCTCACCCCGGGGGCCGCGCCCTCACCGTGCTTCAACGTGGAGAAGGCAACTCGGAGCGGTTGGGAAGCAGCCGATTTCGGTCCTGATCAGGGTGCGTACCGCTGCAACATCCCGGTGAAGCGCTGGACCGGTCAATACGGGAACGGGATGAAGCTGTCGGACGTCGGCAAGAGCATGAGTGACGTGCAGTAATGGACCAATTCCTCGCCTTCGGCGTGGTCGGACTCAGCACCGCCGCGATCTACGCAGTGATCAGCGGCGGGCTGGTCGTCACCTACACCACCACCGGCGTGTTCAACTTCGCACACGGGGCCGCCGGCATGATGGCGGCATTCACCTACTGGCAGTTCAGCGTCGGATGGGGATGGCCGATCTGGTTGTCGCTCGTGGTGGTGCTCGGGGTGCTGACGCCACTGTTCGGACTGTTCGTCGAGGTGGCGCTGCGGCCGGTGCAGGCTCTCGGTGAGGCCGAGAAGCTGGTGATGACAGTCGCGCTGCTGAGTGGTCTCATCGCGCTGGCGCGGTGGATCTGGGATCCGAACGAACCCCGGAACCTGCCCACGTTCTTCGCCGACCAGCAGCCGTTCCACGTCTTCGGTGCCACGGTGACGTGGCATCAGGCGCTCACCATGGTCGTCGCCATCCTGGTGGCGGTGGGATTGCGTGTCCTGTTGTTCCGGACCAGGGCCGGTACCGAGATGCGCGCAACCGTCGACGACCGGTCACTGGTCGGTCTCACCGGTGCAGATCCGGTGCGCGCCAACCGGATCGCATGGATTCTCGGGATCGAGCTGGCTGCGATCGGTGGTGTCCTGATCGCCCCGGTGGTCGCCCTCGACGCGATGTCACTCTCGTTGGTGATCGTCAGTGCGTACGCGGCAGCGATCTTCGGACGGTTGAAGAGCTTGCCGCTGACGTTCCTCGGTGCTGTCGTGGTGGGCTGCATGGAGAGTTACCTGACCGGCTATCTGCCGCAGAATGCGTATCTGCCAGGTCTACGGCTGGCCGCCCCGGCCATCCTGCTGCTGCTCGCACTGCTCGCGTTCCCGCACGGACGGCTCCGAGGCCGCGATCGCCAGCTGAGCCCGGTGCCACTGCCGTCGCTTCGTGGGACGATCTTCTTCGCCCTCGTTGTCGTCTGGTCGGGGCTGATCCTGGCGACGGTGCTCAGCGACAGTGACCTGATCACCTACGGCCAGATCTTCGCGTTCGGTGTCCTGGCGCTCTCGTACGTCCCGCTGGCGGGCTACGCCGGCCAGATCTCGTTGTGCCAGATCACCCTTGCCGGTATCGGTGCGATCGTCTGCGGACATCTGGGTGCGGACGGGCAGTGGTGGGCGATCATCGCGGCCATGGTGATCGCCGGGATCGTGGGAGCCGCGATCGCGTTGCCCGCGCTTCGGCTCTCCGGGGTCTACCTGGCGTTGGGCACCGCGGCGATCGCGGTGATCTTCGATCGGTGGATCTTCACCCTGCCGGCCTTCGACCTGTTCGGCTTGCGGATCTCGTTCTTCGACCAGGGATCGGTCGAGGTGCCGGGGCCGACGCTGTTCGGCTACGCCATCGACACCCCGCAGCGCACCACCGTGTTCGCCGCCGTCGTCCTCGCCGCGGCGACCGTTGCCGTCGCGCTGTTGCGGCGAGGTCGGCTGGGCCGCAAGCTGATCGCGCTGCGCGACAGCGAAGCCGCATACGCGACTCTCGGCGGAAATCTCCTCACCTCGAAGATGCTGGTCTTCGGGCTCAGCTCCGCGCTCGCCGGCCTCGGGGGTGCGTTGTACGGCATGCAACTCCAGTCGGTCACCGGTGACCAGTTCAACTTCATCTCAGGTCTGCCGATCTTCCTGGTGGTGGTGCTGGCAGGCCTCGGCACAGTGGGTAGCGGGATGTTCACCGGTGCCGCACTCGCAGGACCGCTCAACGCGATCGGAGTTCTGTGGCCTGGCCTTCGTGAGGTCTCGCAGGCGATCCCGGCGCTGCTGGGTATCGCTTTCGGTGCGCGAGCGGTCAAGGAGGGCGGGATCGCGGCGCTGCGCAAGCAGTGGAACACGGCATTCGCCGATCGACTCGTCATGGCGGCGTTGCTGGGGTGGACGCTGGTCTTCTGGCTGCTGCGGCTCGCCGATGTGATCAATGGATACGTCTTCTTCGTCGCGATGCTCGCGGCCGGGTTGCTGACCCCGATGATCGCCATCTGGCGTGACCGCCGCGCGCATCCTGCAGGCGATGGTCCGGGCGGACCCGAGGCCGAGATCCCCGTCGAATGGTGGGGAATCAACCGTCCGTGGACGGATGACGATGAGGAGGTGTTGGATCGTGCCGTCGCTGCTCAGAGTTGACGATGTGTCGGTGTCGTTCGGCGCGCATCGCGCGCTCTCCGGCGTCGAGCTGACCGCCGAGCGCGGACACATCACCGGGCTGATCGGCCCGAACGGTGCCGGGAAGAGCACGCTGTTCGACGTCATCGGCGGGTTGCGGCGGCCGAGTTCTGGGTCTGTGTTCCTCGACGGCGAAGACATCACCCGTCTCGGACCGGCCCAGCGCGCCAAGCGTGGGATGGCACGGACATTCCAGGGCCTCGAGTTGTTCGGTCGGCTCAGCGTCCGCGACAACCTGCTCGTCGCAGCCGAACTCCGACGCAACGGCCGGGCCGCGGCCGAACTCGTCGACGGCGTGATAGACCGGGCTCAGCTCGGGGCGTATGCGGACCGGCTCGCCGATTCCCTGCCGACCGGTGTCGGCCGTCAGGTGGAGGTGGCACGGGCTCTCACCACGCGACCGGATCTGATCCTGCTGGACGAGCCTGCGGCCGGACAGGACGCCGAGGAGACCGAGCGGTTCGCCCAGATCCTGCGGACCGTCGCGCAGGACGGTGTCGCGATCCTGCTGGTCGAGCACGACATGGAACTGGTCATGAGCGTCTGTGACAAGGTCCATGTCCTCGACCTGGGTGCGATCATCACCTCTGGTCCACCGGAATCGGTGCGACAAAACGCCGCCGTACTCGACGCCTATCTGGGGACAGCATGATTCCACCGTTACTCGAACTCCGCGACGTCCGTGCCGGCTACGGAGGCATCACCGCGCTGCACGGTGTCGACATCAGTGTCGGTGCGGGCCAGGTGGTTGCGCTGCTGGGGCCCAACGGCGCAGGCAAGACCACGACCCAGAAAGTGGCTGCGGGAGTGCATCCGGCCGACTCGGGCCGGATTCTGTACGGCGGTCGTGACGTGACCGGTATCGCCTCCAGGGATGCCGCGCTGGCCGGTGTGTGTCTGATTCCCGAGGGCCGCGGGGTGTTCCCGAATCTGACGGTCCGCGAGAACCTCTGGATGATGACCTTCACCGGGAAGTCGCGGGAGGAGGTCGAAGATCTCGCGTTCTCCAGGTTCCAGATCCTCAAGGAACGCGCCTCGCAGACCGCGGGCACCTTGTCGGGCGGCGAGCAGCAGATGCTCGCCCTCACCCGGGGGCTGGTGACGGACCCCGCGGTTCTGCTCCTCGACGAGCTCTCCATGGGATTGGCCCCGCTGGTGGTGGAGAGACTCTACGAACATGTCGCGCAGATCGCGCGCGAGGGAGTCGCCGTGCTGGTGGTCGAGCAGTTCGCGTCGGCGGTGCTCGACATGGCCGACCACGCGTCGGTGCTGGTTCGTGGTCAGGTCGAATACCAGGGTCCACCAGGAGAATCACTCAGAAAAGAACTCGCCAACCTCTACCTAGGGAGTGCCACATGACGGCCACATCTGATGACAGGACGCAACGCTTCACGCAGGAACTCGAGAAGCTGAAGATCCCGGATCCGGCCGCGGCCAGGTCGCAGCTCTGGATCCGGCTCGGTGTGGTCGGGATGGTGCTCGGCGTCGCACTCGGGGTGATCGCCTACCTGATGTCGCACAACACCTCCGACCCGTTGGTGCAGCGGGATGCGTTGACGATCGCGCTCACCGGCATCGCGGTGGCGGTGGTCGGATCGGCCGTGTTCCTGCGGTACTCCCTGACCAACTTCCTCCGGTTCTGGTTGGCGCGGCAGGCCTTCGATCTCAACACCTTCGGTGAACGTCTCGCCCCGGCGCCGGCAACCGGCAAACACACCACCACAGTGGAGGATCAGATTCAGCATGACCACGAAAGTGCCGCAGTTGCGCGCGGGTGAACAGCTGGCGTGTGAGACCTGTTCCACCAAGGTGGTGGTGGTCACGGCTCCTGCCGACGGTGCAGCCGAGATCACCTGTGGCGGGACCACACTGCAGCCGGCCAAGTCGGTCACCCAGCCGGGCAGGGACGGATCGGAACCCGGTGTCCTGATCGGCAAGCGATACGTCAACGCCGAGGAGACGGTGGAACTTCTGTGCACCGCGGCAGGCTCGGGACCACTGACGTGTGACGGTACGACGATGACCATCAAGACCGCCAAAGCGCTTCCGGCATCGGATTGACCGGCGACTGATCGCACCGGCCACCGCAGAGGAGGCCGGTGCGAGCACATGTCGCCCACCAGCAGAACAGGAAGGTTCGACGTATGTCTCAAGGGATGAGTTTCGAGCTGTCGGAGGATCAGGAACTGATCCGCAAGGCAGTGGCCGAACTCGCGGGACGCTTCGACGACCAGTATTGGATGGAAAAGGATCTCGCGCACGAGTTCCCGACCGAGTTCTATCAGGCCATTGCCGACGGCGGCTGGCTCGGCATGACGATCCCGGAGGAGTACGGCGGACACGGCCTGGGCATCACCGAGGCCACCATCCTTCTCGAGCAGGTCTCGCGCTCTGGTGGTGCGATGAACGCCGCGACCGCCATCCACCTCTCGATCTTCGGTATGCAGCCGGTCGTCGTACACGGTTCCGACGAGCTCAAGCAGCGAACGCTGCCCCGGGTGGTGAACGGTGACCTGCACGTGTGTTTCGGGGTGACCGAACCCGGAGCGGGCCTGGACACCTCACGCATCACCACCTCGGCTCGCCGCAAAGGCGACGGCTATGTGATCAACGGGCGCAAGGTGTGGATCTCCAAGGCGATGGAGTCGGAGAAGATTCTTCTGCTCACCCGCACGACCCCGTATGACCAGGTCGAGAAGAAGACCGACGGGATGACGCTGTTCCTCACCGACCTCGATCCTGCGCACGTCGAGATCCGGCCGATCAAGAAGATGGGCCGCAATGCGGTCACCTCGAACGAGCTGTTCATCGACGACCTCTACGTACCCGAGGAGGACCGGGTAGGAGAGGAGGGCAAGGGCTTCAAGTACCTGCTCGACGGCCTGAACCCGGAGCGCATGCTCATCGCTGCAGAGGCGCTCGGCATCGGCCGGGTGGCGCTCGACCGGGCGGTGACCTACGCGAAGCAGCGCGAGGTGTTCGACCGGCCGATCGGCATGAACCAGGGCATCCAGTTCCCGCTGGCCGACTCCCTCGCGCAGCTGGACGCGGCGGAGTTGGTGTTGCGCAAGGCGACCTGGCTCTACGACAACGGGAAGCCGTGTGGCCGCGAGGCGAACACTGCCAAATATCTTTGTGCGGAAGCAGGTTTCACGGCGGCCGACCGTGCGCTGCAGACCCACGGCGGCATGGGATACTCGGAGGAGTACAACGTCGCGCGCTACTTCCGCGAGGCTCGGGTCATGCGGATCGCGCCGATCAGTCAGGAAATGATCCTCAACTATCTGGGATCGCACACATTGGGCATGCCGAGGAGCTACTGATGAGCCACAACACGATGTTCGACCTGACCGGCCGTGCGGCTGTGGTCACCGGTGCCGCCGGTGGCATCGGGTCGGCGGTCGCCGCCGCATTGGCGACGGCGGGCGCGGCGGTCATGGTGACCGACGTGAACGAATCCGCGGCCGCCGAGGTGGCCGAGCAGATCTCGGTTGCAGGTGGCAAAGCCGACAGCATGGCGCTCGACGTCAGTGACCGGGACGCCGCCGACGGCGTGATGAGTCGAGCCGCCGCGTTGGGAGACGGGCATGTCCACATCGTGGTCAACAATGCCGGGGTCACGGCTCCGGCCATGTTCGCCGACACCAGCCAGGACAGCATCCGCCGGATGCTCGACATCCATCTCATGGGTGCGTTCAATTGCGCGCAGGCGGCGTTGCCTCATCTCGCCACCGACGGTACGGGACGCATCATCAACGTGACGTCGTCGGCCGGGATCACCGGAACGCTCGGGCAGGTGAACTACTCGGCTGCGAAAGCCGGGATCATCGGACTCACCAAGTCCCTCGCGCGTGAGTTGGCGCGCAAGAACATCCTGGTCAATGCGCTGGCGCCGTTGGCGGCGACGCCGATGACCGAGACCATCCGTACCGACGAGCGCTTTGCACCGACCATGCTCAATCGAATTCCACTGCGCCGCTGGGCCGAACCGTCCGAGGTTGCCGGCGCATTCGTCTTCCTGGCCTCCGATGCCGCGTCGTTCATCACGGGACAGGTGCTGCCGGTCGACGGTGGCATGGTGATGTGATGTCGACACCGATCGAGCAGATCGACAGCGGGGGACAGGAGCAGGCCGGGCCGTTGAGCGGTGTCACCGTCGTCGCGCTCGAGCAAGCTGTCTCCGCGCCGATGTGCACGCGGACGCTGGCCGACCTCGGTGCGCGGGTGATCAAGGTGGAGAACCCCAAGGGCGGAGACTTCGCGCGCCATTACGACGACGTCGTCAATGGCATGGCGGCACACTTCGTTTGGGTGAACCGTGGCAAGGAGTCGGTCACCATCGATCTCAAGTCGGCGGCCGGGATGGCGGTGCTCCATCGGTTGCTCGACGACGCCGACGTGTTGGTCTCCAACCTGGCGCCCGGTTCCACGGCGAAGATGGGCCTCGCGCCCAATGATCTCGCCGATCGTCACCCGGATCTGATCGTGGTGGAGATCGACGGGTACGGGCCAGGTGGTCCGCTGTCACACAAACGTGCCTACGACCTTCTCGCCCAAGCGGAATCGGGGGCGTGCGCGATCACCGGCCACCCCGATGCGCCGGCCAAGCCGGGGCCACCGATGGCCGACGTCTGCTCAGGACTGTATTCGGCGATCTCCATCCTGTCGTTGATGGTCGGGCACAGCCGCAATGGTGAAGGCCGTGACCGTGGTGGTGCAGTGGCCGTCAGCTTGTTCGACACGATGGCCGAACTGATGGGGTACGCGCTCAACTACACCCGGCACACGGGCATCGATCAGCAACCACGTGGCATGGGATCGCCCGCGGTCGCGCCGTACGGCGCCTATCGGACCGGTGACGGACAGACGGTTGTGTTGGGCACCACCAACGATCGCGAATGGCAGCGACTCTCGACCGAGATACTGCAGCGGAACGATCTCGCCGATGACGCACGGTTCACCACCAACGCAGGGCGTGTCGCGCATCGGGACGTCCTCGATGCGGCCATCGCCGACTGGTGCGCGCAGCATGATCTCGTCGACATCCAGAAGGCGGCGGACGCGGCCGGGATCGGCAACGCACGCTTCAATCGACCGAGCGACGTGATAGCCCATCCGCATCTCGCCGAGCGTGACCGGTGGCGGGAGGTCGATACACCGAACGGACCGATCCCCGCAGTGCTGCCCCCGCCGGTGATCACCGGTTTCGATCCGGTGATGGGTCCGGTCCCCGGGCTCGGGAGCACACCGACACCGTGCTCGCCGGACTCGGGTTGGGTGCGGCTGAGATCGCCGGGCTGCGCGCACAGGGGGCCGTCGGCCCGGCGTTCGACCGATGAGCGCAGGCCCCACCGACGATTCGGCGGTGCTGGTCACCGACGATGCGACCGGTGTTCGCACCGTGACACTGAACCGGCCGGACCGCAAGAATGCGCTCGACTGGGCGGCGTGGTGCGTGCTCCGCGACGTCCTGGAAGACTCTGCACGGTCGCAGGGCCCTCGAGCACTGGTCCTGACCGGAGCCGGCGGCGCGTTCTGTTCGGGTGCGGATATCTCGAAACCCGATGCGCGCCATCCTGTCGACAAGATGCGCATCCTCACCGACGTCACGATGGCGCTGCACGACCTCACGATCCCGACGATCGCGAAGGTGTGCGGTGTCGCAGTCGGCGCGGGATGGAATCTGGCTCTCGGTTGCGACCTGGTTGCCGCCACCCCCGAGGCGCGTTTCTCGCAGATCTTTGCGCGACGTGGTCTGTCCATGGATCTCGGAGGGTCGTGGCACCTTCCGAGGCTGGTCGGGCTACAGCAGGCGAAACGTCTTGCGCTGCTGGCCGAGATGATCGACGCCGAGCAGGCACACACGATGGGTCTGGTGACCTGGGTGGTCGACGCCGACGAGATCCATGATCTCGTCGACGCGATCGCCCGACAACTGGCCACCGGTCCGCCCGTCGCACTCGCGCAGATCAAGTCGCTGCTGAACGAGGGGGTCGACGGTTCGCTGCGAGAGGCCGTCGCCCGTGAGTCGCGCGCACAGGTGATCAACTTCGGCACCTCGGACGTGGCGACCGCCTACACCGCGTTCGCGCAGAAGACGGAACCGGCGTTCACGGGACGGTGGGCTGTGCCGCCGCCGGGAAGCGCCACGCAACGAGATCGGAGAGAGTGAAAATGCGTGAAGTCGTCATCGTCGAGGCCGTTCGTACCGCGGTCGGCAAGCGCAACGGTGGGCTGTCGGAGATGCATGCCGCGGATCTCTCGGCGCTGGTGTTGCAGGAGTTGGCCCATCGCACCGGCATCGATCCGTCGATCGTCGATGATGTGGTGTGGGGATGTGTCTCGCAGGTCGGTGACCAGTCGAGCAACATCGGGCGGTACTCGGTGCTTGCAGCGGGATGGCCGGAATCGATTCCGGGTACGACGATCAACCGCGCGTGCGGCTCCAGCCAACAGGCTCTCGATTTCGCCGCGCAGGGCGTGATGTCGGGACAGCAGGACGTGGTGGTCGCGGGCGGCGTGGAGGTGATGAGCCGGGTTCCGCTGGGAGCGGCGCGCTCCACCGGAGTGCCGTATGGGCCGAAAGTCTTTGCCCGTTACGATGACTTCTCCTTCAATCAGGGGATCTCGGCGGAGCTGATCGCCGAGAAGTGGGGTTTGTCCCGCGCCCTCCTCGACGAGTACGCGGTTCGATCACACGAACTTGCGGCTGCGGCGATCGATCGGGGTGCGTTCGTCGATCAGATCGTGCCGGTCGACACGGGTACCGGGACGGTCACCGTCGATGAAGGGGTCCGGCGCGGTTCCACCGTCGAGAAGCTGGCCGGGCTGAAACCGGCGTTCCGCGACGACGGCGTGATCCACGCCGGGAATTCGTCCCAGATCTCCGACGGTGCGGCCGCCCTACTCGTCACCACACCCGAACGTGCTCGCGACCTCGGCCTCACGCCGATCGCGCGCTACCGGGGCGGCGCGGTGGCCGGCGCGGATCCGATACTCATGCTGACCGGACCCATCCCGGCAACCGCGAAGGTTCTCGCGAAAGCCGGTGTGTCGGTCGACGATGTGGGAACTTTCGAGGTCAACGAGGCCTTCGCGCCGGTGCCGTTGGCCTGGCTCGCGGAGACAGGAGCGCGGGGCGACCGACTGAACCCGTTGGGCGGTGCCATCGCTCTCGGACATCCACTCGGCGGATCCGGTGCGATCTTGATGACCCGGATGTTGCACCACATGCGCGACAACGACATCCGATACGGATTGCAGACGATGTGCGAGGGCGGCGGCACCGCCAACGCAACACTCGTCGAGCTGACGGCCTGAGAGGACTGCGACATGCGACGTGGCATCTACCACGAGGATCACGAAGCGTTCCGGGCGCTCGTCCGGGACTTCGTCGACAAGGAGGTCGTCGGCGAGTACCCGAAGTGGGAGAAGGCAGGGCAGATGCCCCGGGACGTGTTCACCCGGCTCGGTGAGTTGGGAGTCCTGGGCATGGCGATCCCAGAAGAGTATGGCGGGGCGGGCCAGGAGGACTTCCGCTACAACGTGATCCTCCAAGAGGAGGCCTCGCGTGCGATGGTCACCTTGTCCACCGTGCGCACCCAGCTGGACGTGATCCTGCCGTATTTCCTGCGCTATGCGAACACCGAGCAACGTGGCCGCTGGTTCCCGGGGTTGGCGAGTGGAGAGTCGCTCACCGCGATCGCGATGACGGAGCCGGGAACCGGTTCCGATCTCGCGGGTGTGAGTACCACCGCCGTCCGCGACGGTGAGCATTTCGTCGTCAACGGTGCCAAGACGTTCATCACCGGGGGTCTGCTGGCCGACCTGGTGATCGTGGTGGCACGGACGTCGACCGATCCGGACAACCGCAGGGCCGGGTTGAGTCTCCTCGTGGTCGAGGACGGCATGGACGGATTCGAGCGGGGCCGGGTGCTCGACAAGATGGGTTGCAAGGTGCAGGACACCGTCGAATTGTCCTTCACCGATGTGCGGGTGCCGGTGGCCAACATCCTGGGGAGGAGGGTGCGGCATTCGGCTACCTGGGCCACAATCTGCCCCAGGAGAGAATGACGGTGGCCGCCGGTTCGGTCGCGCAGGCGCGGGCCGCATTGACGGCGACGATCGAATATGTTTCGGAGCGTAAGGCATTCGGGAAACCGGTCGCCGGATTCCAGAACACCAAGTTCGAACTGGCGTCGGTCTCGACGGAGGTGGAGGCCGCACAGGCGATGCTCGATCAGGCAGTGCTCGCCCTGGTCGACGGCGAACTCTCGGGTGCCGATGCCGCTCGCGTCAAGCTGTTCTGTACCGAGATGCAGGCGCGGGCCGTCGACCGGTGTCTACAACTGTTCGGCGGGTACGGGTACATGACCGAATACCCGATCGCCCGCCTGTACACCGACGCACGCGTGGCCCGGATCTATGCGGGCACCAGTGAGGTCATGCGGACGATCGTCGCGAAATCACTGGGGCTGTGACAGTTCGGTCAGTACTGCGCCGGAGCGTAGTTCGCCCAGCCGTGGTCGGGCCAGTTGAACCATCCCGATGACGCGAGAGTGCCACCGTCGGGGTGCAGGGTGGTGCCGGTGATATAGCTCGACAGACCCGATGCCAGGAAGACGACGGCGTTGGAGACGTCTGACACGTCGCCGACGCGTCCCATCGGGATCGCGATCCGGGCGCCGCCCGGTGTGGCCATCGGCGGGATCGCTCCCTGGCCGAACTTCGCGAGATTCGGGGTCGGCACGAAGTCGGGTGCCACGTTGTTGACGCGGATCCCCTCGGGTGCGACCTCGACCGCAAGGGTTCGGGAGAATTGCTCGACGGCAGCTTTTGCGGCCGCGTATACCGCGAACCCCGGTGCCGCGCGGTGGGCCTCGATGGTGGTGATGTTGATGATGCTGCCACCCCGACCGCCCGCCCGCATACGTGGAACCGCCAGCGAGCAGGCATGGAGGACGTGGTGGAAGTTCGTGCGCAGGAGTGCGTCCCATCCCTTGGGGGTGCTGTCGACGAACTCGGCACGAAAGGTGCCGCCCACTATGTTCACCACGATGTCGATCCGGCCCCAACGGTCGGTTGCCGCGTCGAACAGTTCCTCGAGTAGCGCCGGGTCGCGAGCGTCTCCCGGATGTACGATCGCGTCGTGTCCCGCTTCGGTGAGGGTGCCGTACAGGGTTTCCGCGGCTGCACCGTCGATGTCGATCACGGCTGGTCGAACCCCGTTCGCGGCGAGATCCAGGACAATGGCCTCCCCGAGTCCACCTGCGCCGCCGGTGATGACGGCAACGGCACCGTCGAGTCCACTTCGTTCTTCGAACCACCTCACCGGACGGTCACCGCCCGGTGCCGAGATACGTGGCGCCGAAGGCATCCAGGAAATCGGTGGTGGCGGAGAAGTCGGTGGTCCCGCTCGACACCAGGATCCAGGTGACGCCGGCCTTCTCGAGCTGCGCGAATGCTTCCCGGTGCCGGTCGGCATCAGCCGCGGGATCGGCGATACCTTCTGCCTGGTAGGAGTACAGCACGTCGATCGGCTCGGTTCGCCCGGCGGCGTCGGCGGCACCACGCAATTCGGTGATGATGTCGTCGAGTTCCGAATCCGGGTCGAGCATGGGGGTCCGGGCCGTCGAACTCAGCTGCGCGCCACCGGTCATCGGCATCCACCCCTGGGCCGCACGGGCGACGCGTCGACGGCTGAGCCGAGAGTTCCCGCCGATCCAGATCGGTATCGGCGACTGCACGGGCCGCGGGCGACACATCACGTCCCTCGCGTTGAAGTGCTCACCGGCAAAGCTGAACGTCTCGCCACGCCAATGCAGCGGGAGAACCTCGAGGGCCTCGTCGAGCAGCGCGTTGCGTTCGGTGATGTCGACGCCGAGTGCGTGGAACTCACTCTTCTGGTAGCCGGCGCCGAGACCGAGGATCAGCCGACCCCCGAGAGGATGTCGAGGGTGGCTGCCGACTTCGCCAACAACAGGGGGTTCCGGTACGGCGCCACGGCGAGGTAGGTGAGCAGTCGCAACCGTTCGGTGGCGGCGGCCACGTATCCGAGCGTGACGAAGGGATCGAGCGTCTGATGACCGCCGGCGGCCAACCAACGTGCTCCCGGAGCGGGGTGCTCGCTGAGTGAGAACGCGTCGAACCCCGCACCCTCGGCTCGCTGGGCCACGTCTTTGATCCCGCCGGCGGCAAACAGGTCACCGTCCGGGCCGCTGGTCTCCGGGTAGTGAAAGATGAAGCGCATGATCTCCTCGTAGTAGGCGTTTGACGTGCAGCGTTTCGATTCGTCCTCGCTGTGCGTCGTCGACGCCGATGCGACCTGATGACGAGAACAATGATATCTCTGAAGGAGAGGAATGTTCTCGAAGGTGTGATATTCGTTCTCGTGCCACGACCGACGATAGATGTGACCGTGACAGCGATCGATGTTAAGTGAGACGCTTGTCACATCGTCGGAACCTACCTACTATGTGTTCACTAGGTTGGATTCGGGCAGCCCCCCGAACATGTTCACTGGTGAGTCAGGAACGAAATTGTGAGTCAGGCGTCTGGTACACGTCCGTATGATGCGCTCCTCGCCAAAGGGGAGGAGCGCAAGCGGCGCATTCTGGAAGTGGCGCAGCAGTTGCTGGGCCGCAATGGATGGCGCAATACGACGCTGGCCCAGATCGCGGCGGAGGCGGGTGTGACGCCTGCAGGTCTCCTGCATCATTTCGAGTCGAAGGCGCAGTTGCTCCATGCGGTGTTGGAGCTGCGCGACGCCGACGACGACGAGCACGCGGACCGCACAGGCGACATCATCGAGCAACTCGGGAACGTCGCATCGCGGTTCGAACGGTCACCCGAGCAGGTCCGGATGTTCACCGTGCTACAGGCGGAGAACCTCGACCCGGACACCCCGCTCCACGACCGGCTGTTGTTCCGCTATCACGCAGCGGTGGAGACCGTGGCCGAGGGTATTCGGCGCGGTCAGCGTGAGGGGCGCTTCCGTTCGGACCTGGACGTGGCCGCCAAGGCCGTGGAAGTCATCGCCTTCATCAACGGAATGGAAACATCATGGTTGCTCGATCCGTCAATTCCACTGGTGCCCGTGTTCCGGGAGTACACGAGGTCTCTCGAGTGCGAACTGTCGCGCGGCGTCGGCCCTTGCGTTACCGGCTCGCCGTGATCGCTGCGGATCCACTGGAGGCGATCGAACACGCGGGTGGCTGGTTGTTCGACCAATCGATGGCCGGATGGGACGTCTCGGTCCACGTACTCGAAGACGGGGACACGAGGCCGATGGCGATTCTCGGCGCACCACTTTTCGATCTCCGGGATTCGCTGGGGAACCGGAAGGCCTTCGATCAGCCGGGCGCCGGTCCATGGCCACAGGCCCTGGCGGTGTCGGCGAAGGCCTTCGCGGCCGACGAGCGAATCAGGGACGGGGCAACGTCGGTGATCGACCGGGGCCTCGCCGACATCCGGTTGTGGGGTGAGGGCCTGTCTTCGGACCTGGACAGCCGCTGTCTCACCACGTCACACCGACTGAGCTGCGCAGCACGGGCATTCAAACGTCAGGCGCTGACAGCGGCCGGCGTCGACCCGGAATCGCTCGCCGCGGTCGAGTCGTTCCGGGTCGCGGCCGACCACGCGATGACACCGCCGCCCGTCAGTCTGGTGCCGGCGAGCTGATCTTCGTATCGCGCGCGGGCGGCGTGGCCGCGCCATCAAGGGAGTGGTGCGGCGACGTACGGTGTCGCACCATGGGCCCAGCGGTGGTCAGTCGCCGGATATGCGGATGAGGACCTTTCCGATCGCATGGCCGTCGGCGACCAAGCGCAGTGCCTCGCCGGTTTGGTCGAGGGAGAACTCCGCTCCCACGTGGGGGACCACCCGTCCCGAGCGGAGGAGTTCTCGCAACTCCTCCTCGTTCCGGGTGAACTCGTCAGGTGCGATGTCGCCGAATTGGAATCCGAGGATCCGAACGCCCTTGACCAGGACAAGATTCAGTGGGATCCGCGGTATCTCGCCAGAAGCGAAGCCCACGGTCACGAAGCGACCACCACGACGAAGCGAGCGCAGGGCAGGCTCCGACAGGCTGCCGCCCACCGGATCGATGACCGCCGCGGCCCCGTCGGTGAGGACCTCCCGGAGGGCCGTTCGCAACTGCACCGCACGGTGATTGATGACGTGTCGTGCGCCGTGTTCCCTTGCAGCGTCGAGCTTTTCCTGAGAGGAGGCGACGGCGTATACGTCGGTGCCGAGCGCGGTACCGAGGGTGACGGCCGCGAGCCCCACGCCGCCGCCGGCCCCTAGCACCACGACGGGGTCATCCGGCGCAACGCGGGCGACCGACCGCAGGGAGTGGTAGGCCGTGCGATACGCGACGCCCGCCGCGGCGGCCTGCCGCATCGACACACCCACGGGTAAGTGACGCAATGACCGCGCCGGCATCATCACCTCCTCGGCAAAAGCGCCGAACAATCCCGTTCCCATCACCCGGTCGCCCACTGCGATCCCGCTGTCCTCGTCTGCCACCTCGGTGACGGTGCCGGCGAATTCGCTACCCGGGACGAACGGCGTCGGGACGCTGATCTGGTAGTCATCGGCCATCAAGAGGACGTCGGGGAAGTTCACCGCTGCATAGTGCACGGCGATCCGTACGGAGCCCGAGTCGAGGGGCCGTGCCGGGATCTCGGTGACCGTCAACGATTCCGGTGTCCCGTACCGTTCGCAGACGACGGCGCGGATGCCCACGTCACCGCCCCTTCCAACGCGGTTCGCGTTTTTCGACGAACGCCGTCGCACCTTCGATCGCGTCGTCGCTGGTGAAGACAACCGACTGCCAATGCGCCATGCGGTCGGAGACACTGGCCGGATCGGTGACGGCGAGACGGACGAGTTCTTTGCAGGCGGCGAGGCCGAGCGGTGCGCATGCGCCGATCTTGTGGGCGTAGTCGAGTGCGGTGGGGACCAGGTCGTCGGTGTCCACCAGGGCGTTCACCAGCCCTAGATCGAAACCCCTTTGTGCACTGATGAATTCACCGGTCAAGGTCATCTCCAGTGCGGCGCCGAGTGGGATGCGGGTGCCGATGTTCGTCCCCCTCCACCCGGAAACAGTCCGCGTCTGGCCTCGGGGAGTCCGAACCGGGCCTCGGGGCAGGCGACGATGAGGTCGCACCCGAGTAGCAACTCGAGTCCTCCGCCGATTGCGGCACCGTTCACCGCGGCAACCACCGGGACCGTCGTCTCACCCCGGGTGAGCCGGTAGTAGGCGGTGGTGGCCGGGTCGTCGCCGAAACCGATGTCCCCGTCGCCGGTGAAACTGCGGAGGTCCATTCCTGCGCAGAAGGCCCGATCGCCGGTTGCGGTGAGGACCATGGCGCGGATTTCTGGATCTGATTCGGCGCTGAGCAAGGCCTCACCCAACGCTCGGATCAGGCTTCCGTGCAGGGCATTGCGCGCTTCCGGACGATTGAATCTCAGCATCACGATGTCACCGTGCCGCTCATGCACGAGGTCCTCGGTCGTGGCGGTCATGACCGGTAATCCGTGGATTCGGCGAGGTCGGCGGCCGACCGCATCAACTCGGGCACGATCGTCCCGAATGCCTGCAACTTGTGATCGTCGCCCGCGCGTTGAAAGCCCTGTTCGAGAACGATGGCGAGCTTCCACTTCGCGAGCACGAGGTAGTAGTCGAGGTCGTCGACCTGACGGCCGGAGACGTCGGCATAGTGCTGCACCATCTGGTCTCGTGATGGCATACCGCGTAGATCGACATAGCCTGCCTCCGAGGCTGATTCGGCTGATGTGTCATCCGGCCACCCCTGGACCATCCAGGCGAGGTCGAGCTTGGGATCGCCGACCGTCCCCATCTCCCAGTCCACGATGGCGGCAAGGCGCGCGGGCGCACCGTCACGGAACATGACATTCGCGAACTGGTAGTCGCCGTGCATCAGCCCGGGGATGTAGTCGATCGGGCGGTTGTTCTCGAGCCATCGGGTGGCGACATCCATCCCGTCGAGTTCGCGTCCCTTGATGCGCTGGAAGAATCCCGTCCAGCGGCTGACCTGGCGTTCATGGAATCCGTCGGGCCGACCGAGGTCGTCGAGGCCACGGGCACGCCAATCAACCTCGGAGAGAAGGGCGATGCCCTCGGCAAGCTGGTATCCGAGTTGTGGCCGCACGGTGAGATCGGTGGTGAAGGGCTCGGTCCAATGCTTGTGCTCCATGGGCGACCAACCGTCCACGAATCCCATGAGGTAGAACGCTCTGCCGAGGACGGAGGCGTCTTCACACGCTGCTATCGCGGTGGTATGTGGGACGTCGGAACCCTCGAGCGCCTCGATGATGCGCCATTCACGCATGATGCCCTTGTCCCGGTCCGGTGGCGCGGCGGCCGGTGGGATGCGGATCACGCAGCGTTCTTCACCACGTCGGATCTCGTAGATCTCGTTCTGCGTCCCACCGGAAAGGTACCGGGCCTCGATGGGCTCGCCTCTGCCGGGCAGCTCGGCCTTGTCCATCCAGTCCGCGAGTCGGTTGGTGTCGATCATCGGTTGCCCACTTCGTGTTCGAGGAACTCGGCGTACTTCTCGCGTGCGGCCGCTTGCTTCTTGGGGATCCACTCCGTCGGCCAGACGTCGTCGGTCGGTGTGTGATCGCGGAGTACCTGGCGCGCGACCGTCGTCTTGTGGACCTCGGTGGGACCATCCGCGAGACCCATGACCCCCGCGCCGTGGATCATCCCGAAGAACGGCATCTCGTTGGTGACGCCGAGTGCGCCGTGCACCTGCATGGCCCGCCAGGCGATGTCGTGCAGCACGGTGGGCATCACGACCTTGACCGCGGCAATGTCTTTGCGCACCTTCTTGTAGTCCTGGTACTTGTCGATCTCCCATGCCGTGTACAGCACCAACAACCGGAACTGCTTCAGCTGTGCGTACGAGTCGGCGATATACCCCTGGACGAACTGCTTGTCCGACAGCGAGCTTCCGGCGGTGACCCGACTCAACGCGCGCTCGCACATCATGTCGAGTGCCTTCTGCGCAAGGCCGATCGTGCGCATCGCGTGATGGATCCGTCCGCCCCCAGGCGGGTCTGGGCTATCGCGAACGCTTGTCCGGCACCGCCGAGAAGGTCGGCGTCGGGAACGCGGACGTTGTCATAGTGGATGAGAGCATGTGACCCGCCGTTGATCGGTTCGCCGTACAAGCCGACATTGCGGACGATCTCGATGCCAGGTGTGTCCGACGGGACGAGGAACATGGACATGCCCTTGTACACGGTGACATCGGGATCGGTCACGGCCATCACGATGAGGAACGACGACGTGGCCGCGTTGGAGGAGAAGTACTTCCAGCCGTTGATGACCCACCCGTCGCCGTCCCGCGTGGCGCGCGTCTCGAATCTGGCCGGATCCGCGCCTGCCTGCGGTTCGGTCATCGAATACGACGAGAAGATCTCGCCCTCCAGCAACGGGCGCAGGTAGCGCTCCTTCTGCGCATCGGTGCCGAAGTGCGCGATGATCTCGGCGTTGCCGGTGTCGGGTGCCTGACAACCGAAGATCACCGGGGCCCATGACGATCGCCCGAGGATCTCGTTGAGAAGTGCCAGCTTGAGCTGTCCGTGCCCCTGGCCGCCGAGCTCGGATCCCAGGTGGGTGGCCCACAGCCCCTTCTGGCGCACGTGCGTTTTCAGTGGGTCGATCGCCTGTCGGCGTCTGCCGTCCAACGGGACGAACTGTTCGTGCGGCCAGACGAGGTCCAGAGGTTCGACCTCGGTACGGACGAACTCGTCCGCCCAGTCCAGTTGCTGCTGATAATCCGGATCGGTCTCGAAATCCCATGCCATGTTGTGCTCCTCTCTGTGGTGAGAATAGAGTTCTCTCAACACAGAATGCAATTCTTAATTCACAGAACCAGCGAAGGATCGACGATGGACATGGTGAACGGGTCACAGGTGGCTCGCCGGATCGCGGCGCGGTCCATCGCGAAGCGCGAGTCGGACTATGCCGACGAGGTCGGCAGGCTCATCGACGCCGGCCGTCAGGTGATGGCGCGGTCCGGATCTGCTTCGCGGCCCCGGGTGGCCGACATCGTGGGCGCGGCCGGCCTGTCGAACGACGCCTTCTATCGGCACTTTCGCTCGAAGGACGACCTGATCGCGGCCATCCTCGAGGACGGCACCGATCGCCTGTGCAGTTATCTCGGCCATCAGATGGGCAAGGCGCAGGAGCCGCGAGAGCGAGTGGTGCGGTGGGTGGAAGGTGTGTTGTCCCAGGCTCAGACCGATTCGGCGCAGACGACCCGCGCGGTGCTGTGGAACGTCGGCAGCGTGAACCAGGAAGTGATGTCGTCGCCCCCGTCTGTCAACGCGCGACTCGCCGAACTGCTGCATGAACCGCTGCGTGAACTCGGTAGCGGTGACCACGTTTTCGACGCACGGCTGATCTCCAACGCAACGGTCGGCGCGCTGTCGGATTACCTGTGGCGCAAGGAGTCGCCGACTGCGCGCGACATCTCGCGGATCGTCGCGGCCTGCCTGCGCCTCGTCGACTGAGCTGGTGACGCGGGTCGGTTCCGGTCCCGCGGGCAGTCGACGGCCCGCGTTCGCCCGGTGGGCCCGCGTGAGCTGCGTCGGCCACGCCAACAGCGCAGGTCGTCGACGGATCGCGGGCTGCTGAGCGATCGCTCAGGATTTTTCTCGGAAAGCCTTGTCGATCGCCGTGCGGAATGGCATTCTTTCGATAACAGAATGAAATTCTTTTCCGAGGGGGTGTCGAACGTGACCGCCGCGCCGATGACTCTCGCCTGGCATGCGCTACGAACACCCGCGAAGCCCGCGATCGTCATGGGGTCGGGCGAGTCGGCGACGTTCGGGGATCTCGAGTTGCGGTCGCGGCAACTCGCCAGGGCGTTGCGGCGCAGGGGGATCGGGACCGGCGAAGTCGTCGCGATCCTCATGGAGAACAACCGGTCCTATCTCGAGGTGACCTGGGCGGCCCAGCGCAGCGGCCTGTACTTCACCGCCGTCAACCGGCATCTGACGGCCGGCGAGATCCAGTACATCCTCGACGACAGCGGAGCTGTCGCCCTGGTCGCGAGTGCGCAGATGGCCGGGGTGGTCGGTGATCTCGATCTGAGCCGTGTTCCGGTACGGATCTCGGCGTGCGGAGAGGTCGACGGGTTCGAGTCCTATGAGGAACTCCTGCTGGAGACGCCGGGCACCCCGCTCGACGAGGAGTGCGAGGGTCGCGAGATGCTCTATTCCTCCGGCACCACCGGCAGGCCGAAAGGCGTCCAGAAGCCGCTACCGCTGACCCCTCTCGGGGACCCGACCGCGCCGACGGTGCAGATCGCAGCGGGCCTTGCCATGACCGGCGAGACAAGCGACGCCGTGTATCTGTGTCCTGCTCCGCTGTATCACGGTGCACCCCTGATCTTCTCGATGTCGTGGCACCGGCTGGGTGCGACCGTGGTCGTGATGGAACGCTTCGACCCCGCGAAGGCCCTGGAACTCATCGACCGCCACCGCGTCTCCACCGGGCAGTTCGTACCGACGATGTTCACTCGACTTCTTCGCCTTCCCGAGGACGAGCGGGAACGCCATGATCTGTCGAGCCTCCGCAGTGTGATCCACTCCGCCGCGCCGTGTCCGATCGGTGTGAAGGAACAGATGATCGCATGGTGGGGGCCGATCATCAGCGAGTACTACTCCGGCACCGAAGATGTGGGTACCACCTTCATCACCGCACAGGAATGGCTGTCGCATCGCGGATCGGTGGGACGGCCGATGGAGACGTGTCACATCGTCGGACCCGACGGTGATGAACTTCCTCCCGGCGAGACCGGTTTGGTCTACTTCGAGGGCGGACGAGGGTTCGAGTACCACAACGATCCCGACAAGACAGCGGCGGCAACCAACGACAAGGGCTGGCGAACGCTCGGTGACATCGGGCGGCTCGATGAGGACGGGTACCTCTACCTGACCGACCGGGCTGCGCACATGATCATCTCGGGCGGGGTGAACATCTATCCGCAGGAGGCAGAGAACATCTTGGCCACCCACCCGGAGGTGGCCGATGTCGCCGTGATCGGGGTGCCCGATGAGGAGATGGGGGAATCGGTCCTCGCGCTCGTCCAGCCTGCCGAAGGCGTCGTCGCGAGCGAGGAGTTCGTCGCGGAACTACTGGGGTACGCCCGTTCCGGGCTCGCCGGATACAAGTGTCCGCGCGCCATCGAATTCGTCGGTTCGCTCCCCAGGGATCCGAACGGAAAGCTCTACAAACGCTCGCTGCGCAAACAATATTGGTCCGATCGAGATTCACTCGTGCGGTAGTCCACGAGTGGTCATCCGAGTCAAGTGAGGTATCGAGAATGGTTGTCAAGGCAATAATCGACGAGCTCGCCGAACGCACCGGATACGGCGACGTCATCCCGGTCATCGACCCGGTCACCGAGGAGCAGATCGCCGAGTTCACCGACGGCGGAGCCAAGGCTGTCGACGAGGCCGTGGCCAAGGCCC
The DNA here is from genome assembly GCF_009862785.1 of Gordonia sp. SID5947. NCBI lineage: Bacteria > Bacillati > Actinomycetota > Actinomycetes > Mycobacteriales > Gordoniaceae > Gordonia > Gordonia sp. SID5947. Next base: position 2,310,431 of record NZ_WWHU01000001.1, on the reverse strand, counting down.
GCGAAGCCTTTGAATCCGGTGTCTGGCAAGGAAAGCCGCCGAGTGAGCGCGCGAAGGTGTTGTGGCGTGTCGCGGATCTGATCGATGACCGTGCGGCGGATCTGGCCGAACTGGACTCGGCGAACACCGGTATGCCGTTCGAGCAGGCCCAGGCGATCATGGGTACGGCTGCCGAGATGTTCCGCTACTACGCGGGCTGGTGCACCAAGCTCAACGGCATCGCCCACGACATCCAGATGACAGGCGGTGTCGCCCAGCTCTTCTCGGACATGCACGGGTACACGCTGAAGGAACCCTACGGGGTGGTGGGACTGATCTTCCCGTGGAACGGCCCGGTCTTCAACTGGGCGGCCAAGTTGGCTCCTGCCCTGGCAGCAGGATGTAGTTGCGTGGTCAAACCAGCCGAGGAGACACCGTTGTCGGCGATGTTGCTGCACAAGCTCCTCGAGCAGGGTGGCGTCCCCGAGGGCGTGGTGAATCTCGTCCAGGGTTACGGACACACCGCAGGCAAGGCGCTGACCGAGCATCCGGATGTCGACAAGATCGCGTTCACCGGCTCCACGGAGGTCGGCAAGCAGATCGTGCGCGCCGCGTCGGGCGACCTCAAGCGGGTCACGCTCGAACTGGGCGGCAAGTCTCCCGTGCTCATCTACGACGACGCCGACGTCGACATGGCGGTCATGACCGCTGCGATGGGGATCTTCATCCATTCCGGCCAGGGATGTATCTGCGGTTCACGGATCTTCGTCCAACGAGGTGTCTACGACCAGGTGGTCGAGGGTCTTTCGGGGGTGGCCAATGGTCTCCAACTCGGCGGCCCCAAAGAAGAGGGCGTCCACATCGGACCGCTGATCAGTGAGAAGCAACTCAAGCGCGTCATGGGATTCATCGACGAGGGCCGCAAGGACGGGGTAGAGGTGGTCACCGGCGGACACCGGCTGGATCGACGCGGATACTTCGTGCACCCGACGGTGGTCACCGACGTCGATCCGGCGATGAACCTCTACCAGCGAGAGATCTTCGGTCCGGTGGTCGCGGTGTTGCCGTTCGACGAGGACGACGAGGTCCTGGCGATGGCCAACAATTCGGATTACGGGCTCGCCGCCACCGCGTGGACGAACGACGTGGGTCGTGCGCACCGCCTGGCCAAGCGACTGGAGGCGGGCACGGTCACCCTCAACTGCCAGATGGTCTACGACCACTCGATGCCGTTCGGCGGCTACAAGCAGTCCGGGTGGGGGCACGAGTTCGGACGTGCCGGGATCGAGGCCTACCTGCAGACCAAGACGGTCTACACCAAGATCTGATCCGACGAGAAGAGAGCAGACCCCATGTCCGACAATCCCGTTCACCGGGTGGTGCAGTGGACCACCGGCAACGTCGGCCGAAGCTCGGTCGCCGCGATCGCGGCGAATCCCAACTACGAGCTCGTCGGGTGCTACGCCTGGTCGAGCGACAAGGTCGGCAGGGATGTCGGCGAACTCGCCGGTGTCGGCCCCCTGGGGATCGTGGCGACCGACGATGTCGCTGCGCTCTTGCGGCTCAAACCCGATGTGGTGGTCTACAACCCGATGTGGCTCGATGTCGACGAGCTGGTTCGGATCCTCGAGGCCGGCATCAACGTCGTGGCCACGGCGTCGTTCATCACCGGACACAATCAGGGCGAGGGTCGCGAACGCATCGCGGCGGCATGCCGGCGCGGCGGCTCCAGCATGTTCGGTTCGGGGATCAGCCCGGGATACGTCAATCAGTTGTCGATCGTGGCCGCCGGCATCTGTGATCGGGTCGACCGGATCACTGTCAACGAGGCCGCCGATACCACCTTCTACGATTCTCCGGATACCGAGAAGCCGGTGGGATTCGGCCGGCCGATCGACGATCCGGAACTGCAGTCGATGACCGCGCAGGGCACCGGCGTCTTCGGTGAGGCCGTGCGAATGGTCGCGGACGCGCTCGGGATCGAACTCGACGAGGTGCGTTGTGAGGCCGAGTATGCGCAGACGACCGAGGATCTGGACCTGGGGTCCTGGACGATCCCGGCCGGGTGCGTGGCCGGCGTCCACGCCGGCTGGAAGGGCGTGGTCGGCGACCAGACGGTGGTGGAGATCAACGTGCGGTGGCGCAAAGGTCAGTCATTGCAGCCGGATTGGAAGATCGAACAGGATGGCTGGGTCATCGAGGTGGCCGGTAGACCGACGGTGACGATGACGGTGGGTTTTCTGCCACCGCCGGATTTCGAGGCGACGACCATGGAGGAGTTCATGGTGCTCGGTCACATCATGACCGCAACCCCACCGTTGAACGCAATCCCTGCCGTCGTCGCGGCGCCACCGGGGATCGTCACCTACAACGACCTTCCGTCGATCCTGCCGAGAGGTGTCGTTCGGCGCGACGGAACCTGAACAGACCGAGAGCAATTGATGACGAAAGGTTGGAGTACATGGGTGGTCGACTAGAGGGAAAGGTCGCCTTCATCAGCGGGGCGGCACGCGGGCAAGGACGCAGTCATGCGGTCCGGTTGGCGGCGGAAGGCGCGGACATCATCGCGGTCGATGTGTGCGGTCCGGTCACCGCCGACTCGGCGATCGCGGCCGCCACGTCGGCGGATCTCGCCGAGACGGTCGAACTGGTGAAGGGGCAGAACCGCCGTATCGTCGCGTCCGAGGTGGATGTCCGGGACTTCGATTCGTTGCAGGCCGCGGTCGACAACGGCGTGGAGCAACTGGGTCATCTCGACGTCGTGGTGGCCAACGCCGGCATCGGCAACGGTGGTGAGACGCTGGACAAGACCAGCGAGTCGGACTGGCAGGACATGATCGACGTCAACTTGGCCGGTGTCTGGAAGACCGTGAAATCAGCGGTGCCACACCTTCTCGCGTCGGGCAACGGTGGCTCGGTCGTGTTGACGAGCTCGGTGGGAGGCGCCAAGGCGTATCCGAACACCGGCCACTACATCGCTGCAAAGCACGGCGTGATCGGTCTGATGAAGGCCTTCGCCGTGGAACTCGGCGCCGAGTCGATCCGGGTCAACTCCGTTCTCCCCACGAACGTCAACACCCCGATGTTCATGAACGAGGGCACGATGAAGCTGTTCCGCCCCGATCTCGAGAACCCGGGTCCCGAGGATCTGAAGGTCGTCGCGCAGATGATGCACGTGCTGCCTATCGGGTGGGTCGAGCCCGAGGACATCAGCAACGCGGTGCTGTTCCTGGCATCCGACGAGTCGCGCTTCATCACCGGTGTCGCCCTGCCGGTCGACGGCGGAAGTCTGCTCAAGTAGTTCCCGAGTCGCCTCGGCCTATCGGTCCGAGGCCGAGGCGATCTCGAACTGGCGAAGACACCGTTCGATGAACTCCATCGTCTCCGCGCGGCTTGAGGTGACACCGAGCGCCGCCTCGGCGGTCATGGCCCGACCGATGCCGCTGAGGATCGTCGCCATGACGATCGGGGGATACCTCTCGATGTCGATGCCGCGCGCACGCAACACCTTGTCGAATGCGTCGGTCTCGATCTCGCGTACACGCTGTGCGTAGGTTCTCAGTTCGGCGGCCACCGCCTCACGATGCAGGGCGAGGGCGGTGAACTCGGTGTTCAGCCGAGTCGTTCGACTCTCGCTGTTGATCAGCCACAGAGCACCGAGGGGATCGTCGTCGATCAGCGCCCGCCGCCACCGACCCAGCCCCGCCTCGGCGTCGCGGCGCAGGACTGCGACAAAGAGCGCGTCCAACGTCGGGAAGTGACAATGTACGACGGTCTGTGCGACGCCAGATGTGACGGCGATCCTCCGGTGCGTCACAGCGGGATAGCCGTCGGACTGCAGTACCGCGAGTGTCGCATCCAGCAGCAGGTCTCGAACCGCTGGTGCGTCCTCGGCGTGGACAGGACGGAAGTCCGAACTCACGGTCACCCCCGGCATCTCACGTCGAGCGCACGTGTTCGGGCAGCAGGCCCTCGAGGAGCCCCAGGTCGCCGCCGAGTTCGGTCGCCACGTTCCGGACGATCTCCACGTCCTTGCCGACGAACTCGCCCACAGCGGCGGCGAACGCGTCGACCGAGCCGCGCCGCGCAATCCCGGCCAGAGCGCGGCTGTCGGAGCTTCCATGGGGCAGTGCAGAGAGCAGGACCGACTCCGGAATACCAAGTCGGGCGCCGAGAGTCACACCCGCGCGGACGAGTCCGATCTGGGCGGCGAACAACGCATTGTTGACGAGCTTGACGCGTTGTCCGTCACCGACCGGTCCGATGTGCAACACGGGGTCGGCGTAGGCGGCGAGCACGGCCCGCGCGTCGTCGACGGCGCTGGGATCGCCTCCGACGAAGAGGGTGAGCTCACCCGCGGCGATGTTGTGGGGCCCGCCGCTGACCGCGGCGTCGATCACGCGGATGTCGTGCGGCGCCATCGCCTCGGCTACCTCTTCGGCCGTGGTGGGGCTGCCGGTGGTGTGGATGATGATCGTGGACCCGGGCGACAGCCGAGAGGCGAGAGGGCCCGACAGGCACACCTCGCGGACCTGTGCGTCGGTGAGCACGGTGACGACGACGAACTCGGTGCTCGCCGTAACGACCCCGGACAGGTCGGCGAAGGCGTATGCGCCGGCAGCTGTCAGCCGGTCACGAGTCCCCGCGGTACGCCCCATCGCGGACACGCAATGGCCTGCTGCGACGAGACGGTCCACGATCGGCATACCCATCCGTCCGACGCCGATGCACCCGACCTCGGTCATGATGCCGGTCCCATCCGATCGAGTGCCGCGTGGGCCGCGGCGAGAACGGCGTCGCCGTGTTCTCGACCGCGGTCGCCGGCGATGCCCTCGAGTAGTCCGACATCCTTTCGCAGTAGTCCGCCCGCGTGTTTCGCCAACTGATCGAGAGTGCCACCGGCGGCGGCGACGCGGCCGAGAGCAAAACTGTTCGCGGACCCGCGGGTGATCACCTCGGCCAGGCGAGTGGTGTCCACCCCGAGGGCACTGCCGAGGGACAGTGTCTCGACGGCGGTGGCCAGGTTGGCGGTGAAGAGGAGGTTGTTCAACAGTTTGGTGGTCTGTCCGCTGCCCAGTTCTCCGAGGTGGACCACCGGATCCCCGTAGATCTCGAAGATCGGCATACACCGGGCCACGTCGTCGTCGGCGCCACCGACCATCACCAGGAGGTTGCCGGCGTCGGCGGCCCGACCACCACCGCTGACCGGCGCATCGACCACGGTGACGCCGACGTCGCCTGCCACCTCCGCGAGCCGGCGACATGTATCCGGGTGAACCGTGCTGTGCACCACGATGATCCCGCCCGCCGCCATCCCGGACAGAACACCGTCTGGCCCGGTGGCGACGTCGAGAACGTCCTGGTCGGCTACCACGCAGAGGCAGACGACGTCGCTCGCGGCGCCGACCTCGGCAGGACTGCCGACGATCTTTGCGCCGGTGTCGACGTACGGGGCCAGCGTCTCGGGCCGCCGACCCCAGATGGCCACGTCTTGTCCGGCGTCGATGATCCGCCGCGCCATGGGGCCGCCTTGACTGCCCAATCCGATGAATCCGGTTCGCATGTCTCTCATCCCTTTCCGGGTCGACGTCAGGAGAACGGTAGATCCGGGTGCGCGCGTCCGACGATGCAACTCTCGACGAACGAAAGCACGTGCAGGTGGTAAGCGCGGGCCAGGTGGCCGAGACTGAGGTTGTGGCCGCCGGCCACTTCGTCGATCACCACGCGCGGAGCGCCACTGAAGATGGCGGCGATATCGCGCAACGCCGGCGCATCCGTGCGCCAGACCCGCTCGTGCTCGGCAGCGGTGAAATGCACCGGTATCCGAACCGAGGGCGCCAGCGCGGGAAAGTCCTCCCGCGCCCAGGAACGGATCATCGCACCCTCGAACGGCGGGGTCCGAGACGCGAGCGCCGTGCCGCCAGGTATGTCCGGAGGGTACAGAGCGGCCGGTTCCCACAGCAACTTTCGTACCCCGGCCGGGGGAGCATTGCGGTCGTGATCACCGAGTATCTCGCGGGCCGGGGCGGGATGCTCCAGTCCGGTACCGGACAACTCGAGGCCCAACAACCCGACACCACGCGACTCGTCGGCGGCCAGCCGGACGGCGAGTTCGCACCCGACCGAGTGAGCCATCACGAAGATGCCTGCGCCGGTGGAGAGCCCCGACAGATGGCCGGTGATCGCACCGAAGGTCAGGTCCACCCGTCGGGCGGCGTCCATGTCGGCCGCGTGTGACCGCGACGTCCCGTAGCCGGGACGGTCGAGCGCCAGGACCGTGTATCCCGCGGCGCTCGCCAGGCGAAGGAGCGAGCTCTCCGGATGACCGGGACAGTCGAAATAGGCGGAGGTGGTGGCGCCTCCGTGGATGGCGACGATGACGGCGCGAGGGTCCGGCACCGCCGCGATGAGGCCGGACATCGGTACGCCGCCGACGTCGACGACGCCGGGGACCACGACGTCGCGTGTGTCATCGATCCACGGCTCGGCGCTCACGCCGCGCTCCGCAGCAGGATGACCCCGCTCGGCGTGAGTCCGCCGCTGCTGACCACCCCGACGCGTGCGTCGGTGACCTGTCTTTCACCGGCGTCTCCGCGCAACTGCACGATCGCCTCGTGCAGGAGTCCCATACCGTGGGTGCGGCCGTGCGAGAGCTGCCCGCCATGAGTGTTGAGCGGGATCTGTCCCTGGAGCGAGATGTTCTTCCCACCGTCGAGGAACTCCTTGGACTCCCCGATACCGCAGAAGCCGAGGCCCTCGATCCAGGACAGGCAATTCACCGTGAACCCGTCGTAGAGTTCGGCCACGTCGACATCTTCGGGACGCATCGTGGTGCGCGTCCAGAGATGTGCCGCCTGACCGAGCACCTGGGGCTCGTGGGTCAATGTGCTCTGGTCCCAATCCATCCGATCGATGATCTGGGTGCCGACGGCCTCCACGAGGATCGGGGGATGCGCCAGATCCGCCGCCGCGTCGCGGGCGGACACGATCACCGCGACGGCTCCGTCGCAGGGGACGTCACAGTCGTAGAGACCGAACGGAGTGGTGATCGGGCGCGCGCCGAGGTAGTCGTCCATCGTCATCGGTTCGCGGTACACCGCAGTCGGATTGAGCCCGGCGTTGGCACGCTGGTTGAGCGCGATCCAGCCCAATGTCTCCTTGGTGGTGCCGTATCGGTGGAAATGCCGCTGGGCGTTTTGCGCCAGGGTGTGTGCGGCAGACGTCGCACCGAAAGGGACCATCCAGCTGGCGGTGCGGCCGGAAGGTTGTACGATCGTGCCGTTCTTCAGCAGTTCACCGTAGGTGGATTCCCACACCGTGCGGTAGCACAGCACGTGCCGCGCAAGGCCGCCCGCGACGGCGAGCATGGCCGCGATGACCGAGCCACCCGGACCGAAGGTCTCGATGCCGCCGTTGTGCCAGGTCGGCCGGATGCCGAGCGCCGCCTCGACGGGGGTGACGCCACCCTCGCCGAAGCCGCCCATGTTACCGCCACCGGGATACGTGGCGATCCCGTCGATGTCGGCCATGGTGAGACCGGCATCGGCGACCGCCGCCTGCGCGGCCTCGATGGTCAGCGAAAGGGGTGGTCGCATCAGTCGCCGGCCGATCTGCGACATCCCCACGCCGGTGAGGGCGACCTTGTCCTCGAACTTGTCGCTGGTCACCATCGGGCGGACGTGCCGCGCGAAGTCGGCGGGGTCGATCTCGTCCTCGGGCAGCGCAGCGGGTTCGGGCGGCTGGTCGGCACAGGGCCGGAACAGTGGTAACCAGACGTCGTCGAGGTGGAGGAAGTCCACCTCGACACCCATCCCCAGGTAGATGTCGTCGGGATCGCAGCCGATGATGTTGGTGGTCAGCCGGATACGTGAATCCTCGGCCAACGCGACCTGGGCGACGACGTACGGCGGCGACAGGCCGGGCAGTGCGAACCGGTGATTGACGGTGAAGCCGGCCACGATCCCGTGACCGGACACCACCCGCTCGCCGAGCGCGGTCCCCTGACAGTACCGGCAGACCGGTTGCGGAGGGTGGAGGAGTTCATGACAGTCGGTGCACTCCTGGATCCGCAACCGATCGTCGGCGCCGGATTTCCAGTAGAACTCGTTGGCCGGGGTCAGCTGGGGAAGCGGCCGCGTGGGGGTCTCGGGCACGCGCCCTACCCCTTCTGCTGCATTCGGGACAGGGCGAGCGGCTCGGCGAGGTTCTCCTCGTCCACCATCCTCTGGACCTCGACGAGGGTGTCGGCGAGACTCGAATGTGTACGCGGACCGGGCGTGAACGTTGCGGGCAGGTGGCGCATACCCTGGATCACGCCGATCGAGTCATAGTGCACGGCACCCTCGGGATCGCAGCGATAGTCGGGCATCCGGTCGAGCACGGCGATCAGCATGCGCTTGAAGACGGTACGGGCCACATTGGACCCGATGCAGCGATGGATGCCGAGGCCGAAACTGAAGTGACGGTTGCCGGTCCGGTCGAGATGGACGTGATTCGGATCCTCGAAGAGCTCCGTGTCGCGATTGGCCATCGCCCACGACAGCCAGAGTCGGTCGCCTTCACGGAAATCGGTGCCGTCGGTCGCCGAGAAGTCCTCGGCGATGGTCCGGCCGTCGCCGGCAGCCGGGGTGAAGTAGCGCAGGAACTCCTCGGTTGCGCCGTCGAGCAGTTCGTCCCGGTGAGCGCTGAGACGTTCGCGTTCGTCAGGGTTCTCCGAGAGCCACTCCAGCGAGTGCGCGGTGAGGGCGGTCGTGGTGTCGAAACCGCCGCCGATCACGAGGCTCAGGATTCCCAGCAGTTCCATGTCGTCGGGCGCACCACCGTCAAAACTCGCGTTCGCGACGGCGTTGATCATCCCGGGACGGGGATTCTCCCGGATCTCGAAGAGGTTTGTGATCAGGTCGATGCCGAGTTGCCGATGCAGCTCGGCGACACGCGGCGCATCGGGGGAGTCGGGCGGTGTGTAGACCGCCGCGTGAACCGGCTCGTTGTATATCGTCCACTTCTCCACCGGGATACCGAGCATCGCCAAGGTGAGCACCGCCGGCACCACATTCGCGAGCTCATCGACGAAGTCGATGTGACCACTCTCGATCTTCTCGTCGATGCATGCGTGGATGACCTTGTCGATGAACGGAATCCATCGCTTGACGGCGGCGGGAGCGAGATACGGATTGAGGATCGAGCGGAAGAACTTGTGTTCGGGTTCGTCCATTTCCAGGATGCCACCACGAACTCCGGCCGCACGATCGGCGGTCGGGATGCTGATGCCCTTGTACCCACGTCGTTCATCCCGGACGTCGTGGTCGTTGGACACGTATGGGCACCGCGCCAGCTCGAACACGGCGTCACTGCTCGCCGCCACCCAATGCCCGCCGTAGGAGTCGCTCCACGCCACCGGGCACTTTTCGTGCATCTCCTGGGTGGTCTCGAGGAACTTCTCCCGATACTCGGTCGAATGGCGTTCGAAGAGATAGCGATTCCGCTTTCGCGCGTCGTCATCTGTGACGCTGTCAAGGCTCATCGTGTCGTCTCCTGTCGTCGTGTGGTCACTCGGTGCCCGATGAGATGCGCTCGGACACCGATATCGCTTGTTCCGGACAGGATCGCGAGGCCTCGCGGACCTTGTCCTCGAATCCGGCAGGCACGTCCTCGGAGACCGGCGAGGCGTGGCCGTCGATATCGCTGAGCTCGAAGATCTCGGGAGCGATCATGGCGCAGAGGGTGTGTCCCTGGCAGCGGTCGCCGTCGATGTGAACCTTCACGATCGTCCTCCTATCGGTGAGTGAAAGGTGTTGTCGGGCTGGTCATGGGGTATGCGCTCAGATCTTGAAGTCGTACCACTTGAGATAGCCGCCTGCGTCGACCCGCATCTGCATGCCGGTCACGTACCGCGCCTCCTCGGAGGCCAGGTAGAGCACCGTGTTGCTGATGTCGGAGGGCTCGATCCACGGAGTCTTCATCGCCTGCTGCACATAGAAGGCGGGTGTCGCGTCCTCGCGGGTGGGGTTCTCCAGGTCGGGCCGGAAGGACCGATACATCGGTTCGCTCTGCAGCATGTCGGTGTTGCAGTTGGTGGGATGGATGACGTTCGCACGGATACCGGAAGGGGCAAGATGCGTCGCGAGCTCATGGATGTACTGGGAGAGAGCTCGTTTCGAGAAGACGTAGGCGACGCCGCCCAGATCCTTGCCGGGCACGTCGGTCTTGCTGATGTCCATCAGCGCCGCAATCGATCCGGTGGCGATGATCGATGCGCCCTCGCGCAGATGGGGGAGTGCGACCTGCACTGCGTTCATGGTGCCGATGAGATTGGTGTCCACCACGTCGCACCAGGCCTGAGTCGCGGGCTCTCCCTTCATCCCGGCCACGCCGGCCTGCGCGACGACGATGTCGAGCTTGCCGAGTTCGTTGATGCCGCGCTCGAGTGCACTGCGCAGTTGTGAGGCCTCGCGGACGTCGGCCTCGATGGCCACGACCCGCCGCCCCTCCTTCTCGACCAGTCGGGCGGTCTCCTCGAGGTCTTCGGGGGCGGCCATGGGGTAGCCGATCGTGTCGATGTTCTTGCAGAGGTCGACGGCGATGATGTCGGCGCCCTCTTCGGCCAGCCGTACGGCGTGACTGCGGCCCTGGCCGCGCGCCGCGCCGGTGATGAACGCCACCTTGTCCTGAACGCGTCCCATGTCGAATCTCCTTCTGTGGGGCCGCGTCGTGTTCGATCCGCGGCGTTGGGTGGACGGTTTCCGGCCGACTCGGGGAAACCGGGTGATCAGGTGTTCCGGCCTCCGTTGACGCCGAGGATCTGTCCGGTGATGTAGCTGGCCTCGTCGGAGATGAGAAAGGCGCACGCGGCGGCGATGTCTTCGGGTCGACCGACCCGTCGCACCGGTGTCCGCTCGATGTGATCGTCGACCGTTCCACCGAGACGCTTGTGCCCCTCGGCATTTCGCAGCATCGGGGTGTCGATGAACCCGGGTGGTACCGCGTTGACGGTGATGCCCTGCGGGCCCAGCTCGAGGGCCAGTGCCTTGGTCAGTCCGTTGACCGCGGACTTGGCTGCGACGTAATGCGTCATATACGGCTGACCTGAATGGGCGCTCGAGGACGAGATGTTGACGATCCGTCCCCAACCCGCGTCGACCATGTCCGGTAGTACCGCCTGGGTGCAATGGAAGACGCCGTTGAGGTTGACGTCGATGACCTTCTGCCATTCGGCGAAGTCGAGTTTCGCGAATCGCTTGAACCCGTCGACTCCTGCCGCGTTGACCAGAATGGTGATCGGTCCGAGGTTTTCGCGGATCTTCCCCATGGCGGTGTCCACCTGCTCGCGGTCGGTGACGTCGGCGGCCTCGGCCGACGACTCGTCACCGGGTCGGAGATCGATGGTCGCCACGTGATAGCCCTGACTGCGGAGGCGTTCGGCGACCGCGAGCCCGATTCCGGAGCCGCCGCCGGTGACGACAGCGTTCTTCACGACCACGCCTCGTCTCCGGCTATGGTCGTCCGGTGCATGGTCCGTTCCGACGACGGGTCGTAGGGCAGTGCGCGATGTAGCATCCCGGTGTTGTCCCAGATCACCACGTCGTCCTTTTCCCACTCGTGGACATAGGAGAACCGCTCCTGAGTCGACCAGGCGAGTAGCTCGTCGAGCAACTCGCGACTCTCTTCCGGGCGCATGCCGACGATGTGATCAGCGGTCGCCCCGATCACCAGCGACCGTCGTCCGTCCCGTCGCTGCCACACCAAAGCACTCTCATGCGAGGGCAGGGTGCGCCAGGCGGAGAGCTGCTCGTCGGTCGGATCCGGATGCACCAGCCGCTGTGACGCCTCGAAGGTGTGTACGACGCGGAGGCCGTCGTACCGCTTGCGATCCTGTTCGGGCAGGTTCTCGTAGGCGGCGTAGGTGCTGGCGAACTCGGTGCCGCCGCCGACCATCGCCACATGACGCGCCGTCAGCATGGTCGCCCGCGCGGGGACGTCGTTGGTGGTGTCGTCGATATGCCAGTGGAAGGTGCCTTTGAGGTACTCCGCCGACCGGGACTTCGCCGGATCGAGTGACACCACGAAGACCTCTTTGCCGGCAGGTGCGAGGACCGGTCCGAGCTGTTTGCTGAACGCCACCTGGGCCTCGTCGTCGAGGTGCAGGCCCCGGATGAGCAGGACGCCGCGCCATTTCAACGCTTCGAGGCACCGACCGATCACCGCAGGATCGCGTAGATCGTCGATTCCGGACACTTTCACGCCCATCGCGGGGGTGAGGGCTGAGGTCTCGATCACAAGAATCTCCCTTCCATAGGTGAGAACGGTACTCTCGAAAAATAGTAATCGGCAAGTGTCAGATGGGGTTGATCTGTCGTGAAGCCACTGTCCGACTTGCGGCCTGTGTGGCATCTGTGGCCGGCCGCCTCCCTTGCGTCCTCGGTCATTGTATGCGAATGTGACGTTAGTCATATACGAGAATGACATTTTCAATCAAGGGAGTGGGAGGGCGCGTGGTGGCCCAGGACACGATGACGACCAGCGGCTCGAATGCGGTCGATTCGAGGCAGGTTTCCGGCGGTATCCAGAAGCGACTGTTGATCGACGGGCAGCTCGTCACATCGGCGGAAACCTTCGAGACGATCAATCCGGCAACAGGTGAGGTGCTGGGCTCGGCACCGGACGCCGGCGTGGACGACGCGAATGCCGCGATCGCCGCTGCGCGAACGGCATTCGAGAAGTCAGGGTGGGCCACCGACATCGCGCTCCGCGCACGGTGCCTCGATCAACTGCACAAGGCGCTGCTCGAGCACGCGGAGGAACTCCGTGACCTGACGATCGCCGAGGTCGGCGCCACCAAGATGCTCACGAAGGGCAACCAGCTCGACGCCCCCATCGAGATCGTCCGCTATTACGCCGATCTCCTGGAGAACCACTCGTTCACCGAGGATCTCGGGGAGATCGAGATCCGCGGGCAGCAGCACCGTCGCTGGACCGAACGCGAACCCGCGGGTGTGGTTTCGGCCATCATCGCCTACAACTACCCGAACCAGTTGGCGCTGGCGAAGCTCGCGCCCTCGCTGGCGGCAGGTTGCACGGTGGTCCTCAAGGGTGCTCCGGACACACCCCTGGTGACGCTGGCGCTGGGTGAGATCATCGCCGAGCACACCGACATCCCGGCAGGCGTCGTCAACATCATCACCTCGTCGAAGGTCGAGGTCGGCCAGACGATGGTGGCACATCCCGATGTGGACGTCGTCACCTTCACCGGGTCGACACCGGTGGGCAAGCAGATCATGGCCGATGCAGCCGGCTCGCTGAAGCGGGTCTTCCTCGAACTGGGCGGAAAGTCGGCACTCATCGTCCTCGACGACGCGGACCTGATGAAGGCAGCTCAGTTCGCGGCGTTCACGATCTGCAGTCACGCGGGCCAGGGGTGTGCACTGACCACTCGGCTGATCGTGCCGCGCGACAAGCACGATCAGCTCGCGGAGATGGTCGGGGCGATGCTCGACCATGTGACCGTCGGTGACCCGACCGACGACAAGACCTACATGGGACCGCTGATCAGTGAGCGCCAGCGTGACAAGGTCGACGGGCTGGTCCAGCGTGCCGTCGAGGCCGGCGCTCGCCTCGTCCGTGGCGGACAGCGCATCGATCCCGGATTCTTCTACGCGCCTACGCTTCTCGCCGGTGTCGATCCCGACAGCGAGATCGCGCAGGAAGAGGTCTTCGGCCCGGTGCTGGCAATGATCCCGCATGACGGAGACGAGCACGCCATCGCGATCGCCAACAACTCGAGATACGGGTTGTCGGGCGGTGTCCTCACCACGGATTCGGCTCGAGGTGCCGCGGTCGGCCGGGCGATCCGGACGGGTACGTTCAGCATCAACGGCGGCAACTACTTCTCCGCCGACGTGCCGTTCGGTGGATACAAGGAGTCCGGAATCGGCCGGGAGATGGGCGTCGCGGGGCTGCACGAGTTCACCGAGATCAAGGCCTTCGCCGAGGCGGTGGAATCATGAAGCCGCTGGAGGGTTTCACCATCCTCGAGGTCGCGATGTACGGGTTCGTGCCCTCCGCGGGTGCGGTCCTGCGCGAGTGGGGAGCCGAGGTCATCAAGGTCGAGCACGCGGTGACCGGCGACCCGCAGCGCGGACTGCGCCAGACCGGTACCTTCCGCGTCGAGGGCGATCCCAATCCCAATGTCGAACATGCCAACCGGGGTAAGCGCAGTATCGGCATCGACATGTCGCGTCCGGAGGGGCGCGAGGTGGTCTACGAGCTGGTGCGCAAGGCCGACGTCTTCCTCACCAGTTTCCTGCCGGGGCCGCGGGCGAGGTTCGGGATCGATGTCGACGACATCCGAGACGTGAACCCGTCGATCGTCTATGCGCGGGGGAGCGCGCTCGGTCCGAGGGGTGCCGAGTCCGACAAGGGTGGTTATGACATGACCGCCTTCTGGTCACGCGGTGGCATCGCGGCGACGCTGACACCATCTGGCACCGAGGGCCTCATCAGCCCGCCCGGCCCGGCGTTCGGTGACACGATCTCGGGAACCAACCTGGCCGGGGGTATCGCCGCCGCGCTGCTCAAGCGGGAACGGACCGGTGAGCCCTCGGTGGTCGACGTCTCTCTCCTGGGCAGCGGCCTGTGGTCGATGGGTCACACCGTGGCCCTCTCGCTGCATCTCGACAAGCCGATGGAGGCGCCTGCGCAGGGCGGCCACGGGTCGCCGACCAACCCGTTGTCGGGGCTCTACAAGACCGCCGACAACCGCTACATCTCATTCGTCATGCTGCAGGCCGGGAAGTTCTGGCCCGACGTATGTAAACACGTCGAACGTCCGGAACTCGCTGAGGACCCGAGGTTTGCCAGCGCAGAGTTGCTGGCGGAGAACACGTCCGAGGCGGTGGCCATCCTGCGGGAGATCATCGCCGAACGCACCCTCGGAGACTGGACGGAACGATTCGCGACCCTGGCGGGTCCGTGGGCGCCGGTGCAGGATTCGCGGCAGGTCGGTGACGATCCCCAGATCCGGGCCAACGACTACATCGTGAACGCGGGTGAACTCGAACTGGTGGGAAATCCGGTCCAGTTCGACGTCGCTGCGGCGGCGGTCACCGCCGCACCCGAGTTCGCCGAGCACACCGACGAGATCCTCCAGGAACTCGGGATGGACTGGGACCGGATCATCGAATTGAAGACCGCGGGCGCGGTCACCTGAGATCGGACGAGGAACACCCATGCCGTTCATCACCACGATAGGTACATATCTGCCCAGATGGGGTTCGGGGAATCGCCGCGTGGCCGGCGACGACGAAGATGCGATCACGCTGGCGGTCGAGGCCGGACGTGCCGCGTTGGAATCGGGCGGATCGGTCGATTCCGTCGTCGTGGTCAGTCGAGAACTCCCTCTGCTCGAGAGTAGCAACGCCGCAGTGCTGTTGGCCGGGTTGGATCTCGATCCGGAGCTCGAGGTGGTCGAGCGTCTCGGCGGCGCACCGGCCACGCTGGATGCGTTGAGTTCCGCCCGATCCCGGACGCTGATCATCGGCGTCGATCTCGATCCGGCCGGCGCCTCAGCGGTTCTCACCGCGGACCGAGGGCTCGGCGTGCGCACATCCGGCCGGATCGCCCGCAGCCTCCCGGTGCGTACACGTAAATCCACTGGTGCCGTGCACGATTACGGTGATCCCCGACTTCTGCACGATCGCGGCCTGGTCGCATCGCTGGCCGAGTCCTGGCTGGATCGGCCGACTGTGGTGGCCGGGGTCGAGGACAAACACGCCGCCGACCTTGCCGAGGTCGATGCCGGCCTGCCGACCATCGGCGCCAGTTCGGTCCTGTTCGCACTGGCGTACATGGCCGAGCACGGTCTCGACGGCCGGCTGGTGGCCGTCGAACAGGCGAGTCTGTCGGGAGTGACCGCCACCGAAGGCGATGTCACGGTGCATCGCCGGGAGCCGTCGGCACGTCCGAAGTCGGAGGAGCCGATGGCGTCCGACGACGAACTGCGGATCTCGCTGGCCGCCTACGAGCGAGCCTTTGTCGCCAAGGTGCGCTGGGAGGCAGGGAGGTTCGCCGACAGTGACGTCCTCGACTTCCCGCCCCGGTATCACGTGGCCGCCGGAGGTGAACTGCGCACCGACTATGAGCTCGTACCGTTGCCCCGTTCCGGCGTCGTCTATTCGGAGGCCACCGTTCATGTCCCCATCCCGGGCCTGCCGTCGCCCTATTCGCTTGTCCTCGTCGAGCTCGACGAAGTCGGCGTGCGTGCGTTGGTGAAGGTGACGGGCGCGCACGTGGGATTGGTGGGGATCGGGGACCGGGGGCGTCTGGTGCTGCGCCGGCTGGCCGTCCGGTCCGGCGTACCCGACTACGGCTACGCCTTCGAGCCGGAAGGATTGACCGCATGAAGAGAGTGGCGATCGTAGGCGCCGGGATGACGCCGTTCGCAGAGCATTTCGCGCTCGGGGTCAAAGATCTCGTACCGATGGCGTTCGCGGACTGCGCCGCCTCGGTCGACAAGGGTATCGACAAGGGAGACATCGAGGCGGCCTGGTTCGGCGCGGTCGGGACGACCGACGGGTTTGCATCGGGAATCGTCGCAGACTCGCTCGGAATCGACGGGATACCGGTGACGCGAGTCGAGAACTCTTGTGCCACCGGCAATGACGCCGTGCGCAACGCGGTGTACGCGATCGCCTCGGGCGCGGTGGACGTCGCGCTGGTGGCAGGTGCCGACAAGCTGCGTGAGACCGCGTCGAAGAATGTCGTGTGGGAGTGGGAAGCCATGTCACGGGACATGGCCTGGGAGTACCCCCTCGGCCTGGTGGCACCTGCCGGTGTGGCATTGCATGTGAACCGATATCTCCACGAGTCTCCGGCCACACGAGAGCATCTGGCCATGGTCGCGGTCAAGAATCATCACCACGGGACCACCAACCCCAAGGCCCGGCTGCAATTCGAGATCACCCGGGAACAGGCGCTGTCGGCACCCACCGTGGTCGAACCGTTCAGCGTGTACGACTGCGCGCCGTTGAGCGACGGGGCGGCCGCACTGATCCTGGTGTCCGAGGACGTTGTCGATCGGTACACCGACAGGCCGGTCTGGGTTGCCGGCGTGGGCCTCGGGCTCGACTCTGTGATGCATCAGCACAAGACCGATCTGACATCGTTCCCCGCGACGGTGCGTGCGGCGCAGCGTGCATTCGACATGGCGGGCCTGTCGCCAGGCGACATCGACGTGGCCGAGGTGCATGACTTCTTCACCGGAATCGAACTCATCAGCTACGAGGATCTGGGGTTCGCCAACCGATTCGAGGGCTACAAGCTGCTCGAGGCGGGGGAGACGACGATCGGCGGGTCGCTACCGGTGAACACGAGCGGCGGTCTGAAGTCGAAGGGCCACCCGCCCGGTGCGACAGGTGTGGCACAGTGCGTCGAGTTGTTCGAGCAGTTGCGGGGACCGCGGCCAATCAGGTCGACGGCGCGCGGACCGGTCTGGCACACAATGTCGGGGGCCGACATCGGTCGCAGCGGTGACGATCCTCTGCGGGCCGGGCACCATGGCGAGGTGAACGCAGACGTGGTGCCGGCCACCCACGGGCAACCGGCACCACGCCATCGGAGAGAGACCTGCTACCTCGCCGCCAGACGTGCCGAGAGTGATTCCGCATGATGACCCGTCGACGGAGCACTGGCGACCTCGAAGTCCTCTACGGCGTGGGCCACTGACACCGGCAGCCCCGATACTTCGAGCGCGCGACGCTTGAAGGCCTGCGCCGCGACACTCAGGTGATAACGCGTCGACGACGCGCTCAGTTCGAGGACGTCCGACGGTGCTGCGGCCCATGTGCGCAGATCGACCCGGCCGGTTTCGACTGCCGCCACCGCGCTCATCCGAAGTCGCTCGTGGACATCCAGGACGCTTGCCGAGATCGCCAGCGATTGTGGCCATGGATCATCCGTTGGGTGGTCGAGGGAGTAGCGCAGATCGAACACCCGCGCGCCCAAGATCTCCAACGGCAGGATCGGACCGTCCTCGAGCACGTGGACGCTGATATCCCAGCCTGCCATCGAATGATCGAACAACCACCCCCCGGCAAAAACGACCGCCTCCATCGGATCTCGGGCGATCGCCGCGAGACGGTAGCGCAGGGGGCGCTTCCGTGCCGAAGAACGTGCGCGAGCGACTTCACGTGCGCCGTGCACGTGCGGACCCGCGAAACTTGTTGTCAAAATGGTCACGTGGTCTCCGTCTTCCAGGTGTGGCGAGGCTGACCCTGGCCCGCCGGGCCAGGTCAGCCTCGCAGGCTTCTCAGAGCTGGGCGTACACGGTCTTGGTCTTCAGATAACTCTCGACACCGTCCCGGCCCCATTCGTGTCCCCAACCCGACTGTTTGTAACCGCCGAACGGCATCGATTGATCGAACACCATCTGGCAGTTGAGCGTCACGGTTCCCGCCTCGAGTCGCTTCGCCAGCCGATGGGCGCGGCCGAGGTCCTTGGTCCAGGCGGTCGCCGCGAGTCCGTAGTCGGAGTCGTTGGCAAGCGCTATGACCTCGTCGTCATCGTCGAAGGGCATGACCGCCACGACAGGTCCGAAGACCTCCTGCTGGAACAAGTCCATCGTCGGTCGGACGTCTGTGACGACGGTCGGGTGAACGAAATAGCCGCGGCGATCGAGGCGATGGCCTCCGGTCACCACCTCCACTCCGTCGCGTTTGCCCTCCTCGATGAAACCGGTGACACGGTTGAGCTGTTTCTCACTGATCAGCGGGCCGATCAGGGCGTCCTCTTCCGGGCCGCCGAGCGTGACCCCGTCGGCGACCATGGAGAGGCCTTCGAGGACCTGGTCGTACACGCCACGCTGGACGAAGATCCGGGACCCGCAGATGCATCCCTGACCGGAGTGGATGAAGATCCCCATCCCTGCCATCGTGATGGCCTGCTCGAGATCGGCGTCGTCATAGATCAGTACCGGCGACTTCCCGCCGAGTTCGAGCATCACCCGCTTGAGGTTGCCTGCTGCAGCTGCGACGATTTGCCTGCCGACCTCGGTGGAACCGGTGAAGGCGACCTTGTCGACGTCCGGATGCTCCGTGATCGCCTTCCCCGCGGTGTGGCCATAGCCGAGCACCAGATTGACGACTCCGTCGGGTACACCGGCCTCGGCGAGTATCCGCTCCAGAAGGAGGGCCGAAAGAGGCGTCTCCTCAGCTGGTTTGACCACCGCACTGCATCCTGCCGCAAGTGCCGGGGCGAGTTTGGCCGCAAAATTGAACACCGGTCCGTTCCACGGGAAGATCAGACCCACCACGCCGTACGGCTCTTTCAGAGTGTAGGCATGCATGTTCGAATACGCACCGGTGATACCGCCGGTCATCTGGACGTCGTGTGCTATCCCGTTCAGCTTGGTGCACCAGCCACCGTAGTACCGGAAGACTTCGGCACTCGTCCCGATGATCGACTTGGCCTGGTCACGGTTCATGCCGGTGTTGAGGGAATCGAGCGAGGCGAGATCGTCGGCGTGCCGGTCCATCAGATCCGCCACGCGCCACATGATCCTGGCGCGTTCGTTCCCGGGTAGTCCGTGCCAGACAGCGGCGTCATACGATGCGCGGGCTCGTGCGACCGCTTCGTCGACTGCCTTCGCACCGCCGTCGGGGAACTCGGCTATCGGTTCTTCGGTGACGGGGTTGATGATCGTGATCGCCTCGCCGTCGCCGGCGCGGCTGCGGAGATCATCCAGAATCGATTCAACACTGGTCATCACTTCTCACTTCTTCTCGTCGAACTCGATGTGCAATTCGGTCAGACCCCGCAGCAGGAAGGTTGGCTCGTAGGCAAAGCTTCGTTGCCCGGCCGACCCGTGGATCGATTCGTCGATTCTGATGTCGGTCATGCGATCGAGCAGTCGGTTGATCGTCACCCGACCCTCGACGCGGGCGAGCGGGGCGCCCGCGCAGGTGTGAATCCCACGGCCGAATGCGATGTGCTCGCGGACGTTCTTCCGATCCAGCCGGAACTCATTGGGATTCTCGAACTTTCGCGGATCACGGTTGGCTGCGCCGAGGCACAGCATGATGACGGAACCGGCGGCGATGTCGATGCCGCCGAGCGTGGTCGACTTGCGAGCCAATCGGAAGTCCACCTTCGTGGGACTCTCCATGCGCAGCGCCTCTTCGATGAACGGGACGATCAGCGTGCGATCGGCGCGCAACTCATCCTGGAGATCGGGTCGCTCACACAAGACCACCAGTGCCGAGCTGAGGAGTTTGGTGACCGTCTCCTGGCCGGCGGCGAACAGGAATGTTGCGGGATGAACCACCTCGATCACGGGTGGCACCGACCCGTCGGGGTAGGTGGCCGAGGCGAGTCCGCCGAGGACGTCGTCCCGGGGGGCTTCCCGCCGAGCCGTGATGTAACTCGCGAAGAGGTCATCGAGGTACTGAAGCGGGTTGCTTCCGACCGGCTCGTGATCGAGTGCCCCGACTCTGCTACCCGGCGCGTTGCCTGCGCCGAGATTGCGACGGACTTCATCGCGGTCTGCCTCTGGTACGCCGAGGAGATCGGCGATGGCAAGAGTGGCGAACGGCTTTCCGTAATCGGTGAGGAACTCGCAGCGCCGACGCTCGATGAACTCGTCTATCTGCCGGTCCGCGAGATTCCAGACGAACTCCTCGTTCTCTTGGAGTCGACGTGGTGTCAGCAGTCGGAGCAGGAGGGAGCGCGCCTTGTGGTGGTCCGGCGGGTCCATCGTGACCATGTGCTCGAAGATCGGGAACTCGTGCCGGTGGGCTTCGATCTGCTCGGTGATGTCGTCACCGTCGGGTTGGAAGGGCAGCGGGGGGAAAGGTCCGCCAATGGCGTTGACGGCCGAAAAAGAGTCGGTGTCCTTGAAGGCTTCCTGCGCTTCCTGGTATCCGGTCACTGCTATGACGTTCTGATAGGGCTCTCGGGTCACCGGGCCCAGACTCCGTAGATGGTCCCAATAGGCGTACGGGTCTTGGGACACGGCGCTGTCGGAGAAGTAGTCGACTGTGGCTGGGTTTGTCATCGCTGATGGACCTTTCAACATGCTTACAACACGGGCTGGGGAGATGGCGCCGGATTCGAACCGGGCGGACACGGAATCGAGCGAGACGACGCGGTCGGAAAGGACGGGATCGTCACAACGATGTCGGGAGGGCACAGGTTTCGGATGGCCGCCACTTCTAGAGTCCGATGCGGGTGTTCTTGACCTGTTGGAACTCGTGAAGTCCTTCAATGCCTCCCGACCTCCCGGTTCCGCTCTTCTTGAAGCCGCCGTAGGGGCCTTGAGGCGAAATGTCACTGTTTCGGTTGATCCAGACCGATCCGGATTCGAGAGCGCGTGAAAGCCTATGTGCCCGTTTGAGGTTTGCTGTCGCAACATAGGCATTCAAACCGAACTCGGTGTCGTTGGCGATGGCGATGGCATCGTCGTCCTCGTGGAATCTCATCACCGACACCACCGGACCGAAGGTCTCCTCGGTCGCAAGGGGCGAACGGTTGTCGACGTCGGCGAACACTGTCGGTTCGATGTAATAGCCCGTGCCGAGTTCTCCGCCGGCTCGATGACCTCCGGTGGTCAGCACACCGTGCCTGCTGTCGACTGCGTCATCGATGACGCCGAGGATTCGATGTAGTGCCGACTCGCTGATCACCGGGCCCACCATGACGGCGGGGTCGAACGGATCTCCCATCGGCGCCGCGTCCAGTACCGCGAGGAAGCGTTGCATGAACTCGTCGTAGACCGACTGCTGAACCAGGATTCGGCTACCGCAGGCGCAACTCTGGCCCGATTGCCCGAGGGGGCCCTGCCAGGCCGCGAGGATCGCGGCCTGTTCGAGGTCGGCATCGGCGAAGATGATGTTCGCCGATTTGCCGCCGAGTTCGGTGGCCACCGGAGTCAGGTTCGCCGCGGCGGTCGCCAATACCTTGCGCGCAGTGGTGCCGCCGCCGGTGAAGTGAATCTTTCCGATCCCAGGATGCGACACGAGCGCGTGCCCTCCGTCGGCGTCAGCCGGAAGGACATTCACCAGCCCGGGCGGCAGTCCGGCTTCGAGGCAAATCTCGCCGAATCGCAATGCGCTGAACGGTGACATCTCGGATGGCTTGAGGATGACCGCATTGCCCGCGGCCAGCGCGGGTGCGACGTTCAAACCGACGACCACCATCGGCCCGTTCCACGGAGCGATGACGCCGACCACACCGTAGGGTTCCCTGTCGATGATGTTGAGGTCGTGTCTACCCGAGACCGGTGAATTCTCCCCATGCGCTTTGTCGACGTGGCCGGCGTAGTACCGGATGAAGCTCTCCGCGAGCATGGCGTGCCCGGGTGCAGTACGTATGGGCACGGCGAAATCGTGGACGCTCAGTCGCCCGAGTATGTCGAGTTCGGCGTGTACCGCGTCGGCCAGGTCGAACAGGATGTCGCGTCGCCGACCCGTGGTCAGCGACATCCACTCGCGCTGGGCTTCGCGCGCCGCGGCGACGGCGCGATCGACCTCGTCGAAGCCGGCGAGTGTGACAGTGGCATTGGGCTTCCCGGTGGCCGGATAGATGTGTTCGTGGCTTCCCGCGGATGAATGGTTCACCCGGTCGCCGCCGATCAGCAGACCGGTCGGCAGCACATCGGCGGGAAGGGACTCAGTTCCGATGGTCATGAGTGCCTCTGTTCTCAAGGGAGGGAACAGTTGTCATCGCACCGTGAACCCCGCGTCGAGCGCCCACTGGGTGCCGGTGATGAACTTCGCCTCGTCGGACACCAGATACGAGACGGCACCGGCGACGTCCTCGGGTTCGAGCATCTGGATCGGTAGGGCATTCTGCATGCCGGAGATGGTGTTCGCGCCGCCGGCGGCCGCCTCGGCCATCAATTTCTGCATCGCTTCGTTGATCGTCATCCCGCTTGCCACCCCTGTCGGGTGGATCGTATTGACTCGAATCCACTCCGGAGCCAGATAGTTCGCCAGACCCTGCATGAGGGCGACGACGCCTCGCTTGGCCGACGCGTAGGCGTTGCCGCTTGCGTTGATCGAGGCCGAGGCCTTGATGCCGGCCGATGAACTCGTGATCACGATCGAACCGCCGCGCCCGCCCTGGCGCAGTGCAGGCAAGGCCGCCCGGATCGTGTAGAAGACGCCGGTCAGATTCGTGTCGATGACGTCGTTCCATTCGGCGAGGAAGTTGTCCGGGTCCTCAGGACCCATCTTGATGATGCCCGCATTCGCGATGATGATGTCGACGCGGCCGAACTCGTCGAACCCTTCTTGAAACGCTGCGGACAGCGCCGCGAAGTCACGGACATCCGCAGTGCGGGCCACGATGCGGCGCCCTTCCTTCTCGACCAGCCGCACCGTCTCGTCGAGATCCTCCGAGGAGCTGTTCGGATACGTCATCGATGCCACGTTCTCGCAGATGTCCACAGCGATGATGTCCGCGCCGTCCTGGGCGAGACGAATGGCGTGCGCACGGCCTTGGCCACGTGCCGCTCCGGTGATGAACGCGACGCGTCCCTCGAGTTGTGACATGTTGATGCTCTTCTACTTTCGTGTCGACGGCCGAGAGGGGCCGTGATGGTTCACCGATGGTGAGACGGCCGGCTACGGATTGAGCCGCGCCCAGGCTTCCTCGCTGGCGCAATGCAAGGCTTCCCCCTTGGCGAAGCCCGCATAGGCCGCGAGTTGTAGGACCACCTCATCCATCTCCGGTTTGGTGATGTCGCCGGACTCGAGCGCCGACCCCGTATGCGAATGCAATGGTGTGACGGCGTCGCACACGGCCACGGAGGCGACGGTGATGAATCGACGATCACGGCGGCACAGTGCTGGGCGCTGCCACACGTGGCCGAATACGAAGTTCAGGATTCCTGCGTGGATGTAGGGGGTGTCCGGTCCGGGCGCCTCAATCAGATTGACAGATTTGAATTCCTCTGTGCCCCGAAATATTCGAGCGTCCCAGTCGCTGATGCCGAGACTGGAGTTCTCTGGCTTGGGCACCGCACCGGAGCCGCCGCGTTCGCGATCGATGGTCGCCCAGGAGCGACGGACGACTCCCTCGAGGTGTGATGCTTTGGGCCACCCGTTGTAGACGGCGAAGTGCAATACGAACTCCAGCATCTCGTCGATCGTGATGTCGCCACTGCGCAGTGCGTCGTCGACCTGATCGTCGATCGGCTTCTGCGCGTCCGCGGCACCCACACACGTCAATGTCACCCAGCGGCGCTCGCGTCTGCCCAGGCCCGGCCGTTCCCAGATCTGGTCGAGGAGCCAGTCATGTTTCGCCTGTTCAAAGGGGTCCGAGACGTTGGTGCGGCAGCGCTGCGAATGCTATAGGTGTCCGTGGAAGTGCGTGACATGTGATCCACCTCTCAGTGCGGGTGACTGAATATTAAGTCGACGGACCTAGAATGTCTATGGTTTGATTGATTTATGTCCACAGAGGGTCGATCGGCCAAGCAACGACTGGTGCTGACCGCGGAGCGGCTGTACGCGTGTCACGGGCTCGACGGTGTTCCCTTGCGGCAGATAGCAGTTGAGGCCGGAACGGCCAACAAGTCGGCGGTCCAGTACCACTTCGGGTCGAAGGAGGCGTTGGTGACGGCGGTGCTCGCCAACCGGGTCGATGATCTCGATCGCCGTCGTGCGTTGCTGTTTGCGCGTACCGACCTCCAGGACTTGCGCGCGGTCGTCGAGGCGCAACATCTACCGTTGATAGAGCTCGGCGAGGACGAGAACTGCTACTACCTGCAGTTCATCGAACAGCTCGGACGGAGTATGCATCCGTTCCGGCAGCTGCCTGCAGTGAATCAGCAGACCGAGCAGGCGTATTACGACCGCGTCGGCGCCCTCCTGGACGGCGTGCCCGAAGAGTTGCGCGAGATTCGGATCAAGCAGGCGACCGCAGTCTGCCTGCACGTATGTGCGGACCGCCACCGAACCAAGGCTTTGGGGGAGGCGGTGCCGGCCTACGCTCTGCACGTGAGTCAGCTGCTCGACAGTCTGGTTGCACTGTTGGCTGATGCGCCGTCGGACGAAACGCTCGCGGCGATGCAGGTGGCTGCACCACAGGTCCTCTGAGAAATGTTGTGGACCAATGCGACTGGGATTTGTGGCAGCGGCCGACGGATTCGACATCTCCGTGACTTGCTGTCGCCCTGAAGCTTTGGCTCATGGGCAATCGGTAGCGCGCCCCGGTCGCCGGCCGGTGGCTACGAACGTGCGCTGATACCCCCTCGGATAAGCCGAAAACACTTGTACATCAGGCTATTTCAGCGAATTGAGTCGTTGACACCGGGTGTGATACGTGTAACACTCACTTCTGAGTGGTCGGCATTCTGGCCGACGTCGCCGATCGCACGGCGGCCTCGACTCATTCATCAAAAACTTCTGAAAGTTGGTAGATCACATGGCTGGTCGTATGCAGGGCAAAGTCGCATTTGTCACCGGTGCCGCGCGGGGGCAAGGTCGTAGCCACGCGGTGCGGTTGGCAGAAGAAGGCGCGGACATCATCGCGGTCGACATCTGTGGGCCGGTCACTGCCGACACCTCGATCGCGGCTTCGACGCCTGAGGACCTGGCGGAGACGGTCGAGCTGGTAAAACGGCAGAACCGTCGCATCGTCGCGTCCGAGGTCGACGTTCGTGAGTTCGATCAACTGAAGACGGCCGTTGACAACGGGGTGGAGCAGCTCGGACGCCTGGATGTGGTCGTGGCCAATGCCGGTATCGGGAACGGCGGGGCGACGCTCGACAAGACCAGCGAGAAGGACTGGCAGGACATGATCGACGTCAACCTGTCCGGTGTGTGGAAGTCCGTGAAAGCTGCTGTTCCCCATCTTCTTTCATCCGGTGGTGGATCGGTGATCCTGACCAGCTCGGTTGGCGGGATGAAGGCGTACCCCAACACTGGGCACTACATCGCTGCCAAGCACGGTGTCATCGGGCTGATGCGGAGCTTCGCCGTCGAACTGGGGGCACAGTCGATTCGGGTGAACTCGGTACTTCCCACCAACGTGAACACTCCTATGTTCATGAATGAAGGCACCATGAAGATGTTCCGTCCGGATCTGGAGAACCCGGGTCCGGACGATCTCGCGGTTGTGGCGCAGATGATGCATGTGATGCCGACCGGCTGGGTGGAGCCGCGAGACATCAGCAATGCTGTCCTGTTCCTGGCCTCCGATGAGTCACGCTTCGTCACCGGACTCGCCCTGGCCGTGGATGCCGGCAGTCTTCTCAAATAGTGGCCAGCCGAAAGGATGCCCGATGAACGTGAAGAACGCGGCGGGAGCAGCGCCGTGACCGCCGATGGTCTGCGGGTGGAAATCGACAGGGGGCTGTGTGAAGGGCACGGTTTGTGTGCACAGCTCGCGCCGGAAGTGTTCGATGTCGGCGACGACGACCTGGCAGTATGCGACGACCATCCGCCGGAACACCTGCGCGCCGCCGTCGAAGCGTCCGTGAATGCGTGCCCACGACAGGCGATCTCGGTCAGCTGAGACGGGCGGTCAGGAGTTGGATCGGGGGCCAACCTGATCTCGATACGGTCCCTCGCCTGGCGGCTCGGGGCCTACTCGATCGGCGGGTGAAAGCGGCGGGGACCCGTCGGTCGAGTAGCTGCGAACGGAGTGAACGGTGGGGACCCGTCGGTCGAGTAGCTGCGAACGGAGTGAGCGGCGTATCGAGACCGCGCCCGCCGGCCCCACTGCGACTCAACCGAGTTCGGACTTCATCACCTTGCCGGTGGCGTTGACAGGCAGTCGGTCGAGAAACGAGATCGACCTCGGCGCCTTGAAGGCGGCCATCCGTTCGCGGCTCCAGGAGACGAGTTCCTCCTCGGTGATCGCCGAGCGGGTCACCACGAACGCCTTGCCTACCTGACCGAGTCGCTCGTCGGGAACACCTATCACCGCGACCTGCTCTACTGCGGGATGCTCGAGCAGGTAGCTCTCGATCTCGGCGGGATAGGCGTTGAAGCCGCCGACGATGAACATGTCCTTCATGCGGCCGACGATCCGCAGGCGCCCTCCCTCGGCGATCTCACCGATGTCGCCGGTGTGCAGCCAACCGTCGTCGTCGATCGCCGCGGCGGTCGCGTCCGGATCGTCGAGGTATCCCTGCATCACGTTGTACCCACGGATGAGCACCTCGCCGTCGTCGCCGATGCGGATGTCGATGTCTGCGCAGGGGGTTCCGACGGTGGTGGCGATCTGGTCGAACGTGTCGCCCGGCCTGGATGCCGTCACGGTGCCGGCCTCGGTGAGTCCGTAGCCGGTCATGATCGTCTCGAACGGGAGTTCGTGCTGGATTCGACGGATGAGGTCGACCGGGATGTCCGCGGAGCCGGTGACCGCGGCGCGTAACGACGAGAGGTCTCGCGAACCGTCGTTGGCGGACAGCAGGGACTGATACAGCGTCGGCGGACCCGGGAGCATGGTGATCTTCTCGGTCTCGACGATGTCGAGCACCTGATCGACGTCGAGAACCGGCACCGGGTGGATCGTGGCACCGCGGATGAACGAGGCGATGACCCCGGCCTTGTAGCCGAACATGTGGAAGAACGGATTGACCATCAGGTACCGATCCCCTTCACGGAGATCGGCGAGGTCGCACCACTCCGAGAACAGACGCAACACCTGTTCGTGGTTCATCATGACGCCCTTCGGGCGTCCGGTGGTGCCGGAGGTGTACATGATGTCGGCGATGTCGGAAGGGTCGACAGCCGCCGCGAAAGGTTCACCGCTGGAGAGAAACGCACCCTTGATGTCGAGGACTTCCACGCCGGCCGGTACGTCGAAGTCGAGTCCGAGGAAGTCCGGCTGCACCAGTACGGCTTTCGCGCCGCTGCGCACGATGATGTCGGCGGCCTCATCCCGTTTGTATCGGGTATTGACCGGGACGAGTGTCCCGCCGGCGGTGAGCAGTCCGAAGACGGCGATGATCCATTCGGCGGAATTCGGGGCCCAGATCGCCACGCGGTCGCCCTTGCGAATTCCGAGGTCGGCGAATGAGCCGGCGGCACAGCGGATTCGATGAACCATCTCGCGAAAGGTGAGGCGCAAGTGCCCGTCGACGACCGCTTCGGCATCGCCGAAGCGGTCGGCCGACGACAGGACCATCTCGGGGATGGTCTTCCAGGTCATACCTTGAGGAGCCGTGCCATGTTGCCGCCCATCACGAGCTTCTGATCCTCGAACGGCAGATGCTCGATGTGGCTGATGTAGGTCGTCGGCTCGGCGAGACCTTCGGGATGCGGATAGTCCGAGCCGAACAGCACGCGCTCGGCGCCGATCAGCGCGGTCAGCTTGCTGAAGTCCTCTTCCCAGAACGGACTCACGTGAATGCTCTTCTTGATGGCGGCCACCGGATCCTGCATGCCGAAGCCCTCGGGCGCCTTCTTGAAGACGTCGGTGAGTGTCTGCAGCACGTGCGGGAGCCAGCTGGCGCCGTTCTCGATGACGGCGATCCGCAGTTCCGGGAACCGGAGCAGTGCACCGTGGCACACCCAGGAGGAGACCGCGTCCTGGATCGGTCGCCATTCGCTGACCATGCGGAAGGCATTGGTCTGGAACGGCAACATCTCGTCGCTGCTACCTTCCCAATCCTGGTTGTACCGGGCATAGCCGCTGTCCGACGAATGCTGGGTGACGAGCACGTCGAGTTCGACGACGCGCTTCCAGAACGGATCGAACTCCGGCAGGGCAAACGAGCGGGGGCCCTTGAACCCGGGGACCGGGGCCGGGCGCACCAGGATCGCCTTCGCTCCGCGCTCGACGCACCACTCCAGTTCTTCGATCGCCTTGTCGACGATGGGCAGACTGATGACGGGAACGGTGAAGATCCGTTCCTTGTAGTTGAACGACCATGTCTCGTAGAGCCATTGGTTCAGCGAGTGGACCACCGCGTGGATCAGTTCCGGGTTGTCACGCATGCGCTCCTCGACGAGGCTGGCCAAGGTGGGGAACATCAGCGTGCGATCGATCTTGAGCTCGTCCATCAGCTCCAACCGCGGAGCGGGTTCGCGAAACGCGGGGACGGATTTGATCGGCTTGCCGAAGATCTCGCGCTTGCTCTTGCCCTCGGGGTTGCCGTTCTTGAAGTAGTCCTCCATGGCGCCGGGACGCGCGACCACGTCAAAGGTGGGGTTGGGGATGTACTCGCTGATCTGTCCGCGGATGGCGATCTTGGTGCGGCCCTCGACCTCGACATACTGGATGGCCTTCTTGTACTTGTCGGGCAGGAACTTGGTGAGCGCCTCCTTGGTCTCGTACAGGTGGTTGTCCGCGTCGAACAGCGGGTAGGGCAGCTGGCTCGGTGACATGTGAAACTCTCCTTTGTTACTTTCGAGAATACTATTCTCACATTCGTGCATCATGCAATGCCGTGCGGATCTTGAATTTCTGGACCTTGCCGCTCGGCGTGCGGGGGAAGTCGTCGAGGACGTGGACCTCTTCAGGCCATTTCTGCTTGGCCATACCCACCGCGGCGAGGTGTGAACGGAGGTCCTCGACGGTCGGGATGCCCCGATCGGCGTGGACTCGCAGGACAGCCGCCGCGCGCTCGCCGAGTCGTTCGTCCGGGACTGCCACGACGACGACGTCGGCCACGGCGTCCATCCCGAGCAGCGCGTCCTCCACCTCGAGGGCGCTGATGTTCTCGCCGCCCCGGATGATGATGTCGGACTTCCGGTCCGTGATGCTGAGGTAGCCGTCCTCATCGAGGACGCCGATGTCTCCGGTGTGGTACCAGCCATCGTCGTCGAACATGCGCTCGGTCAGTTCTTCGTCGGTGTAACCCATGCAGAGATCCGGTCCGCGGCTGAGGATCTCACCGTCCTCGTCCAATCTGATCTCGACGCCGGGTAGCGGCCGGCCATCGGTGTAGAGGCGTTTGTCCTCCGCGGCACCGGGATGTGATCCGGTGATCGACGGGTGCTCGGTGCTTCCGTACGAGCGGAAGACCGTGATACCGAGACCGGCGAGTCGGCTCGTGATCGCCGCCGGCACAGACGATCCACCCAGCCCGGCGTACTTCATGTGGGGGAGGTGGGCCGCAGAGAAGTCGGGATGATCGAGCAGGCTCGTCATGTAGTAGGTTGCTCCGCCTCCGACGGTGACGTTCTCGGCTCGCATCAGCCGCAATGCCTCACCGGGATCCCAGACATCGGTGAGATTGACGTCGGTGCCGTCGAGAACGGGGATGAGGAACGCGTTGATCATGCCGATGAAGTGTCCGACCGGTGCGGCGGTGAGTTGCCTGCCCCGGTCGTCGGGATACATCCCGGAGAGCTGGCGTGTCTCGTGGACGAGTGAATGATGGCTGTGCAACACGCCTTTGGGGTTGGTGGTGGTCCCGGAGGTGAACGCGATGAGTGCGCAGGCGGATGGATCCGCCGCGAGTGTCTCGTCCAGCGGCTCGTCGTCGAGGAGCTCGTCGAAGTCCTTGTCGATCACACCGACGATCGGCACGTCCGCGCATACGGACAGGTCGTAGGAGATGCGACCGAAGCGTTCGGGCGTGACGAACACTTTCGGTCGCACCTCGCCGAGAATGTAGGAAACCTCTTTGCGGCCATAGAAATGCACGATCGGGACGACCGCCGCTCCCAGAAAGGCCGATGCCCAGAACGTGGCTGCCGCCTCCATCGAGTTCGGCAACTGGAACGCGACGACGTCCCCGGGACCCACTCCTCGTCGACGTAGTCCCGCTGCCAGGCGGCGCGCGACGATCTCGACGTCGTGGAAGGTCCCCGACCAGGGGCGGGTCGCCGAGTGCACCACAAAACCCGCATCCGGTGCCGCGGCGAGGCCGTCGCGAAGCAGGTCGCCGAGGGTCTCGTCGGTCCACCATCCGTTGGCGGCGTACTTCTCGGCGAGTTCCGTCGGTACCTGCCTGGTCATGTGGCCCCCATGCGCTCGACCGGGACGCTGCCTCCGACTCATCCGTCATCGGCCCCGGATTCGATGATGATACTGTTCTCTCCAAACGAGAATAGCAATCTCACTTCCGGAGAGCGAGCGGTTATGGTGAAGTTGGAGACAGTCGACGGCCTGGCCGTGATCACGATCGATCGACCCGAGGCGCGTAATGCCATCGCGCCGTCGACGATGGACGAGCTCGACGAGGCGATCGACGCGGCCGCCGGCGCGCAGGCCCTCGCCATCACCGGCGGTGGCGACCGGGTCTTTGTCTCCGGAGGCGACCTCAAGGAACTGGCAAAGCTCCGCACCCTCGACGAGGCGCGGGCGATGGCCTGGCGGATGCGGCGGATCTGTGACCGCATCAGTGCCTTCCCGGGTCCCGTGGTGGCCGCGCTGAACGGACACGCCCTCGGCGGCGGTGCCGAGGTCGCGGTGGCCGCCGACATCCGCATCGCGGCCGACGACATCACGATCGGCTTCAATCAGTCGAGCCTGGCGATCATGCCTGCCTGGGGAGGGGCCGAGCGGCTGGCCGCCCTGGTCGGGCCGTCGCAGGCCCTGCTGCTCGCCGGTGCAGGCCGGAAATTGTCCGCGACGGAGGCGATGTCGGTTGGTCTGGTCGACCAGGTCGTCGAACGGTCCCGGTTCGACGAGGAGTGGCGTGCGGTCGCCGAGTCGCTCGCGTCGGCGCCTGCGACCGCGATCAAGAAGGTCATCCGCGGCGTCGAGCCCGGCGAGGCCGTGGAGGAGTTCGCGAACCTGTGGGTGGCCGACGAACACTGGGCGGCCGCTGACCGGGTACTCAAGCGCGCCAAGTGATCCGAGAGGTGGCGAGGGTGAGTACCGACGATATGCTGGCGGCGGCGCACAGATCGCTCTACGAGGCAGGCCTGGATGTCCGATCCGAGGTCGTCGGCGCCGATTACGTCGCCGAGTCGCTGGCCCGCAGCGCCGGCTCGGACGGCGAACCGTTGCAACAGTTCGTCACGGAGACGGTGTGGGGTTCGGTCTGGACCCGCCCCGGCCTCGATCGGCGCAGCCGGAGTCTCATGACGATCGGCATGCTGGTGGCCCTCAACCACCACGCGGAACTGGCCGTCCATGTGCGTGCGGGCCTCGGCAACGGCCTGAACCGCGATGAGATCGTCGAGGCGATCATCCATGCCACCGCGTACTGCGGTGTGCCGGCGGGCATCGCCGCCATGCGGATCACGCAGGACGTGCTGATCCGGGAGCTGGGGGAGCGTCGCGACGGCGAATCTGTCCGGGAGGAAGCGTCATGACCGGATCGCCGATACCCCAGCGCCGCATCGGCATGATCGGGTTGGGCGCGATGGGCTCACCGATCGCGGCCAACTTCGTCGCGGCGGGGCAGCCGTTGGTGGTCGCGGACACGGACCCGGCGGCGGTGCGCAGCTTTCTCGCGACACATCCCGACCTGGCGACGACAGGCGATCCCGCCGGCTGCGACATCGTCGTCCTCTCCCTGCCCACGAGTGATGTCGTCGACGATGTCGTCCTCGGTGAGACGGGCTTGCTGAGCCGGCTCGCACCCGGGTCGATCATCGTCGACATGAGTTCCAGTGTCCCGGCACGTACCCGGGCGCTCGGGGAGGAGGCCGCCCGGCTGGGCGTCTCCGTCGTCGACGCACCGGTCAGTGGTGGCGTGGCTCGTGCGGTCGTCGCCGACCTGGCGGTGATGGTCGGAGGGGAGACCGACGCCGTCGAGAACGTCCGGCCTCTGCTGGCGGTCACCGCGCGCGAGATCATCCACGTGGGACCGACGGGATCGGCCCACGCCGCAAAGGCGCTCAACAACCTGCTGTCGGCGGTGGGATTGTTCGCGGCCGCGGAAGTGCTGGTGGTGGGGGCCAAGTTCGGCATCGATCCCGCGACCTTGCTGTCGGTGCTCAACGCGGGAAGCGGGCGAAACCAGGCCACCGAGGCCAAGTTCGGCACGTTCGTCTTGAACCGTGGGTTCGATTCGGGTTTCACCGCGACGCTGATGAACAAGGACATCGGTATCGCGTTGGACCTCGCACACGATTGCGGCGTTGATCTCGACATCGGGTCAGCACTGGGGCGGGCGTGGGCGTCGGCCACCGCCGCGGTCGGCCCGGGCGCCGATCAGACCGAGGTCGTGCGGATCCTCGAACAGGCCGCCGGGGTCGAACTCCGTTGAGCGTAACCACTGGTCGGTTGTGCCCGACGTCAGAACACTTGCCTGCCCGGTGTTTTCGGGGGCTTGCACGGGAACTGCCCAGACGGCAATGTTGCTGGAGACCGGAACAACCCCGAAACTCATGAGGTGTACCAGAAGATGACCCGCCTGTTCACGAGACCGTCGCCCGACAACACCGCTGTGCAACTGCTAATGCGCGCGGCCATCGGAGGAACGATGATCGCCCATGGCGTCAAGCACGGGCGCAGCCTCGACGGCACGGCCGGCTGGTTCGGCTCGATCGGATTCAAGCAACCCAAGCTGCAGGCCCAGGCGTCCGCGGTGGTCGAGGTGGGTGCCGGCGCTGCCATCGTGGCCGGGGCGGCCACCCCGGTTGCCGCGTCGGCGGTGGTCGGCACGATGGCTGTCGCTGCTCGCTCGGTCCATCTCCCCAACGGTTTCTTCATCACCTCAGAAGGGTGGGAGTACGTCGCCAACCTGTCGGTGGCGGCCATCGCCCTCGCGGCCCTCGGACCGGGCAGGTGGAGCGTGGATCGCGCGCTCGGACTCGACCGCAAACTCACCGGGAACCGGGCGGCTGCTCTCGCCGCCGGTCTGGGTCTCGGGGCGGCGGGCGCCCAGCTGGCCGCGTTCCATCGACCCCGAACGCAACTGCCTGACACGTGCGGGGCCGCTGTCGGTCACTGCCGGCAGCGGCCGGGTGGGCCTCAGGCCGGCCAGGTGTGGACGGGTTCGCCCTCGTGCATCAGCGTGACGTAGTCGCGGAGCATTCCGTGCAGGGCCGCGTCGCGGTCCTCCCCGGCGGCCTCGCGGGCGAGGACCGCACGGCGCTGCCATGCCGACCCGGTCTGCCGATTGATACAGCGTCCTTCGATGACCGAGAGATAGCGCGCGCGTGCTTTGGCCGAGACGCCATAGGAACGGAGTCCGTCGTCGGCGAGTGGGAGCAGCCGCCGGAGAGTGAGTTCGTCGGGACGCACCCATCCGACGTTCGGCCAGTACAACTGGGCCTCCAGACCGGCACGGGCCCCCGACTGCAGGTTCTCGGCGGCCGCGTTGAAGGACATCTGCGACCAGAGCGGGCGGTCGGACTCGACGAGTCCGCGGACCAGGCCGTAGTAGAACGCCGCGTTGGCCATCGTGTCCACGACCGTCGGACCGGCCGGGAGTACGCGGTTCTCCACCCGCAGGTGCGCGTGGCCGTCGATGACGTCGTACACCGGCCGGTTCCAGCGGTACACCGTGCCGTTGTGCAGGCGCAGCTCCTCGAGGGACGGAGTCTTGCCCTCGTCCAGTTCGGCGAGCGGGTCGATGTCGGTCGAGACGGGGAGCAGTGCCGGGAAGTACCGGGTGTTCTCCTCGAAGAGGTCGAAGATGGTGTTGATCCATCGCTCGCCGAACCAGACCCGTGGCCGGACGCCCTGATTCTTCAGTTCCAGGGGCCGCGTGTCGGTGGCCTGCTCGAACACCGGGATTCGGCTCTCGTGCCAGAGGGCTGCGCCGGCGAGGAAGGGAGAGTTGCCGGCGAGGGCCACCTGCACCCCCGAGATGCTCTGGGCGGCATTCCAATACGCGGCAAAGTCCTCGGGGGCGACCCGCAGGTGCAGTTGTAGTGAGGTGCAGGCCGCCTCGGGGAGGATCGAGTCGGTGGTGGTGTGCAGACGCTCGGTGTGATGGCCGTCGCCGAGCGGTATCCCGCTGATGTCGATCTCGATCGCCTCGCCGCGGGCGTCGAAGATCTGCTCGTTCAGTAGATCGTAGCGCGGGTTTGCCGAAATCCATTGATGGGCAAAGTGTTCTGCGTTCAGCGTGGGCAGCATGCCGATCATCACGAGATGGTTGTCGGTCTGGGCAGCCCGACTCTCGGCGCGGTTGAGCGAGGTGCGTAGGGCCTGCTCGAGGGAGATGGTGTCGTCGGTGACGAAGGGTCGCGGCGAGACGTTGATCTCGATGTTGAACTGCCCTAGTTCGGTCTGGTAGTCGGGATCGGCGATGGCGTCGAGGACGGTGGCGTTGGCCATCGCGGGATTCATGTCGTCGTCGACCAGGTTGAGTTCCACCTCCATACCCAACAGTGGCTCCGGGGGACGGCCGTGATCGGTGAACACTCCGTCGGCCAGCATGCGGGCGATCGCCTCGGTGCCGCGACTGACCTGCCTGCGGAATCGGACGCGATCCTCGCCGGTGAACTCACGTTTCGAGACGTCGGTTCCCATTGCTCAATGGTGCATGATGGTCGGCGTGGCAGCGCGCAAACCGATCGATCCGGCGCAGGCGCGACAGGCTGTCGTCGCCGTGGCCGAGTGGATCCGTGACGATGCGGCCCAGACGCCTGCCCGGCCGGAGATCGCCGCTGCGGTCCGTCTCACGGCCCGCACCCTCGCCCACGTGGCGCCGGGCAACTCCGTCGAAGTGCGGGTGCCGCCCTACGTCGCCGTCCAGTGCATCGAAGGACCCCGGCACACCCGTGGGACGCCGCCGAATGTGGTCGAGACCGATGCCCGCAGCTGGCTGCGGATGGTCACCGGGGTCGGTGAGATGGCTGCTCTGATCGACGCCGGGAAAGTCACCGCGTCCGGATCGCGGGCGGGGGAGGTTGCGCGCTGGATGCCCCTGTTCCCGCTGTGAGGCGAGTCGGTTCACGCGCCCGTGGCGTTCGGGTCGCCGTCGCGCGTCGCGTAGCGGGAATACGGCACGTCGGCACGCCGTTGCCGGATTCGCGTAACGACGCGACCGGTCGGTACGCTTGGTGCGTCTCCCCAGCCCACCTGCGTCCTCGATCTCAGGGAGCCCATTGATGACCGACTTGTCGATCAACAGCACAAATCTCCTCGCTCCCACGCGATCCTGCGGTACCGCGCAGCCGTCCGACGAGCTCGAGAACGAGCCACGCGAGGAGTGCGGTGTCTTCGGGGTGTGGGCGCCGGGCGAAGATGTGGCCAAGCTCTCGTATTACGGGCTCTATGCGCTGCAACACCGTGGCCAGGAGGCGGCGGGGATCGCTGTCGGGGACGGGTCGCAGGTGCTGGTGTTCAAGGACCTCGGACTGGTGAGCCAGGTGTTCGACGAGCAGACCTTGGGCGCCATGGTCGGCCACGTCGCGATCGGTCACTGCCGCTATTCCACAACTGGGTCGACCACGTGGGAGAACTCCCAGCCGATCTTCCGCACGACCGACGCGGGCACCGGTGTCGCACTCGGGCACAACGGCAATCTGGTGAACACCGCCGATCTCGCCAGCCGGGCGCGCGGGCTCGGCGTGATGAGTTCGGCGGCGACGTCGGATTCGGATCTGGTGGGCGCGTTGCTGGCACACGGCGCGGCGGACAGCACGCTGGAACAGGCGGCGATGGATCTGCTGCCCAGCCTGCAGGGTGCGTTCTGCCTCACCTTCATGGACGAGCACACCCTGTACGCGGCGCGGGACCCGCACGGGGTGCGGCCACTGTCGCTCGGCCGGCTGGACCGCGGCTGGGTGGTTGCCTCCGAGACCGCCGCGTTCGACATCGTCGGTGCGTCCTTCGTGCGTGACATCGAACCGGGTGAACTCCTGGCGATCGACGCGGACGGCGTCCGCAGTTCGCGTTTTGCCGAGGCCAAGCCGCGGGGCTGTGTCTTCGAGTACGTCTACCTCGCGCGGCCGGACAGCGTGATCCACGGTCGGTCGGTGCACTCGACTCGCGTGGAGATCGGTCGTCGACTCGCGCGCGAACATCCCGCCGAAGGCGACCTGGTGATCCCGGTACCCGAGTCCGGCACGCCCGCCGCGGTCGGCTTCGCCCAGGAGTCCGGCATCCCGTACGGGCAGGGCCTCATGAAGAACGCCTATGTCGGCCGCACCTTCATTCAGCCGTCGCAGACGATCCGCCAACTCGGCATCCGCCTCAAGCTCAACCCGCTCAAAGAGGTCATTCGGGGCAAACGCCTTGTGGTCGTGGATGATTCGATCGTGCGAGGCAACACTCAGCGCGCGCTGATTCGGATGCTGCGCGAGGCGGGAGCCGCCGAGGTGCATGTGCGCATCGCGTCCAGCCCGGTGCGATGGCCCTGCTTCTACGGCATCGACTTCGCCTCGCCCGCCGAACTGATCGCCAACGGCATGGAATCCGAGGCCGGCATGGTCGAGGGCGTGCGGCAGGCGATCGGCGCCGATTCGCTCGGTTACATCAGTATCGACGAGATGATCGGGGCGACCGAGCAGGGTGCGGAGAATCTCTGTGCGGCGTGCTTCGACGGTGACTACCCGATCGACCTGCCCAAGGAGACCTCCATGGGCAAGGCGGTGCTCGAACAGATGCTCGCGAGCGCCGTGGGCGACGGTCGCGCCGACCCGCTGACCGTGGCCAACGACAACGTCAGCGCGGTGATGCGGCCCTGATCGCGGGTCGTCGAACCGCCTGCCCGCGCCACACACCGAACGGTACGGCCGGCGTGCGGTCGGGTAGCGTGTCTGAGCGGTGGTGACTCGCTTTGCCGACGCCGGAATCGCGGGCCACCGGACCACGCGCGAGACCGCGCGCGACGACGGAGCCTCCGATCAGCCGGAGATCCGACCACCTGGATTTCGACAAGGGGTGCTCAGCTAGATGACCGATCGGGATTCGGCTGCCGACAGTCCGGCAAACAACCCGCACGCCGGCGACGGTGGTGCCTCGTACGCGTCCGCGGGCGTCGACATCGACGCAGGTGAACGTGCGGTCGAGCTGTTCGCGCCGCACGCCAAGCGTGCGTCCCGTCCAGAGGTGATGGGCGGGCTCGGCGGGTTCTCCGGGCTGTTCGCGCTCAAGGGCAACTACCGGGAACCCGTCCTCTCCGCAGCGAGTGACGGCGTCGGGACCAAGCTCGCCATCGCGCAGGCGATGAACAAACACGACACGGTGGGGCGCGACCTGGTCGCCATGTGCGTCGACGATCTGGTCGTCTGCGGGGCCGAGCCGCTCTTCCTGCAGGACTACATCGCCGTCGGCAAGGTGGTGCCGGAGACCGTCGCGCAGATCGTCGCGGGTATCGCAGATGGTTGCGTGGACGCCGGATGTGCTCTGCTCGGCGGCGAGACAGCCGAACATCCCGGCCTCATGGGCGAGGATCATTACGACCTGTCGGCGACCGCGATCGGCGTCGTCGAGGCGGACCAGATCCTGTCGCCGGAGCGTGTGCGTCCCGGCGACGTGATCATCGGGATGGGGTCGTCGGGCCTGCACTCCAACGGCTATTCGCTGGCGCGCAAGGTGCTCCTCGAGTGGGGGCACATGGACCTCGCCGGGCATGTGGAGGAGTTCGGTCGCTCGCTCGGAGAAGAGTTGCTCGAACCGACCCGGATCTATGCACGCGATTGTCTCGCGTTGGCCGCCGAGACCGATGTCCGCACCTTTGCGCATGTCACCGGCGGTGGCCTCGCCGAGAACCTCGCGCGGGTGATCCCCGCCGGGCTGGTCGCCGAGATCGAGCGTGGCACCTGGACGCCGGCCCCGGTCTTCGCCATGATCGCCCAGCGCGGGCGGGTGCAGCGCGAGGAGATGGAACGCACCTTCAACATGGGCGTCGGGATGGTCGCCGTGGTGGCCCCGAGGACACCGAGCGTGCACAGGCGGTGTTGACCGCCCGTCACGTCGACAACTGGGTTCTCGGCGCGATCAAACGCTCCACGGAGCCCAAGAACACCGAGCTGCCCAGAGTCGTGCTGTCGGGCGAGCATCCCCGCTTCTGAACCAGTCCCTCGACGACGGAGTCGCCGGAATCGCGTCGATCGGGTATCGCCAGAGCTGGGCTCGGTGGTCGTCGAACATGCCCACTCGTGAGTTTCTGAGCCCGTCGGCGAAGACCCGATCGGCGAAGAACTGTGCCCGACGGGCATCCGGTTGGCGCACGCGGTCCGCGACTGGTGATGGACGGCGACGGCCGACAGGCGATGACCAACGCACAACCACACCTGAGCACCTCGCGCGTGGAACTGTCCACGGACGAACTGCTCAGGTGTGGTTGTCGCGTTGGTGGGCACCGAGATCGGTGCTGAGAGTAGAGGGTGGAGTCGACGACTCAGGGGAGCGTCAGGCTCGACGCCACTCGTCCTCGTCGGCCCACTCGTCCACCGGATCCCGGCGATCCGCCGAGTCCTCCGACCCGGACAACTCGCGCTGCAAGCTGTCGAAGTCGGTATTTGGAGTGGAGTACTTCAGCTGACGAGCAACCTTCGTCTGCTTCGCTTTCGCCCGGCCGCGGCCCATATGGGACCCCCTCGCACAATGACGGGGCGGCCAAACACTTGGCGGCCCCGTTCTCTAGGTAATGAATCTGTCGTGGCACCAGTTTAGCGCGCTCGTTCCGATAATGCGGATCGCCCTGCCGACTGTGCCGTGGCGAGTCGGGAAGCAGATGGCCGGTTCAGGCTCTGGCCAGTTTCCGCGTGGCCTCCCGTCGGACCTTGGGGCCGAGATCGTCGCAGGCCAGCAGCGTGGTGAGAGCATCGGCGTCGGCGTCGGTGCCGGTGATCAGATCACGGATCGTGACCCCGTGCGAAGGTTGCCCGACGATGCGGACGATGTCTCCCGCGCCGACGCTGCCCGGAGTGACAACGCGCAGGTAGGCGCCGGTATCGGCGCGTTGCTGGAAGCGCTTCACCCACTGTGGCTCGTCGGCCCACGCTGCGAAGACCCGGCACGGGGTGCGTGGAATCGTCGTCTCGAGGACGAGCCCGTCGTCGCCGATCGCCCAGCGTTCACCGACCACCGAGTCGGTGATCGGCATCCCATCGACTCGCAGATTCTCGCCGAACCAGCCGAACGGCAGGTCGCGACCGAGTTCCTCCGCCCAGCGCGCCGCCTCGCGTTCGCTGTAGGCGTAGACGGCCTGCTCGATTCCGCCGTGGTATTTGGTGTCGACCACGTGGTCGGTCGCAAGCCCGAGCTCGCCGACCGCGATCCGATCTGCCTGCGGACGCTTGTCGATCCCGCTGGATCGGATGTTGTCGAAGGTCACATCGTCGGTCGCGACACACACAGCGAGTACGACGCCTGTTGTCGGATCGTCCAGCGTCACGACTCCGACGCTCCGCCGTGGCGGAGGCGGTCGATCGCTGCGCGGCCCGCCTGCACGCGCTCCTCGTCGCGAACCGAATCAGGATCGATGCGGGCACTCACCGGATGCTCTCCGTCGACGAGCAGATCGACTTCGGGGCCCACCGACCGCTTGACCAGCGCCAGCGCGATCGGACCGAGCTCGTAGTGGTCGACGACCGTCCCGACGCGGCCGACGGCACGTCCGCCCGCGGTGACCGGATCGCCGGTGGCGGGCCGTTCGTCGGTGCTGCCGTCGAGATGGAGCAGCACCAGCCGGCGCGGCGACTTACCGAGGTTGTGGACCCGCGCGACGGTTTCCTGTCCGCGGTAACACCCCTTGTCGAGGTGGACCGCCCCCAACTGGTCGGGGCCGCCGATCCAGTTCACCTCGTGCGGGATGGTGCGGTCATCGGTGTCGACCCCGTGCCGCGGACGCAGCCCGGCGACACGCAGCGCATCGTATGCCCAGGTGCCGGCCATCCGGGCGCCGGCGCCGGTGAGCTGAGTCCACCATGCTTCGACGGAGGATTCGGGGACCACGAGGTCGATCACCGGCAGACGCGCACCTTCACCGATCGGAGGCATCACCCGCCAGAAACCGAGGGGCTCTTCCTCATGATGGAGTTCGGGCAGATCGCCGGCGGTGTAGACCGGCGCGTCGGGGGTGAGGTCGATGAGGTCGGCGATCGGACCGCGCACGATGTCCGGGCCGATGAGGGTGAGGACCGCCATGTCGGGTCGCGCGGCTGGCTCCACCTTCGCCCAGAAGACCATCTTGGACAGGAAGTCCAACAGGATCTGCCCGCGGTGACCTTCGCAGTCGATCCACGTCACCCCGTCGACGTCGGTCAGCACGAAGTGCTCCTCGACACGACCGTTCGCGTCGAGGGACAGGTTCTCGGCGCTGGTCCGATCCGCCAGCGACTCCACGTGCTGGCTGGAGATGGTGTGCAGCCAGGTCAGTCGATCGGCACCCGGCAACTCGATCACAGCCCGGTCCGAACGGTCGACAACGGCCGCCGAACGTTCGGCCGTCCGCTGCTCTCCGAGGGGATCTCCGTGATGCCAGGGGACCTCGACCTGGTCGTCATCACCGTCTCGGGGTGGTCCGGGCACGGCGCCCTGGTCGGAATACCTGGTCAAAATGCGCGACTGGGTCACACGACGAGTCTACGGGGCGACACGAACCGGCGACTGCCGGTCGTGGCGGACCGACCTCACCTAGCCTCGAGACCATGGCGCAGCAGATTCTGGTCACCCTCGACGGCACGGTGCACGATCCGGATGTCCCGTTCCTCCACGCCGACGATCTGGCGGCGGTTCGCGGCGACGGGGTGTTCGAGACACTCCTCATCCGCTCAGGCAGCACGCGGCGGGTCGATGCACACCTCGATCGGCTCGCCCGGAGCGCAGCGATGATGGATCTGCCCGAGCCAGACCGGGACGCGTGGCAGATGGCGATCGAGGTGGCCGAGAAGGAATGGTCGGCCGTCGGTGGGGACGGGGAGGCGTGGCTGCGGCTGGTGTACTCACGTGGGCGGGAGAGCGCGCCAGAAGCGGGGCCGACGGCATATCTGGTCGCCGGCGCGGTGGCCGAACGCGCGCGAAGGGCCCGTTCGGAAGGGTTGTCGGTGATGATGCTGGATCGCGGTTACTCGACCGACCTCGCCGGGCAGGCGCCCTGGCAACTCCTCGGTGCGAAGTCCCTCAGCTACGCGACGAACATGGCCGCACTGCGTCACGCCGAGCATCAGGGTTTCGACGACGTCATCTACCTCAGCAGTGAAGGTGCGGTGCTGGAGGGACCGCGCTCGACGGTCATCACGGTGACCGGGAAGTCCCTGGCCACCCCGCCGCCGGAGACCGGAATACTGCCCGGGACCACCCAGCGGGCGGTCTTCGACCTCGCCGAACAGGAGGGCTGGGCCACCGCGACGAAGACCCTGCGGCGAGCAGATCTCCTGGGGGCCGATTCGGTCTGGCTGGTCAGCAGCGTCACGTTGGCCGCGCGGGTGCATTCGCTCAATCGCCATGTGCTGCCGACGTCGACGGCAGATGACGAATTCGTTGATTTGGTGGACCGCGCGATTTGCGTTGACTGACAATGGGAGCGGCGTCCGTCCGTGGTCGGTGATCCGTCGCCGGCCTGCGGGTGAACGGGATCCAGACCACAATTGCATCCAGGAGCGATCAAGGCTTGATCGCTTGAAGTAGT
This sequence comes from Gordonia sp. SID5947, assembly GCF_009862785.1. Lineage (NCBI taxonomy): Bacteria > Bacillati > Actinomycetota > Actinomycetes > Mycobacteriales > Gordoniaceae > Gordonia > Gordonia sp. SID5947. The sequence continues at coordinate 2,268,070 of NZ_WWHU01000001.1, read as the reverse complement.
CGATCCGCGCAGCGTAGCGTGGGTCCGGTACGACTACTACGTCTAGTAGTAGATCAGTGGCTCGGCAATCAGGATGCCGCGCAGGCGGCCCGGCACGTGCATCGCAGCCCGATGCACCGACTCTGATAGAGGCGACATGGACGCTCTTGATGTCTCGCGATGGCAGTTCGGGATCACCACCGTCTACCACTTCATCCTGGTCCCGTTGACCATCGGCCTGGCGCCGATGATCGCCGTCATGCAGACGGTCTGGCACGTCACCGGCAACGAGCAATGGCTGCGTGCGACCAAGTTCTTCGGGAAACTGTTCCTGATCAATTTCGCCCTCGGCGTCGCCACCGGCATCGTGCAGGAATTCCAGTTCGGCATGAACTGGAGCGAGTACAGCCGCTACGTCGCGGACGTGTTCGGTGCGCCCCTGGCCTTCGAGGGGCTGGTCGCCTTCTTCCTCGAATCCACGTTCATCGGTCTGTGGATCTTCGGCTGGGGTCGACTGCCGCGCAGGGCCCACCTGGCGTGCATTTGGCTCGCCGCGATCGGTGTCAATGCGTCCGCGTACTTCATCATCGCTGCGAACTCGTGGATGCAGCATCCGGTCGGGGTGGAATGGGACACCGAGCGCGATCGTCCGAAGATGAACGATTTCTGGGCTGTCCTCACCAACAACACAACGCTGGCGGCGTTCCCACATGTGATCGCGGGTGCGCTCCTCACCGCCGGCACGTTCGTCGCGGCCATCGGATGTTGGTGGATGGCCCGGGACATGTGGCGTGCGAAGAAGCTCCGTGCGGCGATCGAGACCGGTGACACGTCGGAGATGCCGAAGACGACCTCGCCCAGCCAGATCGACGCGACGCCCGAGGATCTCGAGCATGACGCGCGCAGGCTGTGGCGCCCGGTGACGCGGTTCGCGCTGTGGGTGACGATGGTCTCGGGCGTCGCCCTGTTCATCACCGGCGACATCCAGGCCGAGATCATGTTCGAGCAGCAGCCGATGAAGATGGCGTCGGCGGAATCTTTGTGCAACACCGAGACCGGCGCGGCGTTCTCGGTCCTCAGTGTGGGCAGGCAGAACAACTGCGACAACGTCCACCCGGTCATCGAGATCCCGAACATGTTGTCGTTCTTGGCCAACCGGGACATCCACAGCACAGTGCAGGGTGTGAACCAACTGCAGGCGCAGTACGAGGCCGCCCTGAACATGCCAGGACAGAATTTCGCGCCCAATCTGTTCGTCACCTACTGGGGTTTCCGCGCGATGATCACCTGGGCACTCGGTTCGGCACTGCTCGCATTGGGCGGGCTGTGGCTGACGCGCAGCAAGCGGGTCGTCGAGTCGAGGAAGTTCGGGTTGTTTGCCCTGTGGATGATCCCGACACCGTTTCTGGCGAACGCTTCTGGCTGGATCTTCACCGAGATGGGTCGTCAACCGTGGGTGGTCGCGCCGAACTGGGCCGAAGATCTCGACCCGTTGCGAATTCACATGCTCGTCCAGGATGGTGTGTCCAACCATGTGGCCGCGACGGTCTGGGTGACACTGATCGGCTTCACCGTGCTCTATGGTGCGCTCGGCGTCGTGTGGTTCATGCTGCAGCGGCGCTACATCATCGAGGGTCCGGCGACCTACGACGCCATCCCGCCGGACGAGCCGTCGCCAGATGATTCGGATGAGCCCAAACAACTCTCGTTCGCGTACTGAGGAGACGTCCGATGGGTCTACAGGAGTTCTGGTTTCTGATCATCGCGTTGCTGTTCGTCGGCTACTTCGTGCTCGAGGGTTTCGACTTCGGGGTCGGCATGTTGATGCCCTTCCTGGGGCGCAGCCACACCGGCGGTGACGAGAAGGTCGATCCGTCGGGGGATCTCGCCGATCCGGACAAGCGACGCCGGGCGATCCTCAACACCATCGGTCCGGTGTGGGACGGCAACGAGGTGTGGGTGATCACCGGCGGCGCCGCCATCTTCGCGGCGTTCGGAGGCTGGTACGCAACGATGTTCTCGGCCTTCTACCTGCCGCTGTTCCTCATCCTGGTCGGGCTCATCACCCGCGTGTGCGCGATCGAATGGCGGGGCAAGATCAACGATCCGAAGTGGCGAGCGTGGGCGGATGTCGGCATCGGACTCGGTTCCTGGATACCGGCCATTCTGTGGGGCGTCGCGTTCGCCAACGTCGTCCGCGGCCTTCCGATCGATGCCGATGCGCAATACACGGCGGGCTTTTTCAATCTGCTCAACCCGTATGCGTTGCTCGGCGGTCTGACGACGCTGCTGGCCTTTCTCACGCACGGTGCCGTTTTCCTGGCGCTGAAGACGAGTGGGGTGCTGCGGGAGGATTCGATGAAATACGCCTCACGCCTGGCCATCCCGACGCTGGTGGTCGCGGCTGTCTTCCTGCTGTGGACCCAATTCGCGTACGGCGAAGGCTGGACCTGGATTCCGGTGGTGATAGCTGCGGTGGCCGCGGTGGTCATGGTGCTTGCCACCCAGGTGCACCGTGAGGGCATCGCGTTCTTCGCGACCTGCGTGGCCATCGCGGGGACCGTGGGCACCTTGTTCTCCGTGCTCTACCCGAACGTGATGCCGTCGACGACAGATCCGGCCTACAACCTGACCATCGACAACACGTCGTCGAGCCACTACACGTTGACGATCATGACCTGGGCGGCAGTCGTCATCACACCGGTGGTGATCTGCTACCAGGCGTGGAGCTACTGGGTCTTCCGTAAGCGGATCTCCGTCGAGCAGATCCCGGCACCGAGTGGTCTGTCGTCGCTGCGCGTACCGACTGAATGACGGGGCCGACGAGCACAGCTGCGAGCACCGGCGAACCGGCCGACGCGGACAGCCTCCCGCGGCCGCGGCGCACGGGCCCGGTCGACCCCCGGCTGCTCCGTCATTCGCCTGCCGCTCGCGGTTACGTGGTGGCCACGGCGGCCTTCTCGTTCGCCACCGTGGTGGCGATCATCGTCACGGCGGCGATGGCGGCCTCGATCGTGTCCGAGCTCATCGTCGACCCGGGTCGGCGATCGGTTGCAGCCCAACAGGTTCACCTGTACGTGCTTGCGGCTGCGGTGGCCGGACGAGTGGCGACGACCTACCTGCACGACCGTTATGCACAACGGGCGTCCGCCCGGGTGATCGCCCAGTTGCGGGCTCGTGCCCTCGACGTCCTCACCGACCCCGCGACGACGCCACCCCGCGATCTCCTTGCGACCCGAGAACGTGCGAGCACCATCGTGCTGCGCGGGCTCGACAGTCTCGCGCCCTATCTGTCGGGTTATCTTCCCGCGCTGATCGTCACCCTCACCGTCACCCCGACGGTGGTGCTCGTGATCGCGGTCACCGATTGGCCGTCGGCACTGGCCATTCTGATCACGTTGCCGTTGATACCGCTCTTCATGGTGCTGATCGGATTGACGACCCGTGACCGGACCGATCGAAAACTGCAGGCGATGAGCCGTCTGAACGCGCAGTTGCTCGATCTGATCGCCGGTCTACCGACGCTGCGGGCACTGAACCGGTCGCGCGGCCCCGCCGAACGAGTCGCCCGGCTCGGACGTACCCACCGGCGCACCACGATGTCGGCGCTGCGGGTGGCCTTCCTGTCCGGTGCCGTCCTCGAACTGCTCGCGACGTTGTGTGTGGCACTGGTGGCGGTCGGTATCGGCATACGTCTCGTCTATGGCGAGATGAGTTTGTACGCAGGGGTTCTCGCGCTGATCCTCGCGCCGGAGGCCTACCACCCGCTCCGGCAGATCGGTGCCCAGTTCCACGACTCGGCCGACGGTGTGGCGGCGGCAGACGAGGTCGTCGAGCTGATCGAGTCGGCAGGCGCCCCGGCCTTGCCGCGTGCCGGCCATCGCACCTGTTCGGTTGCCGGGCAACAGATCACACTGCTCGATGTCGGTGTCCACGGTCGCGACGGGTGGGCGCCCTATCGACTCGCGGCACGCATCGACCCCGGCGCGCTGACCATGCTGACCGGACCCAACGGGGTTGGCAAGTCGACAACGCTGCTTGCCGTCATGGGTCTGATCGAACCCGATGAGGGATCTGTGCTGATCGGTGCGATCTCGGTCGCCGAACTCGATCCGGCCGCACTGCATGAGCAGATCGCCTGGCTGCCACAGCTGCCGGTGATCGTCCCAGGGACGGTGACGGAGAACCTCGAACTGTTCGGCGCGCTCGACCCCTCGGCGCTCCGGAGTGCCGCCGAGGCAACCGGTTTCGACAATGTGATCGACGAGCTGCCACGGGGTGCGGAGACCGTGCTCGGCGCGGGCGGGGTCGGGCTGTCCGCCGGTCAGCGGCAGCGCCTCGCGCTCACCCGGGTACTGGCCGCGCCGTCGCCGCTCATTCTCCTCGACGAGCCGACCGCGCATCTCGACGAAGGGTCCGCGGCGGCAGTGCTCGAAGCACTCGCGGCGCGGGCAAGGGCGGGTGACACGGTGGTGGTGGTGACCCATCATCAGATCGCCCGGGCCCATGCCGACCGCATCGTCGACCTGGGGGAGGGGCACCGTGCGCAGTGAAGCCGATGAACGCGACGCCGACCGGCGGCCCGATCCCTTGCGGCGGGCCTTCGCCTTTCTCGGGTTACGCGGCCGGCCGCTGGTGCGGTCGGTCCTGTTGGGTGTGGGCGGATCGCTGTCCGCGTTGGGACTGGCGGCCCTGTCTGCGTGGTTGATCACGCGTGCCTGGCAGATGCCCCCGGTCCTCTACCTGTCGGTGGCGATCACCGCGGTACGCGCGCTCGGGATCTCGCGGGGCGTCTTCCGGTACCTCGAACGCCTGGCGACACACGACCTCGCCCTGGGGGCGATGGCGACGGCACGCGAACGCGTCTACCGCAGGCTAGCCACCGGGGCGCCCGCATATTCGGTGACACTGCGGCGGGGCGACCTGCTGGCCCGCACCGGCGACGACATCGACGAGATCGGCAACGCTCTGATCCGTGGGGTGATCCCGATCGTCGTCGGCGCGATCACCGGCGTCGCGGCGGTGGTCATCATGGCCTTCGTGTCGTGGTGGGCGGCGCTGATCCTCGCGGTCGCGTTGGTCGTCAGCGGGGTCGTCGCGCCGTGGCTTGCCGCGCGCGGTTCGGCGCGATCGATCGGTGACTCCTCGGATGCCGCGACCCGCGCTTCCGAGGCGGCGCTCGCCGCGCTCTGGCATGCGCCGGAACTGACCGTCGCGCGGCGCCGCGAGCACGTCCTCGCCGGTGCCCGGGCCGCCGACACCGAGGCGCTGGCCGCAGCTGATCGAGGATTGCGTCATGAGGCCGCGGCCGCTGCGGCGACACCGCTGGCCATGGGGGCCTCGTTGCTCGCCGCATGCCTGATCGGCATCGGTTTCGCGTCGTCGGTGCCGGGTTCGTTGGCGTCGGTGGCCTCAGGCGAGGGGCTCACTCCGATGATCCTCGGCGTCCTCATCCTGCTGCCGCTCTCGGCCTTCGAATCGACCGGTCCGCTCACCGAGGCGGGTGTCCAGATCGAGCGCAGCCGGCAGAGCGCCGCCCGGGTCATGGCACTGGTCGACGGCGCAGGTCTGCCCGAACCCGGCCCCGACGAGGGGCCGTGGGATCGCGTCATCCACCGGGATCCGGTGACGATCGACGTCGAGGCGCTGCGGTGGGGATGGTCGTCGACGAAGGTTCTCGGTCCGGCCGATGGCGTGTCCTTCCGTCTGCCGCCGGGTGCACGGATGGTGGTGGTCGGGCCGAGTGGAGCAGGGAAATCGGCGCTGATGCTGAGCCTTGCGGGGCTCCTGGACGCCCGCAAGGGCACCGTCGCCTGCACCGATGCCGACGGTGATCCGGTCGATCTGCGCTCGGCGGTCTGCTACGTCGCCGAGGAGGGACACGTCTTCTCCACCACGGTCCGGGAGAACCTCCTGGTGGCCCGAGGCGACGCCGACGACGCCGAGCTGTCGGCCGCTCTCGACACGGTGGGCCTCGGGACGTGGATCGCGGGGTTGCCCGACGGTATCGACACAGCCCTGACCGGCGGGGCCGATGCGGTCAGCGGCGGTCAGCGTCGGCGGCTGCTCCTGGCCCGGGCGTTGTTGCACCCGGCGCCGGTCGTACTGCTCGACGAGCCGACCGAGCATCTCGACGCCGACGACGCGCGAGAGCTCCTGCGCAGGCTCGTCGCCACCGAAGGCGGACTGTTCGGACCGTCCAAGATCGTCGTGATCGTCACGCATCACGTTGGGGTGCACGATTTTTCGATGGTCAATCCGAGCTGTGCGGTTCTCGAGGTCGAACCCGTCGCGGCCCGATGAAAAAGACGTTGCCGCGGCGTCACGGGCAAGCGTATCTTCGGCTGTACACGAGGAAGGAGGTGGTTCGAAGTTGTATGACTATTGGACACGTGAGGTGACCATCCGCTAGCGCGGATCGTGGCATTCACTGCCACGGGAGTGCGCCGACAGGCCGCACCCGCCGTGCCGGCGAATCCCAGATGGTCACCCGACCCCCGTACCCCGATCGAGTCCGATCGGTTCGGCCCCGCTGACGGGCGGTACGGGGGTCGTTTCCGTCCCGGGCCCTTTGCGCTCGGATGACTCCAGGCGGTCCCGACCTGTGTAACGCGCGTCACCGTGAACTCGATCGGTAATTCAAGTAGTCGACTACTCGTGCTCATGCAGCCACTCTGGCGTGAACTCGACATCAGACCGTGATCGACACCGATCAGGCCCGACCCATCCGAACCGGGTCGCGACACGAACTGCAGGCGACCGAAACTCTTTCGGCGAGGGAGACCGACATGACCGCGACATTTGCCCAGGTGGCAGCCGAACACGACGCGTCGAGCGTGCCCCGGATGCCCGTGCCGCTTCCGCACGAGATCGTCGCCGACCACGTGGACGGCGAGGTCCGCGCGCGCTTCCTGACCCCCGACGATCCGGACTGGACCAACGACGGCGCGGCCACCTGGACCACCGGCCATGTCTCGGGTCTCACCTATTCGCACACGTCGGGGTCCGACCAACTGGTCCTCCACAACCGTGGCGCCCACGAGCTCGGTGTGCTGTCCACGCCCGAACTGCCGAGCACCGACGGAACTGTGTTCACACATCTGCCGGTCGGGTCATCGGTCGACCTTCCCGTCGCCGAGTCGCACATCTTGCAGGCGGCCCGGGCCGGGGGGCGGCCGGTCCTAGTCGGACAGATCGTCTGTGGGCGTGATCCCGAGAGCACCGAACCGCTGTTCACCCTCGACGGTCCCGTCCCGGACGAGGTCGACTGGTCCGCAGCCGATCCGGAGGATGTCTACTGGAAGCCGGGCGACATCGATTTCGGCGCGCCGACCGCCCCGCAGTTCGTGTTCGCCGATCCGTTCGCCCACGGCGTCCACCACACGCGCATCGACGGCGAGGTGGCGATCCACAATCGCGGCGACAGCCAGGTGGCGGTACTGACCGTCGGTATCGATGGTCCGCTCGACCTGGTGATCGCACGCCCAGGTGAATCGGTCCCGGTTCCGCCGGGGGACGTCGTCTGCTACGTGCAGGCGCCGCGAACCGATTGCAGCCCCACGTTGTTGGGCGTCATGTGGCTCCGCGGCGGCGAGCTGATGCCGAGCGTCCTGCCGATTCCGTCGCGGCGTGATCACCTCGACTACCACTACCTGACCCCGTGGAGCGCCGACTGGGATTGCGGCTATCCGCAGCAGATCCATCTCGACCCCGAGGCGAGTGGTGTGACCTACCAGTACCGGGCGGGGGCGGATCGGATGACGATCCGCAACACCGGTGACGAGGCGATCGCGGTGATCTACAACCGTGATGGCGAGCGTGTCGTCGCCGAGGTGACGGCGGGCAGCCGGATGACCTTCCCGGTCTGCGCGGACGCCGACACCGGACAGGTGTTCTCCGTCGTCGGTGAGCGGGTGGACAGTCGGCCGGGCCGGTCGGCGAGTTTCGCGTCGTCGGGTGCGGTGATCCCGGGTACGCGTGGGAAGCCGGGGACGGCGACCAACTACGGGTCGGTCGTGATCATGCTCGGAACTGTGGTCTACAGCGCCGTCCCCAAGAAGAACCTCTACCTGGCGTGGTCGGATCGGCGTCGGTGGCTGCGGCGGGCCACGGTGTGAGAACCGGCGCCGTCAGCCTACGTAGCGGCGGAGCTTGGCCGACATACGTGGGATGAGGTCGCCATCGGCGTCGACGCGTTCTTCGACGTAAGCGAGGTCGCCGTCCTCGACGAGCCCGTACAGCCGTTTTGCGCCGCCGGTGCGACGCCCGGAATCTGCTCTGATGACCACGTCGGTGGCGAGTTCCCACGACGTCTGGTTCAGGGGCTGACCATAGAACAGCTCGATCGATCCCTCCGCATGAGCCAGCAGCAGTTCGATCGTGTCGTCGTCGCCGATCCGCCAGAACCCGGTCTCACGCAGATCGGGACCGACGAAACGTGCATCGTCGTCGATCACCCACGAGCGGGCCTGCCAGTTGAGAAAGTTCTGGCCGTCATGACTGACGATGATCTGCTGGGCGAAGTGGTAGTCCTCGCCGGTGTCAGGATCGTTGCCCTCGCCCTCGCCTTGCCAGACCCCGACCATCGGTAAGAGCGCCAGCAGGCCGGAATGCAGATCTGCGCCCAGGCGCAGATTGGCGGTGTCGTGCTGGAGCGGCAGCTCGCCCCACTCGGGAAGGTTGCGGTCCGCGGTCTCGCGGGCACGCTCGGCGGCCTGGTTGATCGCGTCGTCGCCGGACCGGCGCGGTGCGCCGTCCGGTTGATCCGCAGGTCGGGTCACGACTCGTCGTTGATCAGACGGTAGAGGACGTAGACACCGAACCAGGCGATCAGGATCGACGCCAGAATCAGCAGGATCTCGAAGAAAATGACCACGCGCAGAGTTTAGCGCGCGAGTTCGGCGGCCATCGACCCGAGGTTCGTGTGCGGCGGTGCTTGGATGGAGGCATGAGCGATGAACAGCGCATCTCGACGGCGAGCCGGCGGATCGTCGCCCCGGCCGCACGCATCTTCGAGCTGATCGCCGACCCGGCTCGGCAGCCCGAGTGGGACGGCAATGACAACCTGTCCGACGCGGCGCCGGGTGGGCGCGTGACCGCGGTCGGCGAGGTGTTCGCGATGACCCTCACGAACGGAGCGGTACGGGAGAACCATGTCGTCGAATTCGAGGAAGGCCGTCTGATCGCCTGGAAGCCCGCCGAAGAGGGTGCCGAACCCGTCGGCCACCTGTGGCGGTGGGAACTCGAGCCAGACGGTGACACCTCGACGCTGGTGACCCACACCTACGACTGGACGGATCTGCACGATCCCTCCCGTCTTGCGCGGGCGCGGGCGACAACGCCCGACCGGTTGCGGTCGTCGATCGACCGGCTCGCCGGCATCGCGGAGAATGGCTGACGGACGGCCACCACGTCGACGACGAAGGCCCCCGGGGACGAACCCCAGGGGCCTTCGGTCGTGTGGAACGAACTACTTCTTGACCACGATGTCGTGCTCGTGGACGCCGGGGCCCTCCGGCGAGATCGTCACGTCGCCGTTGCCGACCGAGGACAGCGCGCGCAGCGTCCACGTGCCGGGAGCGGCGAAGAAGCGGAAATCGCCGGTCGGGCTGGCGACGACCTCGGCGGTGAACTCACCGGTCGAGTCGAGCAGCCGGACGAACGCGCCGGCCACCGGCGTGCCCTCGGAGTCGTTGACCTGCCCGGTGAGGACGGTCTCCTTCTCGACGTCGACGCCGGCGGGCAGCTTCTGCCCTTGCTTGGGTGCAGCACACATGATTACTTTCCTTCTCCGAGCTCGACGGGCACGCCGACCAGCGAGCCGTATTCGGTCCAGCTGCCGTCGTAGTTCTTCACGTTCTGGTGGCCGAGGAGTTCCTTCAGCACGAACCAGGTGTGGCTCGAACGCTCGCCGATGCGGCAGTAGGCGATGGTCTCCTTCTCGCCGTCCAGACCGGCTTCGGAGTACAGCTCGGCGAGGTCCTCGTCGCTCTTGAACGTGCCGTCCTCGTTTGCGGCCTTGCTCCACGGCACGTTGATGGCGCCGGGGATGTGGCCGGGACGCTGGCTCTGCTCCTGGGGGAGGTGAGCCGGTGCGAGGATCTTGCCGGAGAACTCGTCTGGGCTGCGCACGTCGACGAGGTTCTTGTTGCCGATGGCCGCGACGGTCTCGTCACGGAACGCGCGGATGGTCAGATCCGGCTCGGCGGCCTTGTAGGTGGTGGCCGGACGGCTCACCGCGTCGGTCGACAGCGGGCGGCCGTCGAGCTCCCACTTCTTGCGGCCGCCGTCGAGGAGCTTGACGTCGTTGTGGCCGTACAGCTTGAAGTACCAGTAGGCGTAGGCGGCGAACCAGTTGTTGTTGCCGCCGTAGAGGACGACGGTGTCGTCGTTGGCGATGCCCCGCTCGCTCAGCAGCTTGGAGAACTGCTCGGCGTCGACGAAGTCGCGGCGGACCGGATCCTGCAGGTCGGTCTTCCAGTCGACCTTCACGGCGCCGGCGATGTGGCCGCCGTCGTAGGCGGAGGTGTCCTCGTCGACCTCGACGAAGACGATTCCGTCGGTGTTGAGGTTCTGCTCAGCCCAATCGGCGCTGACCAGGACGTCGGAACGTGCCATGGTGGGGTCCTTCCCAGATACATGTGGACATTTTGGTGGAGAGAGATGTGGAACGCCGATGATGCCGACCGGGAGATTCGTCGCGGATTGGTTCGGTCACCCGAGTGATGTCCGGATGAGACGCGAGAGGTCAGAGATGCAAAGAACCGCACCGGCCACCATCGTCAGATGAACGCGCCGACAGCGCCGCGTTCGGGAGACTAACGACAGCAACAATCGGCGACGCGACAGAAGTCGATCGCACGACGGCGAGTGAGCATGAACTCACGGCGCAGTTGCATGCCAACGAGGGTACACAGCAGTCAGCGGCGTCCTCAAACCCCTCCCGCATCGTCGCCGAGCGGACCCACGAACTCGTCGATCGTGCGCAAGTCTTCGTCGACCGGGCACACAAACTCGTCGACCGGGCGCACAGCTTCGCCGATCGTGCGGCGAGTCCGGGTGCCCGGTAGGCGATGTGGGCGTGGGTCAGAAATCGCGCGGGACGAGATCGGCAGGCCCTCGCTCACCGGCCAGGAGAACGTCGCTGCCCTCACTGTGGGCCTCGGTGGCCGTCGTCTGCCAGGGGAGCGGCATGGGTGGGAGCGTCGCGGTGAACCGGGAGAGGACATACCCGCGGAGCTCGTCGGCGATCTCGGCGTCGACGTGCTCCTCGGGCCCTCGATAGAAGTCCGTCGCAGAGATGCGCAGGCGTCCGTTGACGACGGAGAGATCCACGACGACGCTGACCTTCACCTTCGGGCCCGGATACGCCGACGCCGACGGCGGTATCCGGGTGTCGGTGGCGATCGGGGGCAGGGGGACGGTTCCGGTCAGCAACACCCCCGACGTCCTGGTGAGCAGACCGTCACCCGGGCCGCCGCCCCGGCTTTGTCCTCCGGGGCCGGGGTGTTGACGGTCAGGTCGAGGATGCCGAGCATGCGTCCGAGGTTCACCGAATCCAGCCGGGTGTAGGCCTCCATCGAGGAAGTGTGCAATAAGTCACCCGACTCGATGTCGAAGCCGTTCGGAGCCGACCACGAGCCCAAGGTCGCGCCGAGTTCGGCACGACAGCCGGCCGGCGAAGCGCAGTCGACCGGGACGCCGCGGGCAGTGATCACCGCGCCGGCGAAGTCTCCTGTGCGCGCGTCGGCCAGGAACGGAAAACCGCTGATGGTGACCTCGGGCTCATAGGTGAGACGAGGTGACGTGACCAAAGCACGGGAGAAATCGTGTTCGGTACGCATGGCCGCGACGGTGTCGGTCAGGAGCAACACGAGCGCGACGACGACCACCCCGACGATGCCGACACCCAGAATCCGGCGCCCCCGGTACCGGTGTTCGTGGCGGCGCCGGGATTCATGCTGTCGGCCTCCCCCGGACGCCTTGTTAACAGCGGAACGCGACATTGGCGCTATTCTGTCACCTATCGCGCACACGTTGGTAAGGCGGCGTAAACAAACCGTCGGCCGCGTGAGCAGTGCCGGACCGGTCCGCACGTGGGGTCGGGAACGGGTGTCCACGGGTCGGGGAACGACGAGATCGGAGTGCTCATGGATCTCTTATTGTTGACAGCCGATCCGAATCCAGAGGCAGTACTGCCGTCCCTGTCGCTTCTCGCACACACCGTGCGCGTGGCGCCGACCGAGGTCTCCTCTCTGATGGAGGCGGGCAACGCCGACGTCGCGATCGTCGACGCCCGCACGGATCTCGCTGCGGCCCGCGGACTCTGCCGGTTGCTCGGCAGCACCGGGTCGGCCGCGCCGGTGGCGGCGGTGCTCACCGAGGGCGGGCTCGTCGCGGTGAATGCCGACTGGGGGCTCGACGAATTCCTGTTGCCCGGCACCGGACCTGCCGAACTCGACGCCCGTCTGCGGTTGCTGGTGGTGCGTACTCGCGGTATGACGACCGAGGAGGCGAGTGGCAAGGTCACCCTCGGCGAGCTGATCATCGACGAGGGCACCTACACGGCCCGGCTGCGCGGCCGCCCACTGGATCTGACCTACAAGGAGTTCGAACTCCTCAAGTACCTGGCCCAGAATGCCGGTCGCGTTTTCACCAGAGCTCAACTCCTGCAGGAGGTCTGGGGATATGACTTCTTCGGCGGTACCCGTACTGTCGACGTCCACGTCCGCCGCCTCCGCGCAAAGCTGGGCAGCGAACACGAATCCCTGATCGGTACGGTACGCAATGTCGGGTACAAAGCGGTCCGCCCGAACCGCGGTAGGGGGTCGGCCGAACCCGACACCTCGGTCGACGTGATGCCCGACGGGGCAGACGGATTCGATGCCGATGACTTCGACGGACCGCTCGACGAGGAGTTCAGTGCCACCACAAACGGGAACTGACGGCGCCGAGCCCACGGTCGTCGACCGGCTGACGCCCGAGACCGCCGACTTCGCGCGCGGGCTGGTGAGGTCCGCGACCGACGCCGACGGTGTCGCCCCGCTTTCCGAACAGTCGGTGACGGCCATCGAGTCAGGATCGGAACAGGGTGTCCGTCACCTGGTCTCGACCGCGGGTTATGCCAACGTGATCGCCGGACGGTCGGGCGAGCCGGCGATGATCGAGGCGGTGGTCGATCCGACCCGCCGTCGGCAGGGGTACGGCCGCTCGCTGCTCGCCGCGGCTTTCGACGTGGCACGCGAGATCACCGCCGATCCGGCGCCGCGGGTCTGGGCACACGGCGACCTCCCGGGTGCGGTGGCGCTCGCGGCGAGTATAGGTCTCGCGCGTCGACGCGAATTGATGCAACTCCGGCGACCGCTCCCGCCGGCCGGCGACGCACTCCCGCCGCTCGAGATCGACGACCAGACCGTGTTGCGCACCTACGCGGGCGCCGCCGACGACGCGGAGATCCTGCGGGTCAACAATGCCGCGTTCGACTGGCATCCCGAACAGGGGGGATGGACGCAGGCGCAGATCACCGAGCGGGTCCGCAGCGATTGGTTCGACGCGAAGGGGCTGTTCCTCGCATCCGACGCGGGGGACCCGGACCGGTTGCTCGGCTTCCATTGGACCAAGGTGCATGACCCGAGCCTGGGGGAGGTCTACATCGTCGGGGTCGATCCCGCAGCCCAGGGGCGCGGCCTCGGTCGGCTGCTGACCCTGGCGGGACTGCATCATCTCGCCGCTCTCGGTATCGGCGAGGTGGAGCTCTATGTGGAGGGCGACAACGCTGCCGCACTGCACACATACGAGCGGCTCGGCTTCACGAGGTACGCGATCGACGTCGCCTACGGGTGACGTCCACGATCCCGCGGCGTCAACTGCCGATACCGTACTTCCGCGTCCGTGCCGGTGTGTCGGTGAGGAAGTCGTCCAGGATTCGCACGACCTCATCGGGCGCCTCGGCGTGCGGATAGTGCCCGACGCCCGGGAGGATTTCGAGTCGGCTCCCCGGGATGGCCTCGTGCGCCGCGATTCCGTGTGCCACCGGGATGATGTTGTCCTTGTCGCCCCAGATCAGCTGCGTCGGCAACTCGGCGTTGAGGTACAGGCGGTTCAGCGCGCTGACGGCCTGGCCGCGGTGATCGACGACCGCACGCAGCGTTCGCAGGAAGGCCCGACGCGTCGCGGCATCCGACAACGAGGCGTAAGCGCGCCACGTCTGATCGGCTCGCGGTGAACGGATGCCTGCCGAGGCGGCCCAGGAGCGTACGGTCTCGCCCACCCGCAGAACGGGTTTCGGCGCGATCACCGGGAGGATGAGTTCGGCGCCGGGGGCAGCCAGCATTCTCAGCATCCAGTTGACGTCGGGACCCAGCCCGCCGCTGCCGATCAACACGAGGCGCTCGCAGTAGTCGGGGTGCTGATAGGTGAACTGCATCGCCACCCGCCGCCGAGGGACTGGCCGATGACCGTCACCGTGTGGATCCCGAGCTCGTCGAGCAGATCACGCAAGAACGCCGCGAACGCGCCCAACGAATAGTCACCGCGTGGCTTGTCCGACCGACCGTGTCCGGGAAGATCCGGGGCGATGACGCGATACCGCCGGGACAGTGCGGGGATCACCGCATCCCAGGTGGCCGAGCTGCCTGCCATGCCGTGGATGAGCAGTAACGTGTCGCCGGCGCCGACATCACGAAATGCGACTCGGTCACCGTGCAGGTCGAGATGTTTGTACTCGTTCGTCACGGACGTCGCTCCCCACGCAGTCGGTCTGATGTCCGGCACTCCGGGTCACCCGCCGACCCTACCGGTCTTGCCTCGCGCGGGCGATATGGCCGTATCGGACCACGGTCCGGCCAATTCACCCTGCGTTCATCTGGTGTCGGTGATCAGTCCACCAGCCCCGCCTAGCGTCAATTCGGACACTCCGGGATAACGGAGTCATTCGATCGAAAGGCACGAGTAGCGGTGAAGATCAATCGGAACGGTGCGTTGGCAGCGGTATCGACCATTGCAATGGTCGCCTTGGTCAGCGCATGCAGTAGTGGCGGGGACACCACGACGATCGGCGGCGAGGGCTCGACAGCCCAGCAGAAGGCGATGGAGCACTTCAGCGATGTGTTGACCGACAACGGCGACATCGTGATGGATTACACGGGCAGTGGCTCGGGCGACGGCATCAAGAAGTTCATCGCGGGCGATGTCGACTTCGCCGGATCGGATTCGGCGCTCAAGCCCGATGAGGTCACCGCGGCAAAGGAACGTTGCAACGGCAACGACGCCTGGCACATCCCGCTGGTCGCCGGTCCGGTGGCCGTCGCCTACAACGTCGACGGTGTCGACAACCTCACCCTGAACTCGACGGTTCTGGCCGGCATCTTCGACTCGAAGATCACCAAGTGGAACGACCCCGCGATCGCGGCGCTCAATCCCGGCGTGACCCTGCCTGCCGAGAACATCGTGCCGGTCCACCGCAGTGACAGCTCGGGCACCACCGACAACTTCCAGCGGTTCCTGCAGGCATCGGCGCCCCAGGCCTGGCCGTACGAGCACAGCAAAGAATTCCAGGGCAAGGGCGGCTCGGCCGCGTCCAAGTCGACGGGCGTCGGCGACACCGTCAAGAAGACCCCGGGTTCGATCACCTATGTCGAGTGGGGCTTCGCGACCGAGAACAATCTGGGTGTCGCCAAGGTCGACTTCGGTGCGGGTCCGGTCGCGCTGACCTCCGAGACGGCCGGCAAGGCCCTCGACTCGGTCAAGTTCAAGCAGCCGGGCAGCAAGGACCTCGTGGTGGACACCGACGCACTCTTCGCGTCGAAGACTGCCGGCGCTTACCCGTTGCTGCTGACCACCTACGAGATCGTGTGCTCCACGGGCTACTCCGACGAGAACATCAGCTCGACCCTCAAGGATGCGTTCACCACCATCCTGAACTCGGGTCAGGATGGCCTCGCCGACATCGGGTACGTGCAGCTGCCGGACGCCTACAAGGCGACCCTGCAGGGCACTGTCGACAGTCTGGGCGGCGGCTCGGGCGGTCAGAACTCCTGAGTCTCACATCACCGTGGTCGCGGGGCCGGAGCGTTTGCGGCCCCGCGACCACGGTTGAGACACTAGGCCGATCCACGATCTCGGAAGTGGCGCGATGACCAGAGCAGAACCAGAAGGACGCATGACCTCACTCAGCCAGAACCAGGGCGAGCACGCCGAGGGTGGTCCGCTGGGCACGGCGCCATCACCGGACCTCCCACCCGAGGCGCAGCAACCCGGTGATCTCACGACGGCCAAGCACAGCAGGCTCGGCGATCAGATTTTCCGTACCCTCTCGGTCGGGTCGGGTGTGCTGGTCTCCGTCGTCATCGCGCTGATCGCGCTCTTCCTTCTCGCCCAAGCGATTCCGTCGCTTGCCAAGAACACCGCGAACTTCTTCACGTATCAGGGGAGTGGGTCACCACCGGCTCCGAGCTGAAGTTCGGTATCCCGCAACTCTTCTACGCCACCGTCGTGGTGTCGGTGATCGCACTGCTGCTGGCCATGCCTGTCGCATTGGGGATCTCGATATTCGTCACGGAGTACGCACCGAAGCGCTTTGTCGGACCGATCACGTACACCGTCGACCTCCTGGCCGCGATCCCGTCCATCGTGTACGGCCTGTGGGGCATCCTGGTCCTCGGGCCCGCGCTGGTCCCGGTCAACAACTGGCTGGTCGACAACCTGGGCTTCCTCCCGTTCTTCCAGCAGCCGTCCCAGATCGCGAACATGTCGACGGGCGGGACGATGCTCACCGCCGGCATCGTGCTGGGCATCATGATCCTGCCGATCATCACCGCGGTGACCCGTGAGGTGTTCATGCAGACGCCGGTCGGCCACCGCGAGGCCGCGCTGGCGCTCGGTGCAACCAAGTGGGAGGTCGTGCGCGTCGCGGTGCTCCCGTTCGGGTTGTCCGGTTACATCAGCGGCGGCATGCTCGGCCTCGGCCGGGCGCTCGGCGAGACGATGGCGCTGCTGCTGATCATCTCCACCGCCGGTCCGATCGACTTCAACCTGATGGAGAGTGGCGAGACCTTCGCGACGAAGATCGCGAACAACGCCGCCGAGTTCGATTCACCGGCGAAGACCGGCGCCTACATCTCGGCCGGCCTGGCCCTGTTCGTGCTGACGTTCGTCGTCAATGCCGCCGCCCGCGCGGTGGTCACCCGGAGGAACAAGTGACATGTCCGTGACCCTCGATACACGGCCGAGTGAACCGGTCAAACGTCACCGGTCCGGTTTT
Source organism: Gordonia sp. SID5947 (assembly GCF_009862785.1). Taxonomy (NCBI): domain Bacteria; kingdom Bacillati; phylum Actinomycetota; class Actinomycetes; order Mycobacteriales; family Gordoniaceae; genus Gordonia; species Gordonia sp. SID5947. The sequence goes on along the minus strand of NZ_WWHU01000001.1, from coordinate 2,250,831 downwards.
CAGCCGGTGGCCGGCCGACGCAAGGTCGTCAACCAGGCAACGAAGATCCTCGTCTCGCTGGCGTTGTTGATCGCTCTGGTGCCTCTGGTGTGGCTGGTCGTCACGCTCGTCGCCCGGGGGATCGAACCCATTCTGGACCCGCAGTGGTGGACTGCCGCCGAACGCCGGGGCGGCGCAGCCAACGCGATAGTCGGCACGCTCGTGCAGACCGCTCTGGCCGCGGTGATCTCCGTCCCGCTCGGCATCTTCGTGGCGATCTACCTGGTCGAGTACAGCAACGGCAAGTCTTTCCTCGCCCGCACCACGACCTTCATGGTCGACATCCTGTCCGGTGTCCCGTCGATCGTGGCCGCACTGTTCATCTACGCGGTCTGGCGCACGTCGCTCGGACTCCCGCGAATGGGCTTCGTCGTCTCGCTCGCGCTGGTGCTCCTGATGGTGCCGTTGGTGGTGCGCGCAACCGAGGAGATGCTGAAGATCGTCCCGCAGGACCTGCGAGAGGCGTCTTATGCGTTGGGCATCCCGAAGTGGAAGACCATCGCGCGAGTGGTCCTCCCGACGGCGCTGTCGGGCATCGTCACCGGCGTGATGTTGGCAATCGCGCGTGTCATGGGTGAATCCGCGCCCGTGCTGATCCTGGTCGGCTCGACACGGGCGTTGAACTGGAATCCCTTCGCGGGCAACCAGGAATCGCTCCCGCTGATGATGGTGCAGCAGTACAACAACGGTCCCGGCGCCCTCGACAAGGTGTGGGGTGGGGCGCTGACCCTGGTCATCCTGGTCGCGATCGTGTACTTCGGTGCCAAAGCCGTGGCGAAGTTGTTCGCCCCCAAGACCTCCTGACCCTTCGAGGCGCCTTCACGCTCACCGGTGAGCGGAGCGCCTCCACCGCGAGAACGGATAGAGACAATGGCAAAGCGCCTCGACATCAAAGACCTCAACATCTACTACGGCGCATTCCACGCGGTGAAGGATGTGACGCTGGAGGTTCCGCCGCGTTGCATCACCGCCTTCATCGGCCCGTCGGGCTGCGGCAAGTCGACGGTGCTGCGCACGCTCAATCGCATGCACGAGGTGACCCCCGGCGCGTACGCGACCGGCAAGGTGCTCCTCGACAGCGAGGACATCTATGCCAAGGGCGTCGACCCGGTCAGCGTCCGCGCGACCATCGGAATGGTCTTCCAGCGCCCGAACCCGTTTCCCACCATGTCGATTCGCGACAACGTGGTGGCCGGTCTGAAGCTTCAGGGCTTGCGGAACAAGGCCCAGCTCGACGAGGTCGCCGAGCGCAGTCTGCGCGGCGCCAATCTGTGGGACGAGGTGAAGGATCGACTCGACAAGCCCGGCGGTGGGCTGTCCGGTGGTCAGCAGCAGCGACTCTGCATCGCGCGGGCGATCGCGGTGTCGCCGGATGTCTTGCTGATGGACGAGCCGTGTTCGGCGCTCGATCCCATCTCGACGTTGGCGATCGAGGACCTGATGGGTGAGCTCAAGAAGGAGTACACGATCGTCATCGTCACCCACAACATGCAGCAGGCGGCCCGCGTCAGCGATCAGACCGCATTCTTCAACCTGGAAGGTATCGGCCAGCCGGGTCAGCTCGTCGAGCTGAACGACACCGAGACGATGTTCTCCAGCCCGCTCAAGCAGGAGACCGAGGACTACATCTCGGGCCGCTTCGGCTGAGCCGGTACACCGGCAGCCGGAATACCGGCTGTCACATGCTCAACAACAGGATGATCAGCAGGGCGATCAGCGCGAGGGTGAAACCCAGATAGCTGAGGATCTGCCGTCGGTGTGCCGCGGCGGCCTGCTCATCGTCGGTGACCGGCGAGAAGCTCGCTGTGCTCCCGGCGCTCGTACTGGATCGGAGCCCGCTCGCTACGCTCCCGGCGCCCGCACCGAATCCGAGCCCGCTCGCTACGCTCCCGGCGCTCGTACTGGATCGGAGCCCGCTCGCTGCGCTCCCGGTGCTCGGGTCGAAGTCTCGTTCCGCAGAGGGATGCTGAGCCATGTCGCCACCCTAGCGTCGGGTCGGCGGGGTCACGAAATTCTGCGCCGCCGCAGGTGAGCGGCATCTCACGACAGAAAAAACGCGGTCCGGATCGCATCCGGACCGCGTGGGAGATCTCCTCGACCTCTCCGTCAGGAGACCTCGAGGAACTGCTCCGGTGTCTGCCCGGTGGCCTGGAACACCACCCGGCGTCCGATGAGCACGGCGTGGTCGGCGAAGCGCTCGTAATACCGCCCGAGCAGGGTCACATCGACAGCAGCGGCGACCCCGTGGCTCCATTCACGATCCATCAGCACCGTGAACAGGTGCCGGTGGAGATCGTCCATCGCGTCGTCGTCCTCTTGCAGACGGACCGCTTCCTCCGGGTTCTGAGTGGTCAGGACCTCGCGCGCGGTCTCCGCGAGCTGCACCGCGAGCCGGCCCATCTCGGCAAAGTAGCCGTTGACCTCCTCGGGGAGCGCCTTGGCCGGGTGGCGACGGCGCGCCACCTTCGCCACATGCAGGGCGAGTGCACCCATCCGGTCGACATCCGCAGCGATCTGGAATGCACTGACGATCCCGCGTAGGTCACCGGCGACCGGGGCCTGCAGCGCCAGCAGCGCAAACGCCTGCTCCTCGGCGCGGGTCGACAACTCGTTCATCCGGTCGTTGTCGGTGATGACTTCCTCGGCGACGGCGAGATCGGCCTGGAGTAGTGCCTGAGTGGCGCGCGCCATGGTGGCGCCGGCGAGATCGCACATCTCGCCGAGAATCGAATTGAGCAGGTCGAGCTGCTCGAGGTACGCGGTACGCATAACGTCCAGGATACTTGGTCGAGCGACCCGTACCCCGCGACCGCGGATGAACACACCGTGAACGGGTGGTGCGTTTCGGATTTGTCCTATTTTGTGCAGGTCAGGAGCACGTGGCGTCGCCCGCGTTGGTCACCGCGAGATCGTTCGGCAGTCCCGACGATGCCGACACCGCCGGGAGCTGCTCCACCGAGATGGTGCTGCCGGAAGCAGGGGGCGAGTCCAGCGAGCCGTCGAAATTCGAACCGAGGATCACTTCGACGCCCGACTTCACGTTCGGGTCGAGTTGGATCGATGCGCCGGGGAACATCGTCGCGAGAGTGGCCGCCGAATCCTGCTCGCCTGCGCCGTAGCGGATGACGGTCTCGTCACGGTTCTCCGAGGCGTCGGCGACACCACGGACATCGAATCCTTGCGACACCAGCTGGTCGGAGGTCTCCGACGCGACGCCGCTGCGGGTGGTGCCGTTGAGCACGCGCACTCCCACGTTGCCCGGGCTCTGCGCGGTCGCCGACAACTTGGTCGGTGCGGCCTCGGTGGACGGCCCGGACGAACTGCTCGATGCCTTCTTGCTGGCGGAACTCGACTTCTGCTTCTTGGCCTTCTCGCCGGGAAGCGGGTCGTCGTCGATGATCGAGTTGAAGATCGCGTTGATGGCCTCGGTCCGCGGGATCTCGTTGTTCAGACCGTCGGTCGTGGTGCCCGATGTCGGGATGGTCAGGAACGTGACGCGGCCCGCTTCGATGCCCTGCATCGACTCGGCGAGATTGAGCAGCGAGCGGGTGTCGACACCATCGACGAAGCTGTACTCGATGAAGGTGTTGACGATGCCGTTCAGCTTGTTCGGGTTCGACAACACGTTGCCCGACAGCGTGGCCCGCAGCAGCGACGACATGAACAGCTGCTGTCGCTTGATGCGGCCGTAGTCACCGGTGCCCTCGGATGCGATGTTGCGTGCGCGGACGTAGTTCAGGGCCCGGCGTCCGCTGAGCTTCTGCTTTCCGGGCTTCCGGAGGATCTGGCCGAGTTCGTAATCGTAGAGCGGGGCGGTGGAACAGACGTCGACGCCGCCCACCGACTTGACGACCTTCTCGAAACCGTAGAAGTCCATCGCGATGAAGTGGTTGATGTTCAGGCCGCTCATCTGGGTGATCGCCTGCACCAGGCACTTCGGTCCGCCGCTGGCATACAGGCTGTTGAGCTTCACGCCGGTCTCGGGCGGTATCGCGTCGCCGTAGGTGCCCGCGGTGTTGTCCCATTGCTGGCACTCGGGGCGGTCGACCTGGAGATCGCGGGGAAACGAGACGGCGACCACACGGCTGCGATTGGCCGGCACGTTGACCAGGATCACGGTGTCCGATCGCGCGCCCTCGGCGTCGGCGGTGGTGCCGGCGCCGACCTTGCCGTTCTTACCCGTCCGGGTGTCGGTTCCCACGATGAGGTAGTTCTCGTCGCCGTACTGGGCGTCTTTCTTGCGGATGTTCGAATCGTCCGGGTTGACCGCATTGATGGTCTTCCAGTTGCCATCCCACGACTGCAGATAGCCCCAGACGAAACCGGTACCGATGAGCGCCATCACGCAGGCGACTGCGACCATGACCCGGCCGGTGACGGTGACGTTGCGGCTGAGGTTTCGCCGACGGTCCTCCGGTCCGGGATGCCGGAACGGGCGCGACCGCGGCGGGATGGTGTCGGAGAGATCGGGAGTCGGCTGCAACGGCCGGGCGCGGCTGCCCTGCCCGCGCGACTCTTCGGTGACCCGCTCCCGCGTCGCGTCGTCCGAGAGGTCGACGTCGACGTCGGCCGCCTCGGCGCGGATGGTCGGGATCTTCTGGGTGACATCGTTCGCGTTGGGGACCTCGTCGAGGTCGTCGAACCGATGGACGGTGGTGGGGTTCTCGTCGGCGGGCGGCTGTGGCTCCGGCGAACGTTTGGGCGGCCGCCGTCTGGCCTGCCCCTGCTGTGGACGATCGGACGGCTGCGGTGCGTCGCCGCCGGCCGCGTTCATCTGTTCCATCAGCTCACGGACGGTGAGCCGGGTGCGACCGCGGACGTAGCGATCGGTACCGCGCGGCTCGTGGAGTGCGCCGTGTGTGGGTCCGCCGTTCACCGGTGGTTCGCCGAACATCTCCTTGAAGTCGTTGGCACCACCGGTGCGCCCGGCCCGCCGGCTACGACGAGGCGTACTGCCTTCGTCGGACGGCTCGTCCGGTCCCGATGACTTACGACTCAACTGACATTCCCTTGAACCCCGAACTTCCGGTGACACCGCCGATGGGCTGATACGGCGCACCATGACATGGCTCCGCGCATGCAGAACCTCGAGTCATATTACTGATTGCACCTGAGAACATGTCTCAGCTACCGCGTGGCGGTTTGCTTTCCCCGCTCAGCCGCCCGAATGCATGATCTCGGCGCCGTCGGGAACGATGTCCTCGTCCGGATCGTCGAGCCAGCCGTCGGGGAGTGCGACCTTCGCAGGCGATCCCTGACGACCGCGCGGCCCGTGCCCGTCGGCCGGGAACTGGGCGTCTGCCGGGAGCGTGCCGACGAGTTCGCGCAGTTCATCGAGGGTGTTGACCAGCGCCAGGCGATTGCGCAGATCTGATCCGGCCGGGAAACCTCGCAGATACCAGGCGACATGCTTGCGGATCTCTCGCATGCCCTTGCCCTCGCCATGATGTGCCGAGAGCAGCTCACCGTGCCGGACGATGATCTGTGCCACTTCTCCGAGATCCGGGGCGGCTGGCGCCTCGAATCCGTTCAATTCGGCAGCGAGTTCGGCGAACAACCAGGGTCGGCCGAGGCAGCCGCGGCCGATCACCACACCGTCGCAACCGGTGCGGCGCATCATCTCGACGGCATCGGCGGGCTCGAAGATGTCACCGTTGCCGAGGACCGGAACGTCGGTCACATGCTCTTTGAGCCGGGCGATCTCATCCCAATCCGCGGTTCCCGAATAGCGCTGCGACGCAGTGCGGGCATGCAGGGCGACGGCCTGGGCGCCCTCGGCGGCTGCGATACGTCCGGCGTCGAGATGCGTGTGGTGCTCGTCGTCGATGCCGATCCGGAACTTCACTGTCACGGGGATCGAGGTGCCCTCGGTGGCGCGCACCGCGGCCGCGACGATCCGTCGGAACAGGTTGCGCTTGTAGGGAATCGCCGATCCGCCACCCTTGCGGGTCACCTTGGGGACCGGGCAACCGAAGTTCATGTCGATGTGATCGGCGAGGTTCTCGTCGGCGATCATCTTGGCCGCGGCGTAGGTGTTCTCCGGATCGACGGTGTAGAGCTGCATCGACCGTGGGGACTCGTCGGGGCCGAAGGTGGTCATGTGCATCGTGACCGGGTGGCGCTCGACGAGCGCACGCGCAGTGACCATCTCGCACACGTAGAGCCCGGATACCGTGCCGGTGCGGGCGAGCTCGAGCTCTCGGCACAACGTACGGAAAGCGACGTTGGTGACACCCGCCATGGGTGCCAACACCACCGGGCTGGCGAGTTCGATGGACCCGATGTTCAGGGGACGACCAGACGACACCGAACCGGCGCCCGCGGAGAGATCCGTGGACGCCGGTCCGTCGTGCCGCTCGCGAACTCGCTCGTGCGGGAGCGGTCGGAGCGTGGTGGTACTCAGGATGCCTGCTGCTCCCGCTTCTTGGCTTCGCGAGCAAGCGACCGATCGCGCATCTCTTCGAAGCGAATGGTGTCCTTCTCGAGCTGCTCGAGGAACGCGGCGAGCTCCTCGCGGGTCTTCTCGCCTTCGGCGGTGAAGTCCTCACGCTCGAAGACCTTCCACTTACGCAGGACCGGCATGATGACCTCTTCGAGGTGCTGGCGCAGATCGTAGATGCCGTGCTTGGCCATCAGCACGCCGTGGCGACGGAAGTTCGGCATGCCGGCGCCCGGCATCTGGAAGTTGGTGACGATGTCGGTCACCGCACGCAGCGTCTGGTCGGGGGAGATGTCCATACCCGCGCCGCAGATGTTGCGGTAGAAGATCATGTGCAGGTTCTCGTCGGCGGCGATGCGCTGGAGCATCTTGTCCGCGATCGGGTCGTTGCAGGCCTTGCCGGTGTTGCGGTGGCTGACGCGGGTCGCGAGTTCCTGGAACGTCACGTAGGCGACGGAGTGCAGGATGCCGAGTTCGTCGGCATGCTCCTGGAGTTCGTCGACGCGACCGGCGGCCGCCAGCATCGGGTCATAACCGTTGGTCATGTGGATCATCCGCGCCTCCTCGAGGGCGACGGGATCCACGCCGCGGGTCACCACGAGGTAATCACGCATGACGATGCCATGCCGGTTCTCCTCGGCGGTCCAACGGCCCACCCAGTGGCCCCACGCCGAATCCATCGAGAAGTTGTCGGCGATGACCCGGTGGTAGGATGGCAGGTTGTCCTCCGTCAGGAGGTTGGTGATCATCGCGGCCTTCGCGACCTCGTCGAGCTGCGACTGCTCGGGGTCGTAATCCACCCCACCGAGTGCTGCGAAGTTCTTGCCCTCGTCCCAGGGCACGTAGTCGTGCGGGTTCCAGTTCTTGGCGATCTTGAGGTGCCGGTTGACGTTCTCCTCGGCGACCGGTGCCAGCTCCTTGAGCAGTTCCAGCTGGGTCAGCTCGCGTGCCATTCTTTCCTCCGAACGGTGGTGGTCCGTATGTCATGCCTGTCAGTGGTGAGCTCGGCGCGGGACTGACATGATGGTCAGTGGTCCAGGGTACGACACCTGGCCGACCCGGCCCAAGTCCGTACCTACGCAATCGTAACCATGGGCACGCGCCGTTACGTTCACCTCACGTGTCATCGGTCACGATCGTTGATCGACACACGCCTTCCCCTGTGCGACGCGGTTTTCACGGCTGACTCGCAGGCCTCTCACATGCCGTCACATGAGCTCCCCGAGGCCACCACGTCATCTACGCCGTGCGAACATCACCCCGATGGTCTCCATCCACCGGGCCGCGTCGTCGTCAAGGGTACCCAGTTTCGCCGATTTCTCGCACCATCTCATCGCGGCCTGCCCGAATTCCATCGGGTTGTAGACATCCTCTTCCCGGCTCCACTGATTGTTTCCGGCATAGGTGAGGATGGTGATGTTGGTTGCGGTGATCTGTGTGCCGTCACCGGGGTCGCGCATCGGATTGTCGACCTCGCAGATCACCCGCCCCGTCGGAGCGTCCACCACATGCCACAGGGAAGGAAACCCGGTCATGTGGCTGCCGGGGAAGGCCGTCATCGTCTTCCAGATCCAGGCCCGGATCTCCTCGCGGCCGGACATGGTGCCGAGGGCGTGCTCGACGTAGTCGGCGTCGTCGGTGAACAGCTCGGCGAACCGGTCCCAGTCGCGGGTGACGGCGATCTCGGCGACGGTTCGCTGGAAGTGACCGAAGGCCTCATCGAGTTCGGAATGCGTGAATGTGCTCATCGAGGCATGAGCGTACTAGAACTTGTTCTAAGAATTCCGCCGATCAGTGATGGAAGCCGTGGGTGGCATGCGGTGTCGGCATCGGTCCGTCGAGACTGTCCAGATATGCCACCGAGCTGCGGATGTCGCGCATCAACAGGTCGGCCAGGTCGTGGGAGAGGCCGTTGCGGACCACGATGCGCTGCACCCACTGATCGGCCAGGTTGTCCGGCAACGGATACGCCGGCACCAGCCAGCCACGTTCGCGCAACTGGGTGGACAAGTGGTCGAGATTCCAGTTGTCGGTGTGTCCGGGGGCGAGCTGCCAGGCGAAGACTGGGATGTCGCTGCCGTCGCTGCGCAGGACGAACTGGTCCATCGCGCCGATCTGCGACGACAGATAGAGCGCAACGTCCTGGCAGGTCTGTTGGACGGCGCGGTAGCCCTGGAAGCCGAGTCGGAGAAATTGGTAGTACTGCAGCAACACCTGGGCGCCCGGCCGGGAGAAGTTGATGGCGAATGTGGGCATGTCACCGCCGAGGTAGCTCACCCGGAACACCAGGCTCTCGGGAAGCAACGACGCGTCCCGCCAAACCACCCAACCGATGCCGGGATAGACGAGTCCGTATTTGTGGCCGGACATGTTGATCGATGCGACCCGGTCGACCCGGAAATCCCACTCCAGATCGGGCTGCAGGAACGGCGCGATGGCGCCGCCGGAGGCCGCGTCCACGTGGATCGGGATGTCGAGACCGGTGTTCGCCTGGATCTCGTCGAGGGCGGCGGCGATCGCGGCGACCGGTTCGTAGGCGCCGGTGTAGGTGACGCCCATGATCGGTACGACGCCGATCGTGTTCTCGTCTACGTACGACGCGAGGTCGTGCCCGTCGAGGCAGGGATGTTCCTCGGTGATCGGCACATAGCGTGGCTCGATCTCGAAGAAGTTGCAGAACTTCTCCCAGCACACCTGAACCGCCGACGACATGATCAGGTTCGGCGTGCCGACCGGCTTGCCCTCGGCTTTGCGGCGTTCGGCCCAGCGGCGTTTGAGAGCCAGTCCGCCCAGCATCGCGGCCTCAGACGACCCGATGGTCGACGTGCCGATCGCCTTGGTGGCGTCCGGCGCGTTCCAGAGGTTTGCGAGCATTGTCCAGCAACGGGTCTCGATCGCCGCGGTCTGTGGATACTCGTCCTTGTCGATCATGTTCTTGTCGGCCGACTCGAGGTAGAGACGGTTGGCGTGGTCGTCCATCCAGGTGCCCACGAAGGTGGCGAGGTTCTGGCGGGCGTTGCCGTCGAGCATCGCCTCGTCGTGGACGATCTGGTAGGCCGTCTCGGGCAGCGATTCGGTTTCGGGCAGCGTGAATCGGGGGAACTCGGTGGCTTCGCCGCGGCGGGTGAACAGCGGGTTCGCCGAGACCGGAACATCGGCGACGTCAGAGCGATCGACTTTCAGGTGGTGTTCCATCGGCTCAACCTAAACCGAAACGCTGCCTGATCGGCTCATCCGTCGGGCATGATTGTGCAAGCGCGCCCGGGCTGTTCGCCTGTGCGCGCATGATGGAGGATGTCGAGGTCGGCGGATCGCGAGGTCGGCGGCGGCTCAGTAACGCAAGGGGTGAGGGTGCATGCAACGTCTCAGTGGGCTCGATGCGTCGTTCCTGTATCTCGAGACGAGGTCGCAGCTCATGCATGTCATCGGTCTCATCGAGATCGATCCGAGCACGATGCCGGGTGGCTACAGTTTCCTCAAACTGCGCGACGAGTTGGAGCGGCGGATCGGCGCGATGCCGAATTTCCGGCGAAAGCTGGACAATTCGCTCCTGAACATCGACCATCCGGTCTGGATCGAGGACGAGGACTTCGACATCGAACGTCACGTCCATCGTGTCGCGGTGCCGGCCCCGGGCGGGGAGGAGCAGGTGGCCGAATTGTGCGCCCACCTCGCAGGCCAGACCCTCGACCGTGGCAAGCCGTTGTGGGAGCTGTGGGTCATCGAGGGACTCGCGCAGGGCAAGGTCGCCGCGATGCTCCGCATGCACCATGCCGGGGTGGACGGGGTGACCAGCGCGGATCTGCTCGCCGAACTCTGCACCATGACACCGGAGGCGCCCGACCTCGATGCGGACAAGTTGAAGCAGACCGCCGGCGGGTCGTCGCGCACCACGATGGCGCTGACCGGAGCGGTCAATTACTTTGTCCAGCGCCCGATCGCCATGGCCCGACTCCTCCCGGAGACCGTCGGAGTGCCGATCGAGTGGTTTCGCCGTACCCGGGCCAAGACCGCGATGCCGGCTCCGTTCCAGGCGCCGCGTACCCGCTTCAATGCGCCGATCACGCCGCATCGCTCACTCGCTGTCACCCAGCTCTCGCTCGATGACGTCAAACGGGTCAAGAACCGTTTCGGTGTCAAGATCAACGACGTCGTGCTCGCCATCACCGGCGGCGCGATGCGCAGTTACCTCGAACAGCACGACGAGCTCCCCGATCAGCCTCTGGTCGCCATGGTGCCGGTGTCGGTGCACGGAGCGGACGAGAGCACCTTGGTGACCCATGGCACCAACAAGGTCACCGGGATGTTCACACTGTTGCCGTCGAATCTCGACGACCCGGTGGAGCGGGTCGAGCAAGCGGCCGAGATGGCGCGGAAGTCGAAGGAACATCACGCCGACATCGATGCCAACATCCTCCGTGCGTGGGCACAGTTCGCGCCGGGGACCACCATGTCGACGGTCATGAAGCTCTACGGCGATCGTGGGCTCTCGCTGTCGCATCCGCCGGTGTTCAATGTCCTGGTATCCAACGTCGCGGGTCCCGATTTCCCGCTCTATTTCCTGGGATCACGTGTGACCGCGGTGTATCCGCTGGGACCGATCTTCCATGGGTTGGGACTCAACATCACGGTCTTCTCCGCCGACGGCCAGCTCAATGTCGGCATTCTCGCCTGCACCGATCAGGCCCCGGATGTCCAGGCGATCGCCCGCGCCTTCGACGAGCAGCTCAAGCAGTTGCTCGAGAGGTGTGACTGATCTGTGTGACGGGCGGGGAGTCGTCTCAGAGGCTGTCGAGCCAGACCCGTGAGCTCGCGTCGGACGGCGAGCGCCAGTCCCCGCGGGGCGACAGTGATCCACCGGAACCGATCTTCGGGCCGTTGGGCATCGCGGTGCGCTTGAACTGATTGCTCATGAACCTCTTGAGGAACACCGCGAGCCATCGCTCGATGGTTGCGCTGTCGTACTCGTTGCGACGGTGGGTGACGATCATGTCCGACCATGCTCCCCGGTCCCGGTCGCTCCACGCCTGGGACGCGAGATAGGCGATCTTCGCGGGGCGATATCCGAAACGCGTCAGGTAGTACAAGAAGAAGTCGTGCAGTTCGTAGGGTCCGACGGTCTCCTCGGTGCTCTGGATCGCACCGTCGTCACCTGCCGGGACCAACTCGGGGAGATCACGTCGTCGAGGATCTCGGTCAGCGTGTCGGTGGTCTCCTGCGAATATGCACTGGTCATGATCATCCACCGGATGAGGTGCTGGATCAGGGTTTTCGGCACCGAGGAGTTCACGTTGTAGTGCGACATCTGGTCGCCCACGCCGTAGGTGCACCATCCCAGTGCCAGTTCGGACAGGTCTCCGGTACCGAGCACGATGGCGCCGTGATGATTGGCGAGCCGGAACAGATGTGAGGTCCGTTCGCCGGCCTGGACGTTCTCGAAGGTGATGTCGTAGACCTTCTCGCCACGGGCGTATGGGTGCCCGAGGTCGGCGAGCATCTGTTCACACGATGGGCGGATGTCGAGCTCCGTGCCGGTGACTCCGAGCGAATCCATCAGTACGTGAGCGCGACGCAATGTCGCGGTGCCGGTGGCAAATCCGGGCATCGTGTACGCGAGGATGTTCTCGCGTGGCAGGCCGAGACGGTCGAAGGTGTCGATGGCGACCAACAGTGCCAGGGTCGAGTCGAGGCCGCCGGAGACACCGATGACGATCTTCTCGATCCCGGTCGCACGGAGGCGGGCCGCCAGACCTTGTACCTGGATGTTCCCGACTTCCCGGCAGCGGAAGTCGCGATCGGCCGAATCGGCGGGGACGAACGGGAAGCGCGCCACCTCGCGGAGCAGTGTGTCGTCGACCTCCTCCGTGGCGCCGAGGTGGAACCGGATGCGGCGAAGCGGTTTCAGGTCCTCGGCGAAGTCGCCCACCTGATCGCGCAGACTGATCATCCGCATCCGCTCCTGCCGCAGCCGGTCGAGGTCGATGTCGGCGGTGATGCGCTGATCGGTCATCGAGAACTGTTCGCTGCGCGCCAGGAGGGTGCCGTTCTCTGAGATCAAGGCGTCGCCGTCCCAACCGAGATCCGTGGTGGATTCACCGAATCCCGCGGCGACATAGACGTGCGCGGCCACGCATCGCGCGGAATGACTGGTGCACAGCGACTTCCGGTAGGACTCCTTCCCGACGGTGACCGGGCTGCCCGACAGGTTCGCGAGTACGGTCGCGCCCGCCAGAGCCGCCCAGGTGCTCGGGGGATGGGTACCCACCCGTCCTCGCAGATCTCCACGTGCACGGCGAAACCGGGGAGATCGTCGGCCTCGAAGATGAGATCCGGGCCGAACGGTACCTCCGCGCCCAGCACCGACGCGGTGGTGACGGCCGCGTCGCGGGCGGCCGAGAAGTACCGCTGCTCGTAGAACTCCCGGTAATTCGGCAGATACGACTTGGGCACGACGCCCAGGACCGCGCCGTCGTGGACGACCGCCGCGCAGTTGTAGAGACCGTCGCCGACCACCAGCGGCAGGCCGACGGTGATCAGCGGGCGCAATCCGGTGCTCGCGTTGACCACGGTCTTCAGTCCGGCGAGGCACGCGTCGAGGACGGCGTCCTGCTGCACGAGGTCGTCGATGCTGTAACCACACAGCCCGAGTTCGGGGAACACGACCAATGCGGCGCCGTCGTCGGCGGCTGCGCGGAGTGCGTCGACCGTTCGTTCGGCATTGCGCGCCGGGTCGGCGATGGAAACGATTGGAACCGCCCCGGTCACCCGCGCGAATCCGTGCTCGTAGACAGACACTCCCCGAGCCTAGCCTGCGGGCCGAACGATCAAACCCGCGTGTTTCGGGCGTTGCCGGTCAGAGGCCGAGGTCCTTCGCGATGATCGTCTTCATCACCTCGTTGGTGCCGCCGTAGATGCGGGAGACCCGGGTGTCGGCGTAGAGCCGCGCGATCGGGTATTCGACGATGTAGCCGTATCCGCCGTGTAGCTGCAGGCATTTGTCGATGACGCGTCCGGCCGTCTCGGTTGCGAACAGCTTGGCGCGCGCGGCATCCGGCACCGAGAGTTCGCCTGCGTTGTGCAGTTCGAGCGCCCGGTCGACGAGATGCCGGATCGCCTCCACCTCCGCCGAGCATTCCGCGAGGACGAACTTCGTGTTCTGGAACGACGCCACCGGCCGGCCGAAGACATCTCGTTCCCTGGTGTAGTCGAGCGCGTGCTGCACGGCGGCGGCTGCGGTTGCCGACGCACCGATGGCGATGGTGAGCCGCTCCTGGGCGAGATTGTGGGTGAGGTAGGAGAAGCCCGCACCCTCGTCACCGAGGCGGTCCTCCACGGGCACCTTGACCGAGCTGAAGGACAATTCGGCGGTGTCGGAGGCCTTCAGGCCGATCTTCTCGAGTTTGCGTCCGACCTCGAAGCCCTCGGATGCGGTGTCGACGACGAGGATCGACAACCCGGCGCGACGGTTCTCGGTGTCGAACGGCGACGTCCGGCACACCACCAGGATCCGGTCGGCGAGCGCACCACCGGTGATGAACGTCTTGGCGCCGTCGAGGACGTAGTGGCTGCCGTCCTCGGAGAGTTTCGCGGTGGTCGAGATGTTCGCGAGATCCGATCCGGTGCCCGGCTCGGTCATCGCGATCGCGAACATGATGTCGCCGGAGCAGAACCCGGGGAGCCAACGCTGCTTCTGCTCGTCGGTCGCGTGCTCCATCAGGTACGGGAGGATGAGGTTGCTGTGCACCGAGTAGCTCCCGAAGGTGACGCCGGCAGCAGAGGTCTCCTCGGAGATCACCATCGAATAGGTGAAGTCCGATACGCCGCCACCGCCGAACTCCTCGGGTGCCTCGATGCCGAGCACACCGAGATCGCCGAGCCGGTTGTAGAACTCGCGCGGCGGGTGTCCCTGCTTATCCCACTCGTGGTACTCCGGTACCACTTCCTTGGCGATGAAGTCGCGGATGGTCTTGCGGAAGGCTTCGTGGTCTTCAGTGAAGATGCTGCGCTGCATGGTATTTCCCCTCACTTCTCGCGGTAGTCGCGGAGTAGTCCTTTGCTGATGATCTGTTTCTGGATCTCGCTGGTGCCCTCTCCGATGAGGAGGAAGGGGGCCTCGCGCATGAGTCGTTCGATCTCGAATTCGGTTGAGTAGCCGTAGCCGCCGTGGATGCGGAACGATGCCTGGGTGACCTCGGCGCAGTATTCGCTGCACAGATATTTGGCCATACCGGCGCCGACGTCGTTGCGGTCGCCGGAGTCCTTCAACCGGGCGGCGTTGACCATCATCAGATGCGCGGCCTCGACCTTTGTGGCCATCTCGGCGAGGGAGAACGCGATCGCCTGATGCTCGGCGATGGGCTTGCCGAAGGTGGAGCGTTGCTGGGCGTAGCGCACCGCCAACTCGAAGGCACGTTGCGCGACCCCGCAGGCACGGGCCGACACATTGACGCGCCCCACCTCGACACCGTCCATCATGTGCCCGAAACCCTTGCCCGGCACCCCGCCGAGGATGTCGGCGGCCGGCGCCCGGTAGCCGTCGAAGACGAGTTCGGTTGTGTCGATTCCCTTGTAGCCCATCTTGTCCAGCTTCTTCGGGATCGTCAGCCCGGGCAACACCTCCCCGAAGCCTGCCGGCTTCTCGATCAAGAACGTGGTCAGGTTCTTGTGTGGTTTCGCCGCGCCTTCCTCGGTCCGTACCAGCGCGGCGACCAGGGTGGAGGTGGCACCGTTGGTCAGCCACATCTTCTGCCCGGTGATCGAATAGTCGCCGTCGTCACCGCGGGTTGCCGTGGTCTTGATGGCTGCCACATCCGAGCCGAGCTCGGGCTCGGACATCGAGAACGCACCGCGCACCTCGCCGGTGGCCATCCGGGGCAACAACCGCTGCTTCTGCTCGTCGGTACCGTGCTGGCGGACCATGTAGGCGACGATGAAATGGGTGTTGATCACCCCAGACACACTCATCCAGCCCCGTGCGAGTTCTTCGACACACAGCGCATACGTCAACAGCGATTCGCCGAGACCCCCGTATTCCTGCGGGATCATCAGCCCGAACAGCCCCATCTCGGCCATCCCGTCCACGATGTCGCGCGGATAGGCATCGGCATGCTCGAGTTCTTGCGCACACGGAATGATCTGCTTGTCCACGAACCGGCGAACATTCGCCACGATCTCGGACTGGATCTCGGTCAAACCCAGAGTCTGCGCGAGGCGGGCCATGTGACCTCTCTCTTCTGCGGGCCTTGTCTAAGGCGGGCGGTCGCGGTGACCGACGGTATGGCGGCACACCGGTGAACCCTCTCAGCATGCCGTCCGGTGGTGCGCGATGGAACGCCGAGATCGGCTATCGATGCGTTAGCGGAAGCCAATGATGCGTGGTCACGGCGTTGTGAAACCGAGGGCTCGTCACGTCGGTGCGAACGCGGCCGGCGGCAGCCATAGGTTCGACCTATCCGACCGTGAGCGTGAATCGACTTGTGATCCAACCGGCGTCGTGGTCGATTCGAATGGGGCCCGATGACCTCACCACAGCAAACCGATGCACCATCAGTAGAAGGAAGTTCAATGCGTGATGCAGTGATCGTCGACGCCGTCCGCGCTCCGATCGGCCGCCGTCGTGGCGCCCTGTCCGGAATCCACCCCGCCGAGCTGTCGGCGCATGTGCTCGAAGCTCTCGTCGAACGGACCGGCATCGACCCGTCGGTGATCGATGACGTGGTGTGGGGCTGCGTCAGTCAGACCTCCGAGCAGGCAGGCAACGTCGCTCGGACCGCCGTTCTGGCGGCCGGTTGGCCCGAATCGGTGCCCGGTACCACGGTCAACCGAGCCTGCGGGTCGAGTCAGCAGGCACTGGCCATGGCCGCTGCGGCGGTGATCTCCGGCCAACAGGACGTGGTGGTCGCCGGCGGCGTCGAGTCGATGAGCCGTGTGCCGATGGGCAGTGCCGCACCGAACGGTGAGAATCAGCCCGCCACGGTGCTCGACCGCTATGGCGTGGACCGGTTCAGTCAGGGCGTCGGCGCCGAGATGATGGCGGAGAAGTGGGCATTGAGCCGCACCGCCCTCGACGAGTTCTCCCTGCGCTCGCATGAACTCGCCGCCACTGCGGCCGACAACGGAGCCTTCGACGGACAGCTCGCCCCGCTCACCGGCGTTCTCGAGGGTGACGAGGGCATTCGACGCGGCGGGACCGTCGAGTCCATGAGCACGCTCAAACCGGCGTTCAAAGAAGACGGTGTCATCCACGCGGGCAATGCCTCTCAGATATCCGATGGCTCCGGGGCATTGCTCGTGATGGGCAGCGACACGGCAAAGGAGCTCGGCTTGTCGCCGATCGCGCGGGTGCACACATCGGTGGTCGCCGGTGACGATCCGGTCATCATGCTCACCGGGCCGATCGCAGCGACTGCCAAGGCGCTCAAGCGCTCCGGTCTCTCGATCGACGACATCGGCGCGTTCGAGATCAACGAGGCCTTCGCCCCGGTACCACTCGCGTGGCAGATCGAGACCGGTGCCGACCCGGCACGCATCAACCCGCTCGGTGGTGCCATCGCCGTCGGTCACCCGCTCGGTGGTTCAGGTGCGATCCTGATGACCAGACTGATCCATCACATGCGTGACAACGGGATCCGATACGGCCTGCAGTCGATGTGCGAAGCAGGCGGGATGGCAAACGCCACCATCGTCGAACTCGTCTGAGCATCGCCGGGCGTATCAAGATCCCAACCAAACCTGAAGGAACACAATGGAACTCAAAGGACAGTCGTTCGCCATCACCGGCGGCGCGTCCGGATTGGGCCTCGCGACCGCGAGCCGAATCGTCGACGCCGGTGGTCAGGTCACCCTCATCGATCTGCCCACGTCGGACGGGGCGACCGTGGCGGAACAGCTGGGGTCGTCGGCCGGCTTTGCCCCCGCCGACGTCACCGATCGTGAACAGTTCGCCGCCGCACTCGATGTAGCAGACGAGCGCGGCGGCCTGCGAGGGCTGGTGCATTGCGCGGGCGCCGGACGACGGCTGCGCTTGTTGGACAAGGAGGGCAAGGCGGGCTCTGTCGATGATTTCGAGTTCGTGATCAAGCTGAACCTTGTCGGCTCGTTCAACGCCCTTTCGCTGGGTGCCGAACGAATGGCGCGGCTCGATGAACTCGATGGTGAGCGTGGCAGCATCGTGCTGACCGCGTCGGTGGCCGCATTCGAGGGGCAGATCGGGCAGATCAGTTACAGCGCCTCCAAGGCGGGGATCGTCGGTATGACGATCGTGGGAGCGCGCGATCTGGCGAGCAAACTCATCCGGGTCAACACGATCGCGCCGGGCACGATGGACACGCCATTGCTGGCTCGGCTGCGCGAGGACGTCCGCGAGTCGCTTGCCGCCAGCATCCCGAATCCGTCTCGGCTGGGAAAGCCGTCGGAGTTCGGGCAGCTTGCGGTCTCGATCCTGGAGAACAGTTATCTCAACGGCGAGACGATCCGTTTGGACGGTGCCATCCGTATGGCGCCGCGATGAGAGTGGCGTCCACCGAACTGCACTATCCGGACGTCCCGATGGCTGCGGTGCCGCCGAGCATGGCACGGATGTACGGAGCGAGAGCCGCGGTGATCGACGGTGAACGGATACTGAGCTACGACGAACTCGACTTCGAAACAGCTCGTGTCGCAGCAGCACTACGGAACTCCGGCGTGGGCGACCGTGATGTGGTGCTGCTGCATCTGGCCAACAGCATCGAGTTCGTCCTCGCCTATTACGGGTCACTACGAGCCGGGGCAACGGTCACTCTGGTCAATCCTCTCCAACCAGTTCCCGGTTTGCGGGCGCAACTGGTGGAAACCGGCGCAGTGGCGGTGTTCACCGGTGCCGAGCAACTCGGACGCTTGCTCGACGCGGCTCAGGGGTCTCGGCTTCGTGCCGTGGTACTTGCACAAGCCGATGCACCGCCGCCACCAGACGGAGTGGTGACGCTCGCGGAGTTCACCGCAGGCCATTCCACCGCGCCCACCACGTCGGTGACCCCCGCCGACGTTGCGCACCTGGCATACACCGGCGGCACCACCGGTGTCTCCAAGGGTGTTCGGGTGTTGCACCGCAACGTGATCGGCAACGTCACCCAGATGATCGGCTGGCGCGCCGGGCACGAGGTGATCGAGGGTGACGACGGCTACGTCCAGCTACGACCGCGCGACGACGGAGAGAACCGGGGGTGGTTCCCGGCGATGCCGCGACCGTCGTGGTGTCACCGCTGTTCCACGCGCATGCCCTCATCAACATGTCGTTCCTGCTGCTGTGTGGTGCGACCCAGGTACTGTCGGGGCGGTTCGACCCGGCGAAGATGCTCGAGTTGATCGAGCGTCATCGGGCGACTTATCTCACCGGCAGTCCCGCCATGTGGCACGCACTCGCCACCCATCCCGCCGTCGGGAACCGTGACCTGTCATCGGTCCGGGTGGTCTCGTCGGGGGCTGCCCCCATCGACCGCGTCACGCTCCAGCGGTTGCAGGTGGCGTTCCCGTCGGGATCGGTCGTCGAGGGTTATGGACTCACCGAGGCCACCTGCCTGGTCTCCTCGGCACCGTTGACGAGCGGCGGTGAGTACCGGCTCGGCAGTGTGGGATTGCCGACCTTCGACACCGCGGTGGAGATCCGCTCGGCCGACGACCCGAGAACCGTGCTGCCATCAGGCGAACGGGGTGAACTGTGGGTTCGCGGTCCGCAGGTCACCGCAGGCTACCTGGATCATCCGGAGATCACCGCGACGCAGTACGTCGACGGCTGGCTCGACACGGGCGACATCGCGTACCGCGACGACGACGGCTACCTCTACATCTGTGACCGAGCCAAGGACATGCTGATCTACAAGGGCTACAACGTCTACCCGCGTGAGCTCGAGGAGATCCTGGTGACACATCCAGATGTGGCGTCCGTGGCCGTCGTCGGTCGTGAGGCGGGCAGCGTCGGGCAGGAGCCAGTCGCCTTTGTCGTGCCCGAGGACGGCCACGATATCGACGAGGAACTCCTCCGTGGTTTTGTTGCCGAGCAGGTGCTGCCGTACAAGAGGATTCGCGACGTCATCGTGGTGGAATCCCTGCCGACGTCGGCTGCGGGAAAGATTCAGAAGGCGGCGCTGCGGGAGCGGCTCGTGCCCACGGCCCGCTGATCGAGTGGTGTTCGGTACCCACTCGACCAGCGGTGTCCGGCTCGACTTGTTCACACTGTGGAGTTGTCTGGGAACGGATCGCGGTCTCGGTCGGCTGTCGTCGTCTCGGACTGCTGGATCAGCCTGTCGATCGGCACCGACAGGCGCTCCAGCGAGCTCGACGGTGCTGTACCCGACCAATTCCTGTGCAAGGCATCATCTGTCGGTACCGACCGAGACCCACGCCTGAGCAATCAGCTCCGCTGCGCGCGCTTGACGAGATTCCGGCCGATGATCAACCGCTGGATCTCGCTGGTGCCCTCATACAAGCGCAGCAGCCGGACGTCCCGATAGATCCGCTCCACCGGGACGTCGCGCATGTACCCGCTCCCGCCGTGGACCTGAACGGCGAGATCGGCGACCTTGCCGACCATCTCGGTGCAGAAGAGTTTGGCCGCCGAGGGGGCGATCCGTCGATCCGTCTCGTCGACCCACGCGCGAGCCGCGTCGCGTACCATCGCCCGGCCGGCCATCACGCCCGCTTGCTGATCGGCGAGCATGGCCTGCACGAGTTGGAACTCACCGATCGCCGTACCGCCCTGCGTGGCGGTGGCGGCCCATGCGACCGACTCGTCCAGTGCGCGTTGCGCGGTGCCGACCGAGAGCGCGGCGATGTGCACGCGGCCGCGTGCCAGCGAAGTCATCGCAGCCCGATAGCCGACATCCTCGCTGCCGCCGACCAACGCGGAGGCAGGCACGCGGACCTCGTCGAAGTGGACGTCCGAGGTCCATGCGCCCTCCTGGCCCATCTTGCGGTCCTTGGCGCCGACGGTGATCCCCGGTGTGTCGGCGGGGACCAGGAACACCGCGATTCCGGTGCCGTCGGAGTCCGCGGGCCGAGTGCGCGCGAACACGACGAACAGATCTGCCAATGGCGCATTGGTGATGAATCGCTTCTCGCCGGTGATCACCCAGTCGGCGTCGTCGGCCCCGTCGCGAACCGCCTTGGTGCGCAGTCCGGCCGGGTCGGATCCGGCGCCGGGCTCGGTGAGCGCGAACGAGGCGACCACGGCACCGGAAGCGATCTTCTCGAGCCAGGTGCGCTTTTGTTCGTCGGTGCCGAAGCCGACCAGCACCTGCCCCGCGATCCCGTTGTTGGTGCCGAACATCGATCGAAGGGCCAACGATGTGTATCCGAGTTCCATGGCGAGTTCGACGTCCTGGGTCAGGTCGAGGCCGAGGCCGCCCCACTCCTGCGGGATCGCGTAGCCGAACAGGCCCATGTCTTTCGCGGTGGCGCGGATGTCGTCGGGGATCGCGTCGGCGTCCAGGATCTCCTGCTCGCGCGGGACGACCTTGTCGCGGACGAACTCGCGGGTCGCGGCGAGGATGTCCGCGAAGTCCTCGGCGGACACCTGAGAAGATGCAGATGCTGTGTTCATGACACTGGTCATCCTCCCACTGTGGCCGCCGGGGTGGGGACGGTCCACTACGAACTCGCTACTGCTCACATAGCTGCTTCGAATGGATCGGCCGGGTCAGATTCGATGTCCGGGCCGGTAGATTCCGACGCATGGACACTTCTGCACCTCACTCCTTGGACGGACGTACCGCGGTCATCACCGGCGGGGCGCAGGGCATCGGGTTGGAGATCGCCCGGTCTTTCGTCGACGCCGGTGCTCGCGTGGTGCTCGGTGATCTGAACGAGGAGGTTGCCCAGAAAGCGGTGGAGGAACTCGGCGGGGCCACCGTCGCGCGGGCCGTGCGGTGCGACGTCACCGACTCCGCCGACGTGGATGCCCTCCTGGCGGTGGCCGTCGATGATCTCGGCTCCCTCGACGTCATGGTCAACAATGCCGGCGTCACCCGTGACGCGACCATGCGCACGATGACCGAAGACGACTTCGATCTCGTCATCGCCGTCCACCTCAAGGGCACATGGAACGGTACGCGTAAAGCAGCCGCGATCATGCGCGAGGCGAAACGCGGTGCGATCGTGAACATCTCGTCGTTGTCGGGCAAGGTCGGCATGGTCGGGCAGACGAACTACTCGGCGGCCAAAGCGGGCATCGTCGGTATGACCAAGGCCGCCGCCAAGGAGATGGCCCACCACGGCGTCCGGGTCAACGCGATCCAGCCCGGTCTCATCCGTTCCGCCATGACCGAGGCAATGCCGCAGAAGGCGTGGGATCAGAAGATGGCCGAGATCCCGATGCAGCGTGCCGGTGAGGTCGGTGAGGTCGCATCCGTCGCGCTGTTCCTCGCCTCTGACATGTCCTCATACATGACCGGCACCGTCCTCGAGGTGACCGGCGGCCGTTTCATGTGAGCACCGTCCGTCACCCATCATCCTCGAATGTGAAAGGCCTGCAATGAAAGACACCGTGCTGCGCGACGTTGTCGTCTGTGAACCCGTCCGCACCCCGATCGGCCGGTACGGCGGCATGTTCAAGAACATCACCGCCGTGGACCTCGGCGTGACCGCGTTGCGTGGCCTGCTCGACCGAACAGGACTGGCGACCGACGCCGTCGACGACGTGATCCTCGGCCATTGCAACGGCAACAGCGAGGCGCCGGCCATCGGGCGGGTGGTGGCCCTGGATGCGGGCCTCCCGATCACGGTGGGGGGCATGCACATCGACCGCCGGTGTGGCTCCGGACTCCAGGCTGTGGTGCAGGCCGCGTTCCAGGTCGCGGCCGGCGACAACGACGTCGTCGTCGCAGGCGGAACCGAATCGATGAGCAATGCGTCGTTCTACTCCGTCGACATGCGCTGGGGCGGGGCCCGCACCGGGATCGCCATGCACGACAGCCTGGTCCGGGCGCGCTCCACGGCCGGCGGTAAGAACTATCCGGTGCCCGGTGGCATGATCGAGACCGCCGAGAACCTCCGCAAGGAGTACGGGATCTCCCGAGAGGAACAGGACGAACTCGCCGTCGAATCGCATATGCGCGCCGTGCGTGCGCAGAAGGACGGCGTGCTCGCCGAGGAGATCGTGCCGGTTGTGGTGAGCGGCAAGGGTGGTGAGCAGGTCATCGACACCGACGAGCACCCTCGACCCGATATCTCCGCGGAAGCGCTGGCCAAGCTCCGGCCCATCATGGGTGCCACCGACCCGGAGGCCACCGTGACCGCCGGCAATGCCAGCGGCCAGAACGATGCGGCGGCGATGTGCATCGTGACCACGTCCGATGTCGCTGAGAAGCACGGTCTGCGCCCGCTGGTGCGACTGGTCTCGTGGGCGGTTGCCGGGGTCCCCCCGCGCACGATGGGTATCGGGCCGGTGCCCGCGACCGAGAAGGCCCTGGCCAAGGCGGGCCTGACTCTCGCCGACATCGATCTCATCGAGCTGAACGAGGCCTTCGCCGCTCAAGCGCTTGCGGTGACCCGCGAGTGGGGTTTCGGCCGCTTCGGCGACGGGGGCAGTGGTGGCTTCGATCGCACCAACGTGCACGGTTCGGGGATCTCGTTGGGCCATCCGGTCGGAGCCACCGGCGTGCGCATGCTGGCGTCGCTGGCCAGGGAGATGCAGCGTCGCGAGGCTCGTTATGGCCTGGAGACGATGTGCATCGGCGGCGGCCAGGGACTTGCGGCCATCTTCGAACGCGTCGTGTGAACTCGGAGGCCCCGGGTCAGGACGAGGCGCGGATGAGGTCGACGAACGCCTGCCCGACGGGCGACAACCCCGCAGGGTCGTAGGTGATGGCGAACGGCCGGACAAACCGGGGTTCGACGGTGCGCACGACGGCGCGGTCGGCGGCGGCCTCGGCCATCGTCTTCTCCAGCAGGGTGCCGCCGATGCCGGCGAGCACCATCGGCAGACGTTCCTCTCGGTGTTCCGACAGGACTGCGAGTGGTGGCCGGATACCGGCCACGCGGATCGCCTCTTCGATCTCGTCGGCGACCGAGTGCCCGCGCGGGACGAACACCATGGGGATCGTGGGCAGTTCCGCCAACGGGATCGGGCCGTCGGGAACCTGCGAGCCCGGCGGATAGACGAGCAGGAATTCCTGCTCGCCCAGGACGATGACCTCCAGGTCGTCGCCGGCGATGGGCAGATGCGCGACGACGAACTCGCAGTGTCCGTCCTCGATCACCGAGGCCGCCTGCGTCTCGTCGCGCAGCTCGCCGAACCGTACGGTGACCCGCGGGTACTCGCAACGGAAGCGTGCGATCAACTCGACGATGGGTCCGCTGGCCATCGCGGGGGCGGCGAGGATGTCGAGCCGGCCCGTCAACTCATCGGCGGACTCCGAGAGCAGACCGTCGACCGCGTCGACATCGCGGACGATCTGGCGTGCGGGGCCGACCATCGTGCGGCCGGCGGCGCTGAGGACCATGCCGCGACCGATGCGATGGAACAACTGCACGCCGAGTTCACGTTCGAGTGCGCGAAGGGCTTGTGACACAGTGGGTTGAGCGACACCGAGAGCGCCGGCGGCGCCTCCGATGCCCTCGTGTTCGACCACCGCGAGGAAGTATTCGACTTGCCGTAATTCCATTGTCCTACCAGTCGCCGAACTCGGTCGGGTCCGACGTGACGCCGACGTGTCCCTTGGCCACCGCGATGAATGCCATGGCCGCCGGAGATGGCCGTCCGGCGCGAAAGACGAGGCCGTATGCCCGCGTCAGCGGCGGATCGAGCCGGAACCGCCGACTGCCCGGCATCTGCTGCTCGGCGACCACCCGCGGCGCGATGGTGGCTGCCGTCCCGCGTTCCACCAGGTCCCAGGTCGCCGTCGGATGGGCGCAGTCGACCACCACGTTGCGTGCGTCGTCGTCGATGAGGTCGCCGATGATCGCCGACGAGCCCGGATCGGCGATGTCGAAGACGAGCGGGATCGAGCGCACCCGCCGGCGGGGCACGGGATCGGCGACTCCCGTCGTCAGGTCCGGTGGGGCGGCCAGCACGAGTTCCTGGGCGCCGAGCGGAATCGCCGTGAAGGTCGCATGGTCGGCCGCCGCGTCCGTCAACCCGATCTCGGCCTCACCCCGCCGGAGCGACGCCAGCACTCCGCTCGGACCGTCGGCCGCGACGACTCGCGCCGACAGGAGTGGAAACCGTTCGCGGAACACGCGGATCATCTCCACCACCGGGTCGATGCTGAATGCGCCATGGGTGACGATGTCGACGCGTCCGGCGCGCAGCTCACGTACCGCTTCGACCTTCAGCTTGGCCCGGTCGACGTCGGCGAGGATGCGCCTCGCGGCGACGTCGAGTTTGCGGCCGGCCTCGGTGAGCTCGAGGCGGCGGCCGGTGCGGTCGAAGAGTGTGACACCCAACCGGCGCTCGAGCGTCCGGATCGCCTGGGACAGCGACGGCTGCGAGATGTAGAGCGACTGCGCCGCCTTGGTGATCCCGCCGTGATCGACCACCGCGACGAAATAGGTGACGAGGTGCAGGTCCACCTCAGTGATGGTACGGATCGACCGCCAGGGTCATCTGCCCGTCCACTTGGGGCACGCTTCTCGGCGAAGGCGCGTGCACCCTCTTGTGCATCCGCGGAGGTGAAGACCTCACCGAGGTGTTTCCACTGCGCCTTGAACAGGTCGGCGTCGGTGTAGTCGATGGACATCGAGACGACCTGCTTGGTTGCGCGCACCGCCAGCGGGCCGTTCGCGGCGACGGTGGCGGCGAGTTCGCGCGCCGCGGTCAGGGCGTCGCCTGGTTCGGCAAGCCGGTTGACCATGCCGAACTGGTGTGCGCGCTCCGCGGTCAGTGGGTCGCCGGTCAGGGCGAGCTCCATGGCCAGCTGATAGGGCAGGATCTTCGGGAGTCGCTGCAGACCACCGGCCGCGGCCGCCAGTCCGCGCTTGACCTCGGGGATACCGAACTTCGCGTCGCGTGCTGCGACGATGAGGTCAGCAGTCAGTGCGAGTTCGCATCCGCCGGCCAGGGCCCATCCCTCGACAGCCGCGATCAATGGCTTCGCCGGCGGTGCCTCGACGAGTCCGCCGAAGCCCCTGCCCTCGATGTTCACGTTCTCGCCACGGGTGAATCCCTTGAGGTCCATACCGGCACAGAAGGTGCCGCCGGCGCCGGTGAGGATGCCGATGGTGATGTCGTCGCGGGCGTCCATCTCGTCCACGGCGGCGGCAATGCCCTCGGCGACCTCGCGATTCACGGCGTTCTTGGCCTCGGGCCGGTTGATGGTGATGACGGCGACGCCGTCGGCGAACTCGGTGAGAACTGCGCTCATCGGGGACTCTCCTCGGTGGTGGGGGTGTTCGATGTCCGGACGTCACTCAGGGACCAACGGATCGGGATGCCTTCGGTGGGCGTGAGCACGCCGCGCTGTTCGAGCACCACGAGATGGGCGTTGGTCTCCCGCAGCGCCATCCGGCCGAGATCGACGGAGAGCGACTCGAACGGACGTGACCAGGTGACCGATCGGGTGATCTCCCACGCGGTGCTCTCCGGATTCGCGACGACGGCCGCGGTGATCTCGGCGAGCCGTTCCTCGTGGTGGCCGAGGAGAGCGGTGACCCGGTCGGACAGTCCTCGGAACCGGTACTCGTGGGACGGCAGCGCTTCCAGATCGGGCAGATTCTCGGTATGCGCCAGCGACACCAGATAATCGGCGAGCGGGCTGTGTGACTGGAACGGGTTCGTGGACACATTCGGACTGATCCGCGGCAGCAGATGATCACCGGTGAAGATGACCCCGGCGTCCTCGTCGGCGAAGCACAGATGACCCGCAGTGTGGCCTGGGGTCCACAGGGCTCGCAGATTCCACCCCGGCAGGTTCAGCGCGTCGCCGTCGGTGAGTTCGATGTCCATTGTGCGACCCGCCGGCAGCCGTGCGATCTCGCGGAAGCCGGTGTCGGCGACGTCGGTGGGAGCGCCGAGCATCTCGAGATCGCGGTGGGACTCGGCGATCTGTCGGTCGATCTCGTCATCGGTGCGGAAGCGCAGATGGCGGGCGTCGTTGTGGTGCATGGCCAGCACCGGGTCGGCGTGCTCGAGCAGTCGAGGCACCAGACCGAAATGGTCGGGGTGGAGGTGGGTGATCGAGACGTGCCGGACCTCGGAGACGTCGTGACCGGTCGCGTGGATACCGGCGACGAGGGCCTGCCATGAATCATCAGCGGTCCAACCGGTGTCGATCAGCGCGAGGCCGTCGGGCAGGGCGAGCGCATAGATGAGCACATAGCGCAGGGGATTGGACCACATGGGGACCGGGATCGACCACAGGCCGGGCCGGACCTCCTCGACCGGGGGCATCACCTTCTCGGCCCATGCTTCGCGCTGACGATGGCCGGTGACCTCGATCGTGGTCATTTCACCTCCAGATGATGCCGCCGACGATCCGGACGGTTGCGGCGATCAACTTCCATCGGATCATGAGGACTTCGTCATGTTCAAAGTGGGTCCGACTCAGACACGATGAGGAACTACCTATGGCGTCGGGAGACGCGCGTCGTTGACGGGTCGCGGGTCGACAGGTGATGGTTGCGCGGTGGACGCCGATCAGATGCCCTTGCCCCTGGACGGGATCACCGTCATAGCGCTCGAGCAGGCCGTCGCGGCGCCGCTGGCGACCCGGCATCTCGCCGACATGGGCGCCCGGGTGATCAAGGTGGAACGAGTTGGGGAGGGTGACTTCGCCCGGAACTACGACGACGCGGTCCATGGCCTCGCATCGCATTTCGTCTGGCTGAATCGCGGCAAGGAGTCACTGGCCCTGGATCTGAAGTCGGCTGCCGGCCGCGGCGTGCTCCATCGGTTGATCGACCGCGCCGACGTGTTCCTGCAGAATCTGGCACCCGGCGCGGCGGCGCGCCTGGGATTCGGCGCCGACGCACTGCGTGCCGACCACCCGGAACTGATCGTGATCGACATGTCCGGTTACGGCGACGCCGGCCCGTATCGGGAGCGCAAGGCCTACGACATGCTGGTGCAGGCCGAGACCGGGCTGATCTCGGTGACCGGCACCGCCGACGAGGCGGCCAAGACCGGTATCCCGACCTCCGACATCGCGGCCGGGATGTATGCGTTGATCTCGATCCTCGGCGCGCTGGTGCGGCGCGGGACCACCGGTGTCGGCGCGGCGGTCTCGGTGTCGATGTTCGACGCGACGGTCGAGTGGATGGGGCACCCCATGTACATGCGGCTCTACGGCGATCGGCAGATCGCGCGTTCCGGGGTGGGTCACGCGGCGATCGTGCCGTACGACCGCTATCCGACCAGCGATGGCGAGATTCTCATCGGGGTGCAGAACGACCGTGGCTGGCAGGTACTGGCCGGCGAGGTACTCGGACGGCCAGATCTCGCGGCGGACCCCCGCTACGCCACCAACATCGGTCGGGTCGGTGCGCGAGCCGATGTCGATGCCGCAGTCGCTGCGGAGACCAAACGTTTCACCACCGTCGAACTCGACGAAAGGCTGGCCGCGGCAGGCATTCCCGCTGCCGAGATCCGTGAGCTCGACGGTGTGGTCGCGCATCCGCAACTGTCCGACCGGGATCGCTGGCGCGAGGTGGAGACCGAGGTGGGCCCGATCCGGGCGCTGCTGCCCCCGATGACGTTCGCCGACGTCGAGATGTCGATGGGGCCGGTGCCCGCGCTCGGTGAGCACACGGACGCGATCCTCGCCGAATTGGCTGCCGACGAGACGTGATGCCTCCTGCTGGTCGAGTGGCCGGCGCTCGCGGCTACTCGATCGGCGGCGGGGCTACTCGACCGTCGATGAGGTCGCAGGGGTGTCGGCGCCCAGTTTCGGGGCAGGGCCGGTGAAGTAGTGCTCGCCGTCGAACGCGGCGGGATGGCCGGCCGCGAGGAAGGTCCCGATAAGGGGCTGATCCAGTTCGGCGAACATCGGGTTGGATGCCAGCCGTCCCGACGCAACGACCTCGTCGAAACTCTGGTAGCGCTCCCAGAGAACCGACGAACTGCGCAGCGCCACAACGACTTCTGTGCTGTCGTGGCGCGCGAACCATGGCTCGAACAGCGCGGTCAGCACAGCGCGGTGGGTGAACCGGTCGTCCTCGGTGCGGAAGTCGGCACCGAGCGCCTTTTCCACCGCTGCCACGGCTTCGCCGACCTCGGTGAGCTCCACGAGGTCCCGGAAATGCCGCGGTGTGAGGGCCACGATCATGAACCGGACACCATCGGCGGCGACGAAATCGGTTCCGTACGTCCCATAGACGTCGTTGCCGGTACCGGTCCGCCCCTGGCCGTTGACCTGCGGTTCGGTGAGAAAACCGAGCGTACTGGCGATCGAGAGTGCGGTGTCCTCCAGTGGCAGAGTGATGTGCGCGCCGACCCCGATCTGTTCGCGGCGCCTGACCGCGGCCGAGATGGCCAGGGCCGCATACAGACCGCAGGCCACGTCCCACGCGGGAAGGACATGATTCACGGTGCCGGCATTCTCGACCGGTCCGGTGATCATCGGGAATCCGAGGCCGGCGTTGACGGTGTAGTCGACGCCGGGCGTGCCGTCGGTGCGGCCCAGGATCTCGCAGGTGATGACGTCCGGTCGCGACGCCGAGAGGGTTTCATGACTCATCCACGACCGCCCGGCCGAGTTGGTGAGCAAGATGCCGCCGCCGTCGACGGGATCGGTCACCAGGCGTTGCACCAGCGATTGTCCTGTCTCGCTGCGCAGATCCGCGGTGATCGACCGCTTGCCCTTGTTGAGTCCGGACCAGTAGATCGACTCGCCCTGATCGGTGACCGGCCAACGGTTCACATCGGCGGCCCCGCCGATCGGATCGATCCGGATGACGTCGGCGCCGAGTTGGGAGAGCGTCAGTCCGGCCAGCGGCGACGCGACGAAACTCGACACCTCGACGATGTGCAGGCCGGCGAGGGGTTTCTCGGGGCTGGTCACGATGATGCTCCTTCGAGGGTCATGCCATCAGGGCGCGGAAGCGCCAGTCCAGGACGGGGCGTGGCCCCTCGGGTTCGTGTGCGACGACCACCGACCGCAGATCGAGTAGACCGCCACCTCCGTCGAGGGCGCTTGCCTCTTCGACGGTCAGTTCGCTGGTGAGCGTGTCGCCCTCGTGTACCGGACCGGTGTGGTCACACGATCTCCAGCCGAGGACGGTGACGATGTTCGGCAGCGCCCGGTTGGCCTGGGCCAGAGCCACTCCGATGGTGTGGCCGCCGTAGACGAGGCGTCCGGCTCGATCCGGCCCGCTCACTCGTTCGTCGTGATGGGTGGCAGCGATGTTCAGGGTGAGGCGGGCGAGTTCCGGTGCGCTCGACACCACGTCGCCGCTCGAGATGTAGACGTTCCCGGCCAGGTCGGGTGAGAAATGTTGTCCGCGGACGGAATCCCGGAAACCGGTGAGGTCCCAGTCGGGCAGGATCGGCTCTGCGGAACCGGCGGCGCCGATGGTGGACAGATCGTCCGCGTGACGGATGCGGTCCGGGTCCGGCGAGCCACTCAACGGCAGCATCGCGCAGCGGTAGAAGTCGAGAACCACGGCCCCGTGCTGATCGGTGGTGATCATGTGCAGCGCGGCGAGGCCGGTGGGCGCGCGATCGGGTTTCGGCGAGTTCTCGCGCAGCCCGACGACTTCGGTGGTGGTACTCAGGGTGTCGCCGACCTGTGGGTGACGCAGGAACCGGAGTCCGCGGTAGAAGAGGTTCGCCTTGACGTGATGGGTGGCCAGTGTGGATTGACCGATCGCGAGGTCGCAGATCAGTCCGGGGTGGGCGATCGTGCGGCCGCGTCCGGTGACCTGTTCGGCCAGTCCGGCGTCGAGGGTCAGCCGCATGCGATTGCCGACGATGGCGTGGTGGGTGGCTGCCATCCCCGACGTGATGGTCACCGACGGTGCGTCGTCGAAGACCTGCCCGATGGTGAGGTCGTCGAAGTGCGGACCGCCCACCTCGATCGTGGTGCCGCTCATGCGGGATCGGCCTTGGCGATGACGCGGCGTGCCGAGACGGCGAGGGCCTCGTCGAGCATCCGTCCGTCGAGCGCGGCGGCACCGTCGCCGCGCGCCGCAGCCTCGTCCAGTGCGGCGAGCACTCGTCGCGCGTCGGCGACCACGTCGGGATCGGGAGTGAAAATCGCTTGTGCCGTATCGATCTGCGCAGGATGGATCACCCAGGTGCCGTCGAAGCCCAGGTCGCGTACCCATGTCTTCGCGTTCTGGAACGCATCGTCGTCGGCGATGGTGAGATGCGGTCCGTCGATCACCGACACTCCTGCGGCGCGTGCGGCGGTCAGCACGGTCTCCTGGACAGGATGCCAGACGATCTGGGGTGCCGAGGACGAACGCCCCAGCGCGGCAGCAAGATCCGCATACCCGATGATCACCGCGTCCAAGCGTTCGGTCCCGGTGCAGATGTCGGCGATGTCGCGGATACCGATCAGGGTCTCGACGAGGATCTGCAAGCGGGTCGGCGAGTCGCCGAGGAGTCGATCGGCGTCGGCGAGTTGTGCGGCCGACTCCGCCTTGGGAAGGACCGCCGACGCAAGTGAGGGCCCCATCTCGGCGCATGCGCTGAGATCGGCGTCGACCCAGTCGGTCCCGAACGCGTTGATCCTGATGGACACCAAACGGTCACCGCCGAACTCCGCGACGAGGTCGGCGGCGGCCGCGCGGGCGGCGTTCTTGTTCTCCGGGGTGACCGCGTCCTCCAGGTCGAGGATCACCTCGTCGGCACTCGAGGCGAGCGCCTTGCGGGCTTTCCGATCGTCGGAGGCGGGCGCGACCAACACGGCCCGCCGTCTGTGTGTCTGCACGAAGTCCTCGATCCCAGCTACGGCACGCCAAATGTGCGGCCAAATCGGTGTCAGAAGAACTCTTACCAGACCCCTGTCGGTAACGGAAGAGTGCGAATACGCCTTGACATCGACAATCCCGCTGGCAAATATGGCCGTACAAAGTGCTGATAAATGTCGTGCTGCTGCTGTGAGGTGGGTCCATGAGCAACCTGAACGCCGAAGAGTCGTTCCTCGTCGAAACCGTGCGGGCTTTCGTCGACCGCGACGTCAAGCCTTCTGTGCAGGAGGTGGAGCACGCCAACGAGTACCCGGAGAAGTGGATCGAGCAGATGAAGCAGATCGGCATCTACGGACTCGCCGTCCCAGAGGAGTTCGGCGGTACTCCGGTGTCGATGCCGTGCTACGCCCGGGTGACGCAGGAGTTGGCGCGGGGGTGGATGAGTCTTGCCGGTGCGATGGGTGGTCACACGGTGGTGTCGAAACTGCTGACCGAGTTCGGCACCGAAGCCCAGAAGCAGAACTATCTCCCGCGGCTGGCGACCGGCGAGATGCGGGCGACGATGGCCCTCACCGAACCCGGCGGCGGCTCGGATCTGCAGAACATGTCGACGGTGGCCAAGGTCGACGGCGACGACCTGGTGATAAACGGTTCGAAGACCTGGATCTCCAACGCGCGACGCTCGGGACTGATCGCCTTGTTGTGCAAGACCGATCCGGCCGCGCAGCCGCGGCACCGGGGCATCTCCATCGTGCTGGTCGAACACGGTCCGGGGCTGACGGTGTCGCGTGATCTGCCGAAGCTCGGCTACAAGGGTGTGGAGAGTTGCGAGCTCTCGTTCGACGACTATCGGATCTCCCGGTCGGCGATCCTCGGCACCGAGCCCGGAAAGGGCTTCGGTCAGATGATGAAAGGACTGGAGACCGGACGAATCCAGGTGGCCTGCCGTGCACTGGGTGTGGCCACCGCAGCCCTGGAGGATTCGCTGGCCTATGCCCAGCAACGCGAATCGTTCGGGCAACCGATCTGGAAACACCAGTCCATCGGGAACTATCTCGCCGACATGGCCACCAAGCTGACCGCGGCACGGCAGCTGACGTGGCATGCCGCCGATCAGTACGACCGCGGTGAACGCTGCGACATGGAAGCCGGTATGGCCAAACTCTTCGCCTCGGAGGTCGCGATGGAGATCGCGCTCAACGCGGTCCGCATCCACGGTGGCTACGGCTACTCGACCGAGTTCGACGTCGAACGCTATTTCCGCGACGCGCCGCTGATGATCGTCGGCGAGGGCACCAACGAGATCCAGCGCAACGTCATCGCCGGACAACTCGTCGCCCGCGGCGGCATCTGATGCGACGGTGAGTATTCCGCGATGACCTCACGTGAGCACACCGAACCCGCCTATCGGGCGCTCGCCGCCACTTTGCGCGCGCGGATCGCGGAAGGGCGCTACCGCGAGGGGATTCGGTTGCCGACCGAGTCGGAACTGTCCGACGAGTTCGGTCTCAGTCGACAGACCGTGCGGCGTGCGTTCCAGGATCTGGTCGCCGAGGGGGCCGTGTACCGCGTGCCCGGCAGAGGGACGTTCGCCACCGAAGGCAACGGGCGGTACCTTCGGCAGCTCGGCTCCATCGAAGA
Source organism: Gordonia sp. SID5947 (assembly GCF_009862785.1). Lineage (NCBI taxonomy): Bacteria > Bacillati > Actinomycetota > Actinomycetes > Mycobacteriales > Gordoniaceae > Gordonia > Gordonia sp. SID5947. Next base: position 2,217,893 of record NZ_WWHU01000001.1, on the reverse strand, counting down.
TCTGATGAACTTGTCACACGACACCACCATGGAGGTGGTGTCCGCACCCCGGCGACTGGTGGACCTCGACGCCGCCGGTCGGCTGCGCCTGGACACGGACCTGGTGTATCGCATGGTCTTTCGCCGCTTTCATGACGGCGTCCCGTTCGTCCTGACGACCGTGTGGTGGCCGGAATCGGTGGCCCGATCGGTACTCGGACGACCCGAGGTCGCGGCCGGGGCGACCAGCGCCCACACCATGATCGGTCTGCTCGAACCACACCTGGCGCGGCCGATCGCCGAAGCCGCGCAGTCCATCACGGTGGCCGCGGCGGATGCGTCGGTGGCCGGGCAGGTGAATTGTCCGGAGGGGCATCCGATGCTGCGGGTGGACCGCCTCTACAGCGATGCCGACGGGAACGCCGTCGAGTTGGCCGTGAGTCATTTCCTGCCCGAGCATTACACCTATCGGGTCACCTTGCGGCGCAACACCACCTGACCGACACCGTGCGGTCAGCCGTGTACGGGGTTCACCACGTAGTGGCCGGAACGCAGGAACCGGGTCGTGGGCGCATCGGCCTGCGCCTCGGTCTGCCCGAGATCGGCGTCCGCGGGACCGAAGAACGGCGCGAGCGCCATGCGCAGCGCGGAGCGCCACCGCGCAGCGGTCACCGGGTGCGTTCGTCGCATCGACTCGATGTCGCGGGGGACCGGGACTATCACCACCGAGCCGGCACCGAGGTCGGTGACCGGCCGTGGATCGGCACCGTCGGCCTCGATGGCGAGGCGCGCACCGTCGCGCAGGAGGGCGTCGACGGTGTCGGTGGACGCCTCGGGTGCCGACGACTCGAGCGACCACGAGACGAGCAGGCGATCACTCTCGTCCCCGCCGGCCATCTCGTGCGCCGGCTCGCCGTAGAAATCACGATGGTAGGCAACAGGTACCGCACCCACTTTGGTGAGGTTGAAATAGGCGTTACGCGCGACGAGCGGATCGAAGGTCCAGGTGATGGTCTGCAGGCCACGGGCGAGGGCCCACTCTCGCTGGTGCATCTTGAGTGCGTGGCCGACGTTGTGGCCGCGGCCGATACGGGACACCCCGGTGATGTGGCTGTGCAACGATCGCCCGACGGGCGCCGAGAAGAACCCCACGCTTCCGCCGGCCAAGCGGTCGCCGACATATGCACCGGCGACGTAGTTCCCGGCGTGTGAGAGGGCACGGAGCATGTCGACACTCACCGGCCGGTTACCGGGATCGGGGTGCCACACGTCGTCGAACACGTGTGTCAGCTGCTGCAGGTCGGTCGGAGAGGACAGCTCGCGGATCTCGACGGCGGTCGACGACGTATGCGGCATGACCTCATTCTGTCATCGTCGACACGGATGCCGGGCCGAGTCCGGCCAACCGTTGATGCCCTGCTCACGGCGTCCGGTCGGCGCACTAGGATGACCGGTCATGGGTCGTGCGACGCCTGACAGGTCGCCGGACGTGCTGACGCGCGTCGCGGCGGGCGTCGTCGTCCCGGTGGTCGCGGTGGCCGCACACGGCCTGGGAGCCGGCTCGGTGCCCGGCTCCGCCGGCATGCTGCTCAGCGTGGGCATCGGTGCCCTCGTGGCGTTGTTTCTCGGTGGTCAGCGGCAACGATCGGTCACCACGGCCACACTTGCCACCGCCGGGTTGCTGACGCTGGCCCAGATCGGTTCGCATCTGTCGTTGATGGCCGGTCAGACGCAGTCGGCGATGCACCACGATGCGCTCCTGCCGATGCTGCTCACGCACCTGATCGCCATCCCGTCGAGTGCCGCTCTCATCGTGGTCGCGGCCGGTCTCCTGCGGGCGCTCACCTCGACGATGCGCCGGCTGTCGCCGCCACCGCGGGTCGCTGCGCCCCCGCACGTCGCTGTCGTGCGCTGGGTCGCGCCCCATCTGTATTCCGGTGTCGTTGTCGGAGGGGTCGGAGTTCGGGGTCCACCGGGTCTGTCCTGATCCGATCGGCCATCACTGCGCGACCGAGCCGTCGCGACAGGTGGCATCCCCGTGTACGGGCACGCCTCTGAATTGTCCGGGCCCGCACGGCTGAACATCACACGACTGCGTGTGTCTCCGAGACCCTGGAAAGTACAACCTTGATGAGCAACAAACTGATTCGACGACTTGCGGTGCCGACGGGCGCGCTGGCCATGGCCGCGGCGGCCACCTTCGCAGGTGTCGGCGCCGCCTCCGCACATGTCACGGCGAATGCCCCGACCCTGAGCCAAGGGGGTTACGGCGTGGTGAACCTCGTGGTACCCAACGAGTCCGACACCTCGGCGACCACCGAGCTCACGGTGACACTGCCGAAACTGAAATCGGCGCGACCCGAGGTGATGCCGGGATGGAAGTCCACGGTCGCCAAGGATCCGTCGACCGAAGAGGTCACCTCCATCACCTGGACCGCGCTGCCCGGAACACCCGGTGTCCCGGTCGGTGAATTCGCCCAGTTCCGAATCTCCGGGGGGCCGTTCCCCGAGCAGGAGAGCGTGTCACTGCCCGCCGTGCAGACCTACGCCGACGGCGAGAAGGTGGACTGGTCACAGCCCATGGGGGCGAACGGGGAGGAGCCGGAGCATCCGGCGCCGACCCTCACGCTCGGGGCAGCCGAGGAGGGTACCGGCCATCACGGCGGCGCCGCCACACGGGGTGACTCCACCGCCGACTCGACCTCCGCCTCGGCGGACTCGTCGTCGACCGATGGGACCGCACGGTGGCTGGGCGGTATCGGCCTGGTCATCGGAGCCCTCGGTGCGGTCTTCGGCGTGGCGGCCCTGACCCGCTCCGGCCGCCGTCAGACCGCGGCACAGCACGGTGATGATGCGCGCCGCGGTGACGATGCGTAGCGGGGCGACGGCTGGTGACGCTCGCGTGCGCCGCTCGCCGTCGACCGTGCTCGCGGTGGTGGTCGGTGTGTTGCTGACCGGGCTGATCGGCACCTGGGCCGCGCCGGTGGCATCCGCCCACTCTCGGGTGGTGTCGTCGGATCCGGCCGACGGTGCCTCGGTGCAGAGCGGCCCGCAGAGCGTCAGCATCACCTTCAACGAACCCATCCAGGAGACGTTCGCGGTGCTGACCGTGGTGGGTCCCGACGATCACTACTGGCAGGACGGCACGCCGACGGTGAGCGGGCCACGACTGAGCGTTGCCCTACGTGAGCTCGGTCCGGCCGGGACGTACACGCTGAACTACCGCGTGACCTCGGCCGACGGGCATCCTGTCGAGGGCAAGCGGACGTTCGAGCTCGCAACCGCGGGTGACGGCACCCCGGCCCAGCGGCTGATGCCGAGACCGGCGGGAGCGACGACGGCCCGCCGTTGTGGCCGTTCATCGTGGTGGCGGTCATCGTGCTGGTCGGTGGACTCGGCGTGGTCCTGTGGCTGACTCGGCGGCCCGACCGCCGGTCTTCGTCGTCATGACCGGGACGTACTGACATGGGCATCGCGGGCGGTCGCACCCCGGCGTCGAGGTCGCGGACCCGCGATCTCGCGGTTCCAGGTGCGCTGCTCGCGATGTTCGTCGGTCTTGGCCTGTGTTGGGTGCTGGCCGCCCCGAAGGGCCCGAGGCCCTGGCGGTGCCGTCGGCGATCGCCGTCGGAGCCGCCGTCGTGTTGGTCGGTCTCGGTGCGTCACCCGGCCTCGGACTTGACCCCTCGGTACGGATCGTCGGTGTGACCGGGGGTGTCTGGTTTGTCGCGGCGCTGGTCTCCGCCTGGATGCGCACGGCGGATCAGGCGGGGGAGCCGTCCCTGACGGTGAGCGTCGGACAGTTCGCCGACACGCTCGGTGAAGGGACACCCGAGGTGGTCGAGCTGATCGCGGCGACGCTGGTGGTGGTCCTGGCGTCGGTCCGGCTCGCCGGTCGCATGAACCCGCCGGTCGCGTCCTTTGCGGTTCTCGGCGCGATCGGGCTGCTCGCCACGGCCATCACCGGGCATCCGAGTCAGTCTGCCGTCGGCCCGGTACTTATCGGCGCACACGCGCTGGCCGCCGCCTGGTGGTGCGGCGCTCTTGCGGCGATGGTGATGACCATTCGGGGCCGCGCGGGCTGGACGACGGCTCTACCTGTCTTCTCGCAGCGGGCGGTGTGGGCGGTGGCGGTGATCGCCGCCACGGGGGTGATCACCGGTCTCCTGGAGGTCGGCGGTCTCGGCGAACTCGTCGGCTCCGGATACGGGCGCATCCTGCTGGCCAAGTCGGTCGGGGTGATCGTGCTCGTGATGCTGGGTGCGCGTCATCGTAGGCATTGGGTCCCCGCGGTCAGTCGGCACCGGGCATCAGAAGCGACGTCGATCCGGCTCGCCGTCGGTGAGCTGCTGGTGATGGCCGTGGTGCTCGGGTTGGCCGTCGGACTGTCGACCACCGCGCCCTGATGGGCGGTCGGTCAGCGAGGTTGGTCCCAGACCGCCAGGAGTTCGGTGATGATGTCGAGCGACATCCCGAGCGCCCCCAGATGACTCTCGCCGTGCATCGTGAAGAGCTTCGCATCGGGTAGGAGCGACACCATGTGTTCGCCGTGGCCGTACGGGATGATGTGGTCGCGGTCGCCGTGCCACCAGCGCACCGGCACCGTCACGTCGGAGACCCGGAATCCCCAGTCGCGCGCGAAGACCACGATGTCGGAGAACGGAGCCTCCATCCGCCTGCCTCCGCCGTGTAGCAGGTCGTCGAGGAACATGGCTCGGAACTCGGGACGTGACAACAACTCTCGGTCACCGCGCGGGGAGAGTCGACCGTAGACCGAGATAGCCGGGTCGGCGATGGGACGAGCCACGCTCAGTACCGAGCTCACCACTTTGCCGACGGGTGCTCCGGCCACGCCCAGGACCGGTGCGGCGGCCCGTGCGATTCGCATCGCGCCACCGTTGATCGCTTCTCTTCCGACGGTGGGTGCGACACCGCCGAGGATGCCGGCCGTGACGACCCGGCCGGGGAAGGCATGGGCCACTGCGAGAGCGTACGGGCCACCACCGGACAGACCGATGACCGCGAACTCGTCGATGCCCAGGGAGTCGGCGACCTCGCCGAGGTCGGCGGCGAACTCGGAGACCGATCCGTAGGCATGCGGCGTCGACGAGCCGACGCCGGGACGGTCGATGCCGATGATCCGGATACCCATCTCCGCCGCAAATGCGCGGGCCTCCGTCGGGATCTGGCGCCGCGCACCGGGCGTGCCGTGCAACCAGAACAGGGCGCGGCCGTTGGCTGTTCCGAACTCGGCGAAACCGATTCGTCGCCGACCTCCGCCGACGGCGACGGAGCCCTCGATCTTGGGACGGTCGATGTCCATCATGTACCGAGCATCCCATGCTGGTGTGTTGTGAGTCACGCGGGCCGGTCCTGTCGCCCGCGCGGAGGTCAGCGGCTACCGCTGACCAGCCATCTGGGGCGTCCCGATCGCGTACCGTCGGGAGGGTGAGATCTGAGTTCGCCCGTGGTGTGGCCCGTGGGTTCGGCCATGTTCTGCGTCCGTATCCGATCCGCGACATCCCGGCCGGGCGGACTGTCGATCTCCCCGGGCGGGGGCCGACCTACGTCACCGATTCCGGACCGACGGACGCCCCCGTGGTCTTCCTGCTGCATTCGGTGCTCACCACCGGGCTGCTCTGCTGGTACCCGGTGATCCCGGAGCTGAACCAGCGATACCGGGTGATCACGATGGATCAGCGGTGGCACGGCCGCGGCATCCGGTCGGACGGATTCGACCTGGTCGACTGCGCCGACGACGTGGTGGCGGTCGCCGACGCGCTCGGGATCGACGAGTTCATCGCCGCCGGCTTCTCGATGGGCGGCGGAATCGCGCAGCTGGCGTGGCGGCAACATCGCGACCGCGTCGCCGGCTTGGTGCTCTGCTCGACGGGGCCGTATTTCAGCACCCGCGACCCCGAGCACCGTGCCAACGCCCATCGGACGGGACGGCTGTTGAACGCGACGAGCCGGATCATGCCGAAGCCGTCGCGCCGCCTCGACGACACCTCCGCCCACACCACGGTGTGGGCGATGCGTCAATTCTTCTCGACACCGCTCGGCCGGATGGGGCAATTCGGTGACGGCCTCGGTCAATTCGACTCGCGCCCATGGCTCGACGAAATCGATGTGCCCACCTCGGTGGTGGTCTCGGTCCGGGACCGGGTGGTCGAGCCGGAGCGTCAAGAGCTGCTCGTCGACGGGATTCCGGGGGCGCGACGGTTCGAGGTCCACGGTGGACACGCGTGCTGCGTCCTCGGTGCCCAGCTCTTCATCCAGCCGTTCACCGACGCCGTCGATGCGGTCGCCGAGGCGTCGAATCGCTCGGTTCAGGTCCGAACCCAGTAGGGCGTGGCAGATTGGGCTGCTCGCTTGGTCTGACGCGGGCCGCTCGGGTTCCCGCGGGCCGTCGACGACCCGCGAGGGCCGATCACACCCGCGTGAGCGAAGACGACCCGCGGGTGTCCGTCACCTGACGATCAGCACGTGCAGGTTTCGCGGACCGTGTACGCCTTCCACCCGATCGAGTTCGATGTCGCTGGTTGCGCTCGGCCCGCTGATCCAGGTCTGCGGCCGCGCCTGCGCCCCGGTCTCGACGAGCCGGGCGACGGCCTCGGGGACGTCGGTGACCACCTGGTCCGCCTCGACGACGCAGAGGTGTACGTCGGGCACCAGCGACACCGCGCGGCGGCCCTGGCCCGCGCCGTGGTCGAGGACGATGGTCCCCGTGTTGGCGATCCCGACCGCCACGGTGGTCACCACCGCGCCGACGGCATCGAGGTCGGTGGGAGACAGGTCGTCGTCGTTCATCCAGTTCAGCTCGACGTCGAGGCGGATACGGACGAGTTCGTCGGCGATGATCGGACCGTCGACCTCGGACAGCGCGGCCGCCACCGCAGCTCCCAGATCGTCCGCCGACACCTGCTCCACCGTGGCCCGATAATCGGCCACCCGCTCGGCGAAACGATCCACCAGACCGAGGTCACCGGTGCTCACCGGTCGCCCGTAAGCCCAGTCGACCGGCGTCTCCTCGACGCGTGGATCGTGCACGTCGTCGAGCGCGTTCCGGATACGGCCGAGGATCTCCTCGCGTGCGCTCATCGCCCGACCTCGCCGTCGTGTCCGCGTGAGGTGCCACGTTCGCGTTTCCACCAGTCGCGGAAGGTCTCCCGCGGTGGCACGGGGATGTCGCGAGCCGAACTCCATCCCGCGAGCGGGCCGGGGATCGAGCCGATCGTGCTGCGTTTCCGGAACAGTCGGTTGCTCGACGTCGCAGCCTTCTGTGCGGCTTCGAGTCGTCGGTGGTCGCCGAACATCCAGGCCATCGCCTTCATGCCCGCGGCCTCCGCCGTCGGGACCCGACCGCGATGCTCGTCGACCACCCGGGTCCGCAAGTGCACCAGTAGATCCGGGATCGGTATCCGCACCGGGCAGACATCGAAACAGGCACCGCAGAGGCTGGACGCATACGGCAGCGACTGGTCGACCGCCGAGCCGGTGCCGCGCAGCTGAGGAGTGAGGATCGCGCCGATCGGGCCAGGGTAGACCGAACCGTACGCATGTCCACCGGTGCGCTCGTAGACGGGGCAGACGTTCAGGCATGCCGAGCATCTGATGCAGCGCAACGCGTCCCGGCCCACCTCGTCGGCGAGTACGGTGGTGCGATTGTTGTCCAGCAGCACGATGTGGACGTTCTGTGGGCCGTCTCCCGGGGTGACGCCGGTCCAGACGGACGTGTAGGGATTCTCTCGCTCTCCGGTACTCGAGCGTGGTAACACCTGGAGAAAGACCTCGAGGTCGTGCCAGCTCGGCAGCACCTTCTCGATGCCGACGATCGAGATCAGTGTGTCCGGCAGGGTGAGGCACATGCGGCCGTTGCCCTCGGATTCGACCACGACCAGACTGCCGGTGTCGGCAACGGCGAAGTTGGCACCGCTGATCCCGACTTCGGCTCGTAAGAACTTCTCCCGCAAGTGAAGCCGCGCCGCCTCCGCGAGTCGTCGTGGATCGTCGGTCAGGTCGTCGGGTGCCGGTCGCCCGACTTCTTTCATGCGGCGCAGGAAGATCTCGCGCACCTCGCTGCGGTTACGGTGGATGGCGGGGACCAAGATGTGGCTCGGCCAGTCGTCGCCGAGCTGCACGATCAGTTCGGCGAGGTCGGTCTCCCAGGCTTCGATACCGGCGTCGGCGAGTGCATCGTTGAGTTCGATCTCCTGGGTGGCCATCGACTTGACCTTGACCACCTCATCGGCGCCCGCCCCGCGGACCAGATCGGTGACGATCCGGTTGGCCTCCTGGGCATCCCGGGCCCAGTGCACCACCGCGCCTGCCTTGATGGCGTTCTCCTCGAACTGCACCAGGTAGTCGTCGAGGTGGTGCAGGGTCCGATTCTTGATCGCCTCCGCGGCCAGCCGCAGATCCTCCCAGTTGTCGAGCTCACCGACCACACCCGCCCGCTTGGTGCGGATGATGTCGGTGGCGTGGGCCAGATTTCGGCGTTGGGTCGCATCGGCGAGTTCGGCACGTGCGGCCACCGGGAACTTCGGCATACCGACGAATGTGGCGGTCACACCGACATGCGGGGGTCCGGCCTGGTGGGAGGGTCGAGCGGTTGTCATGCCGGTTCCTTGTCCGTCGACGCCAAGATCTCGGCCAGATGCATCGTGCGGATACCGGAGCGCTCCCGCGACAACAACCCGCCGATGTGGGCGAGACATGAGTTGTCGCCCGCCACAAGAACTTCGGCTCCCGTTTCCTTGACATGGGCGGTCTTGTCCGACCCCATGGCCACCGAGACGTCGGCATTCTTCATCGCGAACGTGCCACCGAATCCGCAGCACTGATCGGCCGCAGGCAGTTCGATGAGGTCGATGCCCTTGACGTCGCGCAGCAGCTGCAAAGGTTTGTCGCCGACATGCAGCATCCGCAACGAATGGCAGGTCGGGTGATAGGTCACGCGGTGGGGGAAGTACGCGCCGACGTCGGTGACGCCGAGAACATCGACGAGGAATTCGCTGAGCTCGTACACCTTCGGTACCAGCGCGTCGACAGCTGAGCACAACGTACGGTCACCGGTGCGCTCGGCGAGCCAGCGGTGCTGATGACGCACCGACCCCACACATGACCCGGACGGGGCGACCACGGCGTCGTAGCGGCCGAAGACCTCGACGAACGCACGCACACCGGGAACGGCTTCGTCGGCGTAGCCGGTGTTGGTGAACATCTGTCCGCAGCAGGTCTGCTCGAGGGGGAAGTCGACGTCGACTCCCAGTCGCTCGAGCAGCAACACTGTGGCTTTCGGGGTCTCGGGCCACATCGTGTCGTTGAAGCACGTGGCGAACAGGGCAACCCTCATGCCCGGATCATCCTCCAGATGCATGGACCACGCAGCTCGTCGTGCAAACTCCGATCGGCACACGCAGGCCCACCGGGAAGGTGGCGTCGTCGGTTCAGGCGAGCGTTTCGGTCAGTCGGCCGGCGTCGAGGGCCCACCGACGCGTCGCTCGGACCGTGCTGAGCATTCGACGGTCATGGGTCACCAGCAGCACCGTTCCGGTGAACGATTCGACGGCCTGCTCGAGCTGCTCGATCGCGGGCAGGTCGAGGTGGTTGGTCGGTTCGTCGAGGACCAGTAGGTTCACACCGCGGGCCTGCAGGAGCGCGAGCGCTGCCCGGGTACGTTCCCCGGGCGAGAGTGAGGTGACACCGCGAGTGACGTGATGTCCACGGAGACCGAACTTGGCGAGCAGTGTGCGGACGTCGGCGTCGGACATGTCCGGGACGTGAGTCGCGAAGGTGTCCGCGAGCGGCTTGTCTCCGACGAACAGGCCTCGAGCCTGATCGACCTCGCCGACCAGGACGCCGGAACCGAGCGAGGCCGTGCCGGAATTTGCCTCCCGCGTGCCGAGGAGCAGTGCCAGGAGCGTGGACTTGCCCGAGCCGTTGGCGCCGGTGATCACGATCCGGTCGCCGGCGTCGACCTGTGTGCTGATCGGACCCAGCGTAAAGCCTCCGCGCGACGCGACAGCCTGGTTGAGGGTCGCGACCACCGACCCCGATCTCGGGGCGGCCGCGATCTCCATCCGCAGTTCCCATTCCTTGCGAGGCTCGGCGACCTCCTCGAGCCGCTCTATCCGGCGCTGGGTCTGCCGGACCTTCGACGCCTGCTTTTCGGTCGACTCCAGCCGAAGTCCCTTACCGACCTTGTCGTTGTCCTTGGATTTCCGTCGCGCGTTGCGGACGCCGTGCTCCATCCAGTTGCGTTGCATCTGGGCCCGCTCGGTCAGCGCTGCCTTGGTGCCGGCGTACTGCTCGTAGGCGTCGCGCGCGTGGCGGCGCGCCACCGCGCGTTCCACCAGGAAGGCCTCGTAGCCGCCGGCGTAAACCGATACCTGCTGCTGGGCCAGGTCGAGCTCGACGATGCCGGAGACGGTGCGCGCCAGGAACTCGCGATCGTGGCTCACGATCACCATAGGTGTGCGCGTGGACGTGACGAACTCCTCGAGCTGTGCCAGCCCATCCAGGTCGAGATCATTCGTCGGCTCGTCGAGAAGCAGGATGTCGTAGCGCGACAACAGGAGTGCCGCGAGCCCGACGCGAGCCACCTGTCCGCCGGACAGGGTGGACATCGGCAGGTCGAGGTCGACACTGAGCCCCACGCTCGCCGCGACCTGCTCGGACCGCTCATCGAGATCGGCGCCACCGAGATGCAGCCAGCGCTCCAACGCCGGCGAGTAGAGATCCTCGCCGCCCTCGCCCAAGGCTTCGGCGGCCGCATCCATCGCCGACTGCGCGGCCGCGACACCGGTTCGGCGGCTCAGGAATTGGCGTACGGTCTCGCCGGTCCGCGCAGCCGCCTCCTGGGCGAGGTAACCGATCTCGGCATCCGGTGGACTCAAGGTGATGGAGCCCTCGTGATCGGCCGTCCCCACGCCGGCGAGCAGGGTGAGAAGCGTCGACTTACCGGCACCGTTCGCGCCGACCAGCCCGAACACGTCGCCGTCGGCGATGGTCAGGTCGAGATCAGAGAACAGGGTTCGTTCGCCGTGGCCGGCCGACAGGCCTGCGACGTGCACCGTGGCGCTGATGGCGTGGCCTCCTTGCTTGGTGCCCCACCAGGGCTCGAACCTGGGACCTGCGGATTAAAAGTCCGTAGCTCTACCAACTGAGCTATAGGGGCGTGCCCCGCAGAGCAGGGCGTCGACGAGTTTACAGGCTCCGTCGGATGGTGTGAGATCGGCATGCCGGGGCAATGCAACCGGGTTTGTCAGAACCTCCGATATTGGTTCTGACCATAGGATTTGTGCTTTCTTCAACGCGTGTCCTAAGCTAAGTCGGCTCCCAACGGAGAACCGGCCCCCTTCGTCTAGCGGCCTAGGACGCCGCCCTTTCAAGGCGGTAGCGCGGGTTCGAATCCCGTAGGGGGTACGCTTGCCCAGCCCCTTGCGGGGACGGAAGAGCACTACAACAGAACATGGCCCTGTGGCGCAGTTGGTTAGCGCGCCGCCCTGTCACGGCGGAGGTCGCGGGTTCGAGTCCCGTCAGGGTCGCAAAGTAATTTGCGATTGGCATTCGGTTCGGGTGCCGCCCGGCCAGGTAGCTCAGTTGGTACGAGCGTCCGCCTGAAAAGCGGAAGGTCGTCGGTTCGATCCCGACTCTGGCCACCATCCACACCAGAGCAAGCGGTCCTCGTCTCGAGGGCCGCTTTCTGTTGTGGTCGATTCCTCACACCAGCGCCACGAAACGCGCACCCGCGCCTGGTAGCACGATCGAAAACGGCTACGAACCCTCCGAGTTCGCGCTACGCTCCGCCGCATCTGGGTCGACTTCTGCGGGGAGACGGGTTGATGGGGATGCGTGTGCGGTGGGCGCCGGTGATCGTGGTCTCCGGATTGCTCAGCGCGATGGTCGTGCAGGCCATGCAGCTGCCGGTGGCGGCAGGCAATCCGTCTGCGGAACGTACAGAGCGCCGGGTGGTGTCGTCGTCACCGGTGACCGATGTGGTGGCGTCGGTCGTCTCGCTGAAGGTCCCGTTGCCGAAGACCGCGAAGCCACATCCGGCCGCGTGTGACCGCCTGTCATACCTCAGATATCGCTCCGCCGACGGGCCGTCGAAGTCGGTGGATGCCGATCGCGTGCTGGTCGCTCAACCCGGCATCTTCGAAGGGGCGGGCGCGTTCGAGTCGGTGGCGCGCAACACGGTGGCCGCCGCGGCCGCGAAGGGACGGCACATCGAGTTCTGGGCACTCGATCGCCGATCCAACTGCCTCGAGGACCACACCGGAACCCAGGCCGGGCTCGCGGCCGAGGACCTCGACGTCGCGACCGACTACTACTTCCACGGGGCTGCGCTGCGTGGGCGCAGATTCGGCGGCTACGCCGACGGCGCCGCCACCGCATGGCTCGGGGACGTGGGACTCGCACAGACCCTTCGTGACGAATACGACGTACTCCGGCGCGAGTTCCCCGATCAGGCGACGCGGAAGCGGAAAGTGCTGTGCGGCGGGCATTCACTCGGTGGGTTCATCACCGGATACTTCGCGAACTGGGACTTCGACGGCAATCGTGCGACGACCACTGACGCCGGATTCAACCAGTGTTCAGGCTATTTCGCGCTCGACACGGTCATCAAGGCCGGCGGGCCGAATCCGATCCGAGGTCTGGACATACCGGAGATCCCGGCCGGGATCGCGGCGCCCCTGGCGGCCGCCACCGGCGAACTCACCGGCTTCTTTCCGGTACTGCGCCTACCTGCGGTCATCAACCCGGCAACGACCAACCTGCTCGCGATCGCAGGCCTCGCCGCCCGTCTGCGCCCCGACGGCGTCAACGACCTGGTCTCCCGTCTACCCCGGAACGCGAACATCGATGCGACCCTGAGGGTGTTGCTCGCCAAGGATCCGGCGATGGCCGCGACCGGATCGCCGAGTGTCCGCGACTTGTACGCCACCAATGAGGCGGTCGTGGGGGCACTGCTCGACGACAACTCGCAACCCCTCGGATTCCTGCAGGCCAGTGTCGGATTCATCGATCGGGGACCGGTGCAGGACAAGTCGTTCCCGGTGCCCCATGGGGTCGTCACGGCCACGCCGGCGTTGGAGGGGGTGTTCGGCCCCGACCGGAAGGCCGCGCCGTCGGTGTACGGCAACCCGAAGGTCGTGTACACGTGGGCCGACTACGACGAGGTCACTTCGAACGCCTACACCGATCCGTCGCAGGAGGTGACGTCGATCGCGCAGCTGGTGCGGAGCCTGTCCGAGCCGCCGCTCGACTTCACCGAGTGGTACTTCCCCACCGCGATCACGGTCGACCTCGTGCAGGGGACCGCGCCGGCGATCGCGGCACACCACCTCTACCGGGACGGCGTGCGGCGCAACCCCGTACTGACGTTGCAGGGTGGCGGTGGCCTCGGACTCGGTGCGTCGGACAACCCCGCGGACATCCCGGTCAAGCTGCACGGCTACAACCACATCGACGTGCTGACCGCCGCCCAGAAGCAGAACGACGGACGGCCGGAGCAGGTGTCGACCCGGTTGGCGGCGTTCAGCGGCCGGTGATGTCCGCTCGCGTCAGTTGTCCGCGAGGATCAGATCCGCAGCCTTCTCGCCGATCACCACCGACGGGGCGTGGGTGTGGCCGCGGACGATCGTCGGCATCACCGAGGCATCGGCAACACGCAGCCCCGAGACGCCGCGCACCGCGAGCCTCGGCGTGACGACGCTCTCGGGGTCATTGCCCATCCGGCACGTACCGACAGGGTGATACAGCGTGTGCGAGTGGCGATTCAGCACCTCGGCGAGAACGTCGTCGTCGGGGACACGCATGGTGGTGCGTGGCTGGGTGACCACGCCGAGGCGGTCACGCAGCGACGGTGCCCGGGCGATGTCGACCGTGGCCCGCAGCCCCTGCATCATCGCCGTGCGATCCACACCGTCGGAGTCGCTGAGGTACCGGGGGTCGATCATCGGCTTCGCCGTCGGGTCGGCCGAGCGCAACGTCACCGTTCCGGTGCTCGCCGGCTTGACGAGGATGGGCCCCATCGCGACGGCGTGGTGCGGATGCGGGTCGCCGAGGCCCTCGTTGTAGAAGGCGACCGGGGCAAAGATCAGCTCGAGATCCGGAAGGCGGAGGTCATCACGGCTGCGGACGAAGCCATAGGCCTCGCCGACGTTCGAGGTCAGCATGCCGCGACGGCGCAACAGATAGTCGACGAGTTGCCGGGGGCTCTCGGCATCGGAGAGCGACCCGGATTCCACGTCCCAGCCGATCGGGGCGAGGAGATGATCGAGAAGGTTGCGGCCGACGCCGGGATTATGTGCAACCGTGCCGATCCCGTGGTCGGAGAGGTCTGCGCTGTTGCCCACACCGGACAGCATGAGCAGCTGCGGGGTGTTGACCGCGCCGCCGCACAGCACCACCTCGCGTCGTGCGAACACCTGCTCCGTCCGGCCGCCCCGGGTGTATTCGACACCGGCGGCACGGGTGCCGTCGAAGATCACCTTGGTTGCGAGGGCCTCGGTGATGAGCTGCAGGTTCTTGCGCTTGAGCGCGGGACGCAGGTAGGCGTCCGCGGTGCTGAACCGGGAACCCCGGTTCTGGGTCACCATCGTCTGCGAGAAGCCCTTGGGCTCCGGCAGATTCGCTCGCTCGACGGGGTATCCGCACTCGGCGGCGGCGTCGAGGAACGCTCGGGTCAGCGCGCGCGGCGAGCGCTGGTGCGACACATGCAACGGCCCGGTGGTGCCCTCGTCGTTCTCGGTGGCGCCTGCGACGTTCTCGATGGTCCTGAAGTACTCGACGAGGCTGTCGAACGACCACTCGTCGCCCGCGTGGTCGGCCCACTCGTCATAGTCGGCGGCGAAGCCGCGGACCCACATCATGGCGTTCATCGACGACGACCCGCCGAGCGTCTTGCCTCGAGGGTAGAAGACCCGTCGGCCGCCCAGTTCCGGCTGCGGCTCGGTGGAGTAGTCCCAGTCGGATGCGCTGCCGAACAGCTTCGAGAACGCGGCCGGGATGTGGATGAACTTGTCGGTGTCCTTGGTTCCGGCTTCGAGGACCAGGACCTCGTTGCGGGAGTCGGCGCTGAGCCGGTTGGCGACGACGGCACCGGCGGATCCGGTTCCGACGACGACGTAGTCGACGGTGCGGGGTGAGGCGGGCATGGGGGCCTTTCGTGGTCGGGGGATCAGCCGCGCAGCGCGGAGGCGAAGATGGCGGGCAGTCGCATCGGACGCGGGTCCACTGCGAACTCGGCGAGCAGACGTCCCGTGGTGGCTGCGGTCCGATTGGTGACGAACCACGGCGGTTTGGGCGACAGGGACCACTCGCGGTGCAGGATCGACCGCGGGGCGGGCCGGAACGGGCCGCGCACGACGGTGCGTTCGGCATCGGCGAGGAGGAAAGCGTTGTGTACCACGCCGGTTCCCGATTGGATGTCGTCGATCGTGTGGCCCGGGAACGCACCCCAGGTGGCGGCTGCGGTGAGGAAGCCGATCCCGGTCCATGCGTTCACCGCGACGGTCCCGGAGCGCAGATCGGCGATCATCTTCTCGAAGTCGTCGCCGAGGTCGGCGATGGAATCCGGGTGCGCGATCACGTTGATCCCGAGGGTGCCGACGAACCGGTTGTTCGCGGCATCGGTTGCGGCGGTCAGGAACTCGGCTCCGTTTCCAGGGAGCTCGAGCACGCCGAGGACGGGACTGAAGCACTCGGTGCCCAAGAGCTTCTCGTCGCCGTCGAGTGACAGTCCGGTGATCAGCAGCCGTTCGCCGTCGCTGCCGAGCCGTTCGGCATCGGGGTACGCGTCGTGGGCCGCGGCGACACGGTCGTCGCTGCCGGGGTAGTAGGGGACCCGGGCCGGCGCCGATCGGAACGCGTCACGCAGCGCGTCGAGGAAGTCCTGCTTCTGGTCCCAGTCGCCGGGGAGGATCACGACCTGGGCGGCGACACAGTTGTAGCCACCGTTGTGCAGTCGCTGGGTGGCGATGTGCTCGGCCTGGAATCGCAGGTCTGCCGCGCTCCAGGCGCCGGGCACCACGATGGTCGGGGAGACGCCGCCGAGTTCGCTGGTGATGGGCTTGGTCAGCCGGGGCTCGCCGGATGCCTTGCGGCGCGCGGCGTCTGGTCCGGTTCCCCAGACGATCGCATCGTGGGTGGCGGCGCTACCGGTCATGTGGACATGGGCGACCGCGTCGTGTTGGACGAGGTACTCGCCGACCTCTGCACCGCCCGTGAGGATACGGATCGCGCCGACCGAGATGAGCGGTTCGAGCACCTGCTCGAGAACCGGGAGGAGTGAATCGGTGATCGGGTTGAGCTTCAGCGCGACGACGCGGTTGTGGGCGAGGAGCTCGTAGATCACGTCCAGGGGTGCGATCGAGGTGATGTTGCCCGCGCCGAGAACGACCCCGATACCGCCGGTGGCGGCCGGATCGAGCTGCGCGAGGCCGGCGGCGGCTCTGGCCTGTGAGGGATCCACCCCCGGCCGGAGCCAGACGTCGGCGCTGAATCCACTGAGCAGCAACGAGTCGTAGCGCGACGACGGCAGCACCCGCACGGTGGTATGGCCTGCCGCGGTGCCGAACGTGGCGTCGGCGACGGGGCTGCGGCCCACGGCCAGGTCCCGCAGCGATTGTGCGGCGGCACCGAGGCCGCTGGCGAATGCGTACGGACCGGAGATCCATTCCTCGCCGGCGAGCGCCGAGTGTGGTCCCAGGCGCTTGTACGAGGAGGCGGCCGCGACCCACTCAGCGCCGTGCTTGCCGGTCAGCGCCCGGACGCGGTCGAGGAGGTCGGCGCGGTCGGTCAGGGACAGGGCGGCCCAGGCCTTCTCACCTGCGGACAGATCGGCGAGAGCGGCCTCGACCGAGTCGAGGTGGTCGGTTCTGTGCTGCGTGTCGACGCTCATGGGCGTAGATCAACTCCTGTCGTGTGGCCGGGGTCGGGGCATTGCCCGATGTCATGGATTCTTCGCCTCGGAACCATCGGCCCACCATGGGCGGGCGCAAAGTCGGGTCGGCTGTGATCTTGTGCCGTCGCACAATGCCGATATGGTGGCGCTCACGGAGGACCGGTACGATGCGGTGGTGGTCACCTCAACGAGCAGTTCGCCCGCAGCTGCACTCGCCGCCGACTTGCTCGACGACCTTCCCGCGCTCACAGACACCATCGTCGAGCGTCTGCGCTCGGCGGAGGAGACCTATCTCGAGGCGCAGCTGCTGACCCCCGAGCAGTTGCGCGCCACGTGCGCCGACAACCTCAGCTCGGTGCTCGCGGTGCTGGCCGGCACCGGCCGCATCCGCGTCGACGTCGCGCGGGCGACCGGCCGTCTCAAGGCCGAGCAGGCGATTCCGCTCGCCGCGGTTCTCCGCGCCTACCGGCTCGGCGGACAGCTGATCTGGGAGCAGATGCTCAGCCGCGCCCGGGGGATCTCACCGGAAGAACTTCTCGACGTCCCCACTGCGCTCTGGGCAGCGATCGATACGTATTCGGGCGCGGCCGTCGACGGCTACCGCGAGGCCGAGATCCTGCTCAGCCACGCCGATGCCGAGGCGCGAGCGCTCCTCGTGCGGACGGTTTTCGACGATCACTCGGAAAACCCCACGGCGATCATCGATGCCGTGCGCGCGCTCGGCCTACCGGAGCGGGCGAGCTTCGCGGTCGTGTGTGCCGAGGACGCCGAGCCCCGTCCGGCCACCGCGAGTGACACCACGACACGGCTGCACGCGAAAGGCATCGCGTCGGTCTGGGACACCCGGTCCGACGGGTACCTCGGGCTGATCTGCGGCCGCTCCGACACCGATGTCGAGATCGCCGTGGCCGAGGTGGTCTCGGTGTTCGATCAGCGCATCGGGGTCAGCCGCCCGTTCTCGGCACCTGCCGAGATCGCCCGCGCCGTCGACGAGGCTCGTGTGGCGCGGCGCTCGTCGCCCGCCGGAACCGCAGACCTCGTCAGGTATGCAGACCTTTCGCTCGAACTGCTGCTCGTGCGGGTTCCGGATGTGGCCGACGAGGTCGCGGGCCGCACGTTGGGCCAGTTGCTCGAGCTCCCGGTCGACGAGCGCGACGAGATGCTCGCAACGCTCGAGGCATGGTTCGCCTGTGACGGCTCGACCGCGGCAACTGCGGAACGTCTGCACTACCACCGCAACACGGTGCTGTATCGCCTGCGCAAGATTCGCGATCTCACCGGCCGTTCCGTCGACAAGCCCATCGACGCCGCCGAACTGTATCTTGCGCTACGCGCGGTGCGGTTGCGCGGCGATCCGTCGTCCGACGTGCGTCGGTCGGCATAGGGCGGCCGGCAGTCACGGGGTGACTGTGCGCAGGAACAAGCGCAGCCCGATCCGTACTGTGACCGCGACCATCGACGCCCGCCGCGGTGTCCGACAGAGTTGACATATCCGACATCCGAGTCCAGGAGACCGCTGATGACCAACCTTTCCATGAATCTCGTTGCCACGGCGCGCGATCACGGCGACTCTGTCGCACTCCGGTGCGACGCACTCTCGTTGACCTTCGCCGAGTTCGACTCCGCCGCAGCACGAGTCGCGACGTTGTTGGACAGGCAGGGAATCGGACCGGGCGACCGGGTCGGCATCATGCTCGGCAACACGCCGGCTTTCGCGCTGGCGTTCTACGGCATCCTTCGCCGCGGCGCGATCGCGGTCCCGATGAATCCGCTTCTCAAGGCCCGTGAGATCGAGTTCTACCTGACCAACACCGGTGCCACGGCGCTGTTCGCAACGCCGCTGTTCGCAGACGAGGCGCGCGCGGCGGCAGCGGCGGCGGACAGCCATCTCTGGCTGGTCGACGACGCGGGTCTGACCGAACTGGTCGCCGATCTGCCTGAGCAGTCGAGCCCGGTCGAGTGCGACGACGCCGACACCGCGGTGATCCTGCACACCTCGGGCACCACCGGCAAGCCGAAGGGTGCCGAACTCACCCACGGCGGCCTCGCACGCAATGCCGAGGTGACCGCGCGAACGCTGATCGGTATCGAATTCGGCGACGTCGTGATGGGCTGTCTGCCGCTGTTCCACGTCTTCGGGCTGACCTGCGGGATGAACACGTCGGTGTTGGTCGGTGCGACGCTGACGCTGATCCCGCGTTTCGACCCACGGACCGCGGTGCAGGTCATCGAGCGGGATCAGGTCACCGTGTTCCTGGGTGTCCCGACGATGTACGCGGCGATGCTGGGTGTGGCGCAGGAGTTCGAACCGTCGGCCACGGCGAGTCTGCGTACCTGCGCATCGGGCGGCGCGTCGCTGCCGGTCCAGGTACTCGGCGACTTCGAGAAGGCCTTTGGCTGCATGATCCTCGAGGGCTACGGATTGTCGGAGACCTCGCCGGTCGCCTCGTTCAACCATCCCGACCGCGAGCGCAAGGCCGGCTCGATCGGCACACCCATCGAGGGCGTCCGGATGCGCGTCGTCGACAGCGAGGGCAACGAGGTCACCGCTGGTGAGCCCGGCGAGATCCAGATCGCCGGCCACAACATCATGAAGGGCTACTGGAACCTGCCGGACGCCACCGCGGCGGCGATCGACTCGGACGGGTGGTTCTCCTCCGGAGACATCGGCCGGGTCGACGAGGACGGCTACTTCTTCATCGTCGACCGCAAGAAGGACCTGATCATCCGCGGCGGCTACAACGTCTACCCGCGCGAGATCGAGGAGGTGCTCTACGAGCATCCCGCGGTTGCCGAGGTCGCGGTCGTCGGGATTCCGCACGAGTCGCTCGGCGAGGAGATCGGCGCCGCGGTCGCGTTGAAGCGGGATGCGGCCACCGACCCGGCCGAACTCGTCGAGTTCGTGAAGGAACGCGTCGCGGCCTACAAGTACCCGCGCCACATCTGGTTCCTGCCCGAACTCCCCAAGGGGGCCACCGGAAAGATCCTGCGCCGTGAGATCGACGTGCCTGCGGTCGGCGGTGCCCGCGGATGAGCCGGTAGCGGAGGACCTGCTCGCGACGGCCGATTGATCGAATCTCGGTGGTTCGGCGGGCAGCGTGGCCA
Organism: Gordonia sp. SID5947; assembly: GCF_009862785.1. Classification (NCBI taxonomy): domain Bacteria; kingdom Bacillati; phylum Actinomycetota; class Actinomycetes; order Mycobacteriales; family Gordoniaceae; genus Gordonia; species Gordonia sp. SID5947. The sequence continues at coordinate 2,197,900 of NZ_WWHU01000001.1, read as the reverse complement.
TACTTTGACCATGGCCGAATCGCACCGTTCGCGTGCCAGCGCGGTGGTGATCCGAAGTGTCTACGGCACCACGTCGGTCGAATGGTTCCTGATCTTCGCGATCGGCACCATCCTGGTGACACGGCTCTACCTCCAGGTGACCGGCTATCCGCAAGTAGGTGGCGGCACGCTGCACATCGCACATGCGCTGTGGGGTGGGGCGCTCATGATGCTCGCCCTGGTCACCGGCTGGCTCTTCCTCGGACCGGCGACCCGCATCATCGCTATCGTCATGGGCGGCATCGGATTCGGCCTGTTCCTCGACGAGGTCGGCAAGTTCGTGACCAAGGACAACGACTACTTCTACGGTCCGTCCGCCGAGATCATGTACGTCCTTGTCGTCCTGATCCTCCTGATCGGCCGCATCGTCCGTGACGTCAAGCGGCCTTCCGAGGCGGAGGCGCTGGCGAACGCGGCCGCGATCATCGCCGACGGGGTCGCCCATGGACTGCCACCCCGCAGGCGTGAGCAGGCCGAGGACTTCCTGACACTCGCGGGCGACCGGGGTGCCGATCCGGAGATGCTCGGTCACCTGCGGGCGCTGCTCGAGGCCGGCTCCGAATCACCCGATCGCCTGATGCGTCTGCGCGACCGCGCCGCAGCGCTGATCCCCGGGTTCGTCCGCAGCCCGAGGTGGGTCACGTTCTTCGGGTGGATGCTGGCGATCAGCTCGGTGGGCACCGTGATCGTCGGCGGCCTCAGCTTCTATTTCGACGGAACGCGTCGCGGCGATGTCGAGATCTACCTCGAACTCAGTCGCAACGCGACGGCGACGTGGATCCTTCTGGTCAGCGGCGTGGTGACGATGATGTTGTCACTGCCCGCCATGATCGCCCGCCGGCGGACCGCTGGAGTGTGGCCGCTGCGCTCACTGCGTATCGCCGCCCTTGTGTTCACGCTGTCGAACGCCCTGGTCGACTTCGCGCTGGACGGATTCGGCGCATTGTTCAACCTCGCGATCGGTCTGTGCGCGCTCGCAGTGATGACCTACCACCTCGGTCGACAGGTGACCACGTCGACGGTGCCGGGCGACGAACTGCGGGTGTGACCCGGATCAGCGCGTCAACTGGAGTCGCCTCCAGGTCAACATGGTGGCCACGACGGCGGCCAGCGCGATCGGCACCACGAGCGCGAGCTGCACGACGCTCACCTCGCGACCGTCCGAGATCGCCCACAGCGCGGGTGCCGCGATCGTGAACCATCCACCCGCGCCCCCGATCGTCGCGACCTGCGCGGCGATCACCAGTCCGATCGAGCCGACGACACCGACGAGGACCGAGCGTCCGAGGGTGGCCAGCCACGCGACGGGGATCGCGCCGATCGCCGACAGGACGCCGAGAGCGAACTGACGTCCGAGCCCCGTCACCGTCTCGGCGGACGGTGCGCCCAGCCCGAGGGCCAGACCGCCGAGGAGGAGGGTCGCGACGATCAACGAGCTGGCCACCACAGCCCAGACGAGATAGACGATCAGTTTCGCGGACGCGATCACCGAACGTGAGACGGGAAGCGCGAAGAGCCCGGTGATGGTGCCGTCGACGAACTCGCGGCCGAACATCCAGCCCAGCACCACCCCGAAGCCGAGCAGGCCGCCGGCCCCGGTCACCTGGGCCGCCCCCGACAGCAGGCCGTCCCAGCTCCGTTCGCCCGCCTCCCCGAGTTTGTCGAGCATCTGGGGATCGCCGCTGCGGGCGGCCAGGGGCATGGCGCAGCTCAGCATCGCGATCCCACACCCCAACAGCGCGGTCGCGGCACGGCCCACCGGGGAGTACGCGAACTTGACTCTCTCCGCGTAGATCGCCTCCCTCATCGGTGTCTCCGCTCGTCGTCGGCCCGCACTTGCTCGAAGAACACCCGTTCCAATTCGTCGGCCCCGGGGTCGAGTCCGCCGATCAGTCGGCCGTCGTTGAGTACCTCGATCCGATCGGCGATCCGGGCCACCTCGTCGAGGTGGTGGCTGCTGACGAGAACCGCCGACCCGTTCGCGGCCCGGCAGCGCAGGGCATCCCGCAGCGTGATGACACCGGACGGATCGAGGGAGTTGGTGGGTTCGTCGAGGACGATCACGGTCGGATCGTGTTGCAGGGCCGATGCCAGCCCGAGACGCTGACGGTTACCCAGCGACAGCTTCCGGGTTCGTTTGTCGGCGTACGGGCCCAGGGCGAACTCGGCCATCACCCGGTCCACGACGTCCACCGGCGCCCGGTGCAGCCGCGCGGACAACACCAGGTTCTGCCGCGCGGTCAGTTCGCCATAGGCCAGGGGGTACTCCACCAGATGCCCAACCGTTCGCCACGCCGCCGACGGCACGTGGCCGATCGGGACGCCGCCGAGCTCCACCGTGCCCGCGTCCGGGCTCAGCATGCCCAGCAGCACCCGCATGAGCGTGGTCTTACCTGCTCCGTTCAGACCGACGAGGGCGACGATCTCGCCCGCCGAGAGATTCAGGGAGATCCGGCGGACACCGGTGCCGTCGGCGAACTGCCGGGTCACGCCGCGTAGCGCGACCCGTGGTGTGGTCATCGCTCACCCTCCAGGATCCGGAGCGCGCGCTCGATCGCGGTGTCGAGTGCGGTCGAGTCGTCCTGGGCCCAGGCCATCAGGGCCGCGGTCAGTGCGGCGACGGCAGCGGCCGCAGCGATCTCGGCATCGGGGGCCGCGGCGCCGCGAGCGCGCAGGGCCCCTCCGATCGAGGCTGCGGTGGCCGCGGTGCTCTGGGTCATCGCGCCGCGCAACCGCGGTGACTGTGCGACCACCCCCAGGCGGTCTCGCACGACGTCGAGGTCGGCCGTCTCGACGGCGCCCCACGCGGACCGCACACCAGCCGCGACGGCGGCCAATGCCGGCAGATGCGCGGGTTGGCCGACCACCGCATCCGCGATCACCGGGTCGAACGGGTCGTCGAGGAGGACGCTTTCCTTGGTGGGGAAGTTGCGATAGAAGGTCATCTCGGTGACCCCGGCGGCTTCCGCGATCCGACCCACGCTGACGTTCTCGAACCCTTCGGCGGCGCAGAGATCGAGGGCCGCGCGCACCAGTCGCTCGCGAGTGCGCTGGGCTTTGCCATGACTGGCCATGATCAAAATGTTAGACTCTAACAATTCGGTGGGCAAGGGTGTGGTCGGCGATCGTGCAGAGATCGGTCCGTGGTCAACTGGAAAATGTGAACACCCTTGACCGCGCCGCTGTGGCCGCGCGGATGTCCGGTTTCCGGCGGCAGTCGGCCGAGGTTCCCGATGCCCGGGCCGCCGCGGTGGCCATCACCATTGCCGAGCGCGACGGTCACCATGGGATCTGGCTGACCAAACGGCCTGCGACGATGCGGCGTCACGCTGCTCAGTACGCGTTGCCCGGCGGACGCCTCGATCCGGGCGAGGACCCGCCCACCGCCGCGTTGCGTGAGCTCCACGAGGAGATCGGCGTCGAACTGCCGGCCGACAGCGTGCTGGGCTTGCTCGATGACTATCCGACCCGGTCCGGCTTTGTCATCACGCCGGTCGTCTGCTGGTCAGACGATTCGCACACCCCAGACCCCAACCCGGACGAGGTCGCCGAGCTGTTCTTCGTCACCTTCGAGGAGTTGATGGTGGAGCCGAGGTTCCTGACCATCCCCGAATCTGACCGCCCGGTGATCCAGCTCCCGATCGTCGGTGCCCTCGTCCACGCCCCGACGGCAGCAGTCATCTACCAGTTCGCCGAGGTCGTCCTCCGCGGGCGGGCCACTCGGGTCGACGGCTTCGAACAGCCGGTTTTCGCGTGGCGATGATCTTTTCCAGAAAATCCCGTAAACCCGGGAATGAAATCGGACCGCGGTCCGTTTGAAGCTGTGATGGGTCGAGAAGGCCCACTCTCACAGACCGAACAACGAACACCGCCCATCTGGAGGATTTGTCACCATGACCACAGCCGTCACCGCCCCGATCGCCACCGGAACCTGGACGATCGACGCGTCGCACTCCGCCGTCGCCTTCTCCGTCAAGCACCTCATGGTCAGCAAGGTTCGCGGAAACTTCGAGACCTTCTCCGGCACCATCACCATCGCCGAGGACGGGACCCCGTCCGTGCAGGCCGAGATCGACGTCACCTCCATCACCACCGGCAACGAGCAGCGTGATGGGCACATCAAGTCTGCCGACTTCTTCGACGCGGAGAAGTTCCCGAAGGCCACCTTCGTCTCCACCGGTGTCGCGCCCAAGGGCGACGACTACGTCCTCACCGGCGACTTCACCCTCAAGGGCGTGACGAAGTCTGTCGAGCTCGAGCTCGAGTTCAACGGTGTGAGCCCGGGCATGGGCTACGGCCCGGTCGCCGGCTTCGAGGCGAAGACCGTGCTGAACCGCAAGGACTTCGGTATCGACATCGAGATGCCGCTCGAGGGCGGCGGCGTCGTCGTCGGCGACAAGGTCACCATCACCCTCGAGATCGAGGCGGGCCAGCCGGCCTGATCCCGGCTGTCTGATCCCGGAGCCGGGGACACGCCCCCGGTCCGACGTCTGACGGGAGTCGACCCCGCGCCATCTGAGCGCGGCGTCGACTCCCGTTTTCGTGGTCGCCGCCACCATTGCGTTCGGTAGGGTGGCACTACGCCGCTGGGCAGGGAGGTGGCCGTATGGTGCGACCACACGGCCCCTGGTCCGACACCGTCGGGTCGTGGGGCGGAGTCCATGCGCCCTCTTTGTGGTGGGGCCGCATCAGTGCACCCATCGCGCAGCACTGGTCGAGCCTGACCGCGACCGAACGCGCACGGATGGCTCGATGGGCCACAGCGGCGGCCGCTCTCACGATCAGCATCGCGAACTGTGTCGTGGGCGCCGAGACCTTCCTCCTCGTGCAACTCGCGTTCAACGGCGGCCAACTCAATTTCGACACCACGCTCGGCGCCCCCAACTTTCCCGCCGTCGTCATCGCGATCGTGATCGGGCTGCTCATCAACGTGGTTCTCGGCCTCTCGATGTTCCGGCCGCAACTCCGGTGGTTCGTCAGCGGGCGTCCAGCCGACCGGGCCCGGCGTCGCGCCGTGCAGCGCATCCCGGGCCACCAGGTGATCGCCACCCTGATCGCGTGGTCGGCTGCAGTGCTCTCCTACGTCCTCACCGCCAACGAGCTCACCGAGAAGACGGTCGTGGGCGTCGCGGTGGCATTCATGCTGGCGGGTTTCTCGAGTTCCTGTATCACCTACATGTTCGCCGAGCGTGCCGCACGGCCGTTGTCGGTCGTCGCGCTGCGCGCGGCGCCGGCCCAGCACGTGATGCATGGTGTCCGGACGAGGATGATCGCGGTGTGGGCGGTGAGCTCGGCGGTCCCGATGCTCGGCCTGCTCATCATCAATATCGGGCGATGGACCGGCATGCTCCCGCCGGCCGCCGGACCCGTCGACTGGGCCACCGTGGTACTCGCGATCGTCGGTCTCGCGTCCGGCGCCCGCGTCATGGTGTTGATCGGGCGGGCCATCGCCGATCCGCTCATCGATCTGCGTCGAGCCGTGGAACGGGTCGAGCGAGGTGATCTCTCGGCCCACGTCGCGGTCTACGACTCGTCCGAACTCGGCGTCCTGCAACACGGTTTCAACGAGATGGTGGAGGGCCTCGACGAACGCGAACGCATGCGCGAACTCTTCGCGCGCCACGTAGGGGACACCGTCGCCGAACTCGCGCTCGAACGCGGCGTCGGCATGCACGGCACCAATGCTCTGGCGGGCGTCCTGTTCGTCGACATCGTGGGGTCGACGTCGATTGCGGCTCAGCAGGATCCGCAGGCCACGGTGAAACTGCTGAACAGCTTCTTCACCATCGTCGCCGATGTGGTCGACAGTCATTCGGGCTTCGTCAACAAGTTCGAGGGTGACGCCGCGCTTGCGGTGTTCGGTGTGCCGGTCGTCATCGACGACCCGGCCGCCGCGGCGCTGGCGGCCGCGCGGGACCTGGCGGTGCGGCTCGAAGAACTCCCGGTCCGGTGGGGGATCGGGGTGTCGTACGGGATGTCGTTCGCAGGCAACGTCGGTGCGGAACAGCGTTACGAGTACACCGTCATCGGCGACCCGGTGAACGAGTGCGCCCGGCTGTCCGAACTCGCCAAGACGTCCGCCGTCCCCGTTCTCGCGGGCGATGCGGCCGTCGCCGCAGCAGGCGACGAAGCGCAGGAATGGAGTTCGGTGGGTACCCGGACGCTGCGCGGTCGGCCACGGCCGACGGAGGTCTTCGCCCCGGCCGCGATGGTCGTCGAACCGGCGACGCCGACGCTCGGGGGATGCTGTCCGGCCTGCTGCGTCCCGCTCGCCGTGTGGGGGCGGCCGGGATGATGCACCTGCCGTTCGGATTCCTCGATCGTTGACGGCCATCGGCCGGATCAATAGCGTGGACCGCATCATTCGATGAACAGGGGGTCGCGAGCATGAGTGGTTGGTCGACATCGGACATCCCGGATCAGTCAGGGCGCACGGTCGTGGTCACCGGTGCCAACAGTGGCCTGGGAGCCCAGACGGCGAAGGCGCTCGCCGCCGCAGGTGCCCAGGTGATCCTGGCCTGTCGTAACGCGCAGAAGGCCGAGGCGGTCGCGCGGGAGATCGGGCCCGCGGCGACGGTCGCGCAACTCGACCTCGCCGACCTCGAGTCGGTGCGCGCCTTCGCCGACGGACTCAGCGGGGCCGACGTGCTGATCAACAACGCGGGTGTGATGGCGATCCCGTTCGGCCGCACGGCGCAGGGCTTCGAGATGCAGATGGGCACAAACCATCTCGGCCATTTCGCGTTGACGGCGCTGGTGCTGCCGAAGATCTCCGATCGAGTCGTCACGCTGTCGTCGTCGATGCATCAGATCGGGCGTATCGACCTCGGTGACCTCAACTGGGACAAGCGACGTTATCGGCGTTGGCGCGCGTACGGCGACTCCAAGATGGCCAATCTCATGTTCGGCAAGGAGTTGGCCGAAAGACTGGCCGCGACGGGTTCCGCGACGTCGTCGCTGATCGCTCATCCCGGTTACGCCGCAACCGAACTCCAGGGCAAATCGGGGACCGTCGAGGACGTGTTCATGAACGTGGCGAACAAGGTGTTCGCGCAGTCGGCCGCGGCGGGCGCGCTGCCGTCGCTGTACGCGGCGACCTCACCCGACGTCACGAACGGCACCTTCTACGGGCCGACGCAGATGTTCGGCGCGCGTGGCGCACCGGGGATCTCCGGCTATCACAAGCGTGCCGACGACCAGGCCGTCCGCGATGGCCTGTGGACCGCGTCGGAGAAGCTGACCGGAATCGGCTTCCAGGTCTGACGGGGGCCGAACGTCCGCCTACTGGACGTCGAACCTGATGGAGTTGGAGGCTCCGGAGATCATGTCGGTGACGCTGATCGCGTACGAACCCGGGGTCCGCAGCAGGAACGACTTGGCGGAGGTGCAGTCCTGCGTTTTGGTCAGCTGCGCCTTCTTCGGGATCTTCGGGCCGGACAGGCGGATCTCCATCCGGCATTCGTTGCCGTCGACCACCGGGCCGGCATCGATGGTCGAGTTCCACCGGACGCCGAGATGTGAGTTCTTCGGGTAGACGCCAGGAGAGATCGCCTGTGCCTTGGGCGCATACGTCCACACATTGATGGACTTGACGCCGTTTGTGGCGTCGGGACGTCCGAGCTTTCCGTAGTGCTGTGGCGTCGAGCTCGACGAGCCGAGAGCGGAGCTACCGGCGTCGAGGAGATCAGAGCTGCCCGAGCCCGAGCTGCCTGCTCCCGCGCTGCCGAACAACGTGTCCAGCGGACCGGCGGTCGCCGGGGAGGCCGCGGTGGCGATCGCGGCGGTGGCAAGGATGGCGGCGGCAGCGGACTTCTTGATCATGTTTCTCATTTCGGCTCGGCCCCGGGGCGGTGACAACGCTCCCGATTCAACCACCTGACCAGGATGGGGACGGTGATGGGTGCGGCCGATGCCCGGTCTGTCCGATCGGTGCTACCAGACGCCCGGCGGACGGAACTGCACGCTGATCCGGGGGCCGACGCCGGGCGACTTCGGTATTGCGTGCTCCCACGTCCGTTGACAGCTGCCGCCCATCACCAGCAGATCTCCCGGGCCGACCATGAACCGCAGTGAGGCACCGCCGCCGCGGGGACGCAACATCAATGGTCGAGGGGCGCCGAGCGAGAGGATCGCCACCATCGTGTCCTCGGACGATCCTCGCCCGATCCGGTCACCGTGCCAGGCGACGCTGTCGGAGCCATCGCGGTACAGACAGAGGCCGGCGGTGGCGAACCCTTCGGGAAGTTCGTCGCGGTAATGCCGCGAGAGCCGGTCGCGCGCATCGCGGAGCAACGGGTCGGGGAACGAATCGCCGTCGAGGTAGGTCGCGACCAGGCGCGGGACGTCGACGACGCGGTCGTACATCCGGCGCCGCTCGGTGCGCCACGCCGCGGTTGCGCGGAGGGTGTCGAACAGGAGATCGGAACCGGAGATCCACCCAGGACGGAGATCGACCCACGCGCCGTCGGAGAGCACGCGCCGCGTGGAGGTGTCGTCCAGATCTCCCACTGTCGTCTCGTCGCACTGCTGATCGAAAAGCGACCCCTGTATGCCCGCGGCCATGCGCACAGCCTACCGCACGATGCGAACAGATGTTCGATGATCTGTGACGCCGTGGCCCACACCCGAGGCGTCCGCCACAATTGTCCGTTTCAGGTGGCGAAAACGCGCATCTTTCAGTATCCAGTAACAAGTGGCATCCACTAACACTTTTTGGGGCCCCGAGCGAACACACCGATGTGAAGGGAAGACGATGGCGTCGATGTTGTACCGAGTCGGGAGGTTCTCCTTCCGGCACAAGTGGTGGGTGATCGCAGTCTGGCTGCTCGCCGCTGTGACCGTCTCCGGCCTCGTGGGTGCCCTGAGCCCGAAGTTCGCGAAGGACTTCAGCCTGCCAGGTACCGATTCCGGAACCGCGACGTCACAGGTCGAGAAGTACTTCCCGGAGGTGATGAAGCAGCAGTCGCAGGCGTCGACCAGTGTGTTGGTGGCTGCCGACGACGGGCTGGCCGCACACTCGTCGCAGATCGATGCGCTTGTCGCGGATCTGCACGAACTGCCCGAACTCACCGACCGCACGACCGTGGTGAACCCGATGACGGTGGCCAAGGCGCAACCGGCGCTCGCCTCTGCCGTCCTCGGCGACGACGGCAAGGTCGGTCTGATCCAGGTTCGCCAGAACATCGAGCTCCTCGACCTGACGGTCGACGAGAAGGAGCAACTGAAGGAGATCCTCGCCGACCACCGGGGCGGGGGACTACAGGTCGAGGCGACCGGGTCGCTCATGCAGGTCCAGGAGGCGGGCGGCAAGGCCGAGATGATCGGTTTCGCCGTGGCCTTCGTCGTGATGATCGTCGCCTTCGGCGCGCTCGTCGCCGCGTTCATCCCGCTGGTGACCGGCCTGATCGGGGTGATGATCACGATCATGCTGCTGACCCTCGGGGCCGAGTTCATGAGCATCAACCAGACGGCCACCGGGATCGTCACGATGCTCGGCATCGCCGTCTCGATCGACTATGCGCTCTTCATCGTGTCGCGTTATCGCAGTGAACGAAAGCGCGGAGGTGCCGCCGCAGATGCGGCCGGCCGGGCGGTCGGCACGGCCGGGTCCGCGGTGGTGTTCGCCGGGCTCACCGTCATCATCGCGGTGGTGGCGCTGATGGTCGTCGGGATCCCGCTGATCACTCAGATGGGTATGGGCGCCGCGGTCGCCGTGGCTGTTGCGGTTCTCGCCGCCCTGACACTGATCCCGGCGTTGCTCGGCGCCGTCGGCCGGTTCGCCTTCGCCCCCCGCATCCCGTGGATCAGACACGCCGAACCGTCCGACACCGCCGAGACCCTCGGCGTGCGGTTCGGCCGGACCGTTGTGAAACGGCCGCTGCCGTTCATCATCGCCGGTCTGGCCGTGCTGGTGCTGGCCGCGATCCCGGCCACGAAACTCGAGTTGGGCATGTCCCTGACCACCGACGACGAGGCGTCCGCACAATCGTTGCTGCAGCGGGGTTTCGGCGAGGGCATCAACGGCCCGCTGCTGGTGGTGGTTCACAGCGAGAACGGTGACGTGAGGGTGCCCGCCGAACAGACCGTCGAGCACATCAAGACGCTGGCCGACGTCGCCAACACCGACACCCTGACCTGGATCGGCAACGGTACGACGCAGCCTCAGGTCGGCGCGGACACCGCCCTCATCTCGGTGACACCGACGAGCGCGCCGTCGGATGCGGCGACTCACGAGCTGATGGAGCAGATCCGCGACCACACGCCGAGCGTGGAGGCCGCGGGTGCCCAGCTGCATGTCGGCGGGCAGACGGCCATCATGTCGGATCTGTCGGCCAAGCTCGACAAGGCCCTGATCCCATACCTCGTGGTGGTGGTGGGCCTGGCCTTCCTGATCATGATCGCGGTGTTCCGTTCGATCTGGGTCCCGCTGATCGGGACTCTCGGCTTCATCTTCTCGGTGTTGGCGACCTTCGGCGTGACGGTCGCGATCTTCCAGGAGGGCGACCTCGGGCTGATCAGTCACACGCAGCCGATCCTGTCGTTCCTGCCGATCTTCCTGATCGGAGTGGTCTTCGGCCTGGCGATGGACTACCAGGTGTTCCTCGTGACGCGCATGCGTGAGGAATACATCCACGGCCTGTCGGCGAAGGACGCCATCGTCGCCGGATATCGGCATGGTGCGCGCGTGGTGACGTCGGCGGCGATCATCATGATCAGCGTGTTCGCCGCGTTCATGCTGGCCCCGGACACGACGTCCAAGATGATCGGGTTCGCACTTGCGGTCGCGGTTGCCTTCGACGCCTTCATCATTCGGATGATGGTGGTGCCGGCGATCATCGCATTACTCGGAGATCGCGCCTGGGGCCTCCCGAGATGGTTGGATCGACTCGTGGTGAACTTCGACATCGAGGGTGGCGCGGTCCGCGATCGCGGGCTTGTTCCCTCCGGAACCGAGTCGGCACCGCGCGAGACAGTGGGTTCGGCGAACTGATCCGAGGAGGTCGGAAGCATGGCCACACCGACGACGGCCCCGGGCGTGGGCCCGGGGCGTCGCCTCGGCTTGCGGGAGAAGAACAAGATCCGTACCCGCAAGGCGATCCGCGAGGCGGCGATGCGACTCTTCGCCGAAAACGGTTACACGCAGACGACCGTCGAACAGATCGCGCGCGAGGCCGAGGTCTCGCACACGACGTTCTTCCGGTACTTCGCATCGAAGGAACAGGTGGTCATCTCCGACGACCTCCGGGAGGCCAGGGATGCGGCGACCGCCGCGATACCCAAGGGACTCGGCCATTTCGATCTGCTGCGCCGGCTCGTGACCGACTTGTTCGAGATCGGTACCCACGACGACTGGGCCAGCAACACAGATCGCATGCGTCTGATCCAGTCCGAGCCGGTCCTGCGCACCGCCTATCAGATCGAATCCGACCGGGCGATCTCGGAGGCGACGGACTTCTTCGCGGAGTACACCGGGACGGCTGCCGACGACTTCCGGTTGCGCGTGTTCATCGCAGCGGCCGGCGGGGTGATGTTCCACTTCGCCCAGTCCGACGACATGGCAGACGAGAAGCTCCTCCGAGGGCTGCTCGAAGCCATCGACCTGCTGGAGCAGGGCTTGCCCCTGTAACCGATTCACTGCACATCTGATCCGACGCGTCAGTGCGACGCCGACGCGTCACGAAAGGAGTTCGGCCATGGGACGTCTCGACAACAAGGTCGCGTTCATCACCGGGGTCGCGCGTGGCCAGGGACGTGCCCACGCGGTTCGGCTGGCGGCTGAGGGCGCCCAGATCATCGGTGTCGACATCGCCGGGCCGCTGCCCGGTGTGCCGTACGACCCGGCGACACCGGCCGAGCTCGACGAGACCGGTCGACTTGTGGAAGAACAGGGCTCGAAGGCACACCTCGTCCGGTGCGACGTACGCGACCTCGACGAGTTGAAGGCCGCCGTCGACGACGGCGTGTCGGCGTTCGGCGGCCTCGATGTGGTGGTTGCCAACGCAGGCATCTGCATCCCCGAGACTTGGGACGAGGTGTCTCCCACCAGTTTCCGCGACACCATGGACATCAATGTGATCGGGGCGTGGAACACGGTGACCGCGACCGCGCATCACCTGATCGAGCGGGGTGGCGGCTCGGTCATCCTGACCAGTTCGTTCGCCGGAAAGAAGATGCAGCCGTTCATGGTTCACTACACCACCAGCAAGCACGCGTTGGTGGGGATGACGCGTGCCTTCGCGGCCGAACTGGGCAACCACAACATACGGGTGAACAGCATTCACCCGGGGGCGGTCGCCACACCGATGGGTTCGGGCCAGATGGTCGCCAGGATCGAAGAGACCAATGCGTCCAACCCGCGGCTGGCGGGTATGGGCATGACGTTCCTGAACCAGTTCGTCGCAGAGGCGGACGAGATCGCCAACGTGGTGGCGTTCCTCGCGTCGGATGAGTCGAAGTTCATCACGGCCGAGCACATCTCGATCGACGGTGGCGCGCAGTACTTCTGACGACAGTGCCGGTGTTCAGCAGCGCCGTCCGCGGCCGGTCGACATCCGGCCGCGGGTGAGGGTGATCCCGGTGTGCGTGCCTGCCTTCAACCAGGCGGGGAGCGTGGGGCCGGTGAGGACGACATCGACACGAGCGGGTCGGAAGGTCCCGGCGAGCGTCGCCGTCGCACGAAGGAAGTCGACGGGGCTGCCGGCGCGGCTGATGGGCTGCGCGAAGCCGAGCGCGCCGACCACCGGCAGGGTCACCGGTAGTGACCGCGCGATGGCGTGGACGGACCAGTCGGCACCGTTGGCCACCATCTCCGACGTCGCCTCTCCGTGGAACGCCGCCATCACCTTGGGCAGCATCCAGTGGAAGCGGCCACCGTGGACGGAGGTCTCCGAATCCACCGCGATGAACGGGACATGCAGCCGCGGAAGAGGTCCGAGCCGTCGGCTCGGTGCCAGCAGCACCGGGCTGGCGAGAACCTCCCGATAGGGTCCGACCGGCGAGTCGAGGTAATCGACCATCATCCCCACCGTGATGGGGATGGTCGGGCCATCGGAGATCGCCAGGGACCTGGCATCGTCGGTGGCGCGGTGCCACCAGAGTGTGGCGCGCACCGATGCAGGCCATGGGGCCGGTGGGCTCACCGGCCACAGATCGCGATCGGTACGGGACTCGACAACACTCCACATGCTGGTGCTCCTGGACTTCGCGGAATCAGGCGTGACGCCGGACGGGGCTGATGGACAGACGGACCGGCAGGCGAAGGGCGCCCGGTGCGCCGTCCGGGACGGCCGGACGATTCGGTGCCACCGCCTCCACCGGACGGTAACCCGCGCCGGGTTCCGGACGAGGGTCCTGCTCACCGCGGTTGGGCCACATGGCCAACGCCCGTTCGGCCGCGGCCGTGATGGTGAGCGACGGGTTGACGCCGAGATTGGCCGAGACGGTCGAACCGTCGACGATGTGCAGTCCGGGGTGGCCGAAGACCCGGTGGTAGGCATCGACAACGCCGGTCCGGGAATCGGAGCCGATGGCACATCCGCCGAGAAAATGGGCGGTCATCGGGATGTTCAGGAGGTCGACGACGGAGCCACCGGCGTCGCCGTCGATGCGTTCGGCGACCGATCGCACCGCCCGATGGCCCTCGGGGATCCATCGCGGCGGTGGGTCACCATCGCCGGCCCGGCTTCGCAGACGTGGGCCGACGCGGCCTCGTCCGGCGAACAGTTCGATCGAGTTGTCGGCGGTCTGCATCACCAGCGCGATGATGGTCCGCTCGGACCAGTTCCGAACCGACAGCGATCGGAGTGTTGCGCGGGGTGGGCGAGCATCGCCCCGATCGCCTTGAGGATGCGTGGCATACGTCCGCCGCCGTCGACGAGCACGGCCTGCAACAGCCCGATGAGGTTGCTGCCCTTGCCATACCGGACCGGCTCGATGTGCGTGTGTGCGTTCGGGTGGAACGACGAGGTGATCGCGACGCCCTGGGTGTAGTCGGTCGATCGGTCACGGGCGGTTGCGGCGAGCACGGCCTCCGAGTTGGTGCGGACCACTCGGCCGACCCGGTCCGAGAGTTCGGCGAGCTCACCGGACTGCTGCATCGACAGAAGGAGTTTGTTGGTGCCGTAGGTACCGGCCGCGAACACCACCTGATCGGCGGAGTAGGTGCGGGTACGTCGACGTCGACCGGTGCGATGGGTATCAATGGTGTACCCGCCTCCGGACCGTGGTCGGACGGCATGCACCGAGGTCATCGGGATGATCTGTGCGCCGGTCTGTTCGGCCAGATACAGATAGTTCTTCACCAGGGTGTTCTTGGCTCCGACCCGACATCCGGTCATACACGCGCCGCATTCGGTGCAACCGGTCCGATACGGGCCGGCGCCTCCGAAGTACGGGTCCGAGGTGGTGACACCGGCTTCGCCGAAGAACACACCCACCGGGGTCGGAACGAAGGTCTCCTCGACGCCGAGTTCCGCTGCGACCTCGCGCATCACGTCATCGGACGGCGTCACGTTGGGGTACGTGGTGGCGCCGAGCATCCGCTCCGCCTGGTCGTAGTAGGGGCCCAATTCGTCGGCCCAGTCGGTGATCGCACCCCAATGCGGGTCGTCGAAAAATGTGGCCGGTGGTCGGTACAGAGTGTTGGCGTAGTTGAGCGAGCCACCGCCCACGCCGGCCCCGGCCATCACCAAGACGTCCCGCAGAAGGTGCATCCGTTGCACGCCATAACAACCGAGGAACGGTGCCCAGAGGTAGTCGCGAAGTCGCCAGCTCGTGGCGGGTAGTTCGTGGTCGGCGAACCGCCGGCCGGCCTCGAGCACGCCGACGCGGTACCCCTTCTCGGACAACCGGAGCGCGGCGACGGATCCGCCGAAGCCCGAGCCGATGACGATGACGTCGAAATGTTCGGCGGATGCGTCGACCCTCGTTCGACCGATCATCGGATGCCACCCACCGCGGCGGTCGCCTGCGTCGACGTGACGCCCGCGGCAGCCGTACCGACCATGTGATCGGCAGGGTCGAACTGCGACATCATCTTTCGGTAGGTCCTGGTGAAGGTCGGCCACATCACCGAGTTCCGTCCGGAGGCGTCCATGTACCAGCTCGAGCAGCCGCCGGAGTTCCACACCGTCCCGGCCAGGTCGGCGTCCATCCGGGCGGCATAACGGCGCTGCGCCTCATCGGTCACCTCCACGGTCGTCCGTCCCTGCCCGCGGAGATGATCGAGCACACGCGAGATGTAGTACGCCTGGGGTTCGAGCATGAGCACGATGGAGCTGTGTCCCAGATTCGTGTTCGGCCCGTACATCAGGTGCAGATTCGGGAAGCCGTGCACAGCGACGCCGCGATAGGCGCTCGGCGATCCGGACCAGATGTCGGCAAGGCTCCTGCCACCCCGGCCGCGGAGGATCGAGGCGATCGGTGGCGTGGTGGGCGTGAAGCCGGTGGCGAAGATGACGGTGTCGACCCGATGCTCGGTGCCGTCGGCATCGACGGCCGCATCCGCGGTGAGTCCGGCGATGGCGCCGGTCAGCGTCACGTTCTCGCGTTGCAGTGCTGGAAACCACTTGTTGGTCAGCAGCATCCGCTTGCAGCCGATGGTGTAGTCGGGGGTCAGTCGTCGTCGCAGGCTGCGATCCCGGACCTGTAGGCGCAGCTGTACTTTGGCGAGCGTGGTGGCAACCGGGAGCAGGCGCGGTCGGTGCGCCATCATCACGACGTAGGCCTCCCGGTAGAGGTAGGTGAGTCGGCGGATCAGCCGGTGGGCGATCGGTGCCGCGCGATAGGCGGTACGTTCGACGGGGCCGATGGTCCGATCGAGCCGCGGGACGACCCACGCTGGTGTGCGCTGGAAGACGGTGAGATGCGCTACCCGGTCGACGATCTCGGGAACCACCTGGACGGCCGACGCCCCGCTGCCGACGATGGCGACGCGGCGCCCGGCGAGGTCGTGATCGTGACGCCACCGCGCGGTGTGGAACACCTTCCCGCCGAATCGGTCCGAGCCTGGCAGGTCGGGTACACCCGGCTCCGAGAGTGCGCCGGGCGCGGCCACCAGATGCCGCGCGCGGATGGTGCCCAGACCGGTCTCGGCGATCCACCGACCGTCGTGCTCGTCCCAGGTCGCGCCGGTGAGCGGGCAACTGTAACGGATGATGTCGGCGTGTTCGCGGGCGACCGCCTCGAGGTAGCTGCGGATCTCGTACTGACGCCCGTAGGTGTGTGACCAGTCCGGATTGTCGGCGAAGGACAACGAATACAGGGACGTCGGCACATCACACGCCGCGCCGGGGTAGTCGTTGTCGCGCCAGACACCTCCGGGCCCGGCAGCTCGCTCGATGACCCTGATGGTGAGCCGGGGGTGATCTGCGCGGAGACGGTGGACGGCGGCGAGACCGCCGAATCCGGTACCGACGACGAGGACATCGACGTCCTCGGACGGTGCGGTGCGGTCGGGTGTTTCAGGCATGGCGGTCGAGTAGTTCCTTCCACACGGGCAGTAGCCGGGCGATGAGCGCCCGGTCGGCATCGGGGGTACGGAGAATTCGGGAAACAGCAAGTCCGCGAGCGAGTTCCACGGTGAGTTCGAGCTCTGCCGGCGAGTACCGGTCGCCGAACAGATCGGCGCACCCGGCGGCGAGGGCATCGGACACCTGTTGTTCCAGCGGGATCATCGCCTCGCGCAGACCACGGTCGGTGCGCGCGGCCACCCACAGTTCCAGTGCCGCATCGAACAGCGGACCGCTGAACGCCTCGACGACGATCTCGATGTCCTCGTCACCGGAACGGGGGCGGTTCAACAGTTCGGCCAGCCGGCGATCGACCAGGTGGGAGACCGCGGCGACGACGAGGGCCTCCCGGGTGGGGAAGTGGTGAAGCAGCGCGCCGCGTGACACGCCCGCCCGCCGGTTGACCTCCTGTGTCGTGGTCCCGGCGTAGCCGAGCTGGACCAGTGCGTCGACAGTGGCATCGAGGACCTTGGCCTGGGTGGCGGCAGTGCGCTCTGCCTGGGTGCGCGTTGCCGGCGCGGGCTGCTCGGTCATGGGGCAGGAGCGTAGCTGGATTTCAAGAAACAGTCCAGACTGCTTGTTTTCTTCGGGCGGTGTCGCCGATCGGATGGCGTCGCCTCGGATCGCCTTCGGCCTGCAGCGGCCCGGCACGACCCAGCCGCGGAGGGGTGACTTGCGGAGGTGACCTCGTCGTCGCTTCTCGAGAAATCTGGGCCGCCGTATTGAGTCAGGTGACTGATAGATGGTTGAATGGGGCGGACCCCGGGGGCCGGGGGCTCCGGGGTCTAGGTCGGGGGACCGTGTCGGGGGCGTCGGGCTTCCGGGGATGTGGGGGTCCTCGGGAGTTCGGCGCCCCTGCGCTGGTTCGGTTTGGCGGTCAGTTCGCGTCGTGGGTCACCGGCGCAAGCCAGATGCCGACGAGTGCATCGATCAGCTGCTCGCGAATGCCGGACCACGACCCCGTGGCCCCGCCGGCGGCGCACGCCCGCTCGTGGTCGGCGAGGGTGAGGAGGATCATGTTGCGCGCCATGGCATCCCTCGATTCGAGGACCGGTTTCGGGATGGTGGGCAGCGATGCGTACATGCCGGTGAGAACTGCGATCAGCTCATCGGAGGCGGCCGCCTGCTCGTAGAGCAGTGTCCCGAACTGGGGGTCGATGGTGATCTGTGCACAGAACCGCGCGAAATACGTTGGTGTGCCGAGCGAATCGAGGTAATCGGTCTGCGGCGCGACGAGGCACGCGATCCAGTCACGCACCTCCACCGTGGGCCCGAGCTGATCGATCATCGTTCGCCGCAGTGGTTCGATCTCGGCGTTGTGATGTTCGAGGATGGCCCGCATCAGTTCCAGGCGGCCGCCGAAGTGATAACCGACGGCGTAGTTGTTGCCCTGGCCCGCGGCCTCACTGATCTGACGATTGGACACGGCCGAGACGCCCTGCTCGGCGAAGAGTCGCTCGGCCGCGGACATGATTCGGGCGCGAGTTGCGGTGACCCGCTCGCTGCGGACCCTGCCCATCGTCGTCGATCTCCTGCCTGTCGCCGACTCCGTTCGGGTCGGGCATTCCCTGATTCTAGTGCCGAGGACGCCCTTGTCGGTGGCGACCCCGGGTAGCGTGAGCCCATGCGATTCGGACTCTTCATTCCGCAGGGCTGGCGTCTCGACCTCACCGGTATCGCGCCGGCGGATCAGTGGTCGGTGATGTCGTCGCTGGCCGCGACCGCCGAAGCGACCGGCTGGGACTCGATCTGGGTCTACGACCATTTCCACACCGTTCCGGTGCCCACCGACGAGGCCACGCACGAAGCGTGGAGCCTGGTGTCGGCCTTCGCGGCCACCACGTCGCGGGTGGACATCGGCCAGATGTGTACCGCGATGAGCTACCGGAATCCCATGTACCTGGCAAAGGTGGCGGCGACCGCGGATCTCATCTCCGGTGGACGGGTGCAGATGGGGATCGGCGCCGGTTGGTACGAGCAGGAGTGGCGAGCATACGGATACGGCTTCCCGTCGGCGGGGGAACGGCTCGCCCGTCTCGACGAGGGTGTGACGATCATGAAGCAGGCCTGGGAGACCGGGCGGGCGAGTCTCGATGGGGTGCACTACCAGGTCGACGACGCGATCTGTGCACCCCAGCCGACGGCCGGGCGCATCCCGCTGTGGATCGCCGGGGGTGGCGAGCGCAAGACCCTGCGGATCGCCGCCCGGTATGCCGACTACACGAACTTCGACGGGACGCCCGACGGTTTCACGCACAAATCGTCTGTGCTGCAACAACACTGTGCCGACGTTGGTCGTGACTTCGAGTCCATCGTCCGTTCGGCGAACTACAACGTCGTGCTCGCCGAGACTGCCGAGGAGGTGGAGCGTCGGCTCGGTGCGATCGAACAGCGATTGGCTCAGCACGTCCATCCCGAGGCGGCTGCGGCGAGCATGGCGGCATTCCGAGGCATGCCCGCCGTCGGGACGCCCGAGCAGGTGGTCGAGAACCTCTCCGCCCTGGCCGATCTGGGTATGGCCTACGGGATCTTCTACTTCCCGGAGATCGCGCACGATCGCAGCAGCCTCGACCTGTTCGTGAACGAGGTCATGCCCGCCCTGCGCTGATTCCGCTCGCCGAACCGCCGATCGGGCACACTTTCCCGCCGAGTGGGCGCACCCGAACCGCCACCCTGATCGGCGTGAGGGGTGGGAGCCCGGCGGCGGAGCTAGAGGCGTCGGAGTCGTTGCGCGGCTTCGGTGATGACTTCTTCGCGCTTGCAGAACGCAAAGCGGACAAGGTGCCGCCACGGTTCGACGTCGTCGACGAATGCGCTCACGGGAACAGCCGCGACGCCGATCCGCTCGGGAAGCATGCGGCAGAAGGAGATTCCGTCGTCGAACCCGAGCGGGCGCGGATCGGCGCACACGAAGTAGCCGGCCTCGCTCCGGTGGACGTCGAAGCCGGTGTCGCGGAGCGCGTCCGACAGGAGGTCGCGGGCCGACACCAACCGCTGTGCCGAATCGCGCACCCAGTCCATCTCTTCGTCGAGTGCACCGGCCACGGCGGGCTGGAACGGTCCGGAACCGACATAGGACATGAACTGTTTGGCGGCGCGGGCGGCCGCGACCAGGTCGGGTGGACCGCTGATCCACCCGACCTTCCATCCGGTGCAGTTGAATGTCTTTGCGGCGCTCGAGATCCGCAGAGTCCGCTCGCGCATACCCGGAAAGGTGGCGAGTGGGCGTTGGACCCGGTCGTCGAAGAGCAGATGCTCGTAGACCTCGTCGGTCACCGCGACGACGTCGTGTTCTGTGCACAGGCGGGCGATCTCGCTGAGGTCGTCATCGGAGAACACCGTGCCGGTGGGGTTGTGGGGTGAATTCACCAGGATCATCGCCGTGTCGGGACCGAATGCGTCGGCCAGTGCGGAACGGTCGAGGCGGAACCCGTCTCCATCGGCGATGAGGGGCACGGTTCGTCGGACACCGCCCGCCATGGCAACCGTGGCGGCATACGAGTCGTAGTACGGCTCCACCATCACCACCTCGCGGCCGGGCTCGACGAGTCCGACGACGGCCCCGGCGATCGCCTCGGTGGCGCCGACGGTGATCAGGACCTCGGCGTCGGGGTCGTAGTCCAGTCCGTACAGTTGCCGCTGCTGACGGGCCACCGCGTACCGCAATTCGGGCACGCCGATGCCGGGCGGGTACTGGTTGCGACCCTCGGCGATCGCGCGCTGTGCCGCCGCGAGCATCGAGTCGGGACCGTCGGTGTCGGGAAACCCCTGGCCGAGGTTGATCGCGTCGTGTTCGAGCGCCAGCGCGGACATCTCGGCGAAGATCGTGGTCCCGAAGGGGCGGAGGCGGGAAACGGTGCGCACGGCTCAAGGCTGACACATGGACCGTCATTCGTGCAGATAGATGGCTTCGCCGCCGCCAGGTGGCGCGGCGGTACGATCTGCGACTATGACCACCCCGCCCGTACCGCCGAACCCGGATTCACCGCAGGGGCCGCAGGACGCGGATCCCACGCAGCGTCAGGGTGGTGGCAACGAGTCGTCGGGAGCGCAGCAGTACCCCGGCGGCGAGCAGTACCCGAGCGAGCAGCCCTTTCCCGGTACCCCGCCGTATCCCGGTGAGCAGCCGTACCAGAGCGGAGATCCTGACCGAGGAGCGCAACCGCCGCCGGGTGGCTCGCCTCACCCTGGTGGTCAGGCGTATCCGGGGGAACAACCGTTTCCGGGTGCTCAACCCCATCCCGGGCAGCCCTACCCAGGTGCTCAGCCGTACCCCGGTGCCCAGCAGTATCCGGGTGCCCAGCAGTATCCGGGTGCTCAGCCGTACCTGGGTGGCCAGCAGTATCCGGGCGCTCAGCAGTATCCGGGTGGCCAGCAGTATCCGGGTGCTCAGCCGTATCCGGGTGGCCAGCAGTATCCGGGTGGCCAGCAGTATCCGGGTGCTCAGCCGTATCCGGGTGGCCAGCCGTACCCGGGCGGCCAGCCGTACCCCGGTGCATATCCGTACGCGCCGCCGGCCCCCAAGCGATCGCGCAAGTGGTTGTGGTGGGCCGTGGGCATCGTGGCCGTCCTCGTGATCGCGGTCGTCGGGGTGTTCGGCTTCATCGCCCGTGACTCGGTGACCGACACCGACGACGTCGCGGTGGGTGACTGTGTCTCTGTCACCGGCAGCGGGGAGGGCGGGGACGTCCACGCACGTAAGGCGGACTGCTCCTCGACGAGCAAGTTCACCTTCTACGTGGCCCAGAAGGTCAACGGGGCGACATGTCCCAGCGACGACTACTCCCGGTTGTACTGGATGCGCGACGGCGAGGAAACGGGCGAACAGCTGTGCCTGTCACCGAACCTGACGCAGGGCAAGTGTTACCAGATCCCGCTCGGCGGGATGCCGAGCGCCTCGCTGTCCGACTACAAGGAGCTCGCGTGCGGGGCCACCAAGGCGACCGGCACCGAGATCGTCCGTGTCGACAAGCGCAGCAACGGACGGCCGTCGTGCTCCAGTGATCAGCTGTCGGTCTACTTCGCACTGCCCGAGCCGCTCGGCTACTGCCTCGCCGAACCGATCTGATTCGATCCGAGGCTCAGCCCGCGGACTCCTCGCCGATGGCGGGACCCAGCAGATCGTCCGCATCGGTGATGCGATAGGCGTAGCCCTGCTCGGCGAGGAAGCGCTGCCGATGCGCCGCGTAGTCGGCGTCGAGGGTGTCGCGGGACACCACCGAGTAGAAATGTGCCTGGCCGCCATCGCGTTTCGGCCTCAGTAGCCGACCGAGGCGCTGTGCCTCCTCCTGCCGGGAACCGAACGTTCCCGAGACCTGGACGGCGACAGACGCCTCCGGCAGATCGATCGAGAAGTTTGCCACCTTGGAGACCACCAGCGTCCGGATCTCCCCGTTGCGGAACTGGTCGAACAGGACTTCGCGTTCCTTGTTCTTGGTGGAGCCCTGGATCACCGGCGCGTCCAGTTCGCGTCCCAGCTCTTCCAGTTGGTCGATGTATGCACCGATGACCAGTGTCGGAGAATCCTTGTGCCGGGCGAGGATCGACTTCACCACGTTCACCTTGGTGTGCGCGGTGGAGCAGAGCTTGTATTTCTCCTCCGCCTCGGCGACCGCGTACTGCAGTCGCTCCTCGTCGGTCAGCGTCACCCGGACCTCGATGCAGTCGGCGGGGGCGATCCAGCCCTGCGCCTCGATGTCCTTCCACGGCGCGTCATAGCGTTTCGGCCCGATGAGACTGAAGACGTCACCCTCGCGGCCGTCCTCACGGACGAGCGTCGCGGTCAGCCCGAGGCGGCGGCGCGATTGCAGGTCGGCGGTCATCCGGAACACCGGAGCGGGCAGCAGGTGCACCTCGTCGTAGATGATCAATCCCCAGTCGCGAGAATCGAAGAGGTCGAGATTCTTGTACTCGCCCTTCGACTTCCGGGTCATCACCTGGTACGTCGCGATGGTGACCGGCCTGATCTCCTTGCGTTCGCCGGAGTACTCGCCGATCTCGTCCTCGGTCAACGAGGTACGGGACACGAGTTCCCGTTTCCACTGACGCCCGGCGACCGTGTTGGTCACCAGGATCAGCGTGGTGGCGCCCGCCTTTGCCATCGCGGCAGCACCGACCATGGTCTTTCCTGCGCCGCAGGGCAACACCACGACGCCGGATCCGCCCGCCCAGAACGAGTCGGCGGCCAGTTCCTGGTAGTCGCGCAGGTGCCAGTCGTCCTGATCGAGCGCGATGTGGTGCGCCTCGCCGTCGACGTACCCGGCGAGATCCTCGGCCGGCCAGCCCACCTTGAGCAGGACCTGCTTGAGCCGTCCGCGCTCGGACGGGTGCACGATCACCGTGTCGTCGTCGAGCCGCGCGCCGAGCATCGGGGCGATCTTCTTGTTGCGCATGATCTCTTCGAGCACGGCGCGGTCGAGGCTGACCAGGGTCAGCCCGTGCGCCGGGTGTTTGACCAGTTGCAAACGCCCGAATCGGCCCATCGTGTCGACGACGTCCATGAGTAGCGGCTGCGGCACCGCGTAGCGCGAGTGGCTGACGAGTGCGTCGACCACCTGCTCCGCGTCGTGGCCGGCGGCGCGGGCATTCCACAGCGCCAGGGGAGTCACACGGTAGGTGTGCACATGTTCGGGGGCGCGTTCGAGTTCGGCGAACGGCGCGATCGCCGCGCGGGCCGCTGCAGCGTCGGGGTGGTCGACCTCGAGCAGCAGCGTCTTGTCGGATTGCACGATCAGGGGTCCATCGGTCACCCAGTCCATTGTCCAGATCAGCGCAACTCCTGTCAGAAGCGGCCCGGTCGGACGGCTAGCGGCGCCGCCGGGCCCGCCCTCAGTTCTCCAGGAGTTCGACGCTGGTGATCCGGTGTAGGGAGAAATGCTGTTCGTCGTCGGTTCCGGAGTCGACCGCCACGAGTTGCCCGGCCCCGAGGGTCCGCGGTGTCACCACATGCCGACTGGCCGACCCGTGGGCGTCGACGTAATCCACCCGCAGACGGCGGTTCACTCGCAGCGCGAGCTGGATCAATGCGGTCGCCGACTCGCCGCCGCCGGCCGCCCGGACCGGCGACGTCGAGGTCGCGCCGGACGCCGGACGGGCGGTCGCGGCGCGATCCTGGGACCGCATCCGCGCGACGACGGTCCGCAGTTGCTCTGCGGACGGTACGGGCCGGCGGGGCTGGGGTTGTCGGCGTCCTCGCGCGACCGTGACGCGACTTCCGCGCTCCCGCAGGTCCACCACGGTGCCGGTGGAATCCTCGCCGGCGGGGGCGAAACCGGCGGCCCGTAGCCGGTCGATCACCTCACGGACGTCCGCCTGTGACACAGCGACCGTCGGCGCCAGCGCGCGTAACGCGAGCTGCTCGGCGGCGTCGCTGCGCAACACGGCGGCGAGAGTGGTCGGGTCCTCGCAGCGCACGAAGGCCGAGGCGACGCCCACCCGCAGCTGCCCGTGTTTCCGTGCGACGTCCTCGATGAGGTAGGTCAGCGACTGGGGGACGGGCGTCCGCGAATGCGCGGTGAACAGCGTCAGCAGCTCACTGCTGCTGCGCCCGGCGTCGAGCGCTCGCCGCACGCTGGCCTCGGACACGCGGTAGACCGACGCCGCGCCGCCGGACTCCAGGTCGGCGACGAGTTCCACCTGTTCGGCGAGTTCGGCCGTCATCGGACCGGGAACGGTGAGGGTCAGGTCGGCCTGGGCGAGGAAGTGGTCGATGGGTTCCGGCAACGCCGTCCGCATCGCGGTGAGTACCGATGCCTCGACGTCGTCGTGGTCACCGGCGGTGGCCGCACGGCCGACCGCGGTGAGCGAACCGTGCGCGACCACGCCGAGCTCGCGCGCCTCCCGCAGGGTCTGTTCGACGACGTGGCGTGCGTACCGGCGGATCTGTCGGGGGTGCTGCCAGTGCAGGGCGGCCACCAACGCGTCCGTCGTCACCGGCATCGCGCGCCCGGCCTGGCCCAGCGTCGACAGCATCGCGTGCCGCGCGACCGGTGCGTAGGCGTCGTGCAACTCACCCGACAACGCGGGGAGCGCGTTGCCGTCGCGGTCGGGTTCGCCGATCTGCCAGGCGCGCCGTGGCATCTCCAGCCACGCACCGAGCAGTGCCCACCACTGTCGTTCCCGAGGCAGGTGCAGCCAGCTGTCGGCGGCCATCGTCGGCGCAAAGGCGTGCTCGCCGGAATCCGACGCGGGCGGGGGCTCGGGGAACCCGGCGTCGATCAGTCGCAGATAGGCGAGCAATTCGGCGATGAATGCGAGCCGCTGCTGTTCGAGGCCCGTCACCTTGGCCAGACGCCGGAGCTCACGAACCCCCAGCGCACCGGAACGCAACACCGCGGCGGGGGTGGCGCCGAGCGCATGGATGAGAGCAGTGGCGTGGCGGATCAGCTCCAGGGCCTCGCCGCCGGCGGCGTCCTCGACGGCACCGGCGGAGAACCTGCGCTTGGCGGACTCGTCGTGCAGGGCGGGGGCGCTGAGGTCGTCGGTGCGCAGCGGCGGCTCGTCGCGCAACAGCTGGCCGATCATCGGCGGCAACTCAACCGTCTGGTCGTCGATACGGGCGAGCAGACCGGCCGCGAGGAGCCGGGCAACCGGTGACTCGGGGTCGGCGCCGGGTGCGGCATCGCGGCTGCGCCCCAGCGCCGGACCTCGCGACAGGGTGTCGAGCAGGCCGCGTTCGCGCTGTTCGAGGCCGTCGAGTGTGATGCGTAGATCCTCGGGCTTCTGACGGGCCAGCGGACAGGTCAGATGGTGGCCCCGCCACGGCAGTGCCGCCGCGGCGTGCGCGCCGGTCAACAACGCGTCGTCGGGACCCCAGAGCAGGGCACGTCGTCGTAACCTCTCGATCCGATCGCGGATCTCCTGGGTGTCGGCCTGTCCGGTGAGTGCGGCGACGATCGCGGCGGCCGTGGTCGGTGCGGGGACGGTGCCGGTGGTCGCGATGCCGAGGGCGATGGCTTGTTCCAGCACGGCCACCGCGAGTAGGTCGAGATCCTCGCCGGCCAGCGCCGACGACGCTGCCGACAACGCACGCGAGGCCAGCACGCCGGTCCCGGCCGGTGGTGGGGACGCCAGGTCGGGGCGCGCGGTGAGCAGTTCGATGATCGCATCGTCGCTACGCGAGGCCAGGTCATCGGCCAGGCTGACGCCCTGGTCATCCGCACTCATTCGGCCGATTCTACTGAGCGTGCGCCGGAGGGCGGTTTCGCCGGGACTGCCGCCGAGGCCACATGGCACAATGACCCCGTGGCTGAGAAGAAGAAGTACGTCGACAACGGCTGGCCGAAAGACGGAGACGGCGACAGCGCGCACGCGGTCTCCGAGTTCGCGGCCGGTCTCTCCGGTGCCCTGTCACCCTTCGGCGACGTCGAGTTCCCGTTGGCTCCCGACGACTTGCCCTACCTTCAGCCGAAGACCATCGTCAACCGCTGACGAGAGTGGCCGGCGAAGGCGAAGCGAGCGGGTCGACGGGACCCGGCCTGAGTCACATCGACTCGACCGGTGCAGCCCGGATGGTCGACGTCGGCGGCAAATCGCGTACGGACCGTCGTGCGGTGGCCGGCGGGACGTTTCGCACCACCGCCGAGGTGATCGGATTGCTCAGCGAGGGCAGGTTGCCGAAGGGTGACGTGCTCGCGACAGCCCGGATCGCCGGGATCATGGCTGCCAAGCGCACCGACGAGTTGATCCCGTTGTGCCATCAGCTCGCCCTGTCGTCCGTCGAGATCGAGTTCGCCATCGCCGATGACCACATCGACGTCACGGCGACCGTCGGGACCAGTGGTCAGACCGGTGTCGAGATGGAAGCGCTCACCGCTGTCGCCGTCGCAGGCCTCACATTGCACGACATGGTGAAGGCGGTCGACCGTCGCGCCAGCATGGACGGGGTGTGCCTGCTCGAGAAGACCGGCGGAAAATCGGGGTCGTGGCGACGTGAGTGAGCCGCCGACCGGTCTGCGTCGTCGGACCGCCCGGATCGTGGTGGCCTCGACCCGGGCCAGCCGTGGCGACTACGCCGACCGCACCGGCCCGATCATCAGCGACTGGCTCAGAGCTCGCGGGATCGTCGTCACCGAATGCAGCGTGGTCTCCGACGGCGCGCCGGTCGGTGACGCGATCCGGGCAGGCGTCCACGCAGGCGCCGATCTCGTCATCACCACCGGAGGGACCGGTCTGTCGCCCACCGACCGCACACCAGAGCAGACCCGACCCATACTCGACGCGGAGATCCCCGGTCTGGCCGACGCGATCCGGTCCGCCGGTCTCCCGACGGTGCCGACGGCAGTGTTGTCGCGTGGCCTCGCGGGAGTGGCGGCCACGACGCTGGTGATCAACCTGCCGGGCTCGTCCGGCGGGGTGAAGGACGGGCTGTCGGTCCTCGAGGGAGTGCTCGACCACGCGCTGGACCAGATCCGCGGGGGTGATCACTGATGGCGGACCGCGCTGTCGATGTCCAGGTGGTGCGGGCATCCTTGTCCGACGATGCGATCGACCTCGCGACCCACGAAGCGCTTGTCGCCGAGGCCGCGGGCGGCGCCGCCGGTGCCGTCGTCGGTTTCGTTGGTGCGGTGCGCAACCACGACGCCGGCCGCGAGGTGACCCGGCTGGTCTACTCTGCCCACCCGTCGGCGCCGACGGTGCTCACCGAGGTCGTCGGCGAGATCGCCGGCGCCGGCAACGGGGTCTGGGCCGTTGCGGTGTCGCATCGGGTCGGAGAACTCGCGATCGGTGACGTCGCGTTTGTGGTCGCGGTTGCGGCCGATCATCGACGAGCGGCCTTTGAACTCTGCGCGCAACTCGTCGACGAGGTGAAAGCGCGACTGCCCGTGTGGAAACACCAGTTCTTCGGTGACGGGAGCGACGAATGGGTCGGCTCGGCGTGAGCGGTACCCGGCAACGCGCCCGCCGTCGCTGATCGTCACATCGTTTCTGTCAGGTCGCCTCTCTGGTGGATCTGCCCGTCTGCGCCGAGTTCGAGAACGGTGTCGATGCCGATCTTCTCGAGGAACGGTAGATCGTGGCTGATTACCAGGAGCGCCCCACGGTAGGCGTCGAGTGCCTCGGCGAGTTGTCCCACACTCGCGATGTCGAGGTTGTTGGTGGGCTCGTCCAGGATCAGCAGCTGCGGAATTGGCTCTGCCAAGAGGAGTTTCGCGAGTGCGACACGGAAGCGTTCGCCGCCGGAGAGCGTGCCGACCGGGCGGTTCGCGGCGCTTCCTCGTAGCAACAGCCGAGCCAACTGGTTGCGGATCGTCCCTGGCGGCGTATTCGGCGCAACCGTCTGCACGTTCTCCAGCGCACCCGCGGCATCGTCCAGACCGTCGAGACGTTGGGGGAGGTATCCGACGCGATCGGTGAGGAGCGTGCCCTGGACCCGGCCGTCGGTCGCGGGCAGTTCTCCCAGGAGTTGGCCGATCAGCGTCGATTTGCCGACCCCGTTCGGTCCCATCAGCGCGACGCGCTCCGGCCCTTGGACGATCACGGTGCGGGTGGCGTCGCGAAGCTCCAGCAGTCGCCGACCGCGCGGCACGTCCGGGTCCGGGAGAACGAGGTTGATGTGGTCGTCGTCGCGGACACGAGCGTCGGCGGCGTCGACGGCGGCCTGGGCGGATCGGACCTTGTCGTCAAGGGTCGAGCGAAGTGATCCGGCCGATGCCTGAGCCTTACTGGCTCGGGCCCCGGCCAGGATCTTCGGGATACCGCCGTCCTTCTGGGTCTTGGCGGCCGTGCGTTCCCTGCGCGCGAGTTTGGTCTCGGCCTCGGTGCGTTGGCGTTTCTCCACCTTGAGCGCTTGTTGCGCGGTGCGAGCCGCCTGCGCGGCGGCCGCTTGCTCCCGCTCGCGGTGTTCTGCCCAGGCGCTGTACGGACCGCCGAACACCTCCAGCTCACCGTCGTGGAGCTCCGCGGTGTTCTCCATGTGCTCGAGGAGTTCGAGGTCGTGACTGACCACGACGAGGGTTCCGGGCCAGTCGTCCACGAACTCCGCGAGCCGGGCCCGCGTGGGTCGATCGAGGTTGTTGGTCGGCTCGTCGAGGAGCGTGATGGGGGTACGACGGATGCGCAGGCCCGTGATGGCGACAAGCATCGCCTCACCACCGGACACTTCGGCGACGCGACGGTCGAGATCGATTGCGGTGAAGCCGATCTGGTGTAGCGCTTGATAGGCCCGGGCCTCGATGTCCCAATCGTCACCGACGGTCTCGAAGTGCTTGTCGTCGGCGTCGCCGCCTTCGATGGCGCGGATGGCGGAGAGTGTGTCGGCGATGCCGAGCAACTCCGCGATGGTCGTCTCGCGGGCGAGGGTGAGTGTCTGCGGGAGGTAGCCGACCTCGCCGATCGTGTCGACATGGCCCGCGGTCGGGGTGAGGATGCCGGCGATCAGGCGTAGCAAGGTGGACTTGCCTGCTCCGTTGCGACCGGTCAGGCCGGTACGGCCGACGGTGAACGTGCCCTCGACGCGGTCGAGCGCGACGGTGCCGTCGGGCCAGTCGAAACTCAGGTCGTGGAGGGTGATGGCGGATTGGGTGGACATCGGTGGCCTTCTGGGTGTTCGTGCCCTGTCGATGCGGTGGGCGTCGACGGGGCGTCAATGGAGGTGGTCGGGCGCGCCGAAAGGCCGGCGAAGATCGCGCTGGGAAAACGCCGCATCCGGACCGTTCACGGTCCCGACAAACCGTGCGATCGGACGTCTCCCGATCGCACCGCCGTCTCGCGGATGAGGCCACCGGCAATTCGGTGGCTAGATTCTGTCGACCTCGATCTCCATGATTCCCCGACCATACCGCGTCGTGCTCACCGCGATGGCACGGACTGCGCGGGAACCCCATCAGGAGGAGGGGTGACCGGGTAGGGCAGGCCGAAGTCGGCGGACCTGCTCACCTCCTGCCAGGCGAGGTCGCTGTCGAGTTGTCGCCGACCGAACTCGACGGACAGCGCCGAGGCCTGCGCCCCGAGCGGTAGGTTGTGCGGGATATCCTGTCGTGCGGCAACTTCCACGAGAATCGCTGCGGCACGTTCCGGATCGCCGGCCTGCAGAGGTGACGCGGGGTCGGTGGAATCCGAGTAACGGGCGCCCAATGCGGAGTATCCGTCGGACATCGCGGATACGGTCATCGAACTCCCCGCCCAATCGGTACGAAACCCGCTCGGCTCCACCACCAGGACTCTGACTCCGAATTGCGCAGTCTCCGAACGTAATACCCGACTGAATCCATCGATCGCGAACTTCGCGGCCTGGTAGGACGCGATGCCGCCAGAGCCGCCGACACGCCCGCCCACCGACGAGAACTGGATGATCAGGCCATGACCTTGTTGTCGCAGTAGCGGAATGACTGCCTTGGACACGTTGTAGACGCCCCAGAAGTTGGTCTCGAACTGGGTCCGGAAGTCGCTGTCGTCGCCGGTCTCGATGGGTGCGACATTGGCGTATCCCGCATTGTTGACCACCACGTCGATACCTCCGAACACTGTGTGCGCCTCGGTGACCGCCGCGCGCACCAGGTCGACATCGGTGACATCCAGGCGTATCGGATGGATGTGGTCGCCGAACTCGTCGACCAGGTCGTCGAGTTCTTCCGGGCGACGTGCGGTCGCCGCGACGCGATGACCTGCGTGCAAGGCGGCGCGGACGAGCGCACGCCCGAATCCGCGTGACGATCCGGTGATGAACCATGTCTGTTCCATGCGTTTTAGTAAAACACCGTTGCGGTAATTGCGCAACATCGTTTTGCTAAGTTGGGGGCATGCAATCGGGTGACTTTCGGCGCGCACGCAGTCCTCAGGCCAAGCAAGCTCGGGAGGAGGCCATCCTGAGCGCCGCGCGGGAGCTGGCGACCCAGCGGGGCATCCGCGAGATCACCCTCACCGACATCGCGGTCGCCGTCGGCATGCACAAGTCGGCGATGCTGCGCTATTTCGAGACGCGGGAGGAGATCTTCCTGCGCCTCACCGCAGACGGCTGGCGCGAGTGGTCCGCGGCTCTACGAGCGGACCTGGACGCGCGGCATCACGCGGATGCCGAGATCGTGGCTTCGGTCATCGGTGCAACCCTCGCTACCCGGGGCCAGTTCTGCGATCTGCTCGCCCAGGCGCCGATGAATCTGGAGCGCAACGTGTCGCCGGATGCCGTCCGTCGCTTCAAATACGTGACGCATGCCGAACTCGACGCCATCGTCGAATCCGTCCGGAGGTTGCTGCCCGCGTTGTCGGTGGAGAACGGTGTGGATCTCATCGCGACCTCGACCGCGCTTGCCGGCGCGTTCTGGCAGATAGCCACCCCGGGGCCCGAGATCCTCGAGCTCTATCGGGACGACCCGCGGCTGGGGCATGCGCTGGTGGATGTCGAATCCCGGTTACGACGCATCCTGGCAGCGCTGATCACGGGATTGCTCGCCGACTGACCGCCGCCGGTGCGCCGGCAGGGATAGGTTCGTGTGGTGTCCAACCCAGGTGACTCCGCTCGTGGTGACTCCTACGATCAGTCCGGTGGCTCGACGCCCGATCGCCATGAGACCCCGACCGAGCGGCTCGACCGCAACTGGGCCAGCCTGTTGCAGGAACTGCGAGTGGTGCAAACCGGCGGGCAGATCCTCACCGGTCTGATGCTGACCGTCCCGTTCCAGGAGGGCTTCGAGGAGCTGACCTCCCGCGAACAGAACATCTTTGTCGTCAGCCTGGTCTTCGCGGTGCTCTCCACAGTGACCCTGATCTCGCCTGTTGCGTTGCACCGACTGTTGTTTCGGCGCCACGCGATCGATCAGCTGGTGGATCGCGCACACCGGTTGACACTGATCGGCATCGGCTTGCTCGGCATCGCGCTCATCGGCGTCCTCACGGTGATCTTCGACATCGTCTTCGGCGGTTGGGCCGCCCTCACCGCCGGGGGTGCGGCGCTGGTGGTCTTCGTGTTCATGTGGGTCGCCATGCCGCTGCGTGAGCGGCGGCGACTGTCGCGGCACGACTGACCGGTCGCCGATGAGAATGGAAAAGGGCCCCGCACGGGTCTGAAACCGTCGTGCGGGGCCCTTCGACTGTGGGCCCGGGGCCGGGCCGAGTCAGCTGCTCCTATCAGGGAGTGGGCAGCTGGTCCTTGTGCTCGTTGAACATCTTGATCTGGTCCGGGGTGAGCTCGTAGCCGCTCTTCTTGGCCATATCCCACAGGCTCTTGACCTCGGGCGAGATCTTGCCGTTCTCCCGGGCCTGGTCGAGCGCGGAGTCGAGCTGCTTCTGCACGTCACCGGTGCTCTTGGCTTCGGGTGCCGACGACCAGTTGAAGGGTGCCGGCAGCTTCGGGAGCTGCAGACGCGGAGCCTCACTGGGCGCGCTGCGCTGGGTGGCGCCCGAGAGGCCGGTGCCACACACGGGCCACGCGCCCTTGCCCTGGCTGCCCAGCACACGCTCGGCGACCACGATCTGCTGCTCCTTGGTGGCCTGGTCGGCGCTGGGGGCGAACTGGGTGCCGCCGTGGCCGGCCCAGGTGCTCTGGCTGAACTGCAGGCCGCCCTGGTAACCGTTGCCGGTGTTGATGGCCCAGTTGCCGCCCGACTCGCACTGGGCGACCTGGTTCCATTCGGCGTCGGTCGCGGCGTTGGCCGTACCCGTGCCTCCCAGCAGGGCGGCACCGCCGCCGAGGACTGCTCCGGTCAGGGCGACCTTCGCGAAGGTCTTGGTGGTCGTGGCTGTCGTCGGTTTGCGATGACGTCCGGACATGAGTGGTGTTCCTCTCTCCACGCGCCTACGAAGTCAGCTGTCGGGTTCGGGCGAGAGGTGCCCGGTCTCGGCCTGACGTGAGTCACGCCGGGACTTAACCCCAAGGACGTCGTGATGACCGTCCGGTTCTCTGTCGGAGGGTTGGGTCCCCCGTCCTCGCTCCTAGATGTCGTTCTGTGGTGCGTCCCGTGACGGAGCGAGGTTCGGCGCGGCCGACGGGACGTTATGCATTTGGTTACTTGGTCGTGACCCCCCGTGGGGCGTCGTTCAGTCACACTACGACGTCTATGAGCTCGAATCACGTTGTTGGCGAGCCTGTTTTCGCCGGACGATTGGGTCTCTCGACCCAATTTCGGGGTCGTCCCTGCTCACGGCGCGATAGTCGACTTGTGTCCTTCTCGTTATCGAGCCGTTATGTGAGGAAGGTCACAGCGCGAATGTGTCGTCAGCCACCGGCGAATGGCGGCAGGACGTCGATGACCGCACACGCCCCAAGGGCCACATCGCGATCGCAGAGCGCGACCGAGTCGCGGAGGTAGGAGCATCGCGCCAGCACCCGCTGCAGATCCGGGTTACCCGCGGACAGGATCGACTCGAGGTCGCCGAGGGTGGTGTCCGCGTCGACGTCGACGACGGCCGTGTCGCCGCCTGCCGCCGCGCGCGCGGCAGCGAAGTACCGGATGGTGACCTGCATCGTCGATCAGCCTCCGATGGCCGACATCGGCCGATCGGGCTGGTGGAAGTCGGGGCTGTTCACCCCATGGCCGGCGGCCTTCACCCAGGTGTTGCCGCGCCAGCGGGCGGCGATGGCGCCGTCGAGCTGATCGTCGGGCAGACCGCTGCGGAGGAGCCCACGCAAGTCGGTCTCGGACTCCGCGAACAGACAATTGCGAAGCGCGCCGTCGGCGGTGAGCCGGGTCCGGTCGCAATCGCCGCAGAAGGGACGGGTGACCGACGCGATCACGCCGACCCGTGCCGGTGCACCGTCCACCTCGTGGCCGTCGACGAGCCAGGTGGCGGCGGGCGCACTGCCGCGGGGGCGGGGATCGGGCCGCAAGGTGTACCGAGCGCGCAGGGCGGCGAGGATCTCGTCGGCGGTGACCATCGACGACCGGTCCCAACGGTGGTCCGCGTCCAGTGGCATCTGCTCGATGATGCGTAGCTGGTACCCGTGCTCGAGGCAGAACCCGAGGAGGTCGGGGAGCCGGCCGAGGTCGTCGTGACCGGCGAGGACCGCGTTCACCTTGATCGATCGCACCCCGGCCGCCCGGGCGGCGGCCAGCCCGTCCACCACGTCGTCGAGCCGATCACGCCGGGTGATCTCGGCAAACCGTCGGCGATCCACCGTGTCCAGCGAGACGTTGATGCGGTCCAGTCCGGCGGCCACCAGCGCGTCGATCCGGTGGCCGAGGCCGAGGCCGTTGGTGGTCATCGCGATCTCGGGGCCTTCCGGCAATGCGGAGACCGCGCCGATCAGGTCGTCGAGGTCGCGGCGGAGCAGGGGTTCGCCGCCGGTGAAGCGGATCGTCCGGATGCCGAGGTCGCGGACGGCCACGGTCATCACCCGGATCAGTTCGTCGGTTGTCAGGACGTCGTCGGTGGGCAGCCAGTCGAGCCCGTCAGCCGGCATGCAGTAGGTGCACCGCAGATTGCAGCGATCGGTCACCGAGACCCGCAGGTCGGTGACGATGCGTCCGAGCCGATCCCGCAGCGGACCCGTCGTGGGGGTGTCCGCGGGCGCCGCATCCGTCGACGACGATGTGGTGGGGAGGCCGAGCGAGACAAGCGTCATGTGTCGCTCCTCCGGACTTCCAGTGAGCGAAACGTGCTGGCGTGGAACACGAGTGGTTCCACGCCGGCGTCGTAACGCAGGGCATCGATGCGGAGGAGTACCAGGGTGTGGTCACCGGCCGGTATCTCGTTGTGAAGCGAACAGGACAGACTGGCGGCGGCGTCCGGGATGAACACCGCGCCGTCATCGGTGCCGGACGGAGTGATCCCGGCGAAGCGGGTGTGAGCCGGCCCCGCCAGCTGTCGGCACAGGTCCGACTGGTCCCGCGCGAAGACGCTGACGCCGATGGCGGGGGCCTCGCGCAGTCGCGGCCAGGTGGTCGACGAGTTCTGCACACACAGCGAGACGAGTGGGGGATCGAGCGACACCGTGGTGAAGGCGCTCGCCGCCATCCCGACGAGTTCGGGAACGCCGTCCGCGCCGACGACACGGCACGCGACCGCCACGACGCCGGACGGGAAACAGCTGTAAGCGCGTTTGAGTACCTCGGTGTCGGCGGCCGGGGAGAGATCGGTAGCCGTGGTCGGGAACGCGGATTCGATGGTCACCGTGCGCGCCGTCCCGACCGGAGGGCGAAGACCAGTCCGAGTACGAAGCCCACCGGTGCGCACATGGTGAGCACGTACACGAATGTGGGCGCGGTGCCCCCGTCGGTGAGCAACGGGGTCACGAACAGCGCGACGATCGCCACGAGCCCGATCGCGAACACGACCACGGCCAGCTGCAGCAGTCGCGGTGACGATTGGCTCCTCATGTCTTCCACGGTAGAACACGTCGTGGGTCGGCGGCGTCCGGTGACCGTTGCGAGACGTGAGGTAATCCACGTGACCGGTCTGATCCGCGTTGGCTAGACTGAATCCTCATTGGCGCCTCTGCTCATCTGATGTGGAGCCGGGTCCCGTTTCGGGGACCAGCTGTGACTCAGGTCAGGGGCGCTTTTGTCATGGAACTCCGACGTACAGATGAGGGTGAGCACAGTGCCGACCGGCAAGGTGAAGTGGTACGACGCGGAAAAGGGTTTCGGCTTCCTCGCGCAGGACAACGGCGAGGACGTCTACGTCCGATCGTCCGCGTTGCCCGACGGCGTGGCGAGCCTGAAGCCGGGCCAGCGCGTCGAGTTCGGCATGGCCGCGGGACGGCGAGGACCGCAGGCGCTGACCGTCACCGTGCTCGAGCCGGCGCCCAGCGTCGCGAAGAATGCGCGTGAGGCCGCCCGCAAGGAGACCAAACGGCACACCCCGGACGAGCTGCACGGCATGGTCGCCGATCTGATCACTCTCCTCGAGGGCGCCGTGCAGCCCGAACTGCGCAAGGGCCGTTACCCGGATCGCAAGACGTCGCAGCGCATCTCCGAGGTCGTACGTGCGGTGACCCGCGAACTCGAGAGCTGATCCGCCGCCCGGCGGTGTCAGCGCGGGTCGCCCGCGGGCAGCTTTAGGTCCGGTGGGCTCGTGTCGGCCGCGAGGTACCCGCGCGCTATCACGTTGTTGTTCTCGGCGTCGGAGATGGCCGACGGCACCTGGACCTCGAGGTTGACCAGGATGCGGTCCGGCGTCGAGTGCAGCACCGTGGTGTATGTGGAGTTCGACCGCATCGGGACGGAGGTCCCGTCGAGTCCCTCGGGGGTGAGGTACTGGATGACCAGGTTCCACGGCCATTCGGCGATGTCCTGGGATACCGAGAGCATCACCGATTCGCCGACCGGCACCGGCACTCGCTGGACCTGGGCATCGGTGATCTTCTCGGGCTCACAGTTCTTGAGGAAGACGTCGCACATGCGGGTCGGATCGACCCGCACAAGCCGATCGCCCACCGCGAGTTGCAGATACGGATGGTCGGCGGACGAGTCGCCGGACCACTGATCTCGCGTCAGCACCGCGACGGTTCCACCGACGACCGCGACGAACGCGACCACAACCGCCGCGATGATCGCGAGCGCCTTCTTTTCTCCACTGTTCACGTGCACGGTCTACGACTGTCCTCGATCGGGTTCGGTGGGCATCTTCCGGGTGGGGTCGGCCGCATGGCCGCGTCGTGAATCGGGGGGCGGACCTCCGGGGTGATGCGCGATGCGGGTCGGGGCGTCCGAGGGCGGTCGATGCGGCGGAGAGGACCGTCGCTGCGGTGCTCCCGGGTGGCCGACCGCGTTGAACGCGATTGTGGGTGCCGCGTAGTCGGGACGTTGGCCGCCGATACCGGGCACCAGCGACGATCCGCGCGTCGTCATCACGGTCTGCAACAGACCGATACCCAACAGCACCGCGACGACGGTGAAGCCGATCCACAGCGTCGGGGGCAGCAGGACACCGAGAGTGGCGCCGAAGACCCATCCGAGCTGGAGAACCGTCTCCGACCTGCCGAAGGCCGACGCCCGGGACTCCTCGGGCAGGTCGTCTTGGATCGACGAGTCCAGACACACCTTGCCGATCGCGCTGGTACCGGACGCGACGAGCGCGGCCAGTGTGGCGATCACGATGTTGCCGAAGATGGCGGCCAGCGCGGCGACGACGAAACAGGCCGCGGTGCACCAGAGCACGATCCGGGGCGGGTTCTTCAGCTCCAGTCGGGTACCGAGGCCGTTGCCGATCATGTTGCCGATCCCGGCGGCCGCGCCGACCGCGCCGAGCAGTACCAGCTGGGTCCAGTTGGAGTGCACGCCCTGCTGGGCCTTGGCGTAAAAGGCGATGTAGAGCGTGAGGAATCCGGTGAGGATGCGAATCGTCGCGTTGCCCCACAGCCCCGCGACGACCTTGCGTCCGAGCGGTTGTCGCATCTTCGCGGCCAGCGCGGTTGCCGTCTCACGGGCGCTCCGCAGACCGCCGGCGCCGGCCGAGTCACCAGCCGGGACCTGCGACATCGACGGTTCTCCGTGATAGGTCAGCGTGGTGGGGATCTCGCCCTCGGTCACCTCGACCCAGGAGGGGATGCGCATGCAGAGCCAGGCGCCGACCGCCGCGATCACGGCCAGCCAGGCCATCGCGCCGGGTATGTGGATGGGCAGCACCTTGGCGAGCAGCATCTCGAACGTCGCCGCGACGGCACCGCCGATGATGGTCCCGCCGATCAGTCCGAAGGTGGTGAGACGGGAGTTGACCCTGGGCAGGTCGATCGTCGGTGGGACGACGCGCGGGGTCACCGCCGATTTGAGGACGCCGAACGATTTGGACAGCACCAACAGGCCGAGCGCACAGGGATAGAGCACCCACGGGTCGTATTGAAGCTGTTGTTCCGTGGCATTCCAGGACGAGTTCGCCAGGATGAGCAGGGCGAGGATCACCCGGAGCCCGAAGGTGACCGCCATGGCGATGCGCCTGCCGTGCTGAAGGCGATCGAGCATGGGACCGATCAACGGTGCGATCAATGCGAACGGGGCGATCGTCAGTGCCAGGTAGAGGCCGACGTTCGTCTTCGACTCGCCGGTCGCGGCCGCGAAGAACAGCGTGTTGGCCAGCGCGACGGCCATCGCGGCGTCGACCGCGAAGTTCACGATCACAGGCAACGTGAGTGCCGTCAGGCCGGACCGGTCGGCCCCGTCGGCCGTCGCGGCTTGGTAGATCTTCCCGATGCCCCGGCCGGTCAGCTCGCGGCTGCGCATCGCGGCGACGCGCGCGACGGTGATCTTCTTGGGCACCCCCGGGCCGCTCTGCCCACCGGCCGGCATCGCCTTGGTCCCGCCGATTCGATCGGTGGGCGCGCCCGACGGTGGTTCATCGCGGCCGTCGAGGGGCGGCAGATGCGGATTGTGGGTGGGCGGCGGCAGATACGCGGTGTCGGCCGGGCCGCGGGAGGGAGGCCTGCCGGCCGCGGGGCGACGTGCGGTGGTCGGCTCGTCGGCCGGATAGTTCGCGGTCCCGGGGTGCTGCCGACGACTGCGACCATCGTGGCCGGCACCCGATGCGACATCGCGACCCGCACCGCGCGGGTCTGGCCCCGTCGGTTCGCTTCGTTCCCCTCGAGGGAAGCGCGGGCTCGGTCGGTTCACATCGACAATTGTTCCTCATCCCACCGACTCGGTGTCGGCACGCCCATCGCCCGCGCGTTTGTCGGTGTTGCCGGCGGCGGGAGTCGCGGGCGCGGCGTCGTCCTCCACCGTGCGAACCGGCACGGCGGAGTGCGGTCACGAGCCAAAGGACGGGTCGGTGCCGCCGAGATCGCGCGATGTTGCACACTGGAGACGTGACTCTTGCATCCAATGGTGACCGGCTGCTCGCCGCTGTCGACGTGGCGCGCACAGCGCTGGTCGAAGACGGTCAGCAACCCGGGACTCATCTGGAGAGCACCCGCGAAGGCGACTGGGCCGTCGCCCACTACTTCGAGGCCGATCTCGCCGGCTACCGAGGCTGGCAGTGGTGCGTCGTGCTGGCCGGAGCGCCGGGCACCGACGAGATCACCGTCAGCGAGGTGGTGTTGCTGCCGGGTCAGGGTTCGCTGCTGGCCCCGAACTGGGTGCCATGGAACGAGCGGGTCGTCGCGGGCGATCTGTCCGCGGGCGACGTCCTGGCCGCCGAGCCCGACGATCCGCGGCTCGTGCCCAACCAGATCGACACCGACGACCAGTTCGCCTTCTCCGACGACGACGATCCCGACGACATCGGTCAGATCGCCGGGAAACTCGGTCTCGGGCGCCGTCGCCTCCTGAGCCGCGAAGGCCGTGACGATGCCGCGCAGCGTTGGCACGACAGTGAGTACGGCCCCCGCAGCGAGATGGCGATCGCAGCCGCGTACTCGTGTGCCAGCTGTGGCTTCTATCTTCCGCTCGCCGGCGCGCTGCGGCCGGCGTTCGGCGTGTGTGCCAACGAGTACTCGGCCGACGGCCATGTGGTCGCCGCCGACTACGGGTGCGGTGCGCACTCCGATGTCCCCGCACCGTCGGGGGGCGGATCGCCTGCCTACGACGCCTACGACGACGGCGCCCTCGAGATCGTCAGCGCCGGCGTGAGTTCCGGCGCGGACGCGTCATCCTGACCGACGTCGTGCCCAAGGGTGTCGATCCCTTCGATCTCGACCACCTCCGTGCGGCCACGATCGACGCGTGGCGCGCGTCGCCCACGAGGTTCGCCGAGGACGTCGCGGCCGAGCGTGATCTCGTCACCGTCGGTTATCGTGACCGGTTGTTCATCGAACTCGCGGCGAACGCCGCCGACGCCGCTTCCCTGGCCGGCGTGCCGGGCAGGCTGTCCGTCTGGCTCGAGGGGCGTGCGCTGCACGTGGCCAACACCGGCGCCCCGTTGAGCGTCGACGGCGTGCGATCGCTGTTGTCCCTCCGGGTCTCCGCCAAACGCGACGACCTCGGTCCGCCGAGTGTCGGCAGATTCGGTGTCGGTTTCACCGCGACCGCGACCGTGGCGGATCGTATCGAGGTCCGGTCGACGTCGGGATCATTCCTCGTCGATCGCGACCGGACCGCACGGGCCGCGCAAGACGCGGGCGTGGTGGTGTCGGACTCCGGCCCGACACCGTTGCTCCGACTGGCGTGGCCGATCGACGCGACACCGGCGCCCGACCACGACACCGAGATCGTCCTGCACCTGCGCGACGACGTATCGGCCGACGCCCTGTTGTCGGCCGCCCGCGCCCAGGTCCCCGATCTGCTGCTGGAGCTGACCGGTCTGGCCGAGATCTCGGTGGCCGGCTCGACGACGACGGTCGACCGGCAGCCACCGGTCGACGGCGCGTCCACGCGCCGTGTCGTCGTCACCAGGACGACGCCGACCGACCGGTTGGCGCGGACCTGGATCGAAGCCGAACGCGGGGGCACCCGATGGCTGGTCGAGGCAGGGGAAACCGGACCGCTGACGCTGGACGGCGACGTGCTCAGGGCGCCCACCCCGACCGACATAGAACTGTCGCTGCCCGCCCGATGCATCACCGACCTCCGGCTCACCCCCGACCGCCGACACCTGCATCCCGACGCCGACATAGCCACCGCGGCAACGGGTCACGCAGATCTGATGACGGCGCTGCCCGCATCGTGGCGACCCGAGCTGATTCCGGTGCCGGCGCGAGCCCGCAACCGCGACGATGCGGCCCTGATCGACGCGGTTCTGGGTGAACTCCGGGAGACCGCTTGGCTTCCGGCCGCCCACGGAGACGATCTCGTGCCTTCCCGGTCGGTCGTGTTGCCCGACCTCGGGCGCGAACTCGCGGCCGTGCTCGCACCCATACTGGGGGATCTGGCACATCCGGACGTCTCCGAGCGTCGTCACCTCGGCCGCCTCCGCTCGGTCGGCGTCGGCGAGATCGGTCTGGCGGACATCGCGGAACGGTTGGTCGGGGTCGAACGTGAATCAGGGTGGTGGCGCGAGCTCTATGCCGCCCTGTCGCCGTTCGTGACCACCCGCAACGATGCGGAAGAACTCGGGGCGTTGCCGGTACCGCGCGCCGACGGACGGATGAACATCGGTGCGCGTGGGCTGTTCGTCGCCGACGGCATCGACACGCCGATGCGCTGGATTCCATCAGTCGCCGCGACCGCACGACATCCCCTCGTGGAACGGCTTGGTGCCGAGACGATCTCGATCGCGCAGGCACTTGCCGACCCGGCGTTGGCGCAGCTGGTGGAC
The DNA here is from genome assembly GCF_009862785.1 of Gordonia sp. SID5947. NCBI lineage: Bacteria > Bacillati > Actinomycetota > Actinomycetes > Mycobacteriales > Gordoniaceae > Gordonia > Gordonia sp. SID5947. Next base: position 2,157,293 of record NZ_WWHU01000001.1, on the reverse strand, counting down.
GAGGCCGACGACGATGAGCTCCGCGATGTGGTCGACGATGTTCTCGCGCTGCTTGCCGCGGACACCACTGCGGCGGTGCCGGATTGGCTGGCGCGTCTTCCTCTGCCCGACCGGGACGGGGAGCCTCGCCCGGCCGACGAGCTCCTGATGCCCGCCAGTCCGCTGGCCTCCGTCCTCGTCGACGACGCGCCCTTCGGTCTCGTGTCTGCGGATCTCGTCCGTCGGGCCGGGTCCGACGTGTTGCGCAGGCTCGGCGTCGGTTGGGGTTTTCACGTTCTCGTCGACGACCTCCCGGTGGCGCCCGACCACGACCTACCGGACGAGGAACAGTGGTGGGACACTCACGAGGATCCGCCCCAGAAACTCTCGGCGGTACGGGATCTCGATCTCGTCGACGAGAACCGCTGGTATGAGGCACTCACGCTTCTCGCTGCCGACGACTCCATCATCGAGCTGCTGGCGGATCGCACCGGATACACGGCCTGGTGGCTCAGGCGCCACGCCGTGATCGACGGCCATCCACTGGGGTGGTACCGGGCGCCGTCGGACACGGCCGTCGAGGGCGTGCGCGACTCGCTGGATCATCCGCACGCCGATCGGGTGGCAGCGGCATTGGGCACAGTCGACGTGGAATCGGTGGCCGACGCCGACACCGTGCTGGCCGCTCTCGGTGACCCGGAGCGGCAGATCACCGCGGGAGTTGCGGGCGAGGTGTACGCCGCGGTGGTGCGGGCGTGCCGCGACGGAATGTTCCTACCCGAAGAACTCGCTGTCCCGCAACGTGTTCGGTCAGTTTCGGGCCGGACGAGCGAACAGGCCGCGGTGCTCGATCGCCGATGGATGATCCAATCGGCCGACCCGGACGCAACGGTCGTGCTCGGCGGACCGGTCGATGCCGATGCCGCGGAGGTGCTCGCCGACATCCTCGATGTGCCGACCACCAGTGAGGAATCCCGACCGGTGGTGCGTGACGAAGGCGTTGCTGCCACCTGGACGTCCACCGAGGCGGTGTTGTTCGCGGCAGAGCGGGATCGCGCGCTCGGCCATGGTGAGGTGCGGCTCCACGACGAGCTCTGGATTCGCCTCCAACGCAACGGCTCCGACGTCGAACTGCAGGTGGACTGGTGGGTGGACGACCGCGGGGTCACGCATCTCGTGCGTCGATTCCGCGGGTGAGGATCGACGCGAGCTGACGGTAGGCCGCTGCGTCGTCGAGTCCGGTGGTGAGGGCCACCTCTCGACGTTGGATCCGACTCATCATGGACGCGGCCAGGTCGGCGGCGAAGGCGGCGTCGACGTCGCGGAACACGCCGGTCGCCACGCCCGCGGAGATCAGCTCGTTGACGCGGACGGTGGCAGCCGCCGTGTTGCGTTCGTAGAGTTCGCGCGTCGGTTCGTAGGCGTGTAGATCGGTCATGAACGCGTCCGAGGCAGGCGCGAGTGCGTCGCCGACCGCGATCAGGTAGGTGATCACCTTGGCGCGTGCATCCACCTCCTCGGCAACCCGGCCCTCGACCTGGTCGGTCGCCGTACGGAAGAAGTGCGTCACCGTCTTGACGACGAGCTGTTCCTTGCTGCCGGCCAGCGTGTACAGCGTGGACTTGGAACATCTCAGCGCGGATGCCAGCTCGGCGACGCCGAGATGTGCGAAACCTTCGGACAGCAGTAGGCGCAGCAGCGCGTCGAACAAGTCACCGCGTCGTCGGGTGGCGAAGGCGATGTTCTCACTCACGCCCTCATAGTACTGTGGAAAGTACTTCAGTACTGTTCAGTTTCCTCGGAGGTTCGACATGCCGGTTGATCGACTGCTGCCCACGGATGAGGCGCACGACCTCATCGCAATGACCAGGGACTTCGCGGACAAGCGCTTCGTGCCGATCGTCGACGAGTACGAGAAGGCAGAGAAGTATCCCGAGGGCCTGTTCGCGGAGATGGGCGCAGCTGGTCTGCTCGGTCTGCCGTACCCGGTCGAGTGGGAGGGCGGCGGTCAGCCCTATGAGGTCTATCTCCAGGTGCTCGAGGAACTCGGCGCGCGATGGGCCGCGGTAGCCGTCGCGGTGAGCGTGCACGGACTGGCGTGTCATCCGCTGTTCAACTTCGGGACCGAGCAGCAGAAGCAACAGTGGCTACCGGATCTGTTGAACGGGCGGCTGGTGGGCGCCTACAGTCTGTCGGAGCCCCAGGCCGGGTCCGACGCCGCGGCGCTGACCTGCAAGGCCACCGCCGTCGACGGCGGGTATCGGGTGAACGGCGCCAAGGCATGGATCACCCACGGTGGCATCGCCGATGTCTACAACCTCTTCGCCCGTACCGGCCAGGGCTCCAAAGGGATCAGCTGTTTCCTCGTCCCGCGTGACACCGATGGTCTGACCTTCGGCAAGCCCGAGGAGAAGATGGGCCTGCACGCCGTGCCGACCACGTCGGCGACATACGACGACGCGCTGGTCGATCCCGATCGTCGCCTCGGCGCCGAGGGCGCGGGTCTGACCATCGCCTTCTCGGCGCTCGACTCCGGCAGGCTCGGTATCGCCGCGGTGGCCACCGGGCTGGCGCAGGCCGCCCTCGACGCCGCAGTCGACTACGCTCAGGAGCGAACGACGTTCGGCCGCAAGATCATCGATCATCAGGGCCTGAGTTTTCTGCTCGCCGACATGGCTGCCGCGGTGGACTCGGCGCGCGCGACCTACCTCGATGCAGCGCGGCGGCGCGACGCCGGCCGTCCGTATTCCCGGGCGGCGGCGACGGCGAAGCTCGTCGCCACCGACGCGGCAATGAAGGTCACCACCGATGCGGTGCAGGTGCTCGGTGGCTACGGCTACACCCGGGACTTCCGCGTCGAGCGCTTCATGCGCGAGGCCAAGATCACGCAGATCTTCGAGGGCACCAACCAGATCCAGCGATTGGTGATCGGGAGGGCGCTGGCGTCGCGGTGACCGGCACATCTCACACTGCGGCTTCGGGGTGGTAGCGGAAGGCTCGCCGTTCGCGGCGATCGAATGATCTCGAGCCGAGCCGGGCGATGACCCACATCGGAGACGGGATGCGCGGGCGCAGTGCGCGATACGCGTCCTCGTCGAGTCCCTTGACGGCCCACGGCGCGACCCGGAACAGATCGCGGAGCTTGCTGTCTTCGCCGAATTTCTTCTCCAGCGCGGCCCAGTCGTCGACAGACAGGTATTGCTGGATCAGCGTGAGCGCATCGTTCTCCTCGTGTGCGAGATGGGCCGCGAGATGATCCTGGGTGCGCGCGAGAACGTCGGTGAGGGCATCGCGGGCCGGGCCGTCGGCGCCCGCGGCCATCACCGCGAACCCCTCGTCGCAGGCTTCGAGCAGGGGGTCGATCTGTCCGTGTTCGCCCTCCATCGCGTCGAGGACGTCCTTCTCGGCGCTCGTGCATCGCGATTCCAGCAGTGGCCAGAGCCAGCTGTCCTCGCCGGCGTGATGATGGTGCAGCGCCTCACGGAATAGTGACCACCGCTGCTGCAGTGCCTGCCAGGTGGCACGGTCGGGGACCGGCGTTCGTGGAACGCTGCGCGCGAAGTCGGCCAGGTCGCGGCGAAACGCATGGTGCATCACATACATCATGAACGGATCGACCGGGCCTTGGGGAGCGGCCGCCTGACCGGGCAGCCGGACCTGGGCGACGGTTTCCCCACCCCCCGGGCTGCGGACCGTGTCTCCGGTCCCCGCGCGGCGGTCGGCCTCTCCGGCCCCTGAGGTGGGGTCCGCGTCTCTGTTCCCTGAGGTGCGAGCTTGCGAGCCACGAAGGGCGGATGTGGTGTTCGGGGTGGTCATCGGATTTCTCCTTCTTGGGTGGGCTGTCCCGACAAGCATCTGACGTGCCGCTTGGGCCTCACTTGGAGTGCACTTGCGCCGTCGCGGATTGCTGATCACACCGACGTCATGCGGGGCTCGGGTCGTTGCGATCGCGGTTCCGCAGGGGTGTCGACGTCGTCGCCCGACTCGAGCCCGACATGAGGGAGTATCCGATCGAGCCAGTCGGGGAGCCACCAGTTGTAGCGGCCGAGGAGCGACATCGTCGCAGGTACGAGCACCATCCGAACCAGCGTGGCGTCGAGGAACACCGCCACCGCCATCCCCAGACCGAGCATCTTCATCACGATGTCGGTCTCGGTGGCGAAACTCAGGAACACAGCGACCATGATCGCCGCGGCCGTGGTGATGACGCGCCCCGTCTTGGCCAGTCCACTGATCACGCTCAGACGAGCGTCGCCGGTGGCGAGCCAGTCCTCGCGGATGCGGGAGAGCAGGAACACCTCGTAGTCCATCGACAGGCCGAACAGGATCGCGAAGATGAGGATCGGTACCCAACTCGACACCGCGACGGGGTTGTCGACACCGAGTAACGACAGCCCCCAGCCCCACTGGAAGACGGCGGTGATCACGCCGTAGGCCGCGGCCACCGAGAGCAGGTTCATCGCCGCGGCCTTCACCGGGACCACCACCGACCGGAACAACACGGTCAGCAGGACCACCGACGCCACGACGACGAAACCGATCACCAACCACAGGCGTCGTTGCAGCATGTGCGAGATGTCGTCGTAGTAAGCGGTCTCGCCGGTCAGGATCGCCCCCTCGGGGAGCCGGTCGCGGATCGCCGAGAGCAGGTCGCCGGTGGCTGCGGCGGCCGGATCGGCGCCGATGGTGATCGGGGCGATCTCGATTGCGCCGTCAGGAGATTCGGTCACCGGCGCGACCGCGGTCACCCCCGGGACACGGGCGACATCACGCAGCGCCGCCGAGAGTTGGTCGGGCGCTCCCGACCGTGCGACCACCACCACCTCGGCATTGATGCCCGGACCGAACTCGGCCGCCAGCAGGTCGTGTGCGCGCCGGGTGGTGAGTTCCGTCGATTGGGCGCCGGAATCCGACGGCCAGGTCCGCATCGCGGCGGCCGGTGCGGCCAGGGCGACGAGCACGATGAGCGCCAGGAGGATCGCGACGACGGGCCGTCGCCCGACCCGACCCGCCCAGCGTGCGGTCAGCGGTATGCGACGCGGTATGCCGGCCGGACCCGACCGCCTGACCGTGCGTGGCACGATCCGACGACCCGCCACTCGGCACAGGGCGGGCACCACCACGAGGGTGGCGGCCAGCATCGCCACCACCGCGATCGCGGTGGCGAATCCGAACGATGAGTACGTGGGCAGGCCGGCGAGCCGAAGGCCCATCAACGACACCAACACGGTTGTCGCCGCGAAGGTCGCCGACCGTCCCGCAGTGGCGACCGATCGGGCCGCGGATTCGACGGGGTCGTGGCCCCGACGCATGAACTCGACGTGTCTGCTCACCACGAGTAGGGCGTAGTCGATACCGACGCCGAGCCCCACCATGCTCGCGACCATGGGTGCGGTCGGGCTCACGTTCATGACACCGGCGAGCAGCATGACGCCCGCCGACGCCGCGATCAGTCCGGCGACCGCGGTCACGATCGGCAGACCCGCCGCGACCACCGAGCCGAAGGCGAACACCATGATGAGCAGGGCGAGTGTGATCCCGATGATCTCCGCATGGCCCTTGATCGGCGCCGCCGCGGTCTCGGGTACCGACCCGTTCATCTCGACCTGGAACCCCGCGTCGGCGGTCGGGGCGATGGCCTTCTCGAGGCCATCCGCATTGCCCATGATGGACTGGTCGGTGACCGGGACGTCGTATCCGACGGTCACCACCGCCGTGTCCCGGTCCGCGCTGTAGCGGGCCTCGTCGACCGTCGCCGCATGCTCCATCCGTGCGAGCCGGTCGCGCAATCCGTCGATCGCCGACGCCGGGACGGACCCGTCCTCGGAGTGGACGACGATGCGTGCGAAGGCATTCCCCGCACCCGGTACGTGCTCGCGGAGCAGGTCGATCCCGGCCTGCGACGGCGTACCGGTGACGTCCCAGTCCTCCTGGGTGTCGCCGCCGAAGGCCGACGCTGCGGCGATCAGCACGCCGAGTGCGGCGACGAAACAGATCAGTGCCCGAATCGGATGGGCTGCGCTGACATGCCCGATCCGGTACAGCAGTGTGGTCTTCATCAGGGTCCTTTCGGGAGGGGCTGATCATTAGGGTGGAATCCGTGACTTGCGGATCGCTTGGATGTGGCTTGGGAGCGCTGCGAACGACCGACACGACAGGTGCTTGCCGGTGTTCTTGAGTCCCGCCGGGGTGGATCGCGAGATCACCGACGCGGTGGTCGACGCGCGTACCGATGTCCTCACCGACATCGCGCTCGTCGTCACGGCGACCGGTAACACCCTCGTGCTCGCGACGGTCGTGGTGGTCGCGGTCCTCGGCCTCGTCGGCAACCGCGCGTACCCCGAGGCGATCCTGGTGGGGGCCGGTTCGTTCGTCGGATATGTGGCGATGGTCGGTCTCAAGCACCTGTTCGCCCGCCCACGCCCGCCGACGGTCGACCGTCTCCTCGACATCGACACGTACTCGTTCCCGTCCGGCCACGCGATGATGAGCACCATCGTGTTCGGCCTGCTGGCGGTCACGGCCTTCCGACTGAGTTCCTGGGTGCGCGCACATCGGTCGGTGCTGGTGATCGCGCCGATCTGGGCGATCGCGATCGGGTGCAGCCGGGTGTACCTCGGCGTGCACTGGACCACCGATGTCCTGGCCGGCTGGCTGATCGGTGCCGGCTGGGTGGCGGTGTGTATCTGGCTCTGTGCGCGCTGGGCGCCGATGCCACGGCGGCTCCACGCGCCACGCCGTCCCGACAGGTGACGCACAAACGTCCGCACCCGCCGATCCCGACCGACTACGGTCGCGGTATGGATTTCGCCCTCTCCTCACGGTCGGCCGATCTGACCGATCGCGTGCGCACCTTCATGGCCGACGAGATCATCCCCGTCGAGGGCGAGGTGCACCGCGACATCACCCGCCGACGTGAAGCCGGTGCGGACAGGTGGACGCCGCCACCGATCCTCACCGACCTCAAGGCCAAGGCCCGCGCCGCCGGCCTGTGGAATCTCTTCCTGCCCAAGGAACATGCCGGACGGTATGCCGCGGATTTCGGCACCGACGGTGGCGAAGGTCTGTCCAACACCGACTACGCGCCGATCGCCGAGGCGATGGGGTCGTCGATGCTCGCCCCGCTGGTGTTCAACTGCAATGCCCCGGACACCGGGAACATGGAGGTGCTGTTGCGTTACGGCACCGGGCCGCAACGCGAGCGGTGGCTGGAACCGCTGCTCAGAGGTGAGATCCGCAGTGCGTTCTGCATGACCGAACCCGACGTCGCGTCGTCGGATGCGACGAACATGGCCGCCACCGCGATCCCGGACGGCGACGACGTGATCATCAACGGCACCAAGTGGTTCTCCACCGGCGTCGGCAATCCCGACTGCAAGATCCTGATCTTCATGGGCGTCACCGATGCGACGGCCGACCGGCATGCGCGGCACACGATGGTGCTCGTCCCCATCGACACCCCGGGCGTCAGCGTCGACCGGATGCTGACCACCATGGGCTACTTCGACGAACCGCTCGGCCACGGCGAGGTGTCGTTCGACGACGTCCGCGTCCCGGCATCGAACGTGCTGCTCGGACCCGGTCGTGCATTCGAGATCGCCCAGGGACGTCTCGGGCCGGGCCGCGTCCACCACTGCATGCGGGCGATCGGCCTGGCCGAACGTGCACTCGAACTCGGTGTTCGTCGCTCGTTGGAGCGCACCGCCTTCGGCAAGCCACTCGCGAAGCTAGGCGGTAACGGCGAGCGGATCGCCGACGCCCGCATCGCGATCAACCGGTCACGGCTGCTGGTCCTGCACGCGGCGTGGCTGCTCGATCAGGGACTTTCTCACGAGGCGGTGTCGGCGGTGAGCGAGATCAAGGTCGAGGTACCGAACATGGCGCTCGACGTGATCGACCTGGCGATCCAGCTGCACGGCGGCGCCGGCCTCACCGACGATTTCCCCTCGCGGCATCATGGGTGGGCGCCCGTTCCCTGCGACTGGCCGACGGCCCGGACGAGGTGCATCGGGGAGTCGTGGCGCGGATCGAGCTGGGAAAGTACCGGGCGTGAGCTCGGGAGCATCGGAGTCGGAGGAGAGAACATGAGTCATCAGGTGGCAGGTGCCAAGGCGGTACGGGACGAGGATGCGTTCGACGTCGAGCGGGTCGCACAGTGGTTGCGCGCGAACGCCGACGACGCCACGGGTCTCGACGTCATGCCGGAGGTTCGTCAGTTCTCCGGGGGCGCTTCCAATCTCACCTACCAGCTGACGTATCCGACGCGCGAGCTCATCCTGCGTCGGGCACCGAAGGGAACAAAGGCGCGCGGCGCCCACGACATGGGACGCGAGTTCCGCATCCAGTCGAAGCTCTCCGGTGTACTTCCCTACGTGGCGCCGATGGTCGCATTCTGCGACGACGATGCGGTCCTCGGCGCCGACTTCTACGTCATGGGCAAGATCGACGGCGTGATCGCCGGACAGGAATGGCCGTCGGACATCCCGTTGTCGGAAGAGCAGGCACGCCGGTTGTGCCTGAACTTCATCGACGTCCTCGTCGAACTCCATTCGGTGGATGTCGAAGCGGCCGGGCTCACCGACCTCGGCAAGGGGCTGGGTTACGTCCGGCGGCAGGTCGACGGTTGGTCCACACGATTCCGCAACGCCCGCACCGATGATGCGCCCGACTATGAAGAGGTGATGGCCTGGCTGGCCGAGAACCAGCCCGACGACGTCGCGAACTGCGTGATCCACAACGACTACAAGCTCGATAACGTCGTACTGTCGAACGACGACGTCACCCGCGTGATCGGCATCCTCGACTGGGAGATGGCCACCTTGGGCGACCCCCTGATGGATGTCGCCGGATCGCTCGCGTACTGGGTGCAGGGTGACGACGACGAACGCCGGCAGCTGATGCGCCGCGTGCCGACCAACCTCCCCGGTATGATCTCTCGGGCGGAGTTTGTCGAATACTATTGCGAGCGTATGGGTTTCGAGATGACTCCGGAACGGTGGCGGTGGTATGAGGTGTTCGGCTTCTTCCGTTCGGCGGTGATCGCCCAGCAGATCTATTACCGCTACTACCACGGTCAGACCACCAACGAGGCCTTCGCCAGGCTCGGCGGCGCCGTCCACCTCATCGACGAGGAGATCACGCGACTGATGAAGCAGTGATCACTGGCCGGCGGCCGGGACCCTCGTCAGGAACGTGCCGATCTCTCGGGCCACCGCCGCCGGCTGGTCGAGCATCGACAACACGTAGGCATCGTGGATCTCGGCGTACCGGGCGTGCGGGATCAGGTCGGCAAGCCTGCGCCCGTGCTCCGGCGGCATCACCCTGTTCTCCGGAGACCACAACACCAGGGCGTCGCCGCCGAACCCCCTGAGCGCCTCGGTGTTCCGAATGAGCTCCGCGCGATCGTGGACGGTCGCGGCGTACTTCTCCAGGTCACGCCGGACGCCTGGATCGGTCAGGCACGGGCCGGTCCAACGGTGGACGACGTCGGCGGGGATCGGTCGTCGCACCATCCAGCCGAACAGAAGTGGAGTGCGCCGCAACCAGCCGATGCGGAGTTGGCGAGCGGCGAGGGAGATCCCGCCGGGGAGTTTCGTGGCGAGCGTGGCCATCCGGCCCGGCAGGCCAGGCGGGAAGTTCTCGTATGCCTCACACGGGAGGACGACCATCGCTCCGACCCGGTCGTCGCGACCGATGGCGGTGAGAAAGAGCCCGCCTCCCCAGTCGGCATGGACGAGTGTGACGTCGTGGAGGTCGAGTGCCTCGAGGAAGTCGGCCACCAGATCGACCATGCCCGGTAGCGCGAGATCGGCGTCTGGATTCATCGGCACGCGGTGGCTGCCGAGCGGCAGAACGGGACGGATGTAGCGGAACCCTTCTGGGAGCAGGGGCAGCGTCGTGTCCCAGACGGTCTCATCCATCAGCAGCCCGTGCAGGAGTACGACGGATGGGCCGACGCCGTCATCGGTGTACTCGATCGTGCCTGCCGGAACCCGGACCTGCATCATGGCGAACTCCTTCGACGCCTGACCCCTCTAGAGTAATCCCTCTAGAGGGATCACTCTAGAGCAAATGATCTAGGATGTGAACCGTGCAGACCGATCAGCGAATCTCCTTGGCGATGGCCGAGCTCATGCGGCGTCAGGGATATGCCGCAACCGGTATCAAGCAGGTGATCGAGGCGGCCGGGGTGCCCAACGGCTCGCTGTATCACCACTTTCCGGGCGGCAAGAGCGAGATCGCCGGGGTGGCACTACGGACCATGGGTGCCGCCTATGCCGAACTGGTCGGCGGCTTGCTTGCCGACGGCGACGACCTGCCCGCCGCGATCGAGCAGGCCTTTGCTTCGGCCGCCACCGATATCGAGAGCATCGGGTGGGTCAACATGTGCCCGGTCGGGACGATCGCCGGAGAGGTTGCCGAGGCCGAGCCGGCCCTTCGCGAGGTGGTCGCCGACATCTTCACTTCGTGGATCGACGAGGGTGTGGAACTCGTCGTGCGCAGGGGCTACCGCGCCGACGACGCGCGCGAGCTGGTGACGGCGCTCGTCGCCGCGCTCGAGGGTGCTTTCGTCATGGCCCGCACTCTCCGGTCGGGGGAACCCCTGCGTGGTGCGGGCCGTGCGATGGCGGCCTATGCGTCGACGCTCCCGGTCGGCGTGCGCCGGTGAGCGGTCAACGTACTTGTGCCTTGACCTTCATGTTGGTCGAAACCCCAGGATTGGCGTCATGACCGACCACGAACTCCTCACCATCAGTGTCTTTGCCCGCGCCTGCGGTCTCACCGCGAGCGCCCTGCGCTTCTATGCGGATTCCGGCCTGCTGGCTCCGGCATTCGTCGACGATGTGACCGGATACCGCTACTACGAGCAGGAGCAACTCGATCGTGCCGTACTGGTCCGGCGATTGCGCGAGATGGGAATGCCGCTGTCGCGCTTGCGCGATGTGATCGACACCGGCGACCCGCGCGCGGCCGCGGAGCTGATCGACGACCACGTGGTGGAACTTCAAATCAGGGCGCGGAGTGCGGGCGAGATCGGGGAGGTGGCCAAGCAATCGCTGCTGTCGCCGATACGGGCTGAGACGGTGCGCGGCGACCTCAGCGGTATCCGTCTTGCCGCGGCCCTCGAACAGGTGCTGACGGCGACGATCGTCGATGTCGAGTTCCCGATGCTGAACGGCGTGCACGTGATGGTGCGGGACGGCGCGATCACCGTGGTGGCAACTGATCGACTGCGGTTGGCGACACGGACACTCGCGACGAACAGCGGGACCGACGAGGACTGGTCGGCCACCATCGACGCCGACGACCTCCGCGCCGCGTTGTCGTGGATTCGCCGACAGCATCAGGTGTCGTTGTCCGACGGGGGCGCATCTGTGGAGTTCAGGGCGGAGGGCGGCGCCCGACGGTGCCGGACCCTGGACGTCGACTTCCCCGACCACGACGAGATGCTGCGCGCGCTGCCGCCGAGCGCGACACGTGTTGTGGTGTCCCGCGGTCGGTTTCTGGGTGTCGTCGAGCAGTTCCGCTCGCGCTACCTGCGCCTCGAGATCGGTTCGGCCGAAGACGATTTCGTAGTTCGCGGTGGCACAGATGAGCCGACGGTAGCGGTGTCGGCGGTGGTCAGCGGACCCGCCATCGACATCGATTTCGACGTCGTGAACCTGCACCCCGCGGTCGGTGCCGCGATCGGGCCGGAAGTGATGCTCGAGTTCGCCGGACCGGAGTGCCCGATGATCGTGCGGTCGGCCGACAGCGGCGATCTGACGACTGTCGCGATGCCGGTCCGGGTGGGTTGACCCGCGGACGGCCTCGTCGTCTGGCGCCGGCGCTCAGAACGGGGGCGAGCTGGTGATGAGGAATCGTGTGGGCCGGTCGGCACGGTTGTGCCAGCGGTGTGGGATGGTCGAGGCGTAGTAGAGGACATCGCCGGGAGCGAGGCTGTAGGTGGTCGTGCCGACCTCGACCTCCAGTTCGCCGTCGATGACGTAGACGAACTCCTCGCCGGCGTGCTCGGTCGGCGACGACGCGGAAGTGGCTGGGCCGGCAGTGATCTCGTTGGCAGCCATGACGGCGCTCCGGCGAGCGCAGCGTCGCATGGTCGCCCCGGGGGACGCCTCGAACAGAGGACCGTCGGAGGCGCGGACGAGGGACACCTCTTCACCGGAGGGGCTCAGCAGTTCGTGAGCCGTGGTGCCCAGCGATCGGGCGATGGTGTGCAGGTTCAGGATGCTGGGCACAGTGTGTCCGTTCTCGGACTGGGACAGGAAGGACTGGGACAACCCGGTGCGCTGGGCGAGCGCTTGGAGCGTCAGCCCCGATCCCTTCCGGGCGGCGCGGATCGCGGCGCCGAGTGAGATGGCGAGCGTGAGCGCGTCGTCGCTCTGTTCCCCGACGTCGGTGGTCGCCTCGTGCACGGGTATCACGGTAATCGAGCAGACCGGCGTCTGCGCAGAATGCGGTGCCCGGGCAACGGTTTACACAGCGGACACAACATGGATAACACTGAAGAAATATTCGATCTGTTCAATATCGGCATTCTGGTTCCTCGACGCCAACGGAGAACACATGTCGGAACACACGGTCGACGCCCGACCCCCATGGGGACGATTGGTCGCCTTCTCGATCCAGCACGTCCTCATCATGTACACGGGCTGCATCACGGTGCCCCTGGTCTTCGGTGCAGCGGTCGGGCTCGACAGCTCCGACATCGCCTTCCTGATCAGCGCCGACCTGCTCGTCGCGGGCATAGTGACGGCGCTGCAGGGATTCGGGTTGGGGCGCATCGTCGGTGTCAGGCTCCCGATCGTGTGCGGCGCGACCTTCACCGGGCTGACGCCGATGATCCTGATCGCCGAGAAGTACGGCCTGCAAGCCGTTTACGGTTCGATGCTCATCGGAGGTGTCGTCGGGCTCGCTCTGGCGATCCCGTTCTCCCGGGTGATCCGATTCTTCCCTGCCCTGGTGACGGGCAGCGTCCTGACCGTCATCGGTTTGTCCTTGATCGGGGTCGCCGGTGGTCTCATCGTCGGATCCGATGCGGCGGCACCGGATTACGCCTCGCCGCGAAACCTCGCGGTGGCGGCGGTCGTGGTGGTGGTGGCGCTGGCGCTGTTGTGTCTGGGGAGAGGATTGTGGTCGCAGCTGGCGGTGCTGATCGCACTGTTTGCGGGAACCGCTCTCGCCGCCGGTCTGGGTATGTTCGATCTGGGTGCTCTCGGTTCGCATGCCTGGGTGGGTTTCCCCGTGCCCTTCCATTTCGGCGCCCCGCATTTCCCTATCGCGGCAGTGGTGTCGATGAGCATCGTCATGACCGTGGTGTTCGCGGAATCGACCGCCAGCATGCTGGCGATCTCCGAGATCACCGGCAAGAAGCTCAGCACCCGGGACCTTGCTCGCGGACTCGCCGGTGATGGGATCTCGGGCGTGCTCGGCGGAATCTTCGCCGGTTTCATCGACACCGTCTTCGGACAGAACGTCGGTGCCGTCGCCACCAGCCGTATGCACAGCCGATTCGTCACCGCGGGCAGCGGATTGATCCTCATCGTGCTGGCGCTGATCCCGAAGATGGGGGCGGCGGTCGCTGCGCTACCCGGCCCGGTGGTCGGCGGCGTCGGTCTCGTGTTGTTCGGCACGGTCGCGATGATCGGCATCCGGACGCTCGCGCAGATCGACCTCAACGACCATGTCAACGTGGCCATCGCGGCCACCTCGATCGGGATCGGCCTGTTGCCGGAGTACGTGCCGGACATGCTCGAGCGGCTTCCGGACGCCATGCAGATCATCTTCGGCAGTGGCATCACCCTCACCGCGATCGTGGCCTTCACGCTCAACCTCGTCTTCCGCCACTCGCCCTTGCGGAGACGAGTGGCCCCGGAACCGGTGACCAACGAGACCACCGACATCATGGTCGTGGCGGAACAGCCCGCCCCGGCGAGAGGTGGTACGTAGATGGGCCGGCCCGAGAGCGGCGGGGGCTTCGTCGTACCGACCGTCGACATCTCGGCCTACGTCGGTCAGGGAACGGCCGCGGCCCGCCAAGCGGTCGCACATGCCGTCGACGAGGCGTGCGCCGCAGTGGGATTCATACAGATCGTGGGGCACGGCATACCAGCGTCGGTGATCGATGGCCTCACCTGCGCCGTCGACGACTTCTTCGGTCTCGATCCGGAGGACAAGCAGCGATACCGCGTGTGCGGTGCCAATCGCGGCTACACGGCGCCCAAGACGGAGTCGTTGAGTCTCAGCGCAGGTGTCGAGTCGGCGGCGCGGATGAACGACTTCTTCGAGGCGTTCAACATCGGGGTGGAGGCGAGGTCGTTCACCGGACTCGACCTCGACGAGGCGGATTACGGCATCAACCTCTGGCCCGACATCGAGGGATACCGCTCGCGGATCGAGGCGTACTTCGATGCCGCACAACGAGTGGCCGGTACGCTCACCGACATCTTCGCCGATGCGCTCGGCGTAGAACCGGATTTCTTCGAGCGGCTCACCGATCACTCCATCGATGTGTTGCGGATGAACAACTATGCGTTGCCGCCAGGTACCGACGTCACGCTCGATGGCGAGCTCACCGGCATGGGCGAGCACACCGACTTCGGCATCGTCACGGTGCTGTGGGCCGACCAGGTCCGCGGGTTGCAGGTCCTGGCGCGGGACGGATCGTGGAACGATGTGACGCCTGCGGCCGGCGCGTTGCTGGTGAACCTCGGTGACCTGACCGCACGCCTCACCAACGATCGCTGGATGTCCACGCTGCATCGCGTGCGGCCACCGGTGGTGAATGGCACCATCGAGCGCCGCCGATCCGTCGCATTCTTCCACGACGGCAACGCCGATGCGGTCATCTCGACTTTGCCGAGTCACCTCGAGTACGACAACGGGCTTGCCTACGAACCGATCACGGTGACCGATCACATCGCAGCGAAACTCGCGGGGTCACGCGGCGGGAAGCTGAACGCGGCGGCGGTGCGGGAGGCATCGCGAGTGCTGCACGCCGCCGAGAAGTGATCGTGCGCAACCCGACCGTGGACGGCTCAGTCCAGACCCTGCTGAGCCGTACGGTCACCGCGTCGCGCCGCCGCACGCTGCACGAGGAAGATCGTCGTGCCCAGGACACCGACGGCCAGTCCGACAAGGCACACCGCGAGTGTGCGATCGCCGCCCCAACCGGTCAGCCCCACCACGATCGCGGCGACGAGCCAGGCGAGCATGCCGGCGATGATGACCGGCTCGGGTGCCCGCAACACAGAAGGTAGTTCGGGGATGTCGGATGCGTCGGCCATGCCATCAGAGTAACTTTCGACTGTGCCCACCGATTCGTCGAGCGAGCCCGATACGTCGTCGACCGAGCCATCGGAGACATCGACGGCGCCCACCACCTCCTCAGCCGAGTTCGCACGTTCGCCGGACTCGTCCGCCGGATCGGCGGATGAGTCCGTGACGTCGCAACCCCGGGGACCGCTCGACCGGTATTTCAAGATCGGTCAGCGGGGGTCGACCGTCGGTCGCGAGATCCGCGGCGGTCTCGTCACGTTCTTCACGATGGCCTACATCGTGGTGCTGAACCCGATCGTCATCGGTGGCATCCCCGGCGAGCCGAAGAACGCGGACGTGCTCGGCAACGTGCTCCCGTTGGCGCAGGTCGCGGCGGTTACCGCGCTGGTTGCCGGCGTGATGTCCATCATCTTCGGGATGGTGGCGAACTATCCGTTCGCCATCGCCACCGGCCTCGGGATCAACAGTCTCCTGGCAGTCACCATCGCGCCGCAGGTGACATGGCCGGAGGCGATGGGGCTCGTCGTCATCGACGGCATCATCATCGTGCTGCTCGCGGTGACCGGATTCCGGACCGCGGTGTTCAACGCGGTGCCGGCCGAACTGAAAGCCGCCATCGCGGCCGGGATCGGCGCGTTCATCGCATTCATCGGCTTCGTCGACGCCGGTTTCGTGCGCCGTGTCCCCGACGCCGCGGGGACGACCGTCCCGGTGCAACTCGGCACCGACAACTCGATCAACACCATCCCGACGCTGATCTTCTCGCTGGGTGTCTTGTTGATGGGTGTACTGGTGGTGCGCAAGGTGCCAGGCGGGCTGCTGATCGGCATCATCATCACCACTGTCGTCTCGATCATTCTCGAGTCGACCCTCGACCTCGGGTCGAGTGCTGACGATCCGAAGGGATGGAGTCTCTCGATTCCTCAGATTCCCGACGGGTTCGGCGGCATGCCCAACCTGAGTCTGGTCGGCGACGTCGATCTGTTCGGTGCGTTCACGCGTATCGGGGCTCTCGCGGCCTCGGTCCTCGTCTTCACCCTGGTGCTGTCGAACTTCTTCGATGCCATGGGAACGATGACAGGACTCGGCAAGGAAGCCGGGCTCAGCGACGAGAAGGGCAACCTGCCGGGGATCGGTCGCGCACTGGTCGTCGAAGGAACCGGAGCGGTCGCGGGCGGCGTGGCATCGTCGTCGTCGAACACCGTTTTCGTCGAGTCGGCGTCGGGTATCGCCGAGGGCGCGCGGACCGGTCTCGCGAACGTCGTCACGGGTGTGTTGTTCCTGCTAGCGATGTTCTTGACGCCTCTGTACGAGGTCGTTCCGCTCGAGGCCGTGGCGCCCGCGCTGGTGGTGGTCGGCGCGATGATGATCGGGCAGGTGAAGCTGATCGACTTCACCAAGTTCTCGCATGCCCTCCCCGCGTTCCTGACCATCGTGATCATGCCGTTCACCTATTCGATCGCGAACGGCATCGGCGTCGGGTTCATCAGCTGGGTGGTGATGGCTGCCGCCGCGGGCAAGGGGCGGTCGGTGCATCCGCTGCTCTGGATCATCGCGGCGGTCTTCGTAGCGTATTTCGCTCGCGGACCGATCTACGATCTGGTGGGCTGAGCGCGGCGGTCGACAGGTCGGCGGGGTGTCCTCCAAAGGGAGGAATCGAATGATCGCAAATCACACTATTGCATTGCGTGATCTCAGAAGTGAATTACGCTTAGCGACGTGGACTCAGTGGTCTCAGAAGTGGCTCGCTCGGACAGGACTTTCGCGGACATGACTATTTCGCACCTTGCAATGACGGAGATGACCTATCCCGACCGGACGCTGTCCGGCGAGCTGTCGCTGGCGATCGTCCGCCTTGCCAGACGGTTGCGGGGCCGGCGGGTCAGCAAGGTCGTCTCGTTGACGCAGCTATCCGCACTGTCGACCCTGCACCACGAAGGTCCGATGTCGCCGGGCGCGCTCGCGCTGGCCGAGAGGGTGCAGCCGCCATCGATGACCCGTGTGATCGCGTCGCTCTCCGATCTCGGCATGGTGCGACGCGAACCTCATCCGACCGATGGACGCCAGGCGATCGTCACCCTTGCCGAGCGTGGCAACGAGGTGATCACCGCTGAGCTCGATGCGCGCGAGGAATGGCTGAGCGCCCGGCTGGCGGAGCTGACGCCACACGAGCGGGGTCAGCTCGCGGCGATCGTCCCGATCGTCAACAAGCTCATCAACGGTGACGACAACGCTCGATGAGTGAACGGTCGTTCGACGAGGTGAACGGAAGCTAGAAGAACGTTCCCGCAAACGGCGCCCGATCGGTGGCGAACGCGCGATCGAACGCTGTGAGGGTTTCCGCGGTGTCGGTCCACAGTCGCTCGGCGGCGGCGAACCTGCGTGCGCTCGTTCCTCCGAGAAAGATCGATCCGAGCACGGAGATGTCCAGGCGGACCGTCGGTGGTGCCGAACTCGGTGCCACGATCGCGTTGCCATCGCGAACAGAGACGTCGAAAACGCCTCCGCGCCCGCGGAACTCGTCGGTCACCTCGAGAACCATCTCGAGATCCGCCGGGTACCGACGCGAGCCGAGCGCACGCGGCACATCGAGGATGCGAAGCCACATGGTGTCGCGGACGCCGGTGATCGAGACCGCTCGATGATTCGTCAGGGAGACGGGTAGGGGATCGTCGACCGGGATCGACGCGGTCACGGTCGGCATGAGGTCGAGGCCCACCAGAACCCGCCAGAGGTCGGTGTGTGCCTCATCTGTCACAGCGACCACCTCGGCGATGTCCCCGCGGGTCGGTTCCACGGACTGATTGATCCGGTAGGACGCGTACCCGTCGGCGTGCAGCAGATAGTGCAGCCCGCTGCTACGGGCCGGACGCTGCGATTCGCGATCGGCAAGGATCGGATCCCACCACGATCGTGGTCGCGCCAGGGCGCCTGGACGGGTCGCCGTCCATCGCGAGTGGAGTTCGGGGACGTGGCGGGCCACTTCGTCGGTGGTGGCGTAATTGACAGGGGAGTGGCCGCGGTCCGCGCGGTGGCGCATCTTGGCCGCACCGAGGTCGACGGTGACGTCCTGCGCGAAGCATGTCGGGCCGAAGCCGAACCGTTCGTAGATGGTCGCCTCGCTCGCGGTCAGGATCGCGAAGACCTGGTCCTCTGCTTCCCACCGGTCGAACAGTTCGGTGATCATCGTGCGCAGGATTCCGCGCCGCCGGTGCGTTGCTGCGACCGACACCCACGAGAGACCGGCCGCGGGATGCGCCGCCCCGCCGGGCAGCGTCATGGCCATCCGATAGAACATCGAGACGCCGACGAGCGGTTGGCCGGCGAGTCCGTCCGGATCGCGCACCAGGACCACATCGGCGTCGTCGACCTTGCCACGCATGTCTGCCTGTTCGGCCGCCGACAGCGGGTTGGTCATCAGGAAGGCACGCGCGTCGGTCTCGAAGATCTCGTCCCAGTCCGCATCGGTGGCACGGGCCACGGTGAGCGCGGAGGAAGTGGCCTGCGGATTACTCACCTGTCAACCGTTTCACAGGCGGCCGAGGCCGGTGCGAGCAGCCCTGGCATCTCGCTGAGCGGGTGCGCATCCGGACCGGTCCGGTGGGGGCGAGGTGCTCCTTGGCAGACTGTCGTGGTGGCCACCATCCGAGTCGACGTCATCGACATCGACGATCCCGCCGATCCCCGGGTCGACGACTTCCGCGATCTGAATTCCGTCGACAGGCGACCCGATCTGCCCGCTCTACCGGGCGGCCGGGTGGGTAAGGGCCTGGTGATCGCGGAGGGTGTACTCGTCGCTCAGCGCATGATCGCCTCCAGGTTCGCACCCCACGCGTTCCTCGGCGTCGACAAGCGTCTCGCCGAGCTCTCCGACGATCTCACCGCGCCGTCGCTCGACGGTGTGCCCTTCTATCGCGCGACCGCGGAGGTGATGGCCGAGATCGTCGGCTTCCACCTGAACCGGGGTGTCCTCGGGGCGGCGCGTCGACCCGAGGCGCTGTCGGTGGCGGACGCGATCTCCGGGGCCCGGACCGTCGCGGTCCTCGAGGGCGTGAACGACCACGAGAACATCGGCAGCATCTTCCGCAACGCGGCAGGGCTCGAGGTGGACGCCGTGCTTTTCGGCGCGGGCTGCGCGGATCCGCTGTACCGACGGTGTGTCCGGGTCTCGATGGGGCATGCGCTGCTCGTTCCGTTCGCGCGGTTCGACGACTGGCCGAGAGGATTGAGCACGTTGGCGGACAACGAGTTCCGGCTGATCTCTCTCACCCCCGGTGACGGTGCCGTCGCGCTGTCGGAGGCGGTCGACGCGGCGAAGGTCGCCTTTCTGGTCGGCGCCGAGGGACCGGGATTGTCCGAGACCGCGATGCGCGCCAGCGATGTCCGTGCCCGGATACCGATGAGCCGCGGCACCGATTCGCTCAATGTGGCGACCGCGGCGGCGATCGCATTCTACGAACGTGCCCGATCGGGCACCATGGACGGATGATCTCGACCGATCGCGACAGCCGACGCATCCGCGTGTCGTCGCCGGATGCCGACCGGGTTGACGCTGAACCGACTCCGTGGGTTCTCGGTTTGATGGTGTCGGCGGTCTGCGCCCTGTTCGCGACCTGCCTGCTCGTGGGTGTCTACGAACTCATCGGTGGGGTGTGGAGCTGGCTCGGGCTGGCGGCCGTGGTGGTGGTCACCGTCGGCCTCGGATGGACCTTGTGGGATCTGCGTGAGCGGCCCGTGTGGCGCTGGATCGTATGGGGCAGCGTCATCGGTCTTCTCGCCGGTTTCGGGTCGTCGGTGGCACTGCTGGCGATGGGGCGATGACCCGCGCCGGTCGACAGAGGGCTCGATGACCGGGAACGTGCCGGATTTGCTCCGTCAGTTGCCGAATCCGAAGTAGCGGGCGATCCGTCCGCGTTGTCGTCGGGCGGGGCGGTCCTGCTCCTGTTCCGGCGCACCGGGATTCGGAGTGCCATCGGTATGGCCCTCGGTCGCCGTCTGACTGCGTCGCTGGTAATCCTGCCAATCCGATTCGGCCGGCACGTAATCGGCGGGGTGGATTGCGAACGCGGTGACCGGGATTCGGGACGCGTCGTGGTCGCCGTCGATCTGTGGCCGGGTGAACCGGAAGCCGAGCCACTCCCGATTCGCCTGTTCGGCGAGGTGCTGCGGGTGAAAGGGCAGCGCGAGGGGTTCCGGGGGGACGCCTGGCGCGTAGCGGAGTGGGTACTCACCGGCCCAGAAGTCGCGTTCGAACGGATACGGAAGGCCGCAATCCTCGAAGATGGTGACCGGGTCGGCGCCGAATGATCTGCGGAGTTCGCCGTTCTCCCACCTGGCGAACGTCCCGGTGGAGGTCTCGGGATCCGTGTAGAGCATCGTGTGTGCGGAACTCTGCCGAATGGACGAGATCGTCCGGGTCAGCGTCGAGGGCTGAGTGGTCGCGAACAGGGAGCAGGTGATGACGGCGAGCCGTCCGTACCAACCCGCGTACACATGGGCATCCTGTGCCGCTGCGGCGGTCGCGAGGTCGGTGTCCGCGAACGGGACGAGGACCCGGTCGCCATAGATCGCCTCTGCCAATTTCTGGGCGGCGACAACATCATTGGAGGGCGAAGCGAGTTCCGCGACCGGGTTGTCGCTGTCGATGAACCACAGGGTGACCGCGCGTGCAGACACGTCGCGAGGCTAGCTGTTGCCGTTGCTGCGGACGCCGAGCAGGACATCTTCCCACGCGGGAACGGCCGGCTTGCGCGACTTGCGCCGAGGCTTGGCGGCCGGAGCGGGAGCCTGACCGTCGGTGTGCTCACCCGACGCGGTGGTCGCTGCCGGCGCGGCCTCCTCGTCGTGGTCGGGGGTGTCGGCGGGCCGCGAATCGGGCTCGGTCCACGCCGCGTCGTCGTGGCCGCCGAAGTCGATGGCGACGGTGCCGTGCTCGTCGTGACCCGGCTGCGGTGATCCGCCACGGGTCCGCTGTGCATCGATGAGACGGTCGGCGTCGACGGTGACCTCGTCGTGTCCGTCTACGGCGGCCCGGGGATCGACGTCGATATGCGGTGCCAGGTCCGGGGTGGCCACCGGCGTCAGCCGTCTGCGCGGCGGGATGGACTCGGGATGGGTCAGCTCGTCGGCGAGGTCGTCGAGGGGATCGGCGGTGCCGCCGTGGGCGCCGGGCTGGAAACGCCAATGGGCGTGGTTGTCGGTGCGGCCGACGTGCCAGCCCACCTGCACCACCCAGTGGCCGTCGTCGCCCTTCCAGGCGTCCCATTCCACGTCCTGCTGGCTGTGGCCCATCGCGGTGAGAGCCTCGGCGACCACCTCACCGAGCGTCGAGACCGATGGACCGTCCTCGCGGATCGGATGCGACAGCGAGGCGAGCTCGGTCGCACGGGCGCGCTCCAAGAGAACCGGATGGGCGAAACGTTCGACCTTGTCGACCGGAACCCCGGCCAGTGCCGCGACCTCCGGCACACTTGCACCGGCCCGGATACGGGCCTGAATCTCTCGCGGCCTCAGTGAGCTTTCCATTTCGATCTCGATCTGCCCCAATCGTGAGATGTCACCGCGTGCCGCGGCGCGGAGGCGCTCATCGGCTGCGATCCGGTACTTCTCACCCGACTCCGGGTCCTGGCAGATCACATGGGTGCCATCGGCCTCGACGCCGATTACGCGTAGCTCACGCATCTGCTCCTCCTCCAGTGACCACGAGTGCGGGCATTGGGGTCAGGTTAGACCACCGTTGGCCTGTCGAGCCGCGGGACACGCGGCAAAACCGCAGATCAGCAAGGCTGTGGCGCGTGCTTCCACAGGGGCAGGTGTGTCACAAGTGACCCGCGTCCACCCTACCTCCCCACCCCAACCCCACTTCCCACCCGAACCCACACCCCACCCAAACCCACCCCAACTCCGCAGCCGCGACGGTTCCCGACATCCGCGCCCCCTTTTGAGGGTCGCGGATGTCGGGAACCGTCGCGGCTGCGGTGGGGAGCTACGAGGGGGAGGTGGGAGGCGTCAGAGTTTTCCGACGACGTGGTCGATGCACTCGGTCAGCTTGGTGACGTCGTCCGGCTCGATCGCCGGGAACATGCCGACGCGCAGCTGGTTGCGGCCGAGCTTGCGATAGGGCTCTGTGTCGACCACGCCATTGGCCCGCAGTGCCTTCGCGACCGCTGCGGCGTCGACCTCGTCGGTGAAGTCGATGGTCCCGACCACCTGGCTGCGCTGCGACGGATCGGTGACGAACGGCGTCGCGAACTCGCTGGCCTCGGCCCACTGGTACAGGCGCGAACTGCTGTCGGCGGTGCGCGAGACACACCAGTCGAGCCCGCCCTGGCCGAGCATCCACTGGATCTGGTTGTCGAGCAACAACAACGATGCAACGGCCGGGGTGTTGTAGGTCTGGTCCTTGCTGCTGTTGTCGACGGCGGTCGGCAGCGAGAGGAATTCCGGGCACCAGCGGTCGGTCTCGGCGATCTGCTCGATCCGTTCGATGGCCTTCGGGCTCATCAGCGCGATCCACAGCCCGCCGTCGGAGGCGAAGCACTTCTGCGGTGCGAAGTAGTAGACATCGGCGTCGGCGACATTCACCGGGAGGCCGCCGGCGCCCGAGGTGGCGTCGATTGCGACCAGGGCATCGTCCGAGCCGGCCGGTCGGGTGACCGGCACCGCCACGCCGGTGGAGGTCTCGTTGTGAGCCCATCCGATGAGGTCGATCCCACCGAAGTCGTCAGAGGTGAGAGCGGCCGGATCCGGTGCCGTGCCCGGGTCGGTCGAGATCACCGACGGCGAATCGAGGAATGGCGCCTTCTTGGCCACGGTGGCGAACTTCGACGAGAACTCGCCGTAGGTCAGGTGCAGCGACCGCTGCTTGATCAGGCCGAACGCCGCTGCGTCCCAGAACGCGGTGGTGCCGCCGTTGGAGATGACCACCTGATAGCCCTCCGGCAGAGCGAACAGATCGGCGAGCCCCGCGCGGATGGAACCCACGACGTTCTTCACCGGCGCCTGGCGGTGGCTGGTGCCGAACACCGACGCTCCGGTGTCGACGAGGGATTGCAGTTGCTCGGGGCGCACCTTGGACGGACCGCAACCGAAGCGGCCGTCCGACGGCAGGAGGTCGGCGGGGATCGTGATCGGTGCGGTGGCGGTGTCACTCATGAGCGCAATTCTAAGGCTGTGGCGCCGAACACCCCGTCGCGGTCCCTCGTCAGGGCCTCGCGCGGACGATCTCTGGCCCCGTATGCCGAGGGTCTTGACCGCGATTGAACACGCATTTAGTCTTTTGAACATGCGTTCAAGCAACGCCGACGACCGCACCACCCGTGCGCGTCTGCGTGACACCGCGATCGAGGTGTTCGCCCGCGACGGCTTCTCTGCAACGGTCCGGGCGATCGCCGAGGCCGCCGGCGTCAGTCCGGGGCTTGTGATCCATCACTTCGGAAGCAAGGAAAAACTGCGGACGGAGTGCGACGCGCATGTGCTGCGGCGAACCCGCGAGGTCAACGAGGCGAGTCTCGAAACACGTCCGGGTGCATCGGCATTCGCGGGCATGGTCGCCAAGATGGAATCGATCGACGAGGATGGGCCCCGCATCGTCTATCTCATCCGCAGTCTGCAGGCCGGCGGCGACATGGCACGCGAACTCCTCGATCATCTCGCCGACGACGCCGAGGAGACGTTCCGAGGGGGCGTGGCGGCCGGCACCATCCGTCCTTCTCGAGACGAGAAGGCGAGGGCGCGATACATGGTGGCCCAGTCCATGGGCGCGTTGCTGGTTGATGTGGTGATGCATCCACCCGACGACTGGTCGGACGCGGGCGCGATCCTGCGGTCCTACGTCGATCGCGTGGTTGTTCCCGCCACCGAGATGGCCGTTCACGGTGTCATGGCGGACGAATCCCTGCTCGACGCGGTCGTGGCCTACCGAGAGGAGAATGATGAGTCGTCAACATGACCCGGTGATCGATGTGGCCGGACTGCGTAAGCGGTTCGGATCCTTTCAGGCCCTCGATGGCCTCGACCTGCAGGTGCGTGCCGGTGAGGTGGCCGGTTTCCTCGGCCCCAACGGATCCGGAAAGTCGACGACGATCCGTGTCCTGCTGGGGATGTACCGGCACGATGGCGGGCGGGTCCGCGTCTTCGGTGCCGACCCGCTCACCGACGCGGTGGCGATCCATCGCCGCCTCGCGTATGTCCCGGGCGATGTGAGTCTGTGGCCGCAACTGACCGGCGGGGAATGCATCGACCTGTTGCTGTCGTTGCGCGATCTGAGATCCGAATCCGCCACGCGCAAGGCAGAACTCGTCGATCGATTCGAGCTCGATCCCACCAAGAAGGCATCGACCTACTCGAAAGGTAACCGGCAGAAGGTCGCGCTGATCGCTGCGTTGTGCGCCGACACCGAACTGTTGATCCTCGACGAACCGACCTCCGGGCTCGATCCGTTGATGACCCGCGCCTTTGCCGACTGCGTTGCCGAACGCGCCCGCACCGGGTCGGCCGTACTGATGTCGAGTCACATCCTCGCCGAGGTTGAGGAACTCTGTGAGACGGTGACGATCATCCGGGCGGGAAAGACGGTCCAATCGGGCACGCTCGCCGAGCTGAGACATCTACGCCGATCCCGTGTGACAGCAACGGTCACCGGAGACGCGTCGGGCCTGGGAGTTCTGCCCGACGTGCATGACCTCGAGATCGACGGCGACATCGTGAGTTTCACGGTTGCCGACGGTGGGATGGCAGCGGTCACGACAGCTCTGGCCGGCCTCCGCGTCCGGACTCTCGCGGTCGAGCCGCCGAGTCTCGAGGAACTGTTCCTGCACGCGTACGGAGACAAGGAGCCGGCATGATGGCCGCGCCGACCATCGCTCCGACGACCGCATCGTCTGGCCCGGGACCCGACCTCCTGGCGAAGGCCGGACGCCTCATGCGGCTGATGATCCACCGCGAGCGGTGGCTCATTCTGATCACGCTGGTCGTCTTCCTGTTGATCAACCTGTCCACCGCCGCCACCATCAACAGCTCGTACCCATCGGCCCAGGAGCGCACTGCGTTGCAGGTCGGGGCCGGATCCAACTCGGCCTTCCGGTTCCTGCTCGGCCCCCTGGAGCACATCGAGTCCGCGGCGGCGGTGACCGTGTGGCGGGCGGGACTCTTCATGATCGCCGCGCTCGCGGTATGCGCGGCGATGATGGTCGTGCGGCAGACGCGGAAGGAGGAGGAGCTCGGCCGGGCGGAACTGCTCCGCGCCGGCGCCACCGGCCCGTTGGCGCCGTTGTGGGCAGCGACCGTGGTGTCGACGGCCTTCTGCCTGGTCGTCGCGCTGGGGATGTCGGTCATGCTGTTCCCGCTCGGAGCAGGCGTCGGCGACGTGGTAGCAGTGTTCGCCCAGTACGCGACCACCGCGATGGCGGCTGTGGGGGTCGCATTGGTGGCGGCCCAGATCGCCAAGACGTCGCATATCGCGAATCTCACGGCCAGTTCTGTCGTCCTCGCGGGTTACGTGCTCCGCGGCGTCGCCGACGTCGACGACACGTGGGCGTGGTTGCGTTGGGTCACCCCGGTCGGGTGGGCTGAGCTCATCGATCCGTTCGGCGCCAACAACCCGTGGCCGGCCATCGCCTCACTTGCCGTCGCGGTGCTCGGTGTGGGCATCGCCGCCAGGTTCGCCCTCGGTCGAGACATGGATGCGGGATTGATCCAGCCACGTCCGGGGCCGGCGGCGTCGACGAGATTGACGTCGATCAGGGCCGTCGCGATTCGGTTGTCCGGGTCGCTGCTCGGTTCGTGGGTGTCGGCAATCACGTTGTACGCGTTGGTCATCGGATTCCTTCAGCCGTCGGTCGACGAGCTGGCCGGCGACAACGAACAGATGCGTCGCGTCCTGGAGCAGTCCGGTCTGCAGGGCAACTTGAGCACGATGTTCGGCTCCACGATGATGACCTTCCTCGCAGTCGCGGCGAGTGCGTGGTCGGTGAACCTGGTGACGCGGATGCGCTCGGAAGAAGTGTCGTCGCGCACCGAGGTCCTGCTCGTGACCCCGACGTCGAGATCGCGATATCTGACCGTGTACACGGCGACAGCTGTCGTCGGTGTCGTGGTGATCCTCATTGCCGCCGCCCTCGGCATGACGGTGGGCAACGGAGTGGCAGGCGGGGGTGGGGTTCACATCTCGGCGACAACCTCGCGGCAGCCGGCGTGCAGATCCCGGCCGCCTTGCTGATCGCCGGTATCGCAGTGGGCCTCTACGCAGTTCGCCCGAGCCTGGTCGCGGCGGGGTGGCTGGTGGTGATCGCCGCCCTGCTCCTCGGCCCCTTGTCGGGGATGTTCGGCCTGCCGCAGTGGGCGCGCGATCTCTCGCCGTTCACCCACGCTCCGGCGGTTCCACTGGAACCGATGCAGTGGCTGCCGATCGTGCTGTTGCTGGCCATCGCGGCATCGTTCGCCGTCGTCGCCCAACTCGCATTCTCGCGCCGCGACATCGGCTGACGCCATCACCTGGCGTTCTGGCCGCAGTTTCGTGTTCCGGCTTCGAGCTGGACCTGCGGCCAGAATCCGAACCTGCGGCCAGACTCAGCGACGAACCGCGTCAGAGGCCGGGTTTGACCAGCTCGCCCCAGCCCTGCACGTCCTCGGGACGACGGGGGCCGGGACCCGTGTAGATCGCGGCGGGACGGACGAGCTTGCCCAGGCGCTTCTGCTCGAGGATGTGCGCGCACCACCCTGCGGTGCGGCCACAGGTGAACATCGCCGGCATCATGTGCGTCGGAACCTCTGCGAAGTCGAGGATCACCGCGGCCCAGAACTCGACGTTGGTCTCGATGGCACGGTCGGGTCGGCGTTCGCGCAGTTCGGTCAACGCAGCCTGTTCGAGGGCGGCGGCCACCTCGTAGCGAGGCACATCGAGTTCTTGGGCGGTGCGGCGCAGCACCCGTGCACGCGGGTCTTCGGCCCGGTAGACCCGGTGGCCGAAGCCCATGAGCTTCTCCTTGCGGTCCAGTACGCCCCGCACCAGGCCGCGGGCGTCGCCGGTGCGTTCCACCTCCTCGATCATCGGGAGCACGCGCGCCGGTGCGCCGCCGTGGAGGGGCCCCGACATCGCACCTATCGCGCCCGACAGTGAGGCTGCGACGTCGGCGCCGGTGGACGCGATGACCCGGGCGGTGAAAGTGGAGGCGTTCAGTCCGTGTTCGGCGGCACTGACCCAGTAGGCGTCGATCGCCCGGATGTGCTTCGGATCCGGGTCGCCCTTCCAGCGGGTCATGAAGCGAGCGGTGACCGTGTCGCAGTCGTCGATCACGTGCTGGGGCACGGCCGGCTGATGGATACCGCGGGCCGACTGCGCAACGTAGGACAGTGCCATCACCGAGGCCCGGGCCAAATTGGCGCGGGCGGTGTCGTCGTCGATGTCGAGCAGAGGCTTGTATCCCCAGATCGGGGCGAGCATGGCCAGCGCTGCCTGCACGTCGACACGCACATCACCGGTATGGATGGGCAGTGGGAACGGTTCTGCCGGTGGTAGACCGTCGCCGAAGCGTCCATCCACGAGCAGCGCCCAGACATCGGCGAAGGTCACATGGTTTTCGACCAGATCTTCGATGTCGACCCCCCGATACCGGAGATTGCCGCCGTCTTTGTCCGGTTCGGCGATGTCGGTGGTGAAGGCGACCACGCCTTCGAGTCCTGGGACAAAATCGTCGGGAACACTGTTCGCCATCGTGACCACCTATCTCGAAACACGTCTTCGTGGGCGGCGCTGTCGGTGATGTCCGGCGTACCGGACCGAGCACCCACTTGGACTCTAGGGCAGCGCCGCGTCCTTGGGCATACTGGGGAGTAACAGGCGTGTCCACGGAGTAGCCTCACGCTCGTGCCGGATGAACCGATCGACCTGCCGAACATGCGTGTCGGCTATGGGGGTGGGATTCCGCCCAACATCGGCGAGGGTGACCGTGCCGCGGGCGCCGACGGAATCCGAGAGAACCTGGACCCGAGTTGGCTCCGCGGGGATCCACCGTGGGTGGACCTGTTCACTGTCTGGCTCCGCGAGGCGATCGAGGCGCGGATCCCCGAACCCAATGCGATGGTGCTCGGGACGGTCGACGCCGACGGTCATCCCGCGACCCGGACGGTGCTGTGCAAGGGCGCCGATGCCGCCGGCATCGTGTTCTTCACCGGCTATGACTCGGACAAGGGGCGCCATCTTGCCGGGAATCCGTATGCGTCGGTGACCTTCCCGTGGATCGCGCTCGAGCGGCAGGTCAATGTCCGCGGTCGCGTAGCTCACGTCGGCATGGAGGAGACGCAGGCGTACTGGTTCAACCGCCCGCGCGGGTCGCAACTGTCCGCGTACGCCTCCGACCAGTCACAGCCGATCGATAGCCGAACCGATCTCGAGGCCAAAGCCGCTGCGGTGGCGCGGGAATTCGGCGGTTTCGACGATGGTGTCGAGATCCCGGTCCCGTCGGACTGGGGAGGTTTCCGTCTGGTGCCCGAGATGGTGGAGTTCTGGCAGGGGCGCGCGAACCGGCTGCACAACCGCGTCCGACTGACGTTGCTCGACGACGGCTGGCGGGCCGAGCGGTTGCAGCCGTGATGAGGGGACCGGACCGGACCTGTATGCGGTCAGCGGCCGATGTTGTCGATGTGTATGTTGAACGCGGCGCCGGGACGACGGAGGAGGCTCACCGAATGGGTATCCAGGGCGGCGGTACGCGGTGTGTTCACGGCCCGGCCAATCCGTCCATGAAGTGATACGCCACCGAACTCGGCACGCTGTTGAGGTTGACCGAGCGCGTGCCGATGGCGGCGGCGAGGCCGATTGCCAAAGCGAACTCACCCGCTGTCGGGGCGCGAGACCCGGTCCACGCTCGCGGAGTCATCACGTCGATGCGACCGTCGTCATATCGACGAAGAGCCAGTTGAAGGGGCCGTTTGCGTGCCCCACGGTAGAGAATCATCTGTCGGGTACGCGTGTGGTCGTCGGCGACCAGTCGCAGCACGTCGCCGAACGCGTCGACCACCACGAATTGGTGGGGGATTCGTGAGAATTCTTCGCGCACAACATAAGTGAGAACGACCTGCGTTTCGCCCACCATCACACGTAGATCGGAGGGCTCAGCCGTCCCGATCGGTAGATTGTCATCGCGGATGGGTCCGATTCGCTCTACCTGGATGGTCGGGACGCCGGCGCCGTGCACCCGGACGGTCGTGCCGCTGTGCGCGACGAGGACGCGGACCTCGCCACACGCCGGAACAGTCACCGACATCAGCCGGCCCTCAGAGCTATCGGGATCGATCGCGCCGCGGAATGTGACTTCCACGTTGTCCGACGACCCAAGGGCGATTTGCCGAAGTGGTGGCACGAATCCGAGGGCCGCCGCGATGTCAGGACGGTACTCCCACATGCATCGGCCGATCTCGCTGTATTTCTGGGTGTCGACAAAGAGCGTCGGATCAATGTAGATGGTGGAGCGTTTCGATCGAGTCCGGGACTGACGGCCAATACGTCGCAGCGGGAACGGTTGCGAGTGTTGCCAGACACTTCCATCACCGACAACGCATCTCGTGTGGACGCGGGGGACGCCCAGTAGTCGAGCTGGGGTCGGATCGAGCGGATGCGGAACGACCGCCCGCATGGATTCCCATGCGAGGAACTCAGACCACGACCTGGTGGTGACCAGCAGTCCGGTGGTCATGACCGTCAGGTGGCATCCGACCCACCGCGTTCGCGTGACTGGTAATCCGACGAGCCGGAACAGCGCGAACAGCAGCGGCCGTAGAGCGACGAGCGTCCCTGCCACCACCCCCAGCATGACCGCGGTGGTGGCCGGTTCGGCCCCCCAGACGAACACCGCGCCCCAGGTTCCGGTGGCGGCCAAAGAAAGCGCCACGACAACGACGCGCAGGACTTGTAGCCGGTGCCATCCTCTGTCAGGAAGCCGGGCTTCGGCGAGCCACACGTCGCTCTGTGTTTCGTGGGTCTCGGCGCGGGACCGCGTCATCGGCGCATCGGGGCTTGGGGCAACAGCCACGCAATACCTCCCGAGTACCGAGAGCAGTCGGGAATACTCGAAGGATTCGGCAAATGCTGCCACATCGACGATGACGACCGCTGGCTCACCATCTCCATGCTTCGCCCAGTCGCCCACGGCTCGCCAGGTCCACCGTCTACGAACGATAGTGCCGTCGCCGATGATTTCCGTCGAGGCTCCGAGGATGTCGTCGGTCAGAGCCGCCTGATTGCGCGACCGCATCGCTGGTGGCACAAACTGCACGTTCGCCCACGGTAGGTACTGGGTCGTGTGGGGTGTGTCGAGGATCAGTCCTTTCTCGGTCACCACGATGTGTCGGCCAAGAGGACGGATGCGATCGAACGGGATTCCCGTCAAACGCTTGACATTCTGTGGGCGACGGAACGTATAGAGCGGAAGGAAAACCAGCGTCACCCACGCCAGCGCGACTATCGACCAGTTGGCCAGATCGACTTCAGATGTGAAGAGGCCAGAGGTCGTGAACAACATGATCACCGTCGTCACTATGAACACATAGGTCAACAGGTAGCCGCGTCGGGGACGCAGATATGCGGCAGCCACCCATCCACTCGCTGTGCGAGATGAGCTCCCTTCTGCCTGAGCGTTGGTGGTGACCGAATCCAGGTCCAACAGGGTTTTCATAGCGACAGCGTCGTCGGGTAGCCGGCGTTGTCGTCGGTAGCGCCCATTGACGTCGCCTCAGTGTCCATGGGACCAAGTTCTTCCCGAAAGGGTTCGATCAGTCCGAACAGCGCTCCAACTGGATCCCGGAGCAAAGCCGTGCCACCGATCGGCAGGTCGACTCGTTCTGCAAGCTGAGTGGCGCCGAGCGCTTTGGCGTGGATCAACGAAGACGAGAGGTCATCAACTTGGAAGTAAACACGCCAATACGGTTCTGTGTCTGAGGCGACGACGCCTGCGAGGAGTACGTCCGGCCGTGCGAACACCCGGTAGGCCGCACTGCCGGCGGCGGAGATACTGTCCGGGAAGCAATCGAACAGTTGACAATAGAACTTGGCGATGTCGGCTGGGTGCCGAGTCGACAGTTCGAACCAGGCTGGCGCGTGCCTTCGCCCGCCGGCGAAACCTGACAGCCCCATGGATTCCCACAGGCCGAAGCCGGCGCCATGGGGGTCGACCACCGCGGCGACCGTCGCGAGTCTTTGGCCGTATGTCTCTGGGCCCCAGATCACGTCGCCGTCTGTCGGCGGGTCCGCGGCGAGGTGGTCGAAACTATTGACACGGAAGTACGGGAACCAGTGGGCGGGGAGTTCTCTTGCGTCCTCGGGAATCTCCAGAACGCCGCAAGTGGGTTCTCCGTCGAGCACGCCGATCGTCCCACCGGCCTCGAATGTCCACCCAAACAATTCTTGGTAAAACGCCTGTGTGCGCTCGCTTTGTCGGGTGGTCAGGTCAACCCAGCACGGGATTCCGGAGGTGGCTGCTGCCGAGATGGGGAGTAGGCGCACGGTCATGGTGCGCCCTCTTTCAGGACCTTGTCTGGCGGCGCGGGCGCCGTTTCGGCATGTTGTGTGTTGGGGGCAGCCGTGGCGGCATGGTGTTCTCCGCTGCGTGTTGCCTCAGGTGTAAGGCCTTGGCGGTCGGCGGGATACCACACGACCGGTGGTGCGGGGTCGTCGCTGACGTCGAGGTCTTTCCAGATGCCGACGCCCTGATCGACGGTAGCCGGATCAGATCGCTTCTGAACGGACTGGCCTATATGGTTTCCGGCGTATGTGGCCGGGACCCACCACGTAGCGCCGGAGAGTGCGGCGTTTGCGAACTCGCCGTACTTGGTTGTTGTACTGGCCATACCCCAACCGGTCACCGCTTTGGTAGGTGTCGCCCACTTTGCGAAGAGCAGGGTGGCAGCGCCGCCGGTGAAGCCGGCGAGTCCGATCTTGCCGGGGTCGTAATCCGAGCCTGCAATCGCGTTCTTGACCAACTGCCGCTCCGCCTCGAGTCCTACTGAGACCGCAGCGCCCGTGGTGACGCTCTTGGTCAGTTCTGCGAGAATCGCACGCGCTGAGGTTCCCCCGAGGAGTTCGAGGGCGGCTGTGCCCGACAGATTCTGAAGGATACGTTGAAGTGCTGCCGCCATCGCACGCTTCGCCGATTCGCGCACGCCGAGCATGATGACCCTGCTCAACATGGCGCGCATCGAAATCTCTGCGGCGGCAGCCCAATTGATGAAGGCCGACGCAAGGGCGACAGCAATGAATGCCAACAACGACATCAGCTCGACGATGAAGCTGATCTTCATCGCCAGGACGATGTCCGAGGCCTTCTGGGCGCCTTGAGCGAGGTACTCCGCGTCGTCGATCACCTCGTACAACGATTTCTCGCCGTTGAAGAATTCGTCGAGGTTCGTTTTCAGCGCCTGGTGGGTATCGCCCTCGATCGAATCAAGTACAAGGACGGCGGCACTCTGCAACTCCGAAGCGACCGACGTCAGTTCGTCGGCGTAGTCGCCCCAATACTCACTCATTCGAGCTAGGGCGGTCTCATCGCCTTCTGGCCACGTCATGCCGGTCAACGACAGGGGCCACGTCAATTCGCCGGGCAACTCCATTCCCATGGTCTACCTCGGTCCACTCGACCCATAAGAGTTCACGTTGTCGTTCTCGGTCCGCGAGAAGGCGTCGGCGGCGAGGGTCACGGCGTCACCGACTCGGTCGAGTCGTTTGCTGTGTTCGGTCGAGTTCTCGAACGTGGTTTGCGCCTTCGGGGCGTACCCGTGTTCGAATTCTTGGCCGACATCATCGCTGCCCCAACAATTGCCTTCGCCCTGAAGTTGGCCGGTCAGCTTCAGTTCTGCGTCGCTCAGACGATCTGCCAGTCCGTGGAAGCGTGGTGAGTAGCTGCGGAACGTCTCGATGTCGACTTTCAGATGGTCACTCATCGGTCGAATCTCCTCGTCGGCTGTCCTGCGATGTCGGGCTCACCAGGCCCGGTCCTGGAATCCATTCGACGGGCGCTCAGGCCGTTCCTCGGCGTCCTCGAAATAGACCTCTTGATCATCGGGTTCGGTCCGGCGCCGGCCGGGCGGGGTCAGTGGTGGTTGTGGACGTGACCCCAGGAGGTCGTCGATGTCGGGCAGTCCGGCCAGAAAGTCCGAGGCAAGTCCGGCGAAGGCGTCTTTGGACCGGGGGAACGCCGCCTGCTGTTGGTTGATCGGGTCCCACACTTCGGCCAACTGTTCGTCTACTTCGGCAGCGGCCTTCTGAGCAGCCGCGGTGATCGCTTCGCCGAGGTGTTTGCCGGTGACCTGGGTCAACGCGTCGTCGACGAGGACCTCGGTGACGATGCCGCGCGCGTTGACCGAGACCGTGATCTGGCCGTCGAGCCCGGTCGCGGTCGCGGTGAGTGCCAGAGCGCGGTGTTGAGCTTCCGAGATCCGGCTGACCATGGAATTCAAATTGCCCATCAGTTCATCGACGTCGTCTGCGTTGCGAGGAAACTCCACGCCGACCCTCCTGTCCGCTTTGCCGGGACGATATCAGGGGGTGGATCCGGAATCGAGGCGGAGATTCGTCCGTTCGGTCGGCCGTCGTTCGTCTGAATGAAACGGACTGGGGGCCTTCGCTGTTTCTTGCCCGATTATCACAGCGATCGTGCCGAGGGAGGCGCCACCAAGCCCGGAGCTTCCGCGCCGCCCGTAGACTGGCCGATCAGTAAACCGGGGGAGGTTAGATGACCGACAGCGAGCATGACCGAGGGCAAGGGTGGGGTGTCCCGCCACCGCCGCCGCGCGTGCGGATTCAGCTACCGCCCGTCGGCGCGTCCTGGCCGCGCCCGTCAGTCGACCCAGAGGTTGCGGAGAAGCTGAGGTCGGACCTGCGTAAAGCGGCCGCGATCGAACACCGCCGTCGCATCGAAGATGAGGCGATCGAAAGCCCCGAACCCGCTGCCGACAGCGGAGCCCGCGACGCGCACGCTGAGCTGTGGCAACTCGTTCCAGCGATGCGCGCGAGCTTGGCCACGCTCGCGAAGTACCGTCAACAACTGAGTGATTCCGGCGCTGACATGTCCTTCATCGACGAGCTGACAAAGGACATTGACCGGATGGATGGGATCGCCGAACGTGGGCTTGGTCTCCACAAAGAATTCTGAACTGGCACAGACGGAGGGGAAGCCGTGACAAGCCCGGATGTTGTTGGTGAGCTGTGCGAGCAAGGGCTCGCAGCAGAGATGGCCGGTCGTGTCGACGAAGCGGCGCTTCACTACGAGCGTGCATGGAATGACGCCGAGTCATCTTTCGACCGTTGCCTGGCCGCGCACTACTGCGCGCGCACTGCACCGACCGCAGAAGAGCGGCTTCGGTGGACCCGCGTGAGCGTCGAGTTCTCTTCCGAGATCGCCGAAGCGGGAAACGACGAACGTATCTATTCACTTCTGCCGGCGCTGCAGATCGCACATGCAGCAGCGTTGCTCACCAACGGCGACAAATCGGCGGCACGAAACGCGTACCTTCGCGCCGCCGACTCGGTGTACTTACTACACGGGCGAAGTGCGGATGCGATGGTTCTCCACTCCACGATCTATGAGGGGCTCTCTGCAACCGGGTTCGTACCGCAAGGGGCCTCACGTGAGTTCTTCGAGTTGGTGGAGTCACTCAAGACGGGCGATGCGTGGGGCCCGCTCGCGGTTGTTCTCAGTGCGTTCGTTCAGAACTCCGGGACCGATGAGGCAGTCGCACATTTCGCGATCACATTGCGAGAGCTATATGCAACGGGACTCTTGAATCCCACCGACCAGAAGTTGCTCCGTGACGCCGTCGGGGCTGCGCAGAAACAGATGCAGGCTGACTCAGCAAGGATTGAGGACGCAGCACCAAGTCAAGACCCCGGCGACGTTTCGTCGGCGCAACCCATACGAGACGATGCCGATCCGTTCGGCGCGGACAGCCCGAACGTCGCCTTCAGGATCTGACCGCGCCGGTCAGCTGTCGGTCTGCGCGGCCGCCCGGCGTTCCCTCACTGCCTGGACTGCCCTGGCGATACAGTTGTCGACTTCGCGTCCGAGAAGTTGACGGTCGGCCGCGATCGCTCGCGTCCCCACGTCTTTCGTCACCAGGTATTGGCCGTCTCCAGCCTTGTGTTCCCACAAGACGTGGAACCAACGTTTGTCGTATCCGTAGTCGGTTAGTCGAAAGGGATTGACTTGAACGAAGGCCGAGAACTCGGTATCCAGCTGCTGGAACTCAGTTGCCGGGTCACTGGTCCCGACCTCGTTTCGCGACAGTAAGCTGCCGGTGCGGCGGTCCTCGGTTCCAGTGGGCTTCTCAATGACCACTTCCTTCAGGCGACCCGCAGGCTGCTCCGGAGTGAAGCTGAGCATCGCGCTACCCAACTGTGTCGCGTCAGTCTCGTAAATGACAATGTCGGTCGCTTTGGTGGGGTTCGACTTCTGGATCGCGACGAAGCCGTCGTCGCCCTGGCGGACTGCGTTGATGCGAATCTTGGTCGTCGCCTTGCCGTCTTTCACGAACACCCCGTACAACTGGGCACTGATATCCGGGTGCATCGAACTCTGGACCCATCGTGTGAGGTGAACGGGTGGTTCGGTGTGCAGGCTTTCCAGCGTTTCGCGCTCCTTGCGCTCGACCTCATCGCCATCCTGCGCGTCGATATGCGTGATGAACGGATAAGGCATCGTGTCCAGGCCGTACGCGCGGCAGAACAGGCGAACTGTCAATGAGTCCACTCGCCCGATCGGCCGCAGCCCGTTCTCACTGGTCATCTGCCCCAGTCTCCTCTCGCCTGCCCGTCGGACCTTCGGTAGTGTAGCCGCGAGCGGGGGTGTGCCGAGCTCCGCTGGCGCGTGGAAGGGGGACGCCGTGTGTGGCAAGGACGAATACGAGAATCCATTCGCGAAACTCGATCCGGACGACGCGAGCAAGCTGGGAAAGTCGCCGACTTTAGCCCGTGACGGTGCGCCGTCTCCGGCCGGCACGAGCGACATGCCTGCCATCACCACCGAGCCGTGGACTAATCGGGGCGTCTATTCAGAGTTCTCGCAGATCTCCGATCCACTTCACACGATGAACGAAGGTCTCGTTCACACGGTTGCGCAGAATTGGAAAACCGTGGCAGCCACGCTGCAGCAGCAACACACAGCCTTCTTTGATTCCATCGCGAGAATCAACCATTGGAAAGGCGATGGCGCAGACGCGGCACAGCGGACCATGACCAGCCTGGCGTCGGCGCTGGCGGATCTGCAGGCTCGCACCCAATTCATGGGCGACGTCATGCAGAACGCCGCAGACACTGTGAACGTCGTTAAGAACAACATTCCCACCACACATGAGGTGGCCTCGAAGCTGGAGGATGCCGGCGCGACGTATGCGCAGCGAGAGGACGCTAAAGATCAGCTGTTGGAATGGGCTTCACAACAGATGACCGCGGCTTACGATCCCGGCATTCGTCAGGTCGCCGCGGCCGCTCCGATGTTCAGCTCCCCAGTCGACAAGAGCAACCCGAACATGCCCGGCGCACCCTCTTCGCCGGGCGGGCTCGGAGGAGGGCCGAGCGGAACTGGTGGCGCGCCGCCGCCGGGAGGCGGTGGAGGCGTCCCAGATCTGTCTTCACTGATGGCAAAGACCCCGGAGAATACCTCCGAGACCGCCTCGCTGAAGTCGACGCCGACCGTTCCATCGGGTCTGACGTCGGGTCTTCAGCAAGCAGGCAATCTCGGGCAGTCCGCTGCTGGGCAGGCACAGAGCGCTGTCGACAAGCTCAAGTCGTTGGCCAAGAATCCGCTGGCAACTCCTGGTCTGCATGCGCTCGATGCCTTGAAGAAGGGTCTGCCGGGCGGCGCCGCTGCCCTCGGCAAACTCGGTGGTGGTGGCGGTAAGGGTGGTGGGGCCGGAGCCGTGGGTAAGTTCGGTGGCGCAGCCCAGGGGTTGTCTGAGCTGGAGAAAACAGCGATGGCGCGTGGGGCGAAGTCGATTGCCGACGCCGAGCGGGCTGCGTTGTCGGGTGCTCGCGGTGCGTCGCCCTCAGTCGGCGGTCCCATGGGTGCCGGCGGCGCCGGTGGTGCGCGGGGCGCGGGCGGCGAAGACAAAGAGCACAAGGCGAACAAGTTCTTGCAGACGACGCGCAATGGCGCAGAGCTGGTGGGTGTTCCCCCGCAGTGACTGCGCCGGTGATCAAGGAAACGTGAGAGGCGTATTCGTGGGTGTTGGTGTGGCGCGGTGGCGTGCGGTCGGGGTGGCCTGTGCGGCTGCGGTTCTCGGGTTGGTGACGGTTGTCGGCTGTGCGTCGGACACGGATTCGGGTTCGTCGTCGGCGACTGCGGCGAGTCCGTCGTCGTCGGTGGTGATCACTGGGCCGGAGGGTACTGCCACGATGCAGAACCCGGCACCGTATCTGTCGTTGTGGAATCCGTGTTCGTTGCCGAAGTCGGTGCCGGAAGCAGTTGGTCTGGAAGATGATCCCCGTACCGTGCAGCTGAATCCGTGGCAATTTTGCGAATACCATACGTTGCCCGATCACGCTGACGATCCGAGCTACGGAATCACGGTTGGGGTGACTACCCAGGCGTTTGACCAGGTGAAAAAGAACTCGGCGTATTCGAATGTTCGACCTACCACGGTTGGCCAAGAGCATCCAGCCTTCATTGCTGATCGCCAGGGTGTGGGGTCGGGCGCTGGTATGGGTATCGGATGGGGAACCTCGTTCGGAACTGTGACGGTGGACACTGCTCCGCTCGGTGGTTCAGGTCCGTTCGACATGGAAGCACTCCTGCGCAAGTTTGTCGGTCTTGCGTATCCATACGTTCCACGATGAGGAAAGAAGGATATTCGGAATGGTAGACAG
This sequence comes from Gordonia sp. SID5947, assembly GCF_009862785.1. NCBI lineage: Bacteria > Bacillati > Actinomycetota > Actinomycetes > Mycobacteriales > Gordoniaceae > Gordonia > Gordonia sp. SID5947. The sequence goes on along the minus strand of NZ_WWHU01000001.1, from coordinate 2,119,186 downwards.
CACAGAGGGTTTCGATCTGGCGGGGGCGCGCTCGGCAATCGAGTCAGCGGCCCAGAACCTGGAGTTCGATGACGACGCAGCGGCTCCGGCCGTCCAGGCGTGCACGGATCTGATCAATGTCCTGTTCGGTCTTCAGTCGAGTCTTATTGGCCTTCAAAACGTTTCCGGTATGGAGGCGTTCGGTTCTTCGCGAATGCTGGCGACAGGACTTGGCGCACGGGGAGACGACTCTACCGGCCACTTTGGCCACGCGGTCACTGAGCATCTCGAGACTGCCCGTGCCCTTCGCGACGCCATCGAACAAGCAGCCAAGCGATACGTCGAGACCGAAGGCGGCAACGCCGACAGCCTTAAGTTCCCTCACGACGCGTCGGACAACGGTAAGTTGCCAAACCTCCTCGACCCGTCGATGACTGAGTCGTCGCAGCAACCGGCGCCGCCGATGATGCCGATTCAGCCGATTTATGTGCCGGGTCTCGGTACGTTCCGCGGGAGCAGCTGAAGGACCCAAACAATCCCGACATTCCCGACACCGCCGTCGTCGCGACCTGAACGCTTGTCGGACAACGGTGTAGCGGGCGCGCACGGGCTCCGAGGTCATCTGTCGGGCCCTCTACACTCGGCTGGTGTCACGACTCCTGGCCGACACCCGGCCGCTGCGCAATACCTACTTTCGGCGCCTGTGGCTCGCGAACATCGTCACGGTCATCGGTGCGCAGCTCACCGTGGTCGCGGTGCCCGCGCAGATCTATCAGATCACCGGTAGCTCAGCCTATGTCGGGCTGACCGGTGTGTTCGGGCTGGTGCCGTTGGTCGTGTTCGGTCTGTGGGGTGGGGCGCTGGCCGACGTCTTCGATCGCCGCACGTTGCTCATCATCTCCACGCTGGGTCTCATCGTGTGCAGTGCCCTGTTCTGGGGCAGGCGGCCGTCGGTGTCCGGAATGTCTGGATCATTCTGTCGCTCTTCGCCGTTCAACAGGCGTTCTTCGCCGTCAACCAACCCACCCGCAGTGCGGTGCTCCCACGGTTGCTGCCAGACCGGGAGTTGCCCGCGGCGTTGTCGCTGAACATGACCGTGATGCAGGCGGGCGCGATCGCCGGTCCGCTGATCGGTGGCGCGCTGATCCCGTGGCTCGGGTACTCAATGCTCTACCTCGTCGACACCATTTTCCTGATCCCGACGCTCCTCGCGGTGATCCTGCTGCCGACGCTGCGGCCCGAGGGGGATGTGAAGCCCAAGACACCCGGCCTTCGGTCGGTCATCGACGGCCTCAAATACCTGGCGGGCCACAAGATTCTGATGGCGTCGTTCGTGGTGGATCTCATTGCGATGATCTTCGGCATGCCCCGCGCGCTCTTCCCGCAGATGGCGCACGAGAACTTCGGCGGGCCGTCCGGGGGCGGCATCGCCTTCGCGCTGCTGTTCACCGCGATCTCGGCCGGAGCAGTCGTCGGTGGCATCTTCTCTGGATGGGTGAGCCGCGTCGAGCGGCAGGGGTTCGCGGTCATCATGTGCGTCATCATCTGGGGATTGGCGATGGCCGGTGTCGGCATCGCCGTGGGATTCGCAGGCGGCACGTCGCTGCCGATGCTGCCGGTCGCGCTGTTCCTCCTCATGGTCGGCGGCGCCGCAGACATGGCATCGGCGGCCTTCCGTCAGTCGATCCTGCTGGCCGCCGCGACCGACGACATCCGTGGCCGGCTCCAAGGGGTGTTCACCGTGGTGGTCGCCGGGGGCCCGCGGATCGCCGATGTCGTCCACGGCGCCGCGGCCGCCTCCATCGGTGTCGCGGTGACCACCACGGCCGGTGGGCTGCTGGTGGTGGTACTGACCATCGTTGCCGCTCTGGCGATCCCGACATTCGTCGCGTATCGGGTCGGCCAGCACGCCTGACACGCTTCGTGCGGGTGTAAATCGGCTGATCAGCGCGGTCGACGATTCGATGCCACTATGGGTGGCATGAGCGCGGTGGTCGACAATCCCGCGGGGCCTTCTCGGTCCCCGTCATCGACATCAGCCCGTATACCGGCAACGGGAGTGCGGCCGACCGTGCTGTCGTCGCCGATCAGATCGACAACGCGGCCAGTACGGTTGGCTTCATCCAGATCGTCGGGCATCAGATCCCGTCCGCGGTGATCGATGAGTTCACCGCCGTGATGGATGACTTCTTCGCGCTACCGCTCGAGGAGAAGAAGGCCTACCGCACCCCGCCGGAGATCAACCGCGGGTATGCGCCGCCGAAGTCCGAGTCGTTGTCGCTGAGTCTGGGCGTCGAACCCGCAGATCGGATGAACGACTACTTCGAGGCGTTCAAGGTCGGCGTGGAGGCGACGAAATATCCCGCTCTCGATCTCCCGGAGGATCAATACGCCGGCAACACGTGGCCGGCCGTCGATCATTTCGAAGCCGCGGTGTCGGCGTACTTCGCCGAGGCGACCCGAGTGGCCCATACGCTGACCCGCATCTTCGCCGACGCACTCGATCTCCCGCCCGACTACTTCGACGGCTACACCGATCACTCCCTCGATGTGCTCCGGATGAACAATTACGCCCTGCCTCCGGGCCGAGTCGACGTCGAGGGCGAACTGACCGGAATGGGCGAGCACACGGACTATGGCATCGTCACGGTCCTGTGGGCGGATCAGGTCGAGGGTTTGCAGGTACTCGACCGCGACGGTGTGTGGCACGACGTCCAACCCGCCGACGGCGCGCTGCTGATCAATCTCGGTGACCTCATGGCGCGCTGGACCAACGAGCGGTGGATGTCCACCCTGCACCGCGTAAAGCCGCCGGTGGTGGACGGCACCATCGAGCGCCGCCGATCCGCCGCGTTCTTCCATGACGGCAACATCGACGCCACCATCTCCACGCTGCCGTCGTGCGTCGGCGCCGGGAGTCGGTATTCGCCGATCACCGTGGGCGAACACATCGGAGCCAAACTGGCCGGATCCCGTGCCGGACTGTCCAATCCGTACGCACGGCGGGAGGCGCAACGGGTTCGTCAGGCGATGCGGCGGGGGCTCGGACAGCAGTAGGGCGATTCTGGTGTGGGGCGGTAGATCCCGATACGGGTCCTCGCTCCGCTCGGTCCCTACTCGATCGGCGGGTGTGGGCGTGGAAGTCGCCCGGGCCGGTCCCTGCTGATCGGCCGGTGGTGTCCGATCTGGCGGCGTACGACGGTCAGCGAGTCTCGCTGACGTGTCCCGGATAGGTCGCTCGCCGGGCGGCGTGCACCGGGCAGTAGTGCATCGGGTTGTCGTGCTCCGCCTCGGGCGGGAGGTTGCGGGTCGGCGTCTCCACCAGCGGGGCGTCGGCGGCCACCCGCCCCTGTACCCGGTCCCAGGCGTCGCGCGGACGTGGATGGCGCAGAAAGCGTTTCGGCAGGAGCTGGTGCATCACCAGGTTGACGGTCCGGCCCAACAGTCGGAATCGCTTCTCGTCACGTTCCGTCCACGGCAGACCCATCATCTCGCGGATCGGTTCGTCGTAGAAGCCGGTGGTGAGCCACGTGAAGAAGCGTTGGTTGGTCTCGGCCATATACCGGAACCACAACGACTCCGGTATGAAACGCAAGAACGGCGGGGGTGGCAACTGTCCGATGTCGAGGACGGTCCGGACCGCCGGATGATCTCGAAGAACGTTGCGGCACATATAATCCCAGTACTCGAGGAAGTCCTCGTAGGTGTCGGGCACCGGTCGCATCGACACGCCGTACATGGCGTACCACGCCTTGGACTCCTCGAAGAGCTGACGCTTCTGATCTTCGGTAAGCCACGGGCCGAAGCGTTCACAGAGTCGCACGTTGCCGTACCAGAAGGTGGCATGCGCCCAATAGAAGACGTCGGGATCCAGGGCGTGGTAGCGCGAGCCGTCCTCCATCTGGCCCTTGATGTCGCGGTGGTAGTCGCGCACCTCGCGACCCGTCGTGGTGCTCCCGTCGAAGACCACACCGCTGATCGGGTACAACGACCGCATCAGCCGCTGCCAGCGCTCGCCGAAGAAATCGGAATGTTCCCAGACCGCCGCCCCGAGCTTGGGATGCATGTTCTGCATCGAGCCCGCCCACAGGCCCTGGAACATTCCCGTCCAGGTGCCCCAGATCTGCCACGTCAGAGAATCCGGTCCGAGTGGTGCGTAGTCCTCGGGACGAGGTGTCGGGTCGGATCCGGGTGCGGACCCCTCGGTCGTGGCGTCCGCAGAATTCGTCAGCACCTCGGTCATGAGACGAAAGTCTAGGTTCGTCTCAGGCGAGGTGTCAACGACGACGAAAGCGGACTTGTTGTCCGGCGACGAGTTGGGCGGCGCGGTCGATGGCAGTGGGGGTGAGCACCGCGACGACCGGGTAGCCGCCGGTCACCGGGTGATCGGCGAGAAAGATGACTGGCCGGCCGCTCGGCGGGACCTGGACCGCGCCGTGCGGGATCCCTTCCGAGGCGAGTTCGGGTACATCGGCACGATGGGTGACGAGCGGATCGTCGGAGTCATCCGGCCGATCGAGGCGCACGCCGACCCGATTGCTGTCCGGACTGACCTCCCACGTCCCTCGAGTGAGGTGTGCGGGCTCCTCGACATGCTCTCGACGCGGACCGTCGGAGATCTCGAGTGCGACCACGTCGGGTTCGTCGTTGTCGATCGGCGCGGCCGAGATCGCCGGCCAGGGGTCGGTGGCGCGGCCGATCGGGAGTTCGATGTCCGCGGCGAGTGGGGCCGGGCCGAGGCCGGAGAGAGTGTCGGTGGAACGGGAGCCGAGGACCGGTGTGACGTCGATGCCGCCGCGGACGGCCACGTAGTTGCGACATCCGCGGGTGGGTGTGTCGACGATGAGCTCGGCGCCATCCGACAGCGGAACCGCGACGGCACTGCCGACCGGCGCGTCGTCCACGCGTACCGCCGTCCACGCGCCCGTCACAGCGATCACCAGGGTGCCGTGTGCGCGAATCCGCAACCGCCCCAGGGTCGTCTCGATGACCGCGGCGGATTCGGGATTGCCAACCAACCGGTTCGCCAGCGCCAGTGACGATCGATCCGCACCGCCCGAGCCGGGGACCCCCAGGTGCGCGTAGCCGGCTCGTCCGAGATCCTGCACGGTCGACAGCGGGCCGGGATCGACTACGGTGAGCGACTTCACGATGTGGACCTCACGATCCGTCGACGGCATCGACGAAGCGTACGAGCGCGCCCGGCTCCAGAAGCGCAGGCGGGCTGTTGTCCTCGTCCCACATCGACAGTTCGGTGTGACCGATGAGATGCCAACCACCCGGACTCTCTCGTGGATAGACGGCGCTGTACCCGGCGGCGACGGCGACGGCGCCGGGCGGCACCCGGGTCCGCGACTCGCTACGCCGCGCCACATCGCGGAACGCGTGCTCTGACTCTTGTTGCGGGACAAGATATCCGAACCCTGGCGCGAATCCCATGAACTGCACTTGCCATACGGTGTCGCGATGGATCGTGGCCACGTCATCGGTACCGATGCCGAGCAGTTCGGCCACATCGGCGAGGTCTGGTCCGTCGTAACAGACCGGGATGCGCACCTCGGAGGTGGTCGAGTCGTCGGTGTCGCCGTCCGAGGCCCACGCCCGTAGCGCGCGGTGGATGCCCAGTACATCGATCCCATGACCGGACTCGGCCTGGATCAGCAATGTCTGCGCCGTCGGGATCGCGTCGGTGATCTGAAGGGTTCCCGCCTCCATCGCGCGCCGCACCGCCGCTGCCGCGGAGCCGACGGCCCGCAGCGGCGCCTCGTCGGCGGCGAAGTCGAGCAACACCGCGTCGGGCCCGGCGGGTAACTCTCGCATGTGCACAACCTACCGGTGCGTCGTCGAAAAATGCCGGTGGAGTGGGGGGTCGGTGGCAGGATTGTCGGCAACTCCGGAGGTGTGCTGATGCGTGAGATCGTGATCTGCGGCGAAGCGCTCGTCGACGTTGTCGCGGACCGCGCGCCCGTCAGTACCGGCCGGCTGGCCGCCCTGCAACCGGCGCTCGGTGGCGGACCGTTCAACGTGGCGGTGACCCTCGGCCGGCTGGGCAGTGCCGTCTCGCTGTGCACGGCCGTGTCCACCGACACCTACGGCGAGGCGATCGTCGCAGCCCTGCAGGCCAGCGGGGTGGGGACCGGGCTCGTGCAGCGGCGCGACGAACCGACCTCACTGGCGCTCGCCACCATCGGGACCGACGGCGCCGCGCACTACTCGTTCTACGTCGAGGGCACGGCCGACCGTCTGGTCGAGGAGCCCGGCGCCTTCCCCCAGACCGTCGCAGCGGTGTGTTTCGGCACGCTGTCGTTGGTACTGGAACCCGGTGCGTCGGTGTACGAGTCGGTCATGCGTCGCTGTCACGACGAGGGACGACTCGTGGTGGTCGACCCGAACATCCGACCGGCGGTGATCGACGACCACGATGCATACCGGCGTCGCTTCGCCTCTTGGATGGACGCAGTCGACATCGTCAAACTCTCCGACGAGGACGCCGACTGGCTGTCCGCAGGCACCGCGGGCACCGGGCCCTCCGACTGGCTCGCCGCAGGTGTCACCGCAGTGATCACGACTGCCGGTGCGGACGGCGTCACTGTGACCACCACTGAGGCGGTGGTCACATCGCCAGCGCCAAACGTCCAGGTCAGTGACACGATCGGGGCGGGGGACAGCGTCATGGGCGGGGTCCTGCGCCACCTGGAGAACCTGGGCGCACTCTCCCCGGCCGCAGTGGCGGAACTGGGCGTGCAACAGTGGCAGGCGACCGCGGATTTCGCAGGTCAAGTAGCTGCCATCACCGTTTCCCGTCCGGGCGCGGACCCTCCGTGGGCAGGCGAGCTGAGAAGCGACTACGTTGATAACCAACAGAATCCTTACCCGGATCTGCGTAGTACAAGACTCTCACCTGAGTAAAGGGGTTCGTGTGTCCGCTGAAACAGTCCCAGCTGACCAGGCGTCCGATACGGCCTCAGCGACGTTCACCTACCCCGGTGGTCAGCTGGAGCTTCCGATCCTGAAGGCGACCGAAGGTTCCGACTCGGTCGGGCTGGGCAAATTCCTCGCCGAGACCGGCTTGACCACCTTCGACGGTGGTTTCGTCAACACCGCGTCCACCAAGTCGGCGATCACGTACATCGACGGTGACGCGGGCATCCTCCGCTATCGCGGCATCCCGATCGACCAGCTCGCTGAGAAGTCCACCTTCATCGAGGTCAGCTATCTGCTCATCTACGGTGAGCTGCCGACACCCGCGCAGCTCGAGGACTTCACGGACAAGATCCGTCGGCACACGCTGCTGCACGAGGACCTCAAGCGCTTCTTCGACGGCTTCCCGCGCAACGCGCACCCGATGCCGGTGCTCTCGAGTGCGGTCAACGCCCTCTCGGCCTATTACCAGGACTCGCTCGATCCCAAGGACCCCGAGCAGGTCGAGCTCTCCACGATCCGCCTGTTGGCCAAGCTGCCGACGATCGCGGCCTACGCGTACAAGAAGTCGGCCGGCCAGCCGTTCCTCTATCCGGACAACTCGCTGAGTCTCGTCGAGAACTTCCTCCGCATGACCTTCGGCTTCCCGGCCGAGCCGTACGAGGTGGACCCGAAGGTCGCCAAGGCACTGGACATGCTGTTCATCCTGCACGCCGACCACGAGCAGAACTGTTCGACGTCCACCGTGCGTCTGGTCGGTTCATCGCAGGCGAACCTGTTCACTTCCATCTCCGGTGGCATCAACGCGCTGTGGGGCCCGCTGCACGGCGGCGCCAACCAGGCCGTGCTGGAGATGCTCGAGGAGATCAAGCAGTCCGGCGGCGACACCCAGGCCTTCATGAACAAGGTCAAGAACAAAGAAGACGGCGTGAAGCTCATGGGCTTCGGTCACCGCGTCTACAAGAACTACGACCCGCGCGCCGCGATCGTCAAGAAGACCGCCGATCAGATCCTGGAATCGCTTGGCGTGCAAGATGATCTGCTGGACATCGCAAAGGGACTCGAGGACGTCGCGCTGCACGACGACTACTTCATCGAGCGCAAGCTGTACCCGAATGTCGACTTCTACACCGGCGTCATCTACCGTGCAATGGGCTTTCCGACCCGGATGTTCACGGTGCTGTTCGCACTCGGCCGGCTGCCCGGATGGATCGCGCACTGGCGTGAGATGCATGCGGATCCGTCCGGCAAGATCGGCCGCCCGCGTCAGCTGTACACGGGCTACACCGAACGCGACTACGTGAACATGGGGCAGCGCTGACGCGCCGGAAGGCCTGAGGTCGGCGCAGGTGCGCCGACCTGACAGAAACCTGCTCCGACGACTCAAAGGAGAGTCCCGTTGACCAGCACAGAAAAGCCCGTAGTCGAATTCCCGGAGGGTCCAGCACCCGCCGAACTGCAGGTCAAGGACCTCATCGTCGGTGAAGGCGCGGAGGCGCAGAGCGGTGGTGTGGTGGACGTCCACTACGTCGGCGTCGAATACGACACCGGCGAAGAGTTCGACTCCTCCTGGGATCGCGGACAGTCGGCGAACTTCCCGCTCGACCGCTTGATCCCGGGCTGGCAAGAGGGCATTCCCGGCATGAAGGTCGGCGGTCGTCGGCAGCTGACCGTGCCGCCGCAGCTCGCGTACGGCCCGGCCGGTGCGGGGCACCGACTCTCGGGCAAGACGCTCGTGTTCGTCATCGATCTGCTGGGCGTGGGATAGCCGCTTCTCCAGACGAGCGAGCGGGTCGGATCTGTGCCGTCGGCACCCTCCGTTCTTTGGCTCAGGCGCGATCTGCGTCTGAGCGACCTCCCGCCGCTCATCGCCGCAAAGGATCGCGGCGACGCATTCCTGACATGTTTCGTCGTGGACCCGAGGCTCGAGAAGTCCTCGGGTCCACGACGTCTCAGTTTCATGTTCGACTCCCTCCGGGAGCTCGACACCAAGCTCTTCGGACAACTGCTGGTGGTGCGCGGCCGGCCGGAGGAGGAGATCCCGCGGCTGGCCTCGGCGGTGGACGCCTCATCGGTTCAGGTGAGCGACGACTTCTCGCCGTTCGGACGGCGACGCGATGCGGCCGTCGCCGAGGCGCTCGGCGAGATCCCACTCGAGGGCACCGGGTCCCCGTATCTCGTCTCACCCGGACGGGTCACCAAACCCGACGGCGACCCGTACAAGGTCTTCACCCCGTACTTCCGTCAATGGCGTGAACACGGCTGGCGGCAGCCGGCGTCATCCACCGTGGCGGAATCGGATTTGTTGGACCCCAGTGGTATTCGTCGATCGGGGCGTATCCGCGTGCCGGCCGCGCCGGCGAAGCTCGACCTTCCTGCGGGTGAGGACGCGGCGCTGGCCCGCTGGTCGGAGTTCGTCGACGCCGATCTCGACGACTACGAAAGAAACCGCGACCGACCGGATCTCGACGTCAGCAGCCGGATGTCGGCCTATCTGAAATTCGGTAACATCCATCCCCGGACGATGGCTGCCGACCTCGGCGGGTCGAAGAGTGCACAGGCATATCTCCGAGAACTCGCCTTCCGGGACTTCTATGCGTCGGTGCTCTACCACTGGCCGGACAGCTTGTGGCACAACTGGAATCGTCAGTTCGACGACATCGATCTCGACACCGACGACGACGCCTACCGTCGTTTCGACGCGTGGAAAGAGGGGCGAACCGGCTTCCCGATCGTCGATGCCGGCATGCGGCAGCTCGCCGAGACCGGCTTCATGCACAACCGGGTCCGGATGATCGCGGCGTCGTTCCTGGTGAAGGACCTGCACTTGCCGTGGTGGTGGGGCGCACGATGGTTCCTCGATCAACTCGTCGACGGCGACATGGCCTCCAATCAACACGGCTGGCAGTGGGCGGCGGGCACCGGAACCGATGCGGCACCGTACTTCCGGGTGTTCAATCCAGAGACTCAGCAAAAGCGGTTCGACCCCGACGGCGAGTATGTGCGCCGGTGGGTGGCCGACGGCGCCGATGACTATCCGGAACCCATCGTCGATCACAAGACCGAACGGGAAGAGGCCCTACGGCGGTTTCGGCAGATCTGAGGTCGACCGGCCGCTGTCCGGTCCTCGGATTAGGCTGACACCGTGATCGTGACCGCAGACCCGTTAGTCGCCGACATCGCCGACGATGCGGCATGGGACAGGCTCACCTGGTCGGCGGACCGCCATCTCGGTGCCGTCCGGATAGGATTCGCATCCGGACCGATCGCGCCTGCTGACCGGGGCGAGATCGGCGAACGGTGCGATGTCGTCTACGCCGTTCCCGAAGACGAGGCCGCAGACCGGGCGGTCGTCGGCGCCGACGACCCGGAAATGGCAGCCCGCGACCTCGCCGAACATGTTGCCCGCAACCCGCAGGCCGCAACCACTCTGGCGGCGGTGCTCCGCACCGGGACGCAAGTGTCCGTCCGGCAGGCGCTGGACGTCGAGTCGTGGGCATACTCGACGCTGCTCGGAGGCGACGAGTTCGCGACGTGGCTCGCGTCGCGGGGACCCCGCCCGCTGCCCCCGAACCCGCAGGTCTCGCCGGTGATCGTGGAGCGCGACGGGGGCCGCCTGACGGTCACCCTCAACCGGCCCGAGCGCCGCAATGCGTTCGGTGCGGCCCTGCGGGACGCGCTGGTCGAGTCACTCGATGTGGCGGTGCTCGACGAGGCGGTCACGGAGATCCACCTACGCGGGGCCGGGCCGGTGTTCTGTGCCGGGGGAGATCTCGACGAGTTCGGCACCACCCCCAACCCGGTGCTGGCCCATTTCATCCGTACGGCCGGTGGGGCCGGGGTCCGCCTGGCGCAGATCGCGGACCGGACGACGGCCTTCCTGCACGGTGCGTGTGTGGGCGCCGGTATCGAACTGCCCGGCCTGGTCGGTCGGGTGGTGGTCGATCCGGACGTCGCCATCCGTCTGCCCGAGGTGAGCATGGGTTTGATCCCTGGCGCCGGGGGGACCGTCGGCATCCCGCGGCGGATCGGTCGATGGCGGACCTTTCACCTCGCCGTCACGGGTGACGCGATCGGGGCGCAGACCGCGCTCCGGTGGGGTCTCGCCGACGAGGTCGCCGACGTCACCCGCGTGGACCTCAGCGCGCGAGAGACAGGGCTTCGGACCATTTGACGCGAGTACCGGTCCGCAGGATCGACCGCTGATAGATCCGGGACGCGAACCACGTGGCCGCCGCGCAGGCCAACACCATCAGTGCGAACGTGACGATGATCTGGATCGTCGAGGTGTCGCCGGTGGCGATCCGGATCGGCATCAGCGCGGCGCTGAACGGCGGAATCCAGGTAAGGGTCTGGATCAGGGTGGAGTCGAGCGCCTGGATGCCGAAGATTCCGGAGTACATCACCGCCATCGCCAGGATGGTGAGCGGTGCCGAGCTGGCGTTGAGTTCCTCCTGACGGGAGACGAGCGCGCCAGTCGCCGCGTAGAGCGTGGCAAAGAACAGAAAACCCAGGACGAACCAGGCGAGGACGGCCGCAAACATCCCGGCCGCGGCTCCCGGGATCGTCAACAGGCCGGTGACCCGGCCCGCGATCAGTGCGGTCGCCCCGAGCAGCAGTACCTGCGCCATCGCGATGGCGCCGATGCCGATGATCTTGCCCCACAGCAGGTGCAATGGCTTGATCGTCGCGAGCAGCAGCTCGACCACCCGAGACGTCTTCTCCTCCACGACTCCGACGGCCACCATCGACCCGCCCATCATGATCGCGGTGATCAACAGGATGGTGCCGACGAGTGCGATGACGATGCGTTGCCCTTCGTCGGGCTTGTCGGGAGTCATCTGCTCGACGGTGATCGAGGCCTGCGGGAGGGACGCGGCGTCGACGCCTCGCTCGGCGAGCGAGGTGGTCAGGCCGGCCTGCTCGACCGAGGATCTCAGTACGCCGTCGAGGGTCGGACTGAGTCCGCTCTCGGAGACCGCGACATACGAGTGCGGCGAATCGCCCGGCACGAGTGCAGCGGTGAGATCGCCGTCGGCCACCCGCGACCGCGCCTCGGCTGCCGACGCGACGGGGACCACATCGACCGACGTGCCGGTGGCCGACCCGAACTCCTCGATGGTCTGCGACAAAGTGGTGTCCTGGCCGACCAACCCGACCCGATCGGCATCGTCGCCGCCGCTCAGCGCCGACCAGACGATGGCGCCGACGATGATCACGACCATCAGGAGTCCCGTGCTGATCAGGAACGAGCGCGTCTTCGCGCGGGTTGCTATCTCCCGCTCGGCAACCAGCCAGATCGATTGCGCGGCACCGGCTCCATCTGCTCCGTCGCGATCGTGCGGACGCTGCGTTGCGGGGGATCTCATGCTGCGACCACCTCTCGGAAGAGCTCGGTCAGGGACGGGGTCGAGGGCGCGAAGCGATGCACCGGGCCTGCTGTGAGGGCGGCGGCGAGGATGGCCTGGTCGTCGGCGACGTCGGGATCGAGCCGCAGGGTCGTCAGGTCGGTGTCCACGTCGTAGTCGGCCTGCACGACGCCGGCGATGCCGTCGGCCCATCGGGTGCGGGTCGACGGCCCGACAACCTCCAGCGTCACGCCTTCGCGTGCACGGAGATCGTCGACTCGACCGAGCGCTCGCATCCGGCCGCGTGCGACGATGCCGACGCGGTCGCAGAGACGCTGGACCAGATCCAGTTGATGCGATGAGAAGATCACCGGGATGCCCTCGGCCGCCTTCTCTTTGAGCACGTCGCTCATGACATCGACTGCCACCGGGTCGAGTCCCGAGAACGGCTCGTCGAGCACCAGGACCCGGGGGTCGTGGATGAGGGCCGCAGCGAGTTGAACGCGCTGCTGGTTGCCCAGACTCAGGTCGGCGACGTCGTCGTTCACACGATGTTCGACCCCGAGCCGGGCGGTCCACCGCTGCACGCTCTCGCGCGCTGCGGCGGATGACATCCCGTGGAGTCGGGCGAGAAACACGAGCTGTTCACCCACCTTCATCTTCGGGTAGAGGCCGCGCTCCTCGGGCATGTAGCCGATGTGGCGGCGGGTCTGCAGATCGATCGGGTGTTCGCCGAGACTGACGCTGCCCGCGTCCGCGGCGAGGACCCCGAGGATGATCCGCATCGTCGTGGATTTGCCTGCACCGTTGCTCCCGACGAACCCGAATATCTCGCCCGGAGATACCTGAAAGGTCATGTCCTGCAAAGCGATCAGTTCACCGTATCGCTTGTGCAATCCGTCGATCACCAGCGGGCTGCTCATTCGTGCCTCCATTCGTCGACGTCGGTGACAAGGTCCTCTGGGTCGGGGTCGTTCATCCACCAGGCGGTGAGCATTGTCGGCAGCACCACCGCGATCACCACGAGTGTGATGAGCAGTATGGCGGTGCCATACACCGATTGGCCGCTGACGCTGTCTTGCGTGCCCAGGACGATGAGGATGATGTACGGGATGAACATCAGGGTGTAGAGAACGGCGAACCCGATGGATCGCGCCGAATTGCGCTGGGCCAGCTGGATTTCGTCGAGGGCGGGGACCGGGGTGTCGGCGATGGAGCCGGTGACGATACGGAGCGCGTACTGGACCGCGATGGAGCCGAACACTCCGAGGAGGAACGGGATCAGGAACCACGCCGTGACAAACGACATCAACGCGCCGGCCAGGGCCAGGACGAGGGTGGCCACCTGAAGGAGGACCAACCGCCGGGCCCCGCGACGATTCCGCCACGAGGTCAGCCGGCCCGCGTGCTTCTCGTTGAAACGGAGATGACGGCCGGCTCGCCACTCGTCGTATCGGCGCCACAGCGCCGGGGTCGCCTCCTCCGGTATTGCCGAATTGAAATCCCTCATCATGATCCTCCGCGGTCAGATTGTGTGTCGTCGGCGGCTCGGCGATACAGCTCGGCCGACATCGCCCCGAACTCCTGTCGGCTGAACACGGCCTCGACGGGCAGGTCGAACACCTCACAGATACGGAACGCGAGGTCGAGGCTCGGGTAGTTGTCGCCACGCTCGAGCGCGCCCACCGACTGGACGTTGACGCCGACCAGGTCCGCAAGGTGTGCCCGCGACATCTTTCGCTCGGCACGCAGGACGCCGATGCGATTGAAGATCGGGAGCTTCTCACCCCGTCTGACAGGACTCACCTATCTGATTGTTGGGAAAACACAACACAATGTCAAGCTTTCGCGCGATCCGTCACCCACCCAGGAAGTCCGCGACGTTCCGGGCCGCCGCACGTCCCGCCCGGTTCGCTCCGATCGTCGACGCCGACGGCCCGTACCCGAGGAGTTGGACCCGCGGGTCCGCGGCCACCGTGGTCGCCAACCGCCCGGTCATGGTGATCCCGCCGCCGGGTCCGCGCAGGCGCAGCGGTGCCAGGTGGTCGAGTGCGCTGCGGAATCCGGTGTTCCAGAAGATGACGTCGACGTCGAGACTGCGATCGCCGCTGGTGCCGTCCGTCCCGCAGTCCCAGCACACGCCGCGCTCGGTGATCCGCGTGAACATCGGGCGCCAGGCGAGGATGCCGTCGTCCTGCGCGGCCCTGATGGTCGGTGTGAGGGCCAACCCGGTCACCGAGACGACCGAGGTCGGCGGGAGACCGGCGCGGACGCGCTCTTCGACACGTGCCACCGCCCGTCTGCCTTTGTCCGGATCGAACGGTGTCGGGTCGAACACCGGCTCTGTGCGGGAACACCAGAACGTCTGGACCCCAGGCGCCCTGCGGGCGATCTCGATGAGCAACTGGACCGCCGAGATGCCGGCCCCGACCACGAGCACCCGCAGGCCCGCGAATTCCTCGGGCCCGACGTAGTCGTGCGTGTGGAGCTGACGGCCGCGAAAGTCGCCGATCCCGGGGACGTGCGGGATGAACGGTCGTTCCCAGGTGCCGGTGGCGTTGATGATGGTGCGGGCGGCGATCTGTGTGCCGTTGCCGAGGGTTGCGACAAAGTCGTCTGCGCCCGACCCGGACCCACCGCCGTACTCGACGGCGCGGACGTCGACCGGCCGGTGTACGCGCAGGCCGAACTTCTGTTCGTACTTCCCGAAGTATTCCGGGACGGCGGTGGCGGCCGGGAAGGACTCGCAGTCCCGGCCGAGTGCCTCCACGAGGCCGTAACCGGGCAGGTCGTGTACGCGATTGGCCGCGGCGAGTGTCAGCGTCGGCCAGCGGAACTGCCATGCACCGCCGGGGCCCGGTGCGTGGTCGAGGAGCTGATACCGATCACCGAGCGCAAACCGCCCGAGGAAGTAGGCGGCCGACAGCCCGGCCTGTCCGCCGCCTATGACGAGCACGTCGCAATCGGTGCGCACACCGTTGTCGTTGTCGGGAGTACCCACACGGGCAGTCTGTCACCTCGGTAGGCTTCGGCACATGATTCACTCGTCTGCAGAAGGTGCAGTGGTCAGCATCGAGCTCGACCGCCCCGACAAGCGAAACGCCCTCGACGAGACCATGGTCTCGGAGCTCTCCGAGGCATTCATCGAAGCGGTCGACGGGGGTGCGCGGGCAATCGTGCTCACCGGGAGGGGGCCGGTCTTCTGCGCAGGCGCCGACCTGTCCGGGCCGGTGTACGACCCTGCGTTCCTGGACAAACTCATCACCACCCTGCAGCAGATCGAAGCGACGCCGGTCCCGGTTGTCGCCGCGCTGAACGGCTCGGCGCTCGGTGCCGGCCTTCAGCTCGCGATGGCGGCCGATCTGCGCGTGATGGCACCCGATGCGATTGCCGGGATTCCGGCCGCGAAGATCGGTGTGGCGGTGGATGAATGGACGATCAAGCGATTGTCCTCCCTGGTGGGTGCCGGGCAGGCGGCCGGTATGCTGATCGGCTGCGACCCGCTCTCGGCGGACCGTGCCCACGCACTCGGTTTCGCCAACCGCATCGGCGATCTGGATGATGCCCGGCAGTGGGCCTCGGTCATCGCAGATCTGGCGCCCCTGACCCTGCAGCACTACAAATTGGTGCTCAACGGCGACGGCGCCCGCGACGAACCACCGTCGGAGCGGTCGGCCGCGATGATGCGCGCATGGGAGAGCGACGATCTCGCGGAAGGCCGTGCCGCGCGGACCGAGAAACGCAGCCCGAATTTCAGCGGACGGTAAAGAATCGGGCAAAACGGTCCCCATACCTGGGCGGTAAGGGAGTTTTCGTGCCCGAAACATTCCGGTCAAGTGATCGAAATCGCCCGTTTCTACCTTCACCCAAGATGTTCTCCGGTCCGGAGTGCGCACGAGAACTGGTGAGGGAGCGGTATGTCGAAGGAGTCGGTCCACGACGGGGTCGGGGAGTTCGCCGACCAAGTCGGTGACGTAGAGAAGGCCGAGACGGGAATCGTGGCCACCGGCCCCCAGGCCGCCGCCGCACGCGAGACGCTCGAGGATTACACCCTCCGGTTCGCGCCACGCAGTTACCGCAAGTGGGGTCCGGGTGTCGTGGCGATCTCGGCGTTGGGTGGCATCGCCTACCTCGCCGACTTCGCCATCGGTGCCAACATCGGTATCGCCAACGGCACCGGAAACGCGTTGTGGGGCATCCTGTTCTTCGCGGTGGTCATCGTGCTCACCGGGTACCCGCTGTCGTATTACGCGGCGCGATTCAACATCGACCTCGACCTCATCACCCGCGGAAGCGGATTCGGCTATTACGGTTCGGTGTTGACGAATGTCATCTTCGCGTCGTTCACGTTCATCTTCTTCGCGCTCGAGGGTTCGATCATGGCCCAGGGCCTCAAACTGGGTCTCAGTATCCCGCTGTGGCTCGGCTACCTGCTGTCGTCGGTGCTGATCATCCCGTTGGTGATCTACGGGATGAACACCCTGGCCAAGTTGCAGGTGTGGACCACCCCGCTGTGGCTGATCATGATGGTGGCTCCCTTCCTGTATCTCGTCATCAAGCATCCCGACGCCATCGGCGACTTCCTGTCCTTCAGTGGTGGCACCGATGGTCAAGCAGGACACGGTGTCTCGTTCGCCGGCACCATGCTCGCCGCGGGTGTTTGCCTGTCCCTGATCGCGCAGATCGCCGAGCAGATCGACTATCTGCGGTTCATGCCTCCCAAGACGCCGGAGAACAACCGCAAGTGGTGGACGGCGGTCCTCACCGCCGGGCCGGGCTGGGTGATCTTCGGTGCGATCAAGCAGGTCGTCGGGCTCTTCCTCGCCGTGTACCTGATCATGAACTTCGCCGATCAGGCGGGCGTCGCCAACGAGCCCGTGCACCAGTTCCTGGCGATCTACGAAGACTTCATGCCGCACTGGCTGGCGCTGACCCTCGCCGTCATCCTGGTGGTCATCAGCCAGGTCAAGATCAATGTCACCAACGCCTACTCGGGATCGCTCGCCTGGACCAACAGCTTCACCCGTGTCACCAAGACGTACCCAGGGCGTCTGGTGTTCCTGGTCTTCAACGTCGCCATCGCCATCGTGCTGATGGAGGCCAACATGTTCAGCTTCCTCAACGAACTGCTGAACTTCTATGCCAACCTGGCGATCGCCTGGATCGTCACCGTCGCCTCCGACATCGCGATCAACAAGTATCTGCTGAAGATCTCGCCCAAGGAGCCCGAGTTCCGTCGCGGCATGCTCTACAACGTCAACCCGGTCGGATTCGTGTCGGTGATCGTCGCGGGTGCGGCGTCGATCATGGTGTACTTCCACGTCTTCGGCGATGCCATCCAGCCGTACTCGCCGCTCGTCGCGCTGGTGCTCGCTCTGGTGCTGCCGCCGATCATCGCACTCGCGACCAAGGGCAAGTACTACCTGCGCCGCACCGACGACGGCATCGACATTCCGATGTACGACGAGCACGGCAACCCGACCGACGTGAAGCTGATGTGCTGCGTCACGGGGATCGAGTTCGAGCGTCCGGACATGATCGCGTCCGCGGTCCCGGGGCCGAATGGAGAGAAGCAGTACATCAGTTCGCTGGCCCTGTCGTGTGACAAGTCCGGTGAGCACGTGCTGCCCGCGCAGAGCTAGTTCGGCACCGTCGAGACCGGGCTCTGGGAAACTGGGGAGATGCACCACCTGATCGCCGCGCTGCTGGACCGTCTCGACGCCGGTCCGGTGGCGCTGGCGCGGGTGGTGGCGACGAGCGGTCCGACGCCGCGGCAACTCGGAGCGGCGATGGCGGTGACCACCGCCGGTGAGGTGATCGGCTCGCTTTCCGGTGGATGTGTCGACTCCGCGATTGTGCACACGGCGACCGACGTGCTCGACACCGGCTGCGCCGTCGCCACGCGGTTCGGTCCGGCGGACCTCGACGATGTCGCCGTCGGACTGACCTGTGGGGGAGAGATCGAGGTCTTCGTCGAGCGACTCGACACAGATCGTGTGGGCGATCTCGGCGCGCTGTTCTCGGCACTCGCCATCGGACGACCGGTCGCCGTGGCGACCACGCTGACCACCCACCCGGTGTGGCGGATCAACCACGCCGACACCGTCGAGCGGTGGCGCGGCCTCGACGAGGACATCGCCGACCTACTCGACGCGGGGTGCAGCGGGATCGTCGGCGCCGACGACACCGAGGTCCCGTTCGGTTGCGCGGCCGACCGTCCGCGGACATTCGTGCAGACGTTCTCGTCGCCGCGACGGTTGATCGCCGTCGGCGCCAACGAATTCGTGCGCGCGCTCACCACCGCGGCGAGAAGCATCGGTTATCACGTCACGGTGGTCGACCCGCGCCCCGTGTTCACCACGGCGGCACGGTTCCCCGACGCCGACGAGGTCGTCGTGGGCTGGCCGGATCGGTATCTCGACAGCGAGATCGAATCGGGACGAACGGATTCCGGCACGGCGGTATGCGTGATGACGCACGACGCCAAGATCGATGTGCCGGTCCTGAGGTCGGCTCTGCGGTCGTGCCGGGTCGGTTTCGTGGGTGCACTGGGGTCCCGACGCACCCACACCGATCGCATCGCCCGCCTGATCGACGCCGGCGTCCCGCGCGACGACCTCGATCGGTTACGGTCGCCGCTCGGCCTCGACCTCGGCGGTCACACCCCGTCCGAGGTGGCGATCTCCGTTGTGGCGCAATTGATATCCGAACGAAACGGGGGAAGCGGGCAGCGCATCCAGGACCTCGACGGACCGATCCATCGACGCGCCGCCACAGAAACCGGTTCGGAAACCGGAGCAGAGTCTGTTCAGTCCTCGACGACGTAGGACATCAGAGCGGTGACCACCAGCTCGATGATCTTGGCGATCGCCACGTCATCGGAGGTGCTGAGGTAGGTGAGGGTGATCGTGTTGGTGGCGGCGATGATGACCGGGCTGAGATCGGAGACCGGTTCCGTCCATCGCACACCCGCGCGCTCGGCTGTGATCTCCAAGCCGACGCCGGCAACGTCATAGAGACGTCCGTACATCTCCTTGCCGACCTGCTGGAGCTCCGCGTGATTGTGCGCGTAGATGCCCAGCGAAATGGTGGCCTGCATCCGTCCGGGGTCGGCTTTGAGCAGCGTGTAGAAGCCCTCCAGGTGTGCTTGCGCGTTCTTGCGCATCGCCTCGCGCCCCCGGCCCTCCGGGTCCGCGGCCATCGGCAGGATCGCCTCCAGCATCCGGCTGATGTCCGAGGGCACGGCTGTCTCCATCACCGCGCAGAGCAACGCCGTACGACTGTCGAACGCGTAGTGAAAACTGGCGAGTGGCATGTTCGCGTGCGCGCAGATGCGACGTGTCGTCGCACCTTCGACGCCGTGATCGGCGATCACGCGATAGGCGGCCTCGATGAGCGCCGTTCGACGCTCCCCGACAGACATTCGTGCCAACGAAGACTACCCCCAGGACCGCATGTGACCTGCACATGTGTAGTGACGTGTTCGCCGAAGCCTATCAGTGCGAATCGGGCAACGGACGTGAGATGGGTGGGTCCGCCGACCCTGGGCGGTTCGGCGAGACGATCGACACGTCGCATCACAGGCCGTTCTGCCGTCGGACGGCACTATCCTGAACCCCGTGACCTCGACGATCAGCCGGACCGGCACAAATCTCGCCCAGCGTGCCGCCTCAACACTCACGACGGCGGGTCTCACGACGGCCAATGCGGTCACCGGCGGACTGGCCCGGCGCGGACTTCCAGCGGCGCGGGCTCTCGGCGCCGAGACCGCGGAGATCCGCAGGCACACGGCGAGTTCACCGCGACTGCGCGACGGAATGTTCCACAATGCCGAACAGTCCGAACCGGCGGTCGACGCCGACTTCCGGGTGCTCCTCGACATGATTCGGCGGCCGGGCAGGCCACGCGGCCCGATCCCGGTCCTGCGGCCCGACTTCGCCGATCAGGCGGGGGCGTTGCGCGCCACGTGGCTGGGACACGCCTCCGTCCTCGTCGAACTCGACGGGATGCGGATACTGACCGATCCGGTGTTCAGTCAGCGTTGCTCGCCGGCCCGCGCCGTCGGGCCGGCCCGTATGCACGCTGCACCTGCCGGAGTCGCCGATCTCCCTCCGATCGATGTGGTGTTGATCAGCCACGATCATTACGACCACCTCGACATGCCCACGGTGGTCGACCTCGCGGCGCGACAGCCGGGGGCCCGTTTCGTCGCACCCATCGGGGTCGGGGCGCACCTCGTGTCGTGGGGGATCGCCGCGGACCGGATCGACCAGCTCGACTGGTGGGACGATCAGGTCCTGTCCTTCGGTCACGGCGACCTGACCTTCACCTGCACCCCGGCTCGCCACTTCTCCGGGCGCTCCCTGACCCGGAACCTGACGCAGTGGGCGAGCTGGGTGGTCTCCGGACCCGCGCACAGTTTCTTCTTCTCCGGTGACACCGGTTTCTCCGAGCAGTTCGACGAGGTCGGGATGCGGCTCGGCGGCGTCGACCTCACGCTGGTCGCGGTGGGTGCCTACGATCCGGTCTGGCCCGATGTGCACGTCAACCCCGAAGAAGCGGTACGAGTGCACCGGATGGTGACCCGGGATCGCGTAGGCGACGCGGTGATGATCCCGATCCACTGGGGGACGTTCAATCTCGCCCGGCATTCGTGGGGTGATCCCATCGCCAGGCTGCTGCCCGCCGCAGACGAGAACGCAGCCACGGTGATGGTTCCGCAGCCCGGTGGCGCGATCGATCTCGTGACGCGATCCGGAACCGGTCTCCAGGACCCCATGTGGTGGGAGGTCTGCGCGTGACCCAGGTGTCCGCCGGCCATCCCGGCCTCACCTCGACAGACGTCGCACGCCGGGTGGCCGCCGGCCAGGTCAACGATATGCCGGATCGGTCGGGGCGGTCGGTCGCCGACATCGTCCGAGCCAACGTGTTCACCCGGATCAACGCGATCCTCGGCGTGCTGTTCGTGATCGTCGCGTCCACAGGCTCGCTGATCAACGGACTGTTCGGCCTGCTCATCATCGCGAACAGCGGTATCGGCATCATCCAGGAGATCCGCGCGAAGCGGACGCTGGACAAGCTGGCCATCGTCGGTCAGACGACGCCGATGGTGCGGCGCGACGGGCAGGTCGTCGCCTTGCCTCCGAACGAGATCGTCCTCGACGACATCATCGAGATCGGTGCAGGTGACCAGGTGGTCGTCGACGGGGAGATGGTCGATGCACTGGCCCTCGACGTCGACGAATCGCTGCTCACCGGGGAGGCCGATCCAGTCGACAAGGCGCCGGGCGATCCGATCCTGTCGGGGAGTTTCGTGGTCGCGGGTTCCGGTGCGTACCGGGCCACCAAGGTCGGCGCTGACGCATACGCCGCACAACTGGCGTCGGAAGCATCCAAGTTCACCCTGGTCTCCTCGGAACTGCGGTCGGGGATCGACCAGATCCTCAAGGTGATCACGTGGCTGTTGATCCCGGCGGGCGTCCTCACCATCGTCAACCAGCTGTTCATCAGCGACAACGGGATTCGCGCCTCCTTGCTCGGCATGGTCGCCGCGCTGGTGCCGATGGTGCCCGAAGGTCTGGTCCTGATGACGTCGATCGCGTTCGCGGTCGGCGTGGTGCGGCTCGGTCAGCGGCAATGTCTGGTCAACGAGCTGCCCGCGATCGAGGGCCTGGCGCGAGTCAATGTGGTGTGCGCGGACAAGACGGGAACGCTCACCGAGAACGGCATGCGACTGGCAGAGGTTCGGCCGGTCGCGGGGGAGTCGAGCATCGACCTCGGACCGGTCCTGGCGTCGTTGGCGGCACACGACCCGCGTCCGAACGCCAGCATGCTGGCGTTGTCCGAGGCGTACCCGGAGCCGCCGTCGTGGTCACTGGTCACGGTGGCGCCCTTCACCTCGGCCAAGAAGTGGAGCGGAATGTCCTTCCGCGACCAGTCCACCGGTCAGGACATGGGGAACTGGCTGATCGGTGCGCCCGACGTGCTCCTCGATCCGGGGAGTGCCACCGCCGTCCTCGCCAACGATCTCGGGTCGTCGGGCCTACGGATTCTGCTGCTCGCGCAGACCGACGTGCCGGTCGACACCGAGCCCGCGCCCGGTGCCGTCACCCCCGGCTCGGTCACCCCTGTCGCGCTGGTCGTGCTCGAGCAGCGCGTGCGCCCCGACGCGCGGGACACCCTCGACTACTTCGCGAGTCAGCATGTCGACGTCAAGGTGATCTCCGGCGACAACGCGCTTTCGGTCGGTGCGGTGGCGGCCTCACTCGGCCTCGGCTCGCCGGAGACCTCGGTGGATGCACGCAGTCTGCCCGCCGACCAGGCGGAGCTGGCCGGCGTTGTCGAACGCGGTGTCACTTTCGGACGGGTACGTCCCGATCAGAAGCGAGCGATGGTCAAGGCGTTGCAGTCCGCGGGCGACACCGTCGCGATGACAGGTGACGGCGTCAACGACGTGCTCGCACTCAAGGACGCCGACATCGGAGTGGCGATGGGATCGGGAAGCTCGGCGGCGCGCTCGGTTGCGCAGATCGTGTTGCTCGACAACAAGTTCGCCACGTTGCCCTACGTCGTCGGCGAGGGGCGCCGGGTGATCGGCAACATCGAGCGGGTCTCCAACCTGTTCCTCACCAAGACCGTCTACGCGGTGCTGCTCGCCTTGTTCGTCGGCATCGGTGGACTCGTGGATCACCTGTTCGGCGCCGGCTCCCTCAGCTACCCGTTCCAGCCGATCCACGTCACCATCTCGGCGTGGTTCACGATCGGCATCCCGGCGTTCGTACTGTCACTGGCACCGAACAACGAACGTGCTCGACCTGGCTTCGTCCGCCGGGTCCTGTCCCAAGCGGTGCCGAACGGCATCATCGTCGGCCTCGCCGCCTTCGTCACCTACGTCATCGTGAACCCAGGTGGGGCCGGCGTGGAGATCGGGAGCAACGACTCGGTGGACCTCAGTCCCCTGCAGACGCAGGCGGCGACCGCGACCCTGATGACCCTGATCGCCGTCGCGCTCTACGTGCTGGCGGTGGTCGCGCGGCCGTACAACTGGTGGAAGGTGATCTTGCTCGGGGTGTCGGTCGCGGCATACGTGGTGATCTTCGCGTGGCCGTGGACCCAGGACCTGTTCAAGCTGGACTCGTCGAATGCACAGATGATGTCGGTGGCGGCGGTCTCGGCCGCGGTGGGCATCGCCGCGGTCGAAGCGGTCTCGCGGATCGCTCCGCGGATCGTGGCGGCACGAGATCGGCGGCGGGCGGACGCCGGCGATCCCGGCGGCGGCGGACTGCAACCGAGCGCCATGACTGACTAGACTTTCACCATGGATCTCAAAGGACTTGTGGACAAGGCCAAGGCCGCGCTCAAGGGCAACCCGAGCCTGATCGAAAAGGGCGGCGACACGGTCAACAAGGTCACCGGTGGCAAGTACGCCGGTCATGTCGACAAAGCGCAGGACGCCGTCAAGAAGGCGGTCGGCGCGGACACCCCGAATCCGCAGAACCCGCCACCGGCGCCGAAACCCGATCAGCCGAACGTCGTTCCGCCGAAACCTGAAGAGCCGAAGCAGAATCCGCCTCAGGGATAGAGTTCGGCAGCTGTCTCGGCTCGCGCATGCCGCCGATAGGACGAGACGGTCGGGTCGGCGGCGATCCAGAACCGCCACGGCACGTCGGCGGCACGTCGCACCCCGACGCGTGGTCCGGAACTGATCGCTGCCGGCGTCACCGCCGGTGATCGCTCCAGGCTGACCGGTCGGCCGTCGTCGAGGTGGCTGTCGAGATCGTCCATCGTGATGCCGAGTGCGCGGGTGAGATTTCCCGGCCCGCGTGCCAACCACACGTCGTTCTTCGCGGTCGGCCGTCGTTCTCGCGCCAGATCCAGGCCGTCGATGATCTCGCCGGCGCGGATCAGCACCGCCGAACCCTGTTCGGTGGGTCCGGTCACCACATTGGCGCAGAAGTGGCCGTGGATCCGGTAGACGTAGAGGCGTCCAGGTGGGCCGTACATGATCTCCGACCTGCGGGTGCGGGTATATGCGTGCGACGCCGGGTCGTCGCGGCCGCCGTACGCTTCGACCTCCGTGATGCGGGCGGCAACGCCGTGCCCGCGCAGAACGGTGCCCAGCAGCGCTCGGGCGTTGTCGCTGACGCTAGGCTCACTGACCATGGCCAAGACTAGTGACTCCATCGATGTGGACCTGTCTGTCGAAGATACCTGGGCCGCCGCGTCGGATCTGACGCGCTACACGGAGTGGCTCGTGCTGCACGACGGGTGGCGATCGGCGATTCCGGCCGCCGACGAACTCGGCGAAGGTGTTTCTCTCGCATCGGTGGTCAAGGTCAAGGGCACCCGCATCCGGTTCGACTGGACGATCGAGAAGTACCGTCCACTGGAACAGGTGCGGTTGAAAGGCAACGGCAAGGGTGGCGTGAAGGCCAAGCTCGACCTGGGCATAGCGCCCGCCGATTCGGGATCGACAGTAACCTTCACAGTTGATCTCGGCGGTTTGCCACTGATCGGGCCGGCCGGCAAGGCAGCGGCCATGGCGGTATCCGGAGATCTGCGGAAGTCGTTGACGACCTTCCGTGAGGTCTTCGGCTAGACGACAAACAGGGGGACGGCGATGGGGCGTCACAGTTCGGGCGGTGAGCGCCCGGAGTCGGGAGAAGGTCGAGATCGGCCGGAACCGCGAGCGGGACGTGAGCAACAGGGGTCGGCGGCGCAACGAGCGTCTCGGACGGGCCCGATCGACATGCCCGCGAGCGGTCCGATCGAGCGGCAGTCGTCTCGGCGCGGCTCCGACGACGATTTCGGGTTCGAACACCGACGTACCTCGACGGGTCGTCGTGCGGGATGGCTCTGGGGCGCAGCCGCGCTGATCGTGGTGGCCGCCCTCGTCACCGGCTTCGTGCTGTGGCGAACGGGCGCCGTCGGGTGTGGTGACCGGGAGACCATCGCCATCGCCTCGGACCCATCGATGACGAGTGCACTTCGCACCGTCGCCCAGCGGGCATCGGAGGATTCCTGCTACGACTACGAGGTCAACGGCGTCGACGGTGCCGAGGTGCCCGGTCAGCTGACCAGTGGCGACAAGGCGCCGGACCTGTGGGTTGCAGATTCGCAGATCCAGGCGCGCCGGGTCACCACGCAGGTGCGTCGCGATCTGAACATGGTGTCGCCGTCGATCGCCTCCTCGCCGACCGTGGTCGTCGGGAAGTCCGTCCCGCAGTTGAACAGCTGGGTCGATGTCATGAAGCTGCAGGATCTGCGAACCGGCAGCCCGATCGACACGAGTACCGGTGACGCACCCATTGTCGGCGCACTGGCCGAGGTCAACGCCGGAAATCTGTCCGAGAAACAGCTGACCGGCGCGATGACGGTGCTGGCGGTGCAGCAGAACAACGCGCGTCTGGCCAACGACAGCGAGCGCACCCGACTGAACCTCGCGAACACCACCGATGTCCCTGTGGTGACCACCGAACAGCAGTACCTGCTGTTCACGAGAACCCACAAGGGATCGGAACTCAAGGCGTCGGTACCCTCCGACGGCACCGTGATGCTCGATTACCCGATGGTCAACACGGCGAGCTCGGCACGCAGCGACACGGCGGCGAAGGCGGGCAAGGAACTGGCCGACCGGCTTGCGTCATCGGACGGCCAGAAGACCCTCAACGAGTCCGGCTACCGCAATCCGGACGGTGCCGCGCTACCCGACGGAGCCGGAATCGGTGAGGTCAAGAACCTCGAGCTCAAGGATCCGTCACAGGTCGACCGGGCGATCCGGCAGTGGCAGGTGCTCGGCGTGCCCATCCGTACGCTCGTCGTCGAGGACACGTCGGGTTCCATGGCCGCTCCGGCGGGTGACACGACGCGCGCCGGATTGCTCATCGATGCGTCGATGACCGGTCTCACCCTGTTCCCCAACAACGCCATGGTCGGCGGTTGGGCGTTCGGTATCGACAAGGGCGGGTCCGGTCAGGACTGGAAGTGGATGTCCCCGATCCGGCGCCTCGATGCGGCGGCCGTGGGTGGCGGAACGCATCGTCAGGAACTGGCCCGCGCGGTCCGTCGTGGTCTCGCGCCCTCTCAACTCGGTGGCGGGACCGGCCTCTACGACACCACGCTCGCGGCGTTCAAAACGGTGCAGGACAGCTACGACCCGAACTACTCGAATTCGGTCATCATCATGACCGACGGTCAGAACGAGGACCCGAACAGCATCACCCTCGACCAGTTGCTCGGGCAGTTGAAAGAACTCGAGGATCCGGCGCGTCCGGTCCTGATCCTGACGATCGGGATCTCCGAGGACGCCGACACCGAAGCCTTGAAGGAGATCGCCGATGCCACCCCGGGCGGCACCACCTACGTGGCGCAGACACCGGAGGACATCAAATCCGTGTTCGTCGACGCGATCCAGGCACGTGTGGCCGCGGCCGGGCGCTGATCCGACCGACGGGAGCTGTCCGTCACCTGAGGATCACCTGGTGATTCGCTTCGCCCGCTGGTCGTCGGGTGGGCCCTGCTGCAGAATCGATGCATGACCCGTAAAGACGCCCTGCCCCGTGCCGCCGGGGTGGCCGCAGCGCTGGCCACCGTCGGACTCGTGACCGGTGCATGCGGAGCCGACGACCCTTCGGACACCGCCGTGACGAGTTCGATGGCTTCCGGCGGTGCGACCGACACCGCCTCGGCGGCAAGCGGGACCTACAAGGACGGGGAGTACTCGGCGACCGGGCACTACGTGTCACCGGGCGGACCGCAGCAGGTCGGTGTCACCGTCACACTGTCGAACTCGATGATCACGGCACTGAGCCTGGACACGAGCCAGACCAAGGGAACATCCAAGGAATTCCAGGGCAAGTTCGCGAGCGGCATCGACGCTTTGGTGGTCGGCAAGAACATCGACGACCTCGACGTCGACAAGGTCTCCGGATCGTCGTTGACGTCGACGGGCTTCAACGATGCGATCGACCAGATCAAGACCGAGGCACAGGTCTGATACGTCGGTGACCGCTGTGCGATCGCAGACCCATGAGTGGTGTTTCGATGCCCTCGGTACGCGCTGGGAGATCTCGACGCCCACTCCTCTCACCGATGATGCGGCGCATCGAGTGGCCGACGAACTCGATCGGATCGATCGCGTCTGGTCCCGGTTCCGGGACGACTCCACAGTCGCCGAGATCGCCCGACATGGGGGCCGTCATCTCATCGCCTCGGCGGATCAACCTCTCGTCGACTGGTATCGAAGGCTGTATGACCTGACGGGCGGAGCGGTGTCGCCGATGGTGGGTCAGGTCCTCGCCGACGCCGGTTACGACGCCGAGTACAGCCTGGTGCCGCAGCCCGTGGTCGGATCCGCGCCTCGGTGGGACGATGTTCTCTCCGCTCACACCGGCGCACTCGAGGTCCGTCGCCCGGTGCTCCTCGACGTCGGGGCCGCCGGGAAGGGGTTCGCCGTCGACCGCGTCGCTGCGATCGTCGGCGAGGAGGTCGACAGCTATGTGGTGGACGGCGGCGGTGACATGCGGATCCGATGGCCCGATGGTCCGATGCGGGTTGCACTCGAGCACCCGCTCGACGCCGAGAAGGCCATCGGGGTGGTGGAACTCGGCGACGGAGCGATCTGCGCTTCGGCCGCCAACCGACGCGCGTGGGCGGACTGGCACCACATCGTCGACCCACGTTCGGCGTCCCCTGCCCGGGAGGTGCTTGCCACCTGGGTGATGGCCTCCGACGCGATGCTCGCGGACGGGCTGGCCACCGCGCTGTTCTTCACTTCGGCGTCGACCCTGCGATCCGGCTTCGATCTCGACGACGTGGGATTCCATCACGTGACCGTCCGACGAAACGGGACCGTCGAGCACACCGACGTCCCGGGGCTGGAATTGTTCCTATGACGCGGCTGATCCCGTCGTGGCTGACGGCTCACCGTGCCGTCCTGCTGTCGCTGTTGCTTCTCGCCGTGGTGGCGTTCGTGGTGTCAGCGACAGATGACGAGTTCGCCTACCGGCCGGACGAACTGGCGTTGTCGTTGACGATCGCAGTGCTCGTCATCGGGTTCGTGACCTATCTGGGCGCCGCCGTGATCCGGGTGCCGCCCGGATCGGATTCCTGGTTGATCACGGCGTTGATCCTGTTCTTCATCCTGCCGGGCGTCACGGATTCGGGTTCGGCGATCACGGTCGCGGTCGGAGCGGCCGCGGCCGGAGCATCGAAGTACGTGCTGGCGTGGCGACGTCGGGTGGTGATCAATCCCGCGGTCGCGGGCGCCGTGGTGGTCTACGCGTTGGCGTACGCAGAGGTCGGCTCCATCGGTTACCCACTGTGGTGGATCGCCGCGAAACCCTTGGTGATCCCGATGATCGTCATCGGAATGCTCTTGGTGACGGTGCTCCGCGAGTGGCGACTGGTCGTGGTCTTCCTCGTGGCGACACTGGCGACGATCGGTGTCCTCGAGATGACCGAAGGCGGACAGTCACTGGAATTCTGGTACGCATCGAGCCCGACGTTCTTCGTGGCGGCGGTGATGTTGCCGGAGCCCCTCACGTCTCCGACGACGCGCATGCACCGGTCGATCTACGGGGCCATTGTCGGCGTGCTGATGTACTGGCAGGTCTCGATCCCGGTGACCGACTCGTTCAGTCTCGAGTTCGTCCCGGAGACCGCACTCCTCGTCGGATCGCTCTATGCCTTCATCGTCCGGCTCGTGACGCACAGTCCGTCCGCGCGGCGTATGCCCCTCGTCCCCGCCGGTCGCGCGCGTGCCATCGCAGCGGACACCTATGAGATGGAACTGAGCGCGCCGGCGCCGACGACGTTCGTCCCCGGACAGTGGGCACTGCTCAGCACGCCGGCGTGGTCGAGACCGGTCTGGCGCGGTTCACGGCGAGTGTTCTCCTTCGCGGACGCCCCGGGCACCGACGGGGTCCGCTTCGCGTTCACCGCGTCGGGCACGCCCTCACACTTCAAGCGCGCTCTCATCGCGAGCGACAACCTTCGCGTGTTCCTCGACTCGTCGGGAGGCGATTTCGTCCTGCCCCGGACCAGGAGAGGTCGGCCGATCGTCTTGCTGGCGTCGGGTATCGGGATCACGCCGTTCCGGTCGATGCTGTGCTCCGCGATCGCCGACGGCGGTGACCTGAGTCGCGTCACGCTGATCCACGTCGTCCGGACGGCCGACCGCGAGGTCTTCGGCGATGTCCTCGATGTGGCACGAGATGCCGGAGCCTCGGTCCGGGTGGTCGAATCGGCCGATCACGCCGACGGCCTCGACGACGGCGCGCTGCGTGAACTGATCGGGGACATCGACGGCTCTCCGCACTATTTCGCGTCTGGCAATCCGAGATTCGTCCGGTCGAGTGCTCGCAGTATCCGGCGCCTCGACCCTGCGTCCCGGTGGCAATTCTGGCGTGTCCACACCGACGCATTCCTCGGTTACTGAGGGCCCCGCTCCGACGACGGGGAAGGGATTGTCACTCCTCTTGCGCCAGCCGCCGTAGGACCGCGAGAACCTGCTCGATCATCGGTGACGGGTCGTCGGCGCGTCGTGCGACGGCGAGATCGACAGGTGCGACGCCCGGACTCAAGGGCAGATATCGCACCCCGGCGACACCGAGCGCGGCGGTGGGTTCGGGGACGATCGCCACGCCGAGTCCCGCGGCCACCAAGGTCACCAGCGTCGACGTCTCCGTGACCTCGTGCCGGATTGCCGGCACGAATCCGGCCGATGCACAGATCGCCGCGACAATGCCGTTCATGACCGAACGGCCGTGGCCGGCGTGGACGATGATCTCGGCGTCGCGAAGGGAGCCGACGTGGACGGTCTCGCCCCGCCAGCGGGGGTCACCTTCGGGTACTGCGACGAACAGCCGGTCGTGTCGAATCGTCTCGACGACGATCTCGGCGCCGCCGGCCGGGGGGCGCAGCAGCGCCAGATCGATCTCGCCGGCCATCAGAGCCGACAGCTGTGCGGGTGCCAGCATCTCGCCGCGCACACTGACGTCGAGGTCGGGGAGCTCCTCGCGAAGAGCGCGGACCAGGCGGGGAAGCAGCGAGTAGGTCGCCGAACCGACGCAGCCGATCGCCAGCGTGCCCTGCCGGCCTTCGGCGACGCGTTGCGCCTGCAGACCGGCCACGTCGACGGCGTCGAGGATGGCCTCTACCCGTTTCAGGTAGGCCGTGCCCGCGGGCGTCAGTTCCACGCGTCGGGTTGACCGAACGAAGAGGGTCACACCGAGTTCGGCCTCGAGATGGCGGATCTGCTGCGACAACGGTGGCTGCGCGATGTGCAACCGTTCCGCGGCACGACCGAAGTGCAGTTCCTCGGCGACGGCCCGAAAGTACCGAAGATGACGAAGCTCCATAATTGAGACTCTACATATATCAACAGCGGGGAAATAAATACTTCTCAATATCGGATGTCGTTCTTATGGTGGACGTATGAGTTCCGGATCCGACGTTGTCATCTGCTCGCCGTTACGCACCCCGGTCGGGCGGATGGGGGGCGCATTCGCCTCACTGACCGTGACCGACCTCGCCACCGGATTGCTGCGTGAGCTCGCCTCGCGGACCGGCCTCGGCGAAGGTGACATCGATGATGTGATCCTCGGCCAGGGATATGCCAACGGTGAGGCTCCGGCGATCGGCCGGGTCGCTGCCCTCGATGCCGGGCTCGGCACCGGGGTTCCCGGGATGCAGGTCGACCGGCGCTGCGGTTCCGGGCTGCAGGCGATCCTCAACGGTGCCGCGCAGGTCGCCACCGGCGGCGCCCGCCTGGTGGTGGCCGGCGGTGCCGAATCGATGTCGAATGTCGAGCACTACGCGCTGGGTCTGCGGACCGGCATCCGACAGGGTGGGGTCGAACTGATGGATCGCCTCGATCGGGGACGCCTCACGGCCGGCGGCGACAGCCATCCCGTCCCCGGCGGGATGATCGAGACCGCCGAGAACCTCCGTGCCCGATACGACATCAGCCGGACGGAGCAGGATGAACTCGCGGTTCGCTCCCACCAGCGTGCGATCGCGGCCCACGACGATGGCCGGTTTGCCGACGAACTCGTTTCCGTGACAGTCCCCGGCAGACGCGGAAAGCCGGACGTCGTGGTGGATCGCGACGAGCATCCCCGTGCGGATGCCTCGGTGGAGTCGATGGCCGCGCTACGTCCGATCCGCCGCAAGATCGACCCCGACTCCACTGTGACCGCCGGCAATGCGTCCGGTCAGAACGACGGCGCCGCCATGTGCGTCGTCACGACCCGTGACGAAGCTGCTCGTCGAGGTCTCGATCCGATGCTCGCACTCACGTCGTGGGCGGTCACGGGCTGCGAGCCAGAGGTGATGGGCATCGGCCCGGTGGCCGCCACTGCCGCTGCGCTCGAGCGTGCCGGCCTCACCCTCGATGAGATCGACCTCATCGAACTCAACGAGGCCTTCGCCGCCCAGGCACTCGCGGTCCTGGCCGAATGGAAAGTCGACGCGACCGATGATCGCTTGAATCCCAACGGCTCCGGGATCTCTCTGGGACACCCGATCGGTGCCACGGGTGCTCGCATCCTGGCCACCGCAGCACACGAGGCGCGTCGTCGCGATGCGCGCCATGTACTGGAGACGATGTGTATCGGCGGCGGCCAGGGTCTGGCAGCGATCTTCGAGGTCATCCGATGAGCGCGGTCGAGGTGGAGGCGGTGGTCTCCGGACGTGCCGACGGACCCGTTGTGGTGCTGTCGAATTCGCTCGGATCGACCTACCGGATGTGGGATGCCCAACTCTCGGCGTTCGAGGAACGGTTCCGCGTGGTCCGCTACAACACGCGAGGGCACGGTGCGTCGCCGGTACCGCAGGGCCCGTACACGATCGACGACCTGGCCGACGACGTGATCGGTTTGCTCGACCGGCTCGACGTCGAGCGCGCCCACGTGGTGGGACTCTCACTCGGTGGTATGACGGCGATGCGGATCGCGATTCGCAATCCGGAGCGGCTGAATTCGCTCGGATTGCTGTGCACCGGAGCGCAGCTCACCCCGTCGTCGGCGTGGACCGACCGGGCGGCCACCGTTCGCGCCCAGGGGAGTGCAGCCGTAGCGGAAGCCGTTGTGCAGCGGTGGTTCACCCCCGCCTACCTGTCCGGCAACCCGGACAGCCGCCGCTACCACGAAGCGATGGTGGCCGATACGTCCGCCGAGGGATATGCGTCGTGCTGCGAAGCGATCGCGGTGATGGACCAGCGTTCGGAGCTCGCATCGATCTCCGCCCCGACCCTGGCAATTGCCGGCGCAGACGATCCGGCATCCCCGCCGGCCAAGCTCGAAGAGATCGCCGACAGAGTGCAGAACGGTCGACTCCTCGTCGTCCCGCAGTCGGCACACCTCGCCAACGCCGAGCAACCCGAGATCATCACGCCCGCACTGATCGAACACCTGGAGCAAGTATGAGCATCGACAAACTGGCAGATTCCGCCGCCGACGCGGTTGCCGACATACCGGACGGCGCCAGCCTCGCCGTCGGTGGATTCGGGCTCGCGGGCATCCCGTGGTTTCTCATCGAGGCGTTGCTCGACCAGGGTGCGGCCGAGCTCACCATCGTGTCGAACAACTGTGGCGTCGACGGCGCGGGACTCGGACTGTTGTTGGAGGCCAGGAAGATCGACAAGGTGATCGCCTCCTACATCGGGGAGAACAAGGAGTTCGGCAGGCAGTTCCTGGCGGGCGAGGTCACCGTCGAGCTGACACCGCAGGGCACGCTCGCCGAGCGCATGCGTGCCGGTGGCAGCGGGATCGGCGCCTTCTACACACCGACGGGTGTCGGGACGCTCGTCGCCGACGGAGGGCTGCCGTGGCGGTACAACCCCGACGGCAGTGTCGCTCTCGCGTCGCAGCCGAAAGAGGTGCGCACGTTCAACGGTGAGGACATGGTCCTCGAAGAGGCGATCGTCACCGACTACGCGCTCATCCGCGCGGCCGTGGTCGACAAGGCAGGCAACTGCAAGTTCCACGCCGCGGCAAGGAATTTCAATCCGCCCGCGGCGATGTCCGGACGGA
Organism: Gordonia sp. SID5947; assembly: GCF_009862785.1. Taxonomy (NCBI): domain Bacteria; kingdom Bacillati; phylum Actinomycetota; class Actinomycetes; order Mycobacteriales; family Gordoniaceae; genus Gordonia; species Gordonia sp. SID5947. Next base: position 2,085,906 of record NZ_WWHU01000001.1, on the reverse strand, counting down.
CCACGATCGTCGAGGCGGAGCGTGTCGTCGAGGTCGGGGAGCTGGGCCCCGACGAGATCCACCTGCCGGGGATCTTCGTCAAGCGCATCGTCGAGCTGACCCCGGAACAGGCTGCGCGCAAGGAGGTCGAGCAGCGCACCACGCGGCCCCGACCCGATCGGACCGACTCCCACCACACCGACCAGCCTGTTCACTCCTAGGAGGACACCATGACCTGGACTCGTACCGAGATGGCGGCACGTGCCTCGCGCGAACTCCGCCCCGGCGCCTACGTGAACCTGGGTATCGGTTTGCCGACGATGATTCCCGACCATCTGCCCGACGACTCGGGAATCACTCTGCACGCGGAGAACGGAATCCTCGGCGTCGGACCGTATCCATATGACGACGAGGTCGATCCGGACCTCATCAATGCCGGTAAGCAGACCGTGTCGGTGTTGCCGGGGTCGTCGTTCTTCGACTCGGCAACGAGTTTCGCGATGATCCGTGGCGGACATGTCGACGTCGCGGTGCTGGGCGGCATGCAAGTCGCGTGCAACGGCGACCTGGCCAACTGGATGGTCCCGGGTGCGATGGTCAAGGGCATCGGCGGCGCCATGGACCTGGTCAACGGCGCCGGCCAGGTCATCGTACTGATGGAACACACCACCAAGAAGGGTGATCCCAAGCTGGTCGCCGACTGCTCACTGCCGCTCACCGGTCGGTCTGTGGTGAGCCGCGTCATCACCGATCTCGGTGTGTTCGATGTCAACGGTTCGGGATTCGACGTGGTCGAACTCGCGGCCGGTGTCGACCTCGCGGTCGTCGAGGCAAAAACCGGTGCGCCGGTGGTGGATCGGACGTCGGTGAGCGAGCCGGCGTCAGTCTGACACCGCGTCTCTGCGTTGTGGTCGAGTAGCTGCGATCGGAGTGAGTGGCGTATCGAGACCGGGTGTTGTCGGGTGGTCTCGATTTGGCGCCTCGCTGCGCTCGGGGCCTACTCGACCGGCGGTTGGGTGCGTTCGGGTCTACTCGACCGGCGGAAGCCGGCGTAGCGCCGCCAGTTCGGAACGAGATCGGATACCGAGTTTGGCGTAGATGCGAGTCAAGTGATACTGAACCGTCTTGGGGGAGATGTACAGTTCCGCCGCGACCTCGCGGTTGGACATGCCGCGCGAGACGAACTCGGTGACGGCTTCCTCCTGCGGCGTCAGGTCGACCGCATCACGATCCGATCGGAGGACGTTGAGTCCGCCCGCCTTGAGTTCGCGTTCGCACCGCTCCACGTAAGTGCCGGCGCCGAGCGACAGATACATCTCCCGCGCTGTTCCCATCACCACGTCGGCAGCGCGGCGTTTGCCCGCGCGACGCAGTGTCTGGCCGTACGCGAAGTTGACGCGCGCCAGATCATAACGGAGCGGCAGCCCGTCCAAGAGCTCCAGCGCCTCTTCGAAAGTGTTTCTGGCCTTGTGTATGTCGCCGGTCGCACCGAGTAACCGGCCGCGAGCGTACTTGAGCCGGGCCGACGCGGACCGGTGTCCGCGTTGCTCGACGAGCTCTTCGTACGGGCGTAACAGATCATCGGCGGCGTCGAGTTGGCCGTCGATGACGAGCGCATTGGCCAAGACATCGACCCACGGCCACCAGCCGGGCTCACCGAGCCCGGGAACCTCCTCGGCCATGCGCGTCAACGGCTCCAAGGTCCGCCTGACCTTGCCGTAGTCGGCAGCGGCCTCTGCGATCTGTCCGCGTGCGAGCAGGTCAGGAATGCGCATGATCTCGTAATCGCCGGCGGCGGTCGCCGCCTCCTGCGCGCTGCGGTGGGCCTCGCCCCAATCCCCGCGTAGCGAGTGGATCTGTGCAGCAGTCCAATTCAGGAGCGGAGTGGCCAGCGCTATCCCGCTGGTGCGCGCAAGCACCCGTCCCTGTTCCACCGAGTGCAATGCCGGTTCCCAGTCACCGGTGAGGAACTGCGTTCGAGCCAGCCAGCCCAGCGCCCACAGCGAGATCCGCGCGGACCCGCCGAGATTGGCCATCGACACTGCCGTCTCCAGATTGCTGCGGGCGGCGCCGACGTCGTCGAGTCCCAGTTGCAGCCAGCCACGGCCCATCGTCGCGCGCTGCGCTTGCGCCCCGAATCGAATCTGTTCGGTGAGGGCGGCGTATTCGGCGACCGCCTCGGCGGACCTGCCCGACCACGCCAGGCCGAGACCGCGGATCACCGCCGCTTCGACACCGGCGGGCGACCGGCTGCCCGCCATCGTGATGGCGCGGTCGGCCCACTCCACCAATTCGGTTCCCTGGCACCGGACCAGGTTGTGCAGGACGTATCGTTGCGCGATGAGGGCGGCCGTGTCCGGATCACGATCGAAACTGACGATGTCCCAGGCTCTGTCGAGGCGCACCTGCGCTTCGGCCGCGCGGCCGCGCAGGATGGCGAGGTAGGCCAGGGCGGCATTTCGCAGTGGCGTTTCCCGAAGGCTCTCCACCTGTGGGACCAATGCCCCTGCACCCACGCAGTCGCCCGCCGCGAGCAAGGCGTCCAGCGCCAATGTCGAACGTGTCTCGCGTATCAAGGGATCCGGTGTCAGACGACCGGCTTGCTGAAACAGTCCGGCCGCCTCGGCCCAGGCACCGTCGGAGCCCCGGTCTCTGGCGAGTGAGTCGAGAGCGTCGGCGAGCGCGGGATCCGGGTTCGCCGTCGCGGCAACGCGGTGGTGGAGTTGTCGGACCGGATCGGCGACGACCGACGCGGCCCGGCGGTGGAGGTCCCCGACGGCGCGGATGCCCATGACCTCCAGAATCGCCGCCCGGATCAGGGTTCCGGCGACGCGTGGCTGGGCCTGTGCCGGTGTCAGCGCGGTGGGTGCCACCACCAAACCGGTCCGCAGGGCCTCGTCTACCGCCGCGAGCGGGTCGTCGATCTCAGCGAGGGCAACGGCCGTGCCCAGCGAGTCCGAGTCGCTGAGCACGGCAATGGCCTCGATCAGCGCGCGGGTCGGCTGTTTGCAGACCGCGAGCCGACGACGAACGTCCAGCACCACGCGAGCGGGAGCGGGAAGCTCGACGTCGACCCGGGACCAGACGCCCGACGGCAATTCGTCGAGCAGGGCTATCGCGTCGCGGGGATTGCCTTGGGTGTGCTCGGTCAGCCGATCGACGACAACTGGATGGAGAACCCGGCCACGCGCGATCGCCAAGGCAGCGATGTCGTCACGATCGAGGCCACTCAGGCGAAGCGTATCGGGCAGCAGAGCGCTGATCGCGGGCGTCGGTCGGGAGGCGGCGAGCACAACCAGTATTGGGGTATCGCGGCAGGACCGCACCTGCGCAGCGACGTCGCGGACGAGGTCGTCGTTCTGGTCGGCGTCGTCGGCGAGCAGCAGCACGGGCTCCGCGGCGCTCTCGATGATCTCGTCGACGACTGTTCCGGGCACGGCCCCGTCCGAGAGCAGACAGGTATCGACGCCGGTTTCCCCGGCGACCTGAGCGAGCCGTTGCAACACGGTGCTCTTACCGATGCCGGCGTCGCCGACGATGGTGATGAACCCGGGTCGGGTCGCGGCCCTGGCGCGATCGAGAAGTTGGGCGATCTCACGATCCCGTCCGAGACACTCCGCCGCGATGATCACCGTCCCATCGTATGTCCGATGAGTGAGGTTCAGCCCAGATCGCCGCCGGCCACCGGCAGTACGGTCCCGGTGATGTAGGCAGCTTCCTCGGAGGCGAGGAAACAGATCGCGGCGGCTTGCTCGTCGAGTGTTCCGTAGCGTTTCACCAGCGACGACGAGATGGTCTGGTCGACATGCGCCTGGAACCATTGCTGCTCGGTCGGATTCGTCGGTTCCGGGGTGCCCCGAGAGATGCGGCGGGGCGGCGCCTGGGTACCGCCGGGCGCGGTGGCCACCACTCGGATGCCGCTGTCTGCGTATTCCATTGCAAGCGAGGCCGTGATGGCGTTGATACCGCCCTTGGCGGCCGAATACGGAATGCGATGGATGCCACGCGTCGCGGCCGACGACACGTTCACGATGACGCCGTTGCCCGCGGTGACCATCGACGGGAGCACCGCGCGACATGCATACAGGGTGGTCATCAACGACCTGTCGATCTCTGCCCGGATCTGCTGTTCGGTGAACTCCGTGAACGGCTTGAAGTTGATCGCACCACCCACATTGTTGATCAGCACGTCGACGCGACCGTAGGCCCCTAGCGCGGCACGCACCACCGACTCGGCGCCGTCATACGATTCGAGGTCGGCAATGACGGGAATCGCACCGGGGCCCGTGGCGTCGAGCTGCCCGGCCACCTCGGCGACGATGTCGGAACGATCCGCCAGCACCACCTTGCCGCCCTCGGCACTGACCCGCCGCGCCGCCTGAGCGCCGATACCCTGCGCGGCGCCGGTGACCACCACCACCTTGCCGGCGAATCGGCCGGGGGTGACGAATCGCGGTCGGTTCGTGGCCATCTCGTCGGCCATGGCGCGCCGCATGGTCTCCTTGGACCGGTCGGCGTGGTCGGCGATCAACGTGCGCGCCGCCTCACGATCACCGGACTCGAATGCCGCCACGATGTCCACGTGGTCTTGGGCGCATCGTGGATGGCACCACGTGGCGTTGCGCAGCACCTCGCCCATCCGGCCCTTCACCCCGAGCGCCTTGTAGGCCTCGAGGAGGTGGTTGTTGCCGGTCAGCGTGAACAGATAGTCGTGAAAGTTCGCGTTGGACTCCGTGTACTCCGCGGCATCGACGAAATGCTCGCCGTCGACGAACGGCAATGTGGTCTCCGCGAGCAACCGGTAGCCGGCGAGTTGTCGGCTGCTGAGACGGCCGAATGTCAACTCGAGCGCCCCGAGTTCCAACGCGGCGCGTGCTTCGAACAGCGCGTCGGACTCGTGGATGGCGGGGTGCTCCTCGCCGATCTGGTAGCCCTCCGGTGTGACCATGGTGGCGTTCGGGGCCTGCTGTGCCACAGGGGTATCGGAGGTCCCCGATACCGGTACCGCGGCCGTGGCGACCGCCGGCGGTGTGAATTCCGGGGACCGAAGTGGCTCGAGCCCGGTCGGCGCGAACATCTCTTGACCGGCGATGCCGCGAGCGGACACGGGCGCCAATGCGCCGTCGTCGGGGTCGAGTTCCACGGTCGTCCCGGTCGCCGGCCACACCCGCTGTCCGGCGATGCGGGAACGGGTGTCACCTTCCTCGAGGGCGACAGTGCCGGGCCAGGGTGCGATGTCACTGTGCGGAAGGGTGATCTGGCCGGCGACGGCGCGCGCATCGGGTGCTGGGATCACCGGTTCGTCGCCGACCGGGTTCACCGGCTCGGACGTCGAGACGGCAGACGCCTCCTCGATCACCGCCGGGGGAACGGCCAGCGCGAATTTCTCGTAGTAGAACCCCGTCGGCTCGATCCCCGCTTCGTTGATGTGGGTGCGGACAGATTCCACCATTGGGGGCGGTCCGCAGAGGTACACGGCGACGTCGCCGCCATGGAGATGCTCGGGCTCGATCAAGCTCATCACATAGCCCTTGTTCGACGCCGCGCTACCAGGGTCGGAAACACAGTGGTCCCAGGTGAATCCGGGTAGTTCACGGGCGAAGTACTCGATCTCGTCGAGCGCGACCAGGTCGATGTCGGTCGACACCCCGTAGATGAGATGGACTCGACGGTCGCTGTCGTCGTCGTGCATCTTGCGCAGCATCGACAGGATGGGAGCCAGACCGGTACCGCCTGCCAGGAGCAGAACCGGTCGGATCGCCTCGCGGAGGAAGAACGAACCGTGTGGTCCGATGAGGGTGACCGGATCCCCACGCTGTGCGCGGTCGGTGAGATAGGTGGACATCGCACCACCCGGCGTCAGCTTCACCAAGAAGACGAGTCGCTCCTCGTGCGGGCCGTTGGCGAACGAATACGAGCGTGTGAGCGGGCTGCCGGCCCCGTCATCGGTTCCGGGCACCGCGATGTTGACATACTGGCCGGGTAGGAACGCCAGGTCACCGCGGTTCGGGATCTCGATACTGACGCGCATCGTGGTCTCCGACAGCCGATCGAGACCGACGACCGACCCGGTGAACGTCGACGCCTGCGTCTTGGCGATGTCAGAGGTAGCCGAGATGTCGAGCACCAGATCGGATCTCGGCTTCATCGAGCAGGGGAGGGCGTAGCCGGCGGCGGATTCGTCGTCGGAGAGCGCATCCTCGATGTAGGTGCCGCCGTCGTAGTCGCCGGATTCGCAGAAGGCCTTGCAGGTGCCGCACGCCCCGTCGCGGCAATCGAGTGGGATGTTGATCCGCTGGCGATACGACGCGTCGGCCACGGTCTGGTCCTCGCGGCATGTGATAAATCGTGTGACACCGTCTTCGAACGCCAGCGCGATCTGGTGGGTTCTGGGTTCGGCCTCGGTGGCCGCAGCCGAGTTCCGGTCTGTCGTGACATTCATGTGCTGATGTCCCTAGAAGTGGTAGATGTCCACCACATGGTGGATGTAGTCGTTCTTGAGCACGATCGTCTTACGCCGGATCAGCGGTTGCGCACCCGAGAAGTCGATCGTGTAAAACGATGTGCCGTAGTAGGGGTCGACGGTGTTGTACCGGAAATACATGGTGTGCCAGTTGAACCGGACGTCCACGAGGTCACCTCGACGCTCGATGACCTCCACGTTGTTGATGTTGTGACTGGTCCGTGGTTCGGGCAGTGAGGTCGCCGACGACCGTTCGGTCCGGATGCGGAAGACCCGATCTTCCAGGCCGCCCTTGTTGCCGTAGTAGATCAGGGAGATCTCCCGCTGCGGGTCCTCGGTCAAGCGGTCGCGGTCGTCCCAGGCGGGCATCCAGTAGACGACGTCGTCGGCGTAACAATCGAGCCATTTCTCGAACTCACGGTCGTCGAGGTATCGGGCCTCGCGGTAGAGAAACTGCTCGATCATGTTCTGGGTGATGAGCTTTTCCGCAGCGGTGGTGGTCGGCGTGGGCTCTGTGGCGGTCATCGAATGTCCTGTCTGACGGGTCTTTCGGAGAGGGCGTGGTCTCGGTGTCGGGCAAGGCGGTCCGGCGGGGCTACGCGACCGTTGAGGACGATGCCTCGGCCTCGGCGGCCTTGCGCATGGTCTCGAGCCAGTAGCCGTGTTGTACCGGATAGAGCCCCTCGTCCTCGTTCTTCATGCCTGCCGAGATCACGCCGGTCATCCCGAGTGTCTCGGCGACCGGGTCGGGACCGGTCAGCCAGTGTTCGGCACCGCGGCTCATGTCGTTCCACGGTGCGGCCTCGGCCCGAAAGGTGAGCTGGCAGGACCGGAACTCCTCGAGGTCGTCCGGCGTCGCCATGCCTGAGGCGTTGAAGAAGTCCTCGTACTGCCGGATGCGGTGGGTGCGCGCCGCATCGCTCTCACCCTTGGGGGCGATGCAATAGATCGTCACCTCGGTCTTGTCCGGCGCGATCGGCCGGAAGTGGCGGATCTGAGTCGAGAACTGGTCCATCAGATAGACATTCGGGTACAGACACAGGTTGCGGGAGCCCTTGACCATGAATTCGCCCTTGGCGTCGCCGAATTCCTTCTTGAGCTCGTCCATCTTGTCCCAGAGCGGGCGGTCCTGCGGGTTGGCGGCCCAGGTCCACAGGCAGAGGTGACCGTTCGGGTACGACCAGTATCCGCCACCGGACTTGCCCCAGCCACCCGCGTCGAGGGCCTTCGTGTCGTTCTTCGATTCGCCGGTGTTGCGCCGTGACGTGGTGGCGGCGTAGTTCCAGTGGGTGGCGGTCACGTGGTAGCCGTCGGCGCCGTTCTCCGCCTGGACTTTCCAGTTGCCGTCGTAGGTGTATGTCGATGCTCCGCGAACCACCTCGAGGCCCTCGGGCGACTGGTCGACCAGCATGTCGATGATGGTCCGGGTGTCGCCGAGGTGCTCGTCGAGGGGCAGCACGTCGGGATTGAGGCTGCCGAACAGGAACCCGCGGTAGCTGTCGAATCGGGCCACCTTGGTGAGGTTGTGAGAACCGTTGACGTTGAAGGTATCCGGATACCCGGCGTCCTCGGGGTCCTTCACCTTCAGCAACGTTCCGTCGTTGCGGAAGGTCCATCCGTGGAACGGGCAGGTGAGGGTCATCCGGTTGTCGGTCTTGCGCCGGCAGATCATCGCGCCGCGGTGCGCGCACGCATTGATCAGGCAATGCAGTTCGCCGTCCTTGTCACGTGTGATCATCACCGGCTGCCGGCCGATGTAGGTCGTGAAGTAGTCGCCCGGCTCGGGTAGCTGACTCTCGTGGGCCAGATAGATCCAGTTGCCCTCGAAGATGTGCTTCATCTCGAGTTCGAAGATGTCCTCGTCGGTGAAGATGCGACGGTTCGCCCGGTAGACACCTGCTTCGCGGTCGTCGACGACCGCATCTGCCAATACCGAATTCACATGGTGCAGGTTGTCGGTGGTCGACGCGGTCATGCTCTACCTCCAGAGGCGGTGGATGTGGGCTGTCTCTGCACTGTGACACCGCGTGGCATCGATCACACTAGGGCTATGACTAGTCCTGACCAAGCATGTGATTGATAGATAGTGTTCATCAATAGCGGAAAACTGTGTCCTTGTCAGGTATGTATCCGCGACTTACGGTTGATTCATACGTGGTGTCGATCACAGCAGGTCATCACGGTCGGACAGGACGGGACAGCGCACGGACATGGAGCTACGGCACCTTCGCTACTTCGCAGCCGTCGCCGAAACCTGCCACTTCGGGCAGGCTGCGGCGCAGCTGCACGTTGCGCAACCCGCGCTCTCGTATTCGATCCGGCAGCTCGAGAACGAGCTGGACGTCATGTTGTTCACCCGGACAACTCGCCAGGTCGCGTTGACGCCGGCGGGCGAATATCTCAAAGGCGAGGCCGAGCGCATCCTGGCGGGGGTCGACGACGCGGTGGACGGCGTTCGGCGTATCGCGGCGGGCCGCAGCGGACTGGTACGGGTGGGTTTGACCGGTATCGCCGCGTTCTCGCATCTACCGAGGATCGCGCGGATCGTCAAACGTGAACTGCCCGACGTCGACCTCCAGATCCAGTCGGACATGCTCACGCCGCTCCAATGCGAGAGCCTGCGGACGATGTCACTCGATCTCGGTGTGCTGCGCCCACCGGTGGTCGGGGAGGGCGTCGACATGCGCACGATCGACATCGAGCCGATGGTGCTCGCCGTGTCGGTCGACCACCGGTTGGCCGTCGAGCCCGTGGTCTCGATGGACGACCTGCGCAACGAGATGTTCGTGATGTACGACAGCCGCGATTCCGCGGTCAACGACGCCGCGATCCGAAGTTGTCACCGAGCCGGTTTCGTTCCGCAGCGCGCACATCAAGCGCCGGGTACAGCCGTGTTGCTCGCTCTGGTCGCCGCCGGACTCGGGGTGGCCGTTCTGCCGGCGTCGGTCCGTTCGCTACCACTCGAAGGTCTCGTGATTCGCGATCTGGTCGACGGCGGCACTGTCGAGCTCGCATTGGCTTGGCGCGCGGGGCAGAACAATCCGGTGGTGCAATCGGTCGCCGACGCCATCGCCGCCGCGTTTGCCGGCGCTTATCTGGGAGAAGAACAGTGAAAATCACCGCGATCGAGGCGATTCCGTTTGCGATCCCGTATCTCAAACCATTGAAGTTCGCTTCCGGAGAGGTTCATACCGCCGAGCACGTCCTGGTCCGGGTACACACCGACGACGGGATCGTGGGCGTGGCGGAGGCGCCGCCGCGACCCTTCACCTACGGCGAGACCCAGGACGGGATCATCGCGGTCATCGAAAAGGTCTTTGCGCCGCAGGTGATCGGGCTGACGCTGCTCGAGCGTGAGGTGGTGGTCTCCCGGCTGGCGCGCACGATCGGCAACCCGACCGCGAAGGCTGCTCTGGACATGGCGATCTGGGATGCGCTGGGTAAGACGCTGGCGCTCCCGGTGTCTGATCTGCTCGGCGGCTACACCGATCGCATGCGAGTCAGTCACATGCTCGGTTTCGCGGATCCCGCGACGATGGTCGGTGAAGCCGAGAAGATGCGAGACATCTACGGGATCACCACGTTCAAGGTGAAAGTGGGTCGACGCCCGGTGACGCTCGACACCGCTGTGGTCCGAGCTCTCCGAGAACGATTCGGCGACGAGATCGACCTCTATGTGGACGGTAACCGTGGGTGGACCGCGTCGGAGTCCGCTCGGGCGATGAAGGAGATGTCCGATCTCGGACTCCTGTTCGCCGAGGAACTGTGCCCCGCCGACGATGTGGTGAGTCGACGGTGGCTCGTCGGCCAGATCGATGTGCCGTTCATCGCCGACGAGTCGGTGCCGACTGCCGCCGATGTCACCCGCGAGATACTCGCCGGGTCGGCGACGGCGATCAGCATCAAGACCGCGCGCACCGGTTTCACCGCGTCTCGACGCGTACACCACCTGGCCGAGGGACTCGGCCTGGATGTGGTGATGGGCAACCAGATCGACGGCCAGGTCGGCACGTCGTGCACCTTGGCCTTCGGCGCCGCATTCGAATCAACCTCACGAAACGCCGGGGAGTTGTCGAACTTCCTGGACATGAGTGACGACCTCCTGGCCGAGCCGCTGCAGATCCGGGACGGATACCTGCATCGATCATCGGCCGCCGGAATCGGTTTCGAGATCGATCCCGAGAAACTCGCCCACTATCGCATCGATCGGAGCTGACGAGATGCTGTTCCACGTACGGATGGACGTCAACATCCCCCATGATCTGGACCCGGACACCAGAGCCGAGACCGTGGCCCGTGAGAAGGCCTACTCGCAGGAGCTCCAGAGATCCGGTAAGTGGCCGCACATCTGGCGGATCGTCGGCGAGTATTCCAACTTCTCGATCTTCGACGTGTCCGACAACGACGAACTGCACAGCATCTTGTCGGGGCTTCCGTTGTTCGCGTACATGGACATCTCGGTGACCCCCTTGGCAACCCATCCCTCGGATATCGCTGCGGGCTGACCGGCCCTCACCCGAAGCGTCAGCCCACAGGCCAGCACAGAAGGAGTTTCACCCATGACCGACATCAGCTTTGACGCCGAAACGACCGCGAAGGCAGCAGACTCGGGGGCCAATGCCTCCGCTCGATTCCGTGAGCGCATGGCGAGCGCCGGAAGCCGCTCCGGTGTGGTCGACACCGAGCGCGTCAACTACCTCGCCACCAAGGTGGTCAAGGGACTGAACGACATCATCATCGAGGACCGGGTCAGCTACGAGGAGTACAACGCCCTCAAGGCGTGGCTGATCCGGGTCGGTGAAGACGGCGAGTGGCCGCTGTTCCTCGACGTGTGGCTCGAACACTCGGTGGAAGAGGTCGCCAACGAACATCGTGAGGGCAGCAAGGGCACCATCGAGGGCCCGTATTACATCGACGGCTCGCCCGAGCTTCCGTGGAACGGCACCATTCCGATGCGCGACGACGAGCCGGGCACCCCGCTGGAGTTCGCAGGACAGGTCCGCGCGGTGGACGGAACCCCGTTGTCGGGGGCGAAGGTCGAACTGTGGCATGCCGATGACCTCGGCTTCTATTCGCAGTTCGCCCCAGGCCTGCCCGAATGGAACCTGCGCGGATCGTGGGTCGCCAACGAGGACGGACGATTCGAGATCCACACCTTGCGTCCGGCGCCTTACCAGATCCCGACCGACGGTGCGTGCGGTCAGCTCATCGAGGCGGCCGGCTGGCACGCCTGGCGTCCGGCTCACCTGCACTTCAAGGTGAGCGCCCCGGGTTACGAGCTGATCACCACGCAGTTGTACTTCCCGGGCGACCCGCACAACGACGACGACATCGCCACCGCGGTCAAGCCGGAGCTGATGCTCGACCCGCAACCCGCCGCGAGCGGTGACGGCGTCGTGGTCAACTACGATTTCGTGCTGGATCCGGAGAGCTGATCGAGTAGCCGACGAGCATAGTGAGGAGGCGCATCGAGATCACTGCCACCACAAGGTGATCCCGATACGCCCTCGCTTCGTCGTGCCGTGACCGGACCGCGCCCCCGGTGTCACCCCACGAGCGGGAAGACCTCTCGTGCAAGGAGTTCGAGCTGATTCTCGTCGTCGGCGAGTGGCCAGACGAGGACTCGATGGACACCCACATCGCGATACTCGCGCAGCAACGACGCGCATTCCTCGGGTGAGCCGACGAGGACCCTCCCGGCGAGGTCATGGACATCTCGACCGACGAGGTCCGCCAGCCGGGAGAGCCATTCCGCCCGTTCATGCCCGTCGCGGGTGATTCGAGTCCACATCGTGGCGAGCACACAGGTCAGTTCACGGCCATCGCTGGTGGAGCGGTTCGCGCGCAAGGTCTCCCGACCCAGATCGAGTCGTTCCGGGGTCGTGTTGTAGGCCGACGCGATCCAGCCGTCGCCCAGGCGCGCAACCCGTCTCAGACCTGCGGGCGACCCCCAACTGGCGATCCACACGGGTGGTCTGCCCGGTCCGCTCGGTCGCGGCGCCAACTCGGCCGGGGCAGGGCGGCGACGGCCAGACGACGTCGGGTCGTCGTCGCGCCCCAGTTGCATCCGCAACACCCTGACCGCTTCGTCGAATCGGGGCCAGCGCTCGTCGAAGTCGACACCGGCGAGGGCGTAGTCGGTTGCCGAGGAGCCCGGACCCACGCCGAGTACGAATCGACCACCGGACAGGATATCCAGAGCTGCGGCAGCTTTCGCGAGCGCCGCGGGGCCGCGGACCACGGGTAGCGCAACCGTCGTCGCGAGGTCGAGATCGCCGCTCGCGTCGATCACCGACGACAGCGCGACGATCCCGTCGAGCCAGGGCCGGCCGAACGCGAGGTGATCGTTGGCCGCGAGGGTGGTGAATCCCAGCCGCTGTGCGGTCCGCGCATATGACGCCATCCGTTGCACATCCCAGCCACGACCGTCGAGGTCGATCAGCGGCAGATGTGCGCCGTACTCCATCTCTGGAACGTACTCTCGTCCGAGTGTGCTGGTCGAGGTGTTGGTGCGGTGGTCTCGATACGCCGCCCACTTCGTTCGCGGCTACTCGACCGCCGGGGGCGCCGACCGCCGGGGAAGACGTCGGGGAGGGCTACCTACTGCTGATCGAGTAGCCGACGAGCGTAGCGAGGAGGCGTATCGAGATCACCGATCGCTCGGCGGAACATAGTGCAGACCACGGAATTTCGCACTGCTCGCGAACACCGAGGCATCGAGCTCCACCCCGCGGTGAGCGGCCATCCGAAGCGCCAGTCGCAGGAGCATCTTGATGTCGCGCGGTGTGATGTCGGGGAAGCCGCCGACGAGGTCGTCGAGGAGGGCCTCACCGAGGATGACGTCGTTGCCGGCCGCCAGGATCTGCCACACCTGCCGTGCATCCTCAGGGCCGGGCGGCTGGTACTCGATGGCGGCGGCGCAACGCGCGTGGATGGCCTCGTCGACCTCGTCGATCCGGTTGGTCGTCAGGAACAGCAGCCCGTCGAAATACTCGAGTGTGCGAAGGAATTCGGCGACGATGGCGTTTTGCGCGAGATCCATGCCACGCTCCATGACAAAGACGTCGGCCTCGTCGAGGAGGAGTACTGCGTCCCAACGTTTCGCACGGTCGAAGATCACCTCCAGGTTCTTGCGCACGAGTTCGGCTGTCACACCCAGGGAGCCGGAGTGGATGGAGTACAGCGGACGGCCGGTGACCTCCGCGTAGACCTCGGCGGTGAGGGTCTTGCCGACTCCGGGGCGACCCATCGCCAAGACGACGTTGCCGGCCGACTTCCCGTCGATGATGTCGCCGGTGAACACCGAGATGTCGGTGGTGAGGATGTCCAACAGCTCGCGCTGGTCGTCGGGGAGGACCAGCTTGTCCTGCAGATGTCTGTCGTATGCGTACTCGGTGAGATCCCCGGTGTTCACGTCCAGAAAGTCCTGTGCGCCCAGGTCGAAGACACGAACGGCGGTGGTCACCGGAACCGAGCCATACTCGCCACCCGGGAACAGGACCGAGGCCGCGACCACACGCAGCGCCGCGATCTCGCTGGGCGCCACATCATGCACGACCTTGCGGTTCTCCCGTTTGTTCGGAGAGCGATAGTCGTCGGTGCGGATCGCGCGGCCGGTGAAGGTGAACTGTTGGCCGAATCCGTCGTCGATGATCTGTTGGTACCGATCACGGCGCTTCTGGTACTCGGCCTTGAGTTCGACCGTCTCCTTGTAGGCACCCCCGGCGATCAGGACGTCGCCAGGGAGTTTCCCGACGATCTCGGTCTCCTCGAAGTACAGCACCCGCGGCTTGCGCGACGGCCTCTTCACGGTGGCGTTGTCGGCCTCCATCGTGAACTTGATCCGCGGCCCGTGCGTGCGGTCGCCGTGTTCCAGCGTGAGGTCCATGACCAGGTAGGGGTGCAGGTAGCCGTCCGATTCTCGGATGTACAGCCACCCGTCGATGAGACCGTCACGCAGAAAACTCCGGAAGATCTCGGCGGCAGCGTCGACGTGGGGGATGGCCGGGAATTCGCCGGAGCGTGCGGACCGGATCGCGGAGACCGCGCGGGCGAAGGAATCGTCGGCGGTGGCCTCGGCGGTGTTGACCAGGTCTGCGAGCGCCGCATCGGTGAGGTCGCGATCGGCGATCCCGATCTCGGGTGATCGCCACGACTGCGCTTGTCTGCGCGCGGCGTCGAGGTCCTCCGATGAGGTGGCCGCGACCAGACTGGTGGGTGCAACGAGCATGGCGGTCCTTTGTCGAGCGGCACTGCGATCGGGCTTTGCCTCAGGCTATCGACCGCATTTGACATGCGCCAATACGCAATATGCTCGGATTGAGACGTCGTATTCATCAATGGTGTGCGCAGGGCGAGGGGGGCGCCGCCTGAATCAACGAGAACTCCCACAAACACGCAATGCATCTCGTGTCTGTGGGAGTTCTCCGTGTCTGTAAGGTGCGGTCAGGCAACGATACGGTGGCGTTATGGAGTACCGATTCGACATCGTCTCTTTGTTGGTGTCGCCGCGGCATGCCTATTTCGGTCGCCCCAAGGACGGTCCAGCCGATGAAGTGGAGACCACCAGGCCGGATCGGGTGGACCTGGTGGCAGACAAGGGGATACGCGGCGACCGGTTTTTCGGCGTCCGTGCGCACACCGAGGCCTCGGTCACCTTCTTGGCGCTCGAGGCGTGGCAGGCGGCCGCCGGTGACGTCGATCCGGGCGTCGCGCGACGCAACATCGTGGTCCGTGGACTCGAACTCGACCCGCTGCGTGGGCGCGAGTTCGAGATCGACACCGGTGATGGTGGCATCGTCTTCCGCGGTGGTCGTCCTGCACATCCCTGCTCATGGATGGACACGATGGCGGGGGAAGGCGTCCGCAAAGCGCTCATCGGCCGTGGAGGATTGCGCGCCCGACCACTCTCGTCTGGTGTCCTGCGCGTCGGGCCGGCGCTCATCAGATGCGACGTCGAACTCGATCCGTTGCGGGCGGCCGATCAGGTCACGCGGGCGCAGCCGCTGTGATCGGTTGGGGCGCCCCGCGGGCCGTCTTCACCGGCGCGGGTGATCTCGGCTCACGCGTGTCGTCGACGACCCGCGTGAGGCGCAACCGCCCGCGTCAGCCCGCGCAGCCCGCGTCGGTCCAGCCAGCGCACTATCGGGCCGGCTCCGCCAACGCCCGAAGGAAGAAGGTGAGGTTGGCGGGTTTCTCGGCGAGTCGTCTCACGAAGTAGCCGTACCACTCGCCGCCGTAGGGGATGTAGACGCGCACACGGTATCCGGTCGTTGCAAGGCGCAGTTGCTCGTCGGTGCGGATGCCATAGAGCATCTGGTGCTCCCACGTGCCCGGGGCGCGACCCACTTCTGCCGCCACTTCGTGCGCGGCGCCGATCATCGTCGGGTCGTGACTGGCCACCATCGGGTACCCCTTGCCTTTCATCAGGATTCGAAGGCAACGTAGATACGCTTCGTCGACGTGGACGCGGTCGGTGAAAGCCACCGTCGGTGGCTCCGCATACGCGCCCTTGCACAGTCGGATACGGGCGCCCGACTCGGCGAACTCCCGGCAATCGTCTTCGGTGCGACGCAAGTAGGCCTGCAGGACGGTGCCGAGATCGGGGTGGTCGCGACGTACGGTGCGGACGATGTCGAGCCGCTCGTCGACGGTGCTGTGATCCTCGGCGTCGATGGTCACCAGTGCGCCGGCCGTCTGCGCCGCCGAGCAGATGGTGTGCACGTTCTCTTCGGCGATCTTGCGCCCGTGCCGTGGCAGCATCTGTCCGAGGGCGGTCAGCTTCACCGACACCTCCAGTGCGTTCGGGGTGGTCGTCGGCAGACGAGACATCGACTCGAGGAGTGAAAGATACGCCTCGACGGTGGCGGCGGCCTGCGTGTCGTCGGTGGTGTCCTCACCGAGATGGTCGATGGTGACCGCCAAGCCGTGGTCCAGGGACCCGCGGATCGCGGCAAGGACGTCGTCTTCCGTCTCGCCCGGCACGAATCGCCCGACGACCCGTTTCGTGACCGTCAACCGCTGCGACGTCTCCCTGATGCGATCGCTGGCGGCGGCCGCGGTGATGATCGGGCGCAGCGCGGTGTCGAAGAACCTGCTCATCGGTTGTCTTTCCTTCGGGGAGTGGGGGTCTCGATACGCCTCGGGCTCGCTGGGTTCGCTCGTGGCCACTCGACCGGCGGGAGGGGTACCGCAGGCTTCATTCCATGTGGGGATAGCCGGATGTGGTGGGCGGGACAAATGTCTCTTTGATGGTCCTGGTGGAAGTCCAGCGCATGAGATTCGCTTTGGAGCCTGCCTTGTCGTTCGTGCCCGATGCGCGAGCGCCGCCGAAGGGTTGCTGTCCGACGACCGCGCCGGTGGGCTTGTCGTTGACATAGAAGTTGCCTGCGGCCTGCCGCAGCCGGTCGGAGGCGGTGGCGACCGCACCGAGGTCGGTGGCGATCACCGAGCCGGTCAGCGCATATCGCGCAGTCGAATCCACCAGCCCGAGTGTGTGTTCGAAGTCATCGTCCTCGTAGACGTGCACCGCCAAAACGGGTCCGAAGTATTCGGTGGAGAAGGCCTCGTCGTCGGGGTCGTCGGACAGCAGCACCGTCGGGCGGACAAAGAAGCCCTCGGTGTCATCACACGCACCGCCGACAGCGACCGTCATGTGGGGTACGGTCTTGGCCCGGTCGATCGCCGCGACGTTCTTGTCGTAGGCGCGACGATCGATGAGGGCGCCGCCGAAGTTCGTCAGGTCTCGGATGTCGCCATAGGGCAACTGATCTGCCTCCGCAAGAAAGTCATCACCCATGCGGTCCCAGACCGACCGGGCCACGTACGCACGGGAAGCGGCTGAGCACTTCTGGCCCTGGTACTCGAACGCGCCTCGGATCAGCGCGGTCCGCAGGACATCGGGATCGGCGGACGCGTGGGCCACGATGAAGTCCTTGCCGCCCGTCTCACCGACGATCCGCGGATAGTTCCGGTAGTGATCGATGTTCTTGCCGACCTCGCGCCAGAGGTGTTGAAAGGTCTTCGTCGAACCGGTGAAATGGATACCGGCGAGACGGTCGTCGGCGAGAACGACTTCCGACAACTCGGCGCCATCGCCGTGCACCAGGTTGATCACACCGTCGGGAAGGCCGGCTTCTCTGAGCAATTGCATGGTCCGATGCGCGGCATACGCCTGCGTCGGTGACGGCTTCCAGATGACCGTGTTGCCCATCAGCATGGGTGCGGTCGGCAGGTTGCCCGCGATCGCGGTGAAGTTGAACGGGGTGATCGCGTAGACGAATCCGTCCAACGGCCGGTGGTCGAGCCGGTTCCACACTCCCGCCGACGAGACCGGTTGCTCAGCGAGGATCTCGCGGGCAAAGGTGACGTTGAACCGCCAGAAATCGATGAGCTCACAGGGTGCGTCGATCTCGGCCTGCTGCACCGACTTCGACTGTCCGAGCATCGTCGCGGCGGCGATTCGTTCCCGCCACGGACCACTCAGCAGATCGGCGGCACGAAGGAGAACAGCGGCCCTGTCGTCGAAGGAGGTCGCAGCCCACGCCGGTGCCGCGGTCCGCGCCGCCGTGACAGCTGCCTCCGCGTCATCGTGCGTCGCATTGCAGAGGGTGCCCAGCACCTCGTGGTGGGCATGGGGTTGGACGACGTCGATGCGTCGACCGCTGCCGTGCAGCTCGTATCCCCCGATGACGTGCGGGAGTTCGATCGCTCCCGCGGACGACTGTCTGGCGAGCTCGTCGATGATCCGAGATCGTTCCGGCGTGCCGGGTGCATAGGTGTGGACCGGCTCGTTCGACGGCCGCGGCGGAGTGGTGATGGCATCCATACCAGGAGTCCAGCACCTGGTCCGACGAGATGGTATGTCCGATCAGCAAAGCCGCGTGTGCCGGATTTGTGGGGTCGGCCAATTCGTCACCGAGTCGCAGCGCGTGTGCGGATCCGTCCGAGCAGCGCCAGCGCCATCAAGGTGGATGCGAGAAGTACCGACGTACACGCCGCGGCGAAGAACACCTGACCGCGGTCGGACAGACCGAAGATCGTCACCGGAAGCGTCTTCCACGTGGCCGGGTAGACCATCACGGTCGCGCCCAGTTCACCCATGGACAGCGCCACCGCCAGACCCGCAGCCGCGCCGAGAGCGGGCACCAAGAGCGGCAACGTCACGCGGGTCAGGACTTGGAACGGTCCCGCGCCGAGCGATTCGGCGGCCTGGCGATACGCAGGGTCGAGGCGCTGCAGGGCCGCGGAGACGGCGCTGAACGCGAACGCCAACACCAGCACCGTGTGGGCGACGATGACGATCCACTTGGTGCCACCGAGCAGGAGCGGCTTCTCGTTGAAGCTGATCAACAACCCCAGGCCGATGGCGACCGAGGGGACCGCGATCGGCAGGTGGAAGACCGCATCCACGATCCTGCGGATCGGCCCGCTCGATTCGCTCGCGGCGATCGCCGCCCATGCGCCCAGCGCCAGCGCCAGGATGCCGGCGACAAAGGCGGTCTGCAGACTCACCGAGAGGCTTGCGACATTGTCGCCGGAGAGCGCGGCGCCGAAATGTGCGAACCCGAGGTTCGACGGCAGTGGTCCCGTCCAGGAACCCGCGAAACCGGCCACCACCACGGTCCCGATCGGTGCGACGAACACCACCAGGACCACCACCGCGAAAAGCGTCCACACCATCGCCCGGCTCCGACGGGTCCAGAACAACATCATCGACCTCCTCGCCGGTTCGTCGTGATCCGTGCGAACACCAGTCGGTACGCGCCGTAGAGGATCAGCGACAACAAGACCTGCACGGTCGCGATGACCGCCGCGCCCGGCAGGTCGAACGAGACGATCCCGCGCGTGTACACGAGCATCGGCAATGTCACCACGTCCTTGGCGCCGGTGAAGAGCACGATGCCGAACTCGTTGAGTGTCAACAGCAACACCAGACTGCCGCCGGCCATCAGGGACGGTACTGCCTCGGGCATGATCACCGTGCGCAACACCCGCCACGGCGAAGCACCCAGACTCGCGGCGACATTGAGCTGGTCCGTCGACATCACCGTGAACGACGCCAACAACGGACGCACGACAAACGGTGTGAAGAAGGTGATCTCGGCGGCTATCACCCCGGCCGGTGTCGCCAGGAAATCGAGCGGCCGGTTGCCGGTCAGCTCGAAGATCGCCGCATTGACGGCGCCCGCGCTGCCATACAGAAAAGTGAAGGCGAGTGTGATCAGAAACGATGGCAACGCGAGCACCGTGTCGATCAGACGTGCGACGACGACGGAACCCGGAAAGGGGACGAAGGCCAGCACGACTGCGAGAAATGTGCCGAGGACCAGACAGCCGATCGTCGAGCAGACAGCGATCTGTGCGGTCGTCACGAGCGCGCGACGGAAGATCTCACTACCGAGGACCGCGTGCCAACTGCTCTGGCCGGTGCCACCGACCGATTCGGTCAGGACACGGACCAGGGGATACACCGCGATCACGAGGACGATCAGGAGTGGCGGCGCGGCCCAGGCCACCCGGCGCCATCCATTCGGAGCCGAGTTCGACGGCGGCACCGACGATTCGGCCGCCGGGGCCGGAGTCAGGAGATCGCTCGTACTCATCGAGGATGTCCGGCAGCCACCACGAGCACGCCGGACGGGCTCGGAAACCTCACGCCGACACGCGATTCGATCGGATGGTCGACGCGCCCGGTCACATCGGCCTCGAGCAGCTGATCGGGCAGCCCGTCGACGGAGAGGGTCAGCCGTGTTGTCGAGCCACGCCACACCGACCCGGTCACCCGAGCTGCCAACGACCCGGCAGCCCATAGGGTGGTCACCTCCACTTCGTGTGGACGGATGCAGAGCGACGCCGTGGTCCCGGGCGCCCAGCGTCGTGCAGGTGCGGGTGCGTTGGCGGTGAGCATCTTGTCGCCCACGGAGACCAGCGCCGTGGTACCCGATACCCGGCCAACCGTGCAGGTGATCAGGTTCGCGCCGCCGAGGAAACCCGCGGTGAAGGTGCTGGGCGGGCGCGACCACAGTTCGTCGGCGGTACCGATGTCAACAAGCTGCGCGTCCCGCATCACCGCCACCCGGGAGGCAAGGGCAAGAGCCTCCGACTGGTCGTGCGTCACATATAGCATTGTGGTGTCGGGCAATGCATCACGCAGGCGTTGCAGCTCGATCACCATCGCCTGGCGCAGCCCCGCGTCGAGCGCGGCAAGCGGTTCGTCGAGTAGTAGCACGTCGGGTCGGATGGCCAGGGCGCGCGCGATCGCCACCCGCTGCTGCTGCCCACCGGAGAGCTCACGGGGCAGCCGTGCGGCGTAGTCCGACATGTTCACCATCGCAAGGGCATCTGACACCCGTTCGGCGATCTGCGCCTTGGGCAACCGGCGTGCCTTCAAGCCGAACGCGACATTGTCACGTACCCGCATGTGTGGGAAGAGGGCATAGGACTGGACCATGACACCGATGCCTCGTTTGGCAGGTGGAAGATCGGTCACGTCTGCGCCCGCCAGCCGGACCCGTCCGGCACTGGGCCGCACGAATCCGGCCAGCGCCTTGAGTGCCGTCGACTTTCCCGATCCGCTCGGTCCGAGCAGCGCTATCGTCTCGCCGCGCTCCACCCGAAGAGTGAAGTCGAGCAGGGCATCGGTCGCTTTCGCGCCACGTCCGTATGTGACGCTCACACGGTCGAAGGCGATACTCGGCTGCTCTGGTGTGACGGTGCTGGAGACACGGTCGGACGATGTGGTCAACGGTTTGGACATCTCAGCTCCCGGTGGACTTCTGGTACGCGGCGACGTCGGCGTCGAGGGAGGCGAGCACCGAATTCCAGTCCGGATGCCACACCGTGACGCCCTCGATGACCTCGGACGGGGTGGGAGTGGTCCCGGTGGGCGACGGAGGCGTGACGTCGGTGCGCGGCGAGACGCCGAGCGCTTGGGTGCCGACGGTTTGCTGCACTTCCTTCGACAGCAGGAAATCGAGCAGCTTCTCGGCGTTCTCGCTGTGCGGTGCACCCCTGGTGACGCCGGCGAAGTAGGGAAGCGACACGGTGGTTCGCGAGCCGTCGGGCATGGCGGGGAAGAACAGGTCGAAGGTCGATCCGTCGTCGCGAATCGATGCCAGGTTCATCTGGACGTCACCGTTGGCCACCAGCAGTTCACCGTTGCTGACCTTGGGTTGCAGCTTGCCGGTGGAGCTCGACGGACCGACGTTGTTGACCTGGAGTTTCGCAAGGTAGTCGAGGGCGCCCTGGTCGCCCATGAGGTGCTGCAGCAGCAGCAGAACCGCCGTCCCGTCGCCGGCCTGACCGGGCGTCGAATATTGGATCTTTCCCTTGAATCGCGGTGACAGGAGGTCGTCCCAGGTCTTCGGGGCGGGTGTCGCCGACGGGTTGGCGATGAACGACAGGTAATTGTCGACGATGGCGACATACCTCCCGCCGGAGTCCTTGTCGGCCTTGTCGATTGCGGTGGTGTCCACACCACTGTCGGCGAGAAGGCCCTCCTCGGCCGCCTTCTGGATGAACGGCGGCAGAGTGACCAGCAGGTCTGCCTGTGGGTTCGACTGCTCCTTCTGGACCCGTGAGACCACCTCTCCCGAGCCGGCTTCCACGATGTTGACCGAGATCCCGGTCTGCTGCCGAAAGGCGTCGAACTCGGTCTCGTACCAGCTGCCGAGCCCGTCGGCGGTGTACACGGTGACGCTCTTGTCGCCGGATTCGGTGGTGCCGGTACCGCCGCAGGCGGCGGTCGTGGCGACGGTGACGGTGGTCAGGGCGAGAACGGCGGTACGTAGCGTGCTGCGTCGAAAGGACGAGAGGCGCATGTTGTTTCCTTCGTGTGTTCGATGACGAGGTCGGAGAGATGCACGGGCCGTGTGCGGTGCGGGATCAGTGGGTGAGCAGGTCACCGAACTGGCGGACCGATTCGACGATGTGGGTTGCGCCTGCTGCGCGAAGGTGTGTTTCGTCGTGTGCGCCGGTGAGCGTGCCCGCCACGATCTCGGCGCCCGCCCGGATGCCGCTCGTGATGTCGTTGCCGGTGTCACCGAGAACCGCCACCTGGCGGACGTCCTCGATTCGCAGCTCGATCACCGCGGACAGGATCATGTCCGGGAAGGGGCGGCCACGTACGATCGCCGTCGGCGCGATCGCGATGTCGGCCAGATCTTCCCAACCGAGCGCCACCAACAACCTCTGCTGGGTCGCGGCACTGAATCCGGTGGTCAGTGCCACCTTCACTCCTGCGTTCCGTAGCGATTCGATGGTGTCGGCAGCTCCGTCGACCTCCTGGACGCCGCCGTCGGACACCGCGCGGGCGTAGGCCTCTTCGAAAGCCGAATTAGCTTGTCGAGCAAGTGTTTCATCGCCTTGGAGCAGATGGCGGAAGACGACGATCTTGGACTGGCCCATGGCGTCGACCACATACTGTTGCGCTTGCGCATGGTCTGCGCCATCCATGGGCAGTCCGACTGCCCGTGCTGCGGCGTCGAACGCGGCCAGTACGAGGCCGTCGTCGGCGACGGTGGTGCCGGCCATGTCGACGGCGGCCAGTCGGATGTTCAGGTCTGACATCGGTATTGCCTTTCGGGTCGGGCTCAGAGGTTCATCAGGTCGGCGGTCTGCTCACCGAGTGCGGGGCCGAGTGTCATTCCGCGCCCGCCGGGGCCGGTGACCACCCAGACCCCTGGTGAGACCTGCTCTCGGAACGCGATCGCGGCCGGGTCGAGACATTGCGAATAGACGCCGGACCACCGACGGACGACGTCGGGTAGAGCGCGACCGAGAAGGGATTCGACCACCTGTCGGAGGTGGTCGTAGGGTTCCTCGCGGACGTCGAATCCGAACACGGCGTCGTCGTCGTACTCGTGGGTGTCGCCGATCGTCAGACCACCGTCGAGGCGTTGCACACACAGCAACTGCATGTGATGCGCTGCGGCCACCGGGACCTGGGGCTGAACGTCGGTGAGTCTCTGCAGCGATCGTCCGGCGAAGCCCGGGTAGTACCGGAAGCTGTCGGAGTCGGCGATGGCGGTGGTCAGCTCCTCGCCCAGTGGCGCGGTCTGCATCATCTGCAGACGGACGCGACGGACCGGCGGTACCGAGCCGAGCAACTCGCGGGTGAGCCCCCATGGATCGCACCCGGACAGTGGATCACCGCGTCCCCTCGATGCTTCGCCCCGTGGTCGTCGCGAACCGTGACACCTGACTCCGCCGAATCGACGGCACGGACCTCGCGACCGGGTACGAACTCGAACCGGCCGGTGCGTTCCAGATGAGAGCGTATGGCAGGCAACGCGATACGGGACTCGACCGCACCGTCGCGCGCGCAATGCAGTCCGGCGATGAGGTCACCACGCAGCGCCGGATTGATCCGGCGGACGGCGGTGGGGTCGAGCAACGTGAAGCCGCGGTCGGCGGCGTCGCCTCGGGTCGAGACCTCCTCGGCCACCGCGAGCTCCGCCTCGGTGCGGACCAGAGTGATCGATCCGCAGGCCCGAAATCCGATGCCCGGCACCTCCGCCCCGATCTTCTCCCACAGATCGCGCGACCGCTGCGCCGCGGCGAGTTCACCCGGTGCGCGACCGGAGACCCAGACGAGGCCGAAGTTGCGTACGCTGGCGCCGCGCGCCTCTCGTTCGCGTTCGATCTGCACCACGTGGTGACCGCGGCCCATTGCCGCGAAAGCGTGGGCAGTGCCCAGGATTCCGCCGCCGATGACGATGATCTTCATGCGGACCAGTGTGCAATTTTTGGTCTAGACCAAGCAGGATCCTCTACGGAAACTGTAAGTGAACATTCGGTCTAGACCAAAGCGGTTATGCTCGGCGTATGACGTCTTCGACTGAGGTCGCCGCCGAGGTGACTGCTGCACTCCGATCGTTGCGCGGAATCTGGGACGAGGAGACCGTCGATGAGTTCGACCACGCAATGCAGGCGGGTTGGCGTGCTCGGGCCGACGGTGCCGACGACGAACTTGTTCTGGCTGCGGTCCTGCACGATGTCGCCCGCAGTCCGCTGGTGCCGGGCGGTGAGCCACACGACCGGTCCGCGCATGAATGGTTGACCCCTCGGCTCGGCGTACGGGTGGGCTGGCTGGCGGGGGCGCACGTCGCGGCGAAGCGATATCTGGCGGCCACCGAATCCGGCTATGCCGCCAGGCTTTCCGATACCTCGGTGGTCTCGTTGGCGTATCAGGGCGGTGTGGGCGCTGTGGATGCTTCCTGGACAGTTCATCCATGGTGGCCCGATGCAGTGCAGTTGCGTCGATACGACGACGCCGCAAAGGTTCCCGGGGCACCTGGTATGCAGGTCGCCGAGGTCGAGATACTCGTCGAGCGGATCGCGGATCGGTCGGCGGGAGCGCGGCGGCCGGACAGTGGGTCGTGGTGAGCGCCGAGCCGCCGAAGTACTACCGGGTCCGCACCGAACTCGAACGAATGGTTTCCGCTCTCGACGAGGGTGAGGCGGTGCCACCTGAGCGTGCGCTCGCCGAGCAGTTCTCGGTTGCGCGGGAGACGGTGCGTCAAGCACTCCAGGACCTGCTCGTCGAGGGGCGGCTGGAGCGACGCGGGCGCCGGACCGTGGTGTCGGCGCCGAAACTGGTCCAGCCGTTGTCCTTACGGTCCTACACCGAGGGAGCAAAGGAACACGGGAGGGTGCCGGGACGCATCTTGGTGACCTTCGACGACATGGTGGGCGACGACCTGATGTGTGATGCGTTGGGGATTCCGGCGGGGTCGTCGGTGATGCACCTGGAACGTGTGCTCCTCGCTGACGGTGTGAGATTGGGCTTGGAGAGCACGTATCTCGCCCATTCGAGGTTCGGGACCCTTGCTGCGACGTTCGACCCTCAGACGTCGCTCTACGCCGCCATACGTGCCGAGGGGGTCGCGTTCGCCAGCGCCGAGGAACGGATCGAGACCGCGCTGCCGTCGCCGCGCGAAGCCGATCTCCTGGAGACGACGACCCTGATGCCGATGCTGCTGCTTCGTAGGCGGTCGCTCGACGCCGAAGGGGTGCCCATCGAGGTGGTGCGGTCGCTCTACCGTGGCGACCGGGTCGCATTCCAAGCCGTCCTGCATCACTGACGATGCCGCCGGGAACGGTCGAAACCTGTCCGGTCACACAATCGGCGGGCTCATAATTGGCCGTATGACCACACCAGTGGGCGTGTCTCTCGGACAGCTGCTCCTCGCTCTCGACAGCACCGTGGCAACACTGCGAGTCGCGCCGGGCGGGCTGGACCAACCCCTGTCGTCGGCGGCACTGCTCGACGCCGACGACATCGAGCTCGGTCTGGGTCGTGCAGCGCGCGGTGCGGAGTTGTTCCTGTTCGTCGGCGTTCCCGACGACGCCGTGCTCACCTGGTTGTCGGGACTGGGTGCACGCCGGCCGGTGGCGATCCTCTGCAAGGGGCCCTCTGAGCGGGTCGTCGAGCGGGCCGAGGCGACCGGTGTCGCAGTCGTGGAGATCGACCCGCATGCGCGGTGGGAACGGACCTATCACCTGGTCATGCGAGTTCTTGAGGGAGCTCCCGGGCCCGGGGTGGCGGGCGAGTCGATGCGTTCGGGCGCGATCGGTGATCTCTTCGAACTGGCAGGGGAGGTCGCCCGGCGCACCGGTGGACTCGTCAGCATCGAGGACGAGCGCGCGCACGTCCTCGCCTACAGCAGTGCCGGCGACGAGGCCGACGAGTTGCGTCGCCTCTCGATCCTCGGGCGGGAAGGGCCGCCGGAGATGCTCGCCTGGCTACGTCAGTGGGGCGTGCTCGATGCGGTTCGAACCGCAACCGGTGTCGTCGTCGTGGACGAACGGGCCGATCTGGGACTGCGCCCGCGGCGCGCCATCGGCATCCGTCGGCCGACGGCGGACGGGTCCGGGGAGTTCCTCGGCGTCGTCTGGCTCCAGCAGGGGCGCACCGAGTGGGCGGCCGACACCGATGAGGTGCTCGCCGGCGCGGCTGCCGTTGCCGCGCGGATGATCTCGCGACGTAGGGCAGCAGGTACCGCCCACGACGACGTGGTGCGGCGTCTGTTGGGCGTTCGGGGAGAGGTCGTCGACGCCGATTACCTCGGCACGCAACTCGGCATCGCCGTGGACCTGCCGATGACGGTGGCCGGGTTCGCTCCGACAGGGCTCGGTGACGACCCATCCGCGGTGCTCCGGGCGGCTGGTGAGGTGTCGGCGCTCACCCTGCACGCGAGCGCGTTCAGCCCACTGTCGGTGACGTCCACGATCGGGCCGCGCGCGTACGTCATCCTCCCGCGGGTGGATCCCGAGGCGACGGTGATCTGGGGAGATCGGTCGTCGCGGCGGCCCGACGCCAGTTCGGCGTCGCGTTGCGTGCGGTGGTCGCCGGACCGGAGGGGGACTCGCGTCGGTACCCACGCTCCGGGCACAGGTGGATCGCGTCCTCGACGCTGCCGAACGCGAAGGAGACCTGATCGCCGACGTGACCACCGTCGGCGAGTCGCAGACAGGTGTTCTCCTGGGCGAGATCGTCGCCCACCTCACCGCCAATCCTCAGCTGATGGACACCCGCGTCGTCGAGCTGGCCGAGATGGACGAGCGCACCGGCAGCGAATTCATCACCTCGCTGCGGACCTACCTCGACCGCTTCGGTGATGTGCGCTCGGCCGCGACGACCTTGCACATCCATCCGAACACCCTGCGCTACCGGATCCGTCGTCTGCAGGAACTCACCGGCATGGACCTCGACGACCCCGCGACTCGTCTGGTGGTCGCGTTGTCGCTGCGTGCCGCTCCGCCGGGCTGAGCGGTCGGCTTCGGCGGCGTACAAAGGAAGGATGTCGTTGCGCACGAGTGCTGTCGGTGGACGAAGGTGGTGAGCTCGTCCGAGCACCACGACGTCCGTGCGGCATTGACCGCCGAACGGGACTCGACCGTCTCGCTGATCGAGGCGTTGTCGTCGCGTCTGCGGTCGGTCATCGACGCGACGGCCGACTCCAGCTCCGACGACGAGCATGATCCCGAAGGTACGACACTTGCCGTCGAGCGTGGCCAACTCGTTGCGCAGCTCGACAGGTCGCGGGTGCGGCTCGACGAACTCGACGCGGCGTTCGGCCGCCTCGACCACGGAACCTATGGTCGGTGCGAGCGCTGTGGTGGGCCGATCGGTCCGGAGCGGCTGGACGCGCTGCCCGCCGCGAGACTTTGCATCTCCTGCGCGGCACGCGATTCTGCCCGACGCTGGTGACGCCGATCGCGCCGACGGCAACCCGGATGGCGCCGACGGCAACCGGTTTCGCGCCGACGGCAACCTCAATCGCGCCGACGGCAACCTCAGTCGCGCCGACGGCAACCGGTTTCGCGCCGACGGCAACCTCAATCGCGCCGACGGCACCGTTGTGGCCTGGCGGAGGTGCGTTCTGGCGGTGACGATGGTCGCGCACGACCTACCGTCACCCTGACAGCCGTTGCTGTCGACGCGGTACCGGGTGCTGTCGACGCGGAATCGGTTGCTGTCGGCGCGATCCGCGTAGCGCACTCAGAGGATGGTGAGCATCTCGTGGTAGGTGGGGAGCGGCCAGAGATCATCGGCGACGATGCTCTCGAGCCGGTCCGCGACGGCACGAACATCGTCCATGGCTGGGATGAGGGCCTGCAACGCGTACTGCGCCTCACCTTCGAGGGTATCGGCGTGGAAACCGCCGATGGCTTCCTCGAGAGTCAGCATCGTCGCGTAAAGATCCTTGGTGCTCTTGGTCACCGACATCAGAACCGGATGGTCGGTCTCCACTCCGGCGGCCTTGAGGCTGGCCGCGGTGCCGGCGAGTTCGCCCTGATAGCGGTTGGCGGCGGGCAGGATCATCGTCTTGGCGATCTCCAGGGTCTCCTTGGCCTCCACCAGAAGTGCGAGTGAGTACTGTTCCAGCACGACTTCTTTTCGTGCCTTCAGTTCTCGATTGCTCAGGATGCCGTACGCGCTCATGACCTCCTGGATGGCGGGCTCGTCGTACTGCGCCATCGCGTCGACGGTGGTGCGGAGATTGAGCAGACCGCGCGATGCAGCCTCCTCCTGCCATTCCGCGCTGTAGCCGTTGCCGTTGAACACGACCTTGCCGTGCTCGACGATGATCCCTTCGAGCAGGTCTTGCACCGCCGCATCGAACTCCACGCCGTCGGCGATCTTCTTCTCGAGGTAGTCGGCAATGTAGTCCAATGAGTCGGCCAGCATCGCATTGATCGCGATCATCGGGTCGGCTATCGACTGGTTGGCACCCGGGGCGCGAAACTCGAACCGGTTGCCGGTGAAGGCGAACGGACTGGTCCGGTTGCGATCGCCGGCATCTGCGGTGAGTGGCGGCAGGGTGTCCACACCGAGTTCCAGCAGGCCGGTCTCCTTGCTGGCCTTGGCGCCGCCTTTCGCGATCTGATCGAAGACGTCCATCAACTGGTCGCCGAGGAAGATCGAGATGATCGCGGGCGGTGCCTCGTTGGCGCCCAGCCGGTGGTCGTTGGACGCCGACGCTATGGATGCGCGGAGTAGCCCACCGAACTTGTGTACGCCACGGATGATGGCCGCACAGAACACCAGGAACTGTTCGTTCTCGTGGGGGGTGTCGCCCGGGTTGAGCAGGTTTCCCTGATTGCTGTTGCCGAGCGAGAAGTTGACGTGCTTGCCGGAGCCGTTGACCCCGGCGAACGGCTTCTCGTGGAGGAGGCAGACCATGCCGTACCGCTCGGCCACGTTCTTCATCGTCGTCATCATCAATTGCTGGTGATCGTGGGCCAGGTTGGACTTCTCGAAGACCGGCGCGATCTCGAACTGGCCGGGAGCGACCTCGTTGTGGCGGGTCTTGGCGGGGATGCCCTGCTTGAACAGTTCTCGGTCGAGCTCGATCATGAACGCCAGAACGCGGTCGGGGATGGCACCGAAGTAGTGGTCGTCGAACTCCTGTCCCTTGGAGGGCTCGGCGCCGAACAGGGTTCGGTTCGCCGTCATCAGATCGGGACGGGCGAAGAAGAAGTGACGGTCGATCAGGAAGTACTCCTGCTCGGCGCCGGCGTACGACACGACAGTGTCGATGTCATCGTGCCCGAACAACTTCAGCACGCGCATCGCCTGCTTGCTCATCGCCTGCTGGCTACGCAGCAACGGGGTCTTCTTGTCCAGCGCCTCCCCGGTCCACGAGATGAAGATCGTGGGGATGCAGAGGGTGTTCCCGTTGGGGTTCTCCATGATGTACGCCGGGCTGGTCACATCCCAGCCGGTGTACCCCCGAGCCTCGAACGTGCCGCGGAGACCGCCGTTGGGGAAGCTGGAGGCGTCAGGTTCGCCCTGCAACAACGTCTTGCCCTGGAATTCTGCCAGCGCGGCCCCCGACGAATCCGGTTCGAGGAACGAGTCGTGCTTCTCCGCGGTGAAGCCGGTGAGTGGGTAGAAGACGTGGGCATAGTGCGACGCACCCTTCTCGATCGCCCAATCTTTCATGGCCGACGCGACGTAGTCGGCCAAGGTGGGATCGAGCGGCGCGCCCTTGTCGATGGTCGCGGAGACCGCCTTGAAGACATGTCTTGGCAGTCGGGCTTTCATCGCCGACACGGTGAAAACGTTGCGCGCGAAGGTGTCTGCCAACGGCTCCGGAAAACCATCGGTTTCCACCGAGTAGTTTGTCACTGCCTCGATCGCCTGGCGGCGGGACATGCTTCCACTCATTGTCACTCCTGGGATCGGCACCTCGTCCTCGGCGACGGGAGTGCATCGAGGGCGCGTCGTGGTGTTGCGAGCGATATGACGCTATTGGCCGGGCGTACCCGGGCCGTTTCCCCTGTGTGACGTGCGTGAAAACACGTCTGTACGACTGCAGGCGGAGGACATGGGCATCGCCGAGGCGCGGCGAGCCAAGAACGGCTAGCCGGCCTCGCTGCGAGTGGCGAGGTGGCCGGCGTCGGTGACCGTCAGCGCGGCGATCACGATGCCGACGACCACACCGATCAGGGTGTCGGTCACGCGATCGACCGCCGACGGGTTCAGGCCGGCGCTCAACGCGGTCAGGATCAACGCCATCGGGGTGATTGCGACAGAGGCGATCGCGTAGTTCACCGGCGCCGTGACCTCCGTGACGATCTGGCAGATGACGATGGCCACCACGGCGCCCCAGTAGCCGAGGCCGAGTCCGAGCAGCATCGCGGCGATGACCGCCCCGACGATGTTCCCGGCCAGTCGCTGCCAACCGCGCTGCACGGTGACGTGATACGAGACCCCCTGCATGGCGGCCATCGCGCCCATTGCGGCCCACATCGGATGGGAGAATCCGGCGCCGGCGGCGACGGCCGCACTGACAGCGGTCGCGACGACGATGCGGCAACTGTTGACCACCAACTCGCGGCGGGGTCGCCGACGGAGCGTGGTCCAGATCGTCTCGTAGCGGACGCCCGGATTCTCCACGGCGTGCATCGAATCGGTGTTCGGGCCGATGAACTGCCACGCGTTGCGTGCGATCCACGGTGCGAGGGACGCGACCGCGCCGCAGGCCGCGCCCAGGCCTGTCGCGATCAACGCCCGGCCGACGCCGTTCATGTCGTGTGCGAATCCCATTGCGCCGGTGGCGGCAAAGACGAAGATGACTGCTCCCGGACCCGTGATGTGCATCATTCCGACCAGCAGGGCGGTCGATCCGCCGAGCGCCGCGACGACGATGATCTCGGCGACGAGCGGCGCCCCGGACAAGCCCAGCACAAGGCCGATCGCAACCGATCCGACGATCCCGATGCTCAGCGCCGCTAGTCGCCCCACGCGCACGCGATACGGATCGGGCCGGCAGAACGCAGAGGTCAGAGAGCCGAGGGCGGCAAATCCCGCGACGTCACGCTGGCCTACCAGGCCCCCGACGATCAGCACCAGGCCGACCGCGACGCCCACTCGGACCGGGCCCGCGATACCCGCGCGGCGCATGTCGAGACGCAACGACGAGCGCCACATCCGGGGGTGAACCGCATACGCGAGCGCACCGCGGCGGTGAACGATGTGATCGACAGGGGTGGCGGCGCTCATGTGGAGGTACTTTAGCACTGTTTTAGTAGTGAAATAAAATCCTTCACCGATGAAGTATCACGTCCTACGATGGAGTGATGAACTTCCCGGCAGGCGGCCGTCCGGCGGATGCTCCCGATCTCGTCGATCGCATCCAGCAGGAGTGGGCGCAGGCGTATCCCGAGCTCGACGTCCGACCCGTCGGGATCCTGGGTCGTATCCAGCACATCGCCACGGCCGGCAGTCATCGCCTCGATCGTCACCTCGAACCACACGGGATCACGCGGTCGGAGTACGACGTGCTCGGAGCGCTGGCACGGTCGGATCGGCCGCTGCGTGCCAGTGAGGTGGTGTCCACGACGATGCTGAGTGGCGCCTCGATCACCAAGATCACCGAGAGCCTCTCGAGGCGAGGTCTGTTGGAACGTCGAAAGTCGGAGCGCGACGGCCGGGTGGTGCTTCTCACGCTGACCGACCAGGGCCGCGCCCTGGTGGAGGCAGAACTACCGCGGCGGCTCGCCGACGACGAGCGTGCGCTCGCAGGCCTCACCTCCGACGAACGGGAATCGCTCGTGACACTGCTCCGCAAGATCTCGGCAGCGGTCGGAAGCTGAGTGGCGGTCGGGATCGAGATGGGCGCAGCGAGGGGCATAGTGGGTTCCATGGAGTTGCACGAGGTCATGCGGACCACATTTGCCGCACGCGAGTTCACCGACGACCCGTTGCCCGACGACGTGTTGTGGCGCATTCTCGACAACGCTCGGTTCGCGCCCAGTGGCGGCAATCGGCAGGGATCGCACATCGTGGTGGTGCGCGACGCCGAGACGAAGCGCGGGATCAGTCAGCTCGGAGAACCGACCGTCCGTCGGTACATCGCACAGAACAAGGCCGGTGAGAAACCGTGGAACCCCTTGCATCCCACCAAGGTTCCGCAGGACGTGATCGACGCGACGGAGGTTCCGGACAGTTTCGTGGTGCCGATCCGGACCGCGCCGGTGGTTCTGGTGGTGTCGGTGGACCTCGCGCTGGTGGCGGCGATCGATCAGGATCTCGATCGGGTCGGCGTGGTCAGTGGGGCATCGGTGTATCCGCTGGTCTGGAACATCCTGCTGGGTGCGCGTGAACAGGGCTTCGGAGGCACCATCACGACGATGGCCGTCCTGCAGGAGGCGAGGATTCGGGATCTGTTGGGGCTGCCCGGGTCCCACGCCCTCGCGGCGGTGGTCCCGCTCGGGAAGCCGGTGCGCCAGCTGACCAAGCTGCGTAGGCAGCCCCTCGATGAGTTCGTCACGCTCGACCGTTTCGACGGACCGCCGCTGACGCCGTGAGACCCAGCCGGTTCACCGGCCCTACGAATCCGAGAGCTACGAACCCGAGAGCTACGAATCCGAGAGCTGCGGATCCGAGAGCTGCGGGGCCGGCCGCGACGGACGGATCGATGCGACAGCGGCCGCAACGCCTGCCAGTGCGAGCGCCGCGAAGCCGAAAGCCAGGAATCGTGCCGAGGTGATGGTCGGGTCGCCGTCGGCTCCGACCGACGCGCCGATGCTGACCAGGAGCCCCGCCGTCGCGGAGCCGAACGTGTTGGCGACCATCTGCACGGTGTTGACACCGGCGGAGGCCCGGGCCGCCTCGGCGTTGTCGGGGGTGATGGTCATCGCGGCCGTCGCGATGTGCGGGAACGCCATCCCGATTCCGGTGCCGGCGATGAACAGGGCGACGAACCAGCCGATGATCGCCGCGTCGCTTGTACCGGACTGAAGTATGCCGTAGGTGGCCAACCCGACGGCCAGGAACGCCGGACCGGCGATCCTGACCACCAGCGCGCGCCGGCCGGCCGCCCATGTGGTGCTGGCGATCTGCGCCGACGACCAGCCCCACGACAGCGCCGCGCCGAGCGTGCCGGCCAGGAGGGGCCCCATCCCGGCGATCTCCTGTCCGAACAGGGGGATGAACGCTTCGGCGGTCGAGCCCACCGCCAACACCGCGATGGAGACGTAGATCCACTTCAGTGGATTGCCCGCGGTGTAGGTGAGACGGGGTAGCAGACCCGCGTCCCGACGTCGGTCGACGAAGATGAACCCGAGCGTCGCGACCACCGCCACCCCGACGAGGGCGAGCACGGTGCGCCGGCCGTCGACCACGCTTGCCACGGAGACCCCGATCGTCGCGAGGACGACGAGCGTCAGCGAGGAGATCGGCAGCGGTGTGGGCGCGGTGTCGTCACGGGTGCGTGCGGGCAACGCACGTAGCGCGAGAACGGTGATGATCGCGGTGGCGACGACCAAGAGCCAGAATGACCCTCGCCAGAAACCGATCTGGGCGAACAGTCCGCCGAGGACCGGCCCGATCAGGTTGCCGATCCCCCACATCGCGGAGGTCAGACCGACCGCACGCACCCACAGTCGCTGAGGGAGGGCCAGGCGGATCACGGCAAACGCCAGCCCGGTCAGCAGACCGCCCCCGGTTCCCTGGATTGCTCTGCCTGCCAACATGATCGGCATGATCGGCGAGACTGCGCAGACCAGTGACCCGACACCGAACAGGCCGAATCCGACGAGGTAGGCGCGTCGTGCTCCCCACCGCGTGAGGGTCCGCGTCACCAGCATCGAGGAGAACACCGATGTGATCAGGAAGACGGTCATCACCCACGCGTAGAGGCGCTGGCCGCCGATGTCGGCCACGGCGCTCGGCAACGATGCCGCGGTGAGATAGGTGTTGACGGCGAACACGGCGATACCGCCCGCGAACACGGCGACCGCGGCACGGTGCTGAGGGGCGAACAGTTCGCGCCACGTGCCGGGCGCGGGCCGTTCGGCGTCGGCGGCACCTGGTCGTGGAGACGGCCGGTCCGACATGTTCTGAGGATTGCCGCAACAGCGGACGGCGGTCAAGTCCGCGCCCGCGCGCTGCGATCAGATCAACGTCGACCAGTAATCCCAGAACTCCACACCGATCGCCACGATGATGACGGCGTACCAGACGATGAGGAGCGGCCACAGCCACGAGCGGATGAACCTCGCCCACGGCGCGTCACCGAGAGATCGACCGAGGGCGATGACCAGAATGATCGGCGTGATCACCCAGACGACCATGCAGTAGGGGCAGAGGGCGTGAATTCGGTAGAGACTCTGGAAGATCAGATAGTGGATGAACACCACGCCGAGTGCGGTCCCCAGTGCCAACCCTGCCCAGAACCATCGAGGCAGGTCGATGCGGGCAACCGATTGCACGCCGATGACCACGACGACCGCGAACGCGGCGATGCCGATGTACGGGTTCGGAAACCCGAAGAAGGCGGCCTGGTCGGTCACCATCACCGAACCGCATGACAGCACCGGGTTGAGGCTG
Source organism: Gordonia sp. SID5947 (assembly GCF_009862785.1). NCBI lineage: Bacteria > Bacillati > Actinomycetota > Actinomycetes > Mycobacteriales > Gordoniaceae > Gordonia > Gordonia sp. SID5947. The sequence goes on along the minus strand of NZ_WWHU01000001.1, from coordinate 2,051,119 downwards.
CAGCTGGGCCGATACGACGGATCCAGGAAGAGCTTGTACCGCTCGACCGACAGCGTGAACGCGGCGAGCAGACCGAGTGCGCCGGCGACCAGGAGGACGATCGAGGCGACTGTCCCGAGGCCGGTCCGAGTTTCGCGGATCTCCGGTTCGGCGGCGACGGCCGGTTGCGGCGCTTCGGTCATCGGATCAACTCGCCAGCGCTTGTTCGACGCGGGCCTTCAGATCCTGCGGTGTGGTGAGCTGAACATCCTGGCCGTTCAATCGAACCGTGGGAGTCGAGTTCACGCCGGACTTCGTCACGTCCTGGGTCTGCTGGGTGACCCAGTCCTCGAACTGACCGTCGGCGATGCAGGAATTGACGTTCGGCGCGCCGGCTTCTTTCGCGATGCTGTTCAGTTCGTTGTCGGGCAGACCTGCGCCGCCCTCCTCGGGCTGACGCTGGTACAGCAGGTCGTGGAACTTCTGCCACACTCCGAAGTCGCCGCCGCCCGCGGTGGACTCCGCGACGCAGGCCGATGCGTTCGCCGAGCGCGTCGAGTACTGGGTGCTCGATGCGTGGTCGAGGATGGCGATCGGGTGATAGTCGACAGCCACCTGTGGGTTCTCCCGTAGTTCGGCGATCGTGGAACCGAAGGATTCTTCGAACTGCCGACACGCCGGGCACTGGAAGTCCTCGACGATGGTGAGAACAGCCTTGGGTTCGGTGCCGGCCGGTGCCTTGGTGATCCGGTACGCGCCCGTATCCGTGGCGACGCTCACCTGCGACCCGCTCCCGGTGTCCGACTCGTTGGACATCACCGCCCACAACCCCACGGCCACAGCCACCGCGATCAGCACCACGACGGCGCCGACCCGGATGAGGATCGAGCGCCGTCGCTCCGCCTGACGCGGGTCGACGATCGGTTTGCGGGACGATTGACTCACAATTCCTCCGGGGGTCGGTACGCTACGCCGATTTGGATATCAGCAGATCCGGCGCACATCGGAATGGCCGACGGTCATGGGGGGCGCCTCCCGTGCTCGACTCGCCCCCGCGGCCAGGCGTGCGGGTGGCGTGATGTCGGGATACGGGCTCGCTGCCACGCCGTCACTCTAACGGAGGCGGTCTGTGAAGACGGTAAGGAGTTGCCGGGCGGGCCGAGGGGCCTGTCGTCGAGGGCGAACCCGCCCAAACCACGGCGATCCGGCGCCGAGTCCGTGTCGTAGACTCCAAGAGTCCGCCCGGCGCCCAGCGGCTCCACGGACCGCGATCGGCACGAACGTCGAGGAAGAACCCGCAGTGGGCAGTCGCCTCGGCCTCGCAGTCGGTCCCCGCCTCAGTAGCTCAGGGGATAGAGCATTCCTCTCCTAAAGGAAGGGTCGCAGGTTCGAATCCTGCCTGGGGCACTCCATCGCCGCGCATTGTTGCGGCTCTCCGGATTCTTTCCGCTGAATCGATTGTTTTCCCGCCGCTGAATGGGCATCGATGCCCTCTACCTGCAGGGTCTGTTTTCGCGGATCTCGCGATCGCGGTTCGGGAACTTTCGGTGATCACTTTCTCGGATCGGTATGTGCTATGTGCGTCATTGAGGCAAATTGTTGTTTTGGGCGGATTTTTCGCCGTTTATGACAGTGAGGTCGACGACAACGGGTTCGAGTGAGGCGAGGTCGAGGAAGGCAGAGGTCGAGGAGGCAATGGCCACATCACGGACACGCGCGAGGTGCAACGGTCTGGCAGTCGGGTTCATCGCGGCGGCCGGCACGGCGCTGCTGCTGGCGCCGCATGCGGTTGCCGAACCGCAGAGCGACGCACGGGCTGCGATCGCCGAAGTGGAGGAGCAGATCAGCTCAGGCGCCGCGGACCGTGGCCAGGCGGACACCGGTCTCGGCGCCGAGTCCGGAGAACTGACGACGGTCGGCGCGGGCTTCGAACGAGAGTTCGGCAACGGTGCGGTGACATATGACGAGGTGATGTACGGCAAGTCGACGGGAGCGTGGACGAGTTCACCCGATGCCACCTGGGCGGGGGAACTCTCCGACGTGAGCATGCCCGCTATGCCAGATCCCGACGTCCACGCCACCGCCGCCGCGAGCGCGTCGGATTCCGATACCGACGGATCGTCGTGGTGGTGGCTGCTCATCCCGTTCCTGCTGCTCCTGGTCGGACTCTTCTTGATCTGGCTGTTCCGCAAGGCGCGAGGACCGGCCGACGGGCCTGATGTCTCCGCGGAAGCCGAGCCGGTCGAGGCCGCCACGGAATCGCCGTCGCTTGATCGCGGCGCCCCCACGACGACGGCTGTAGCCGCCGCGGCCGGCGGCACGGCGGCTGCCGGTGTGGCGATCACGGACCACCGAGAGGGTGCGACCTCGAAGGGTGACGTCGAGGGGACCACGGCGGATTCAACGGAGGAGCCCGACGTGGACGAAGCCGCTGTCGGGGAGCCCACGGTCGGGAAGGCCACGGTCGGGGAGCCCGACGTGGACGAAGCCGCTGTCGAGGAGCCCACTGTCGAGGAGCCCACCGTCGAGGAGCCCACCGTCGAGGAATCACCGGAAACGACGAGCGCCGAACCCGCTCCTGACGGCGGCGATACGCCGAGGGTCACCCACGGTTCCGGCGACGGTGTCGGCTATTACATCGCCAACGGCCGTCACGAACCCGTCCCGGTCGGCGCGCATCTGCCCCTCGGCGATCCGAAACAGGCGCCCGACGGCTACCCGATCAAGGTGAGTGCCGCCGACGGCGTCTACTACACGCCGGATCACCCGTCCTATGCCGACCTCGACCCCGAGGTCTGGTTCGCATCCGCGTCCGCCGCCGAGTCGGCCGGCTTCTCGGAGGCCGCTTCGGACTGAGCACGGCACGCCAGGGCCGGCACGCTACGGTGTGTCCGTGGCTGCTACAGCGGATTCCAAGGTCGTTCTGGTCACCGGCGCCTCGAGTGGGATCGGGGCCGAGGTGGCGCGTCTCTTCGTGGAGCGCGGGCATACGGTGTACGGCACCAGTCGCAGGCCGGAGGCCGTCGCAGACCCGATTCCGGGAGTCAGCTACGTACGACTCGACAACGCCGACTATCAGAGTGCGATCGACTGTGCGCATGAGGTCGGCGCGGTCGATGTGCTGATCAACAACGCGGGTGAGAGTCAAGCCGGTGCGCTCGAGGACACCTCGATGACGGCGATCGAAGATCTGTTCGCCACCAACGTGTTCGGGCCGGTGGCGCTCACCAAGGCCGTCTTACCGGGGATGCGTGAGCGCGGCACCGGGACCGTGGTGATGGTCGGTTCCATGCTGTCCAGTTTCCCGGTGGCCTTTCGATCGAATTATGCCGCAACGAAATCCGCGCTCAAAGCATTCGCGATGGCGACCCGCCGGGAGGTCGCGCCGTACGGAATTCGGATGATCTCGGTGGAACCCGGAACCATCGCCACCGGGATCGGGGATCGGCGCAGCATCCACATCGGCGACGACTCCCCGTACCGCGCCGAATACGAGACCCTCGCCGCGGCCACGCGGAACAACGAGGATGCCGGGATCGACGCGACCACGATGGCCTCCGTCATCGTCGACGCGGCGCTGACCGATCATCCGAAGCCGTTCTACGCCAAGGGGAATCAGGCGGGGATCGTCTTTGCGTTGCGACGGCTGATGCCACGCCAGTTGATCTTGGACATGACGGCGCGCAAGCATGGTCTGCGCAAGGTGCGGATCTGACCGGATGCAGATCACACTGCGGGTCATCGGGATGGGCCCGGGCAATCCACGCCAGATCACTTTGGAAGCGATCGACGCCCTCGGCGACGTCGATGCATTTCTCGTGCTGGACAAAGGTGACGACAAGGGATCGTTGAACGCGACTCGTCGCGATATCCTCGCCAGGTATGCCGCGGACCGCCATCGGGTGATCGAGGTCGTCGACCCGCCGCGCGACCGGGAACCCGCCGACTACGACGCCGAGGTCCGTCGGTGGCACGCTGCCCGTGCCGCGCTCTTCACCGACGTTCTCACCACAGAGGTGCCCGACGGGGGAGTGGCGGCCTTCCTGGTGTGGGGTGACCCCGCGCTCTACGACAGCACCTTGCGCATCGTCGACGACCTGGCCGAACATTCCGGGCTCTCGATCGACGTCGAGGTGATTCCGGGTGTGACCAGTGCCAGCGCCCTCACCGCCGCGCATCGCATCGCGGCCAACCGGATCGGGGAACCGGTCCACATCACGACGGGGCGTCGACTCGGTGAGACCCCGCGCGGCGCCGACACCAATCAGATCGTCATGCTCGACGGCTCGCTGGCATTCCGGCGGACCGCCGACCCCGAGGACCACATCTGGTGGGGTGCCTACGTCGGCACCGACGACCAGATCCTGATCAGTGGCCGCGTCGGAGACGTCGCCGAGCAGATCGTCGCGGCACGGGCCGAGGCGCGTGCACGCATCGGCTGGATCATGGACATCTACCTGCTGCGAAAGGGCTGATCCACCCCGCCGACCGTGCGCACTCGTGCGCCGATCGTGCGTTCGATCACCGGCCCCGCCGCAATCTGCGCACAGTCGACGAGATGTTGCGCCCGATCGGCGGGGTGGCGGGCAGCGGGCCGATCACCAGATCTCATCGAGGGCGGCGAGGAGATCATCGCGAATCTCCTTGCGGCAGATGACGAAGTCGGGCATGTAGGGATGCGGCTGGTTGTAGACGATCGAAGACCCGTCGAGGCGGCTGCAGTGCAGATCGGCCGCGAGGGCGACACCGACCGGCGCGGCGTTGTCCCATTCGTACTGGCCGCCGGCGTGCACGTAGGCGTCGACGTCGCCACGGACGACCGCCATCGCCTTGGCTCCCGCCGATCCGATACCGATCATGTTCAACGACAATCGTCGCGACACCCACGCGCTCTCGTAGGACCCGCCATAGCGCGACGCCGCCATTCGCCCGGTGAGGGCCCCACTCGGCGGTTTCACGGCGTCGGACCGGAACACCTCGCCGACGGCCGGCAGCGCGACCGCCGCTGACGACACCGCGCCCGACTCGGTGAGCGCCACATGCACGGCCCAGTCGGCGGTGCCCGAGGAGAACTCGCTCGTACCGTCGAGTGGATCGATGATCCACACGCGGTCTGCGGTCGCCCGGTCGCCGACGTCGGCCCCCTCCTCGGACAGCACGGCATCGTGCGGTCGGTGCCGTCGCAGGACATTCGCGATCCAGGCCTGTGCCATCGCATCGCCGACGTCACCGAGGTGACGGCCGCCGAGCAGGCCGCCGTGGCGGACGCCCACGAGGATCTCGCCCGCACCTTCGGCGATACGCGACGCAAGTTCGGCGTCGGAAAGGCGGGAGATCATCTTCCTACTAGAGCACACTGGACCCATGCCTGAGCTCCCTGAGGTGGCGGCGGTGGCTGCCTATGTGGACGGTCGCGCGGCCGGGTTTCCCATCCGGCGGGTCGACGTCGCGTCGCTGGCCGTCTTGAAGACCGCGGATCCGCCCTACACGGCGTTGACCGGACGCCTGATCGAGTCCGTGGGCCGGATCGGGAAATACCTGGTCATCCGGACCGTTCCCGGGCCGGACAGCACCAACGGTGCGACAGATCGGGACCCGGTGATCAATCTGGTGATCCATCTGTCGCGGGCGGGATGGCTGCGGTGGAGCGAGCAACTCTCGCAGACTCCGCCCCGGCCCGGCGGCAAGGGGCCGATAGCGGTTCGCGTGCACTGCGGCCTGCCGGGTGAGGGGTTCGACGTCACCGAGGCGGGCACCCAGAAGCGGCTCGCGGTGTGGGTGGTGCGCGAGGTCGGCGAGGTCGACCGGATCGCATCGCTCGGGCCGGATGTCCTCGCGGTGTCCCGGGCGGAGTTCGGCACGATCCTCGCCGGCACCACGGGCCGGATCAAGAACGTCCTCACCGACCAGCGCACGATGGCCGGGATAGGCAACGCGTACTCCGACGAGATCCTGCACGACGCCCGGTTGTCGCCGTTCGCCTCGGCCAAGTCGCTGAGTGACAGCCAGGTGGACTCGCTCTACGAGACGACGCGGTCGGTGCTCACCACCGCGATCGGTCGGCTCGAGGGGCAGGAGGTCGCCCGGTTGAAGTCGGAGAAGCGAACCGGCCTGAAGGTGCACGCGCGAACCGGACTGCCGTGCCCGGTGTGCGGCGACACGATCCGTGAGGTGTCGTTCTCGGACCGATCGTTCCAGTACTGCCCGACGTGCCAGACCGGTGGGAAGGTCTTGGCCGACCGCCGTATGTCGCGTCTGCTGAAGTGACGTCGGTCGGCGGCACGGACGAGACCGCACGGTACGCGTGCGGGGCGTAGGGTCACATCTGGGTCGGGACGGGTCAGATCGTGGTTCCTCATCGTGGCCGAGTCGGCTTCGTGCCGGGCTCCGTGGGGAGCCGTCGGCGAGCGAGGTGGATCGGTGCGAGTGCTGGTTGTCGACGACGATGTGCGGGCGGCGGAAACCGTGCGCCGGGTGTTGGCGAGCGAGGGATGGAGTGTCGTCGTCGCCACGGACGGCGCGGAAGGTTTGTGGCGGGCCACCGAAGAGCAGTTCGACGTGGTCGTGCTCGACATCATGCTGCCCAAGCTCAACGGGTTTCGCGTCGTCCAGGAGATGCGTGAACGACAGGTCTGGACGCCGGTGTTGATGCTCAGCGCCAAGGACGGCGAGTACGACCAGGCGGAGGCCCTCGACTACGGCGCCGACGACTATCTGGTCAAGCCCTTCTCGGTGGTGGTCCTCAAAGCGCACCTCCGGGCGGTGATCCGGCGGGGCGGACGAGAGCGGCCCGCGATCCTCAGGGCAGGCAGCCTCACCCTCGACCCGGCGGAACGAAAGGTGGCCAGGGGTGACACCCCGGTCACCCTGACGCCTCGCGAGTACGCGCTCCTGGAGTTCCTGATCCGGAACAAGGAAACTGTGGTGTCCAAAAGACTCATCCTGGAATCGATCTGGGATGAGAATTATGAAGGTGACGAGAACATCGTCGAGGTCTACATCCGGTATCTGCGCAAGCGAATCGATGATCCGTTCGGGGTGCGATCGATCGAGACCGTACGTGGCGCCGGCTACCGGCTCTGTGAGGTCTGAGGACTCACTGAGACCTCTTCGGGGACAGATCCGCTCGCGGTGGTCGCGGGTGTCGTGTGGTCACGGACCTCGGATGCGGCCAATGGCAGTGTGATCGTCACGGTCGCTCCGCCCATGTCACTCTCGCCGATCGTCGCGGTGCCTCCGTGCGCACGAACGATCTCTTGGACGATGGCGAGCCCCAACCCGGCGCCGAACTGATTGCGGCGATCCACGTCGAGGCGAGCGAATCGCTGAAAGACGATGTCGCGGTCGCGCACCGGGATGCCGGAACCGTCATCGGCGATCGTCACCACGGCGACGTCGCGCTCGGCGTGCATCGTCACCGATACCATGGAACGGGCATGCCGGACCGCGTTGTCGATGACGTTGCGCAGTGCGCGAGTGATCTTGTCGCTGTCGCCGATCATCCGAATCGGTGTGATGTGCAGGCGGATTCGCGCCGAACCGAGCGACCGGACGCGAGCGACCTCAGCTGCCACCACGTCATCGAGGTCGATCTCGTCGAGGTTCACGGTGAGGCCGTTCTCGTCGGCGCGGGCCAGCATGAGCAGATCGTCGACCATCACCTGCATCCGCTTCGCTTCCGGCAGCAGGATCGTCCGAACAGTCGGCAGGTCGACGGACGAATCGGTGTCGTCGGCGAGATCGAGTATGCCGACGATGCTCGTCAGCGGACTGCGTAACTCGTGCGAGGCGTCCGCGACAAAACGGAGTTGGGCTTCGCGCGCGTTCTCCAGCCGCGACAGCATGTCGTTCATGGTGGTCGCGAGGGTGCTGATCTCGTCGTCGGCTGCCGGTACCGGCACCCGTTGCTCGAGTGCGGTCGCAGTGATCTCGTTGACCTGCTTGGTTATCCGGGATACCGGGCGTAACGATCGGCCGACCAGGAGGTACACCGCGCCCGCGGCGACGACCACCAACAGCGGGATCTCGACTGCCAGGATGATCCCCGTGATCCACTCGCTGTGGCGCACACCGGTCGCGCGGTCGAGTGCCAACACCGTGAAGTACTGATCGCCGTACTCGGCCCCCACCGCGGTGGCGCAGAACTCCCCACTGAACCCCGGTATCGAGACATCGTCGAAGTAGCGGTAGGTGTGTGGTGCCTGGTCGATCTCGATGATCGGACCGGTGGGGGCGCCCGGCGACGATCGCACCACCCGGCCGTCCGCGTCGATCACCTGGATGACGTCGACACCGGCGCCGGGCGCCAGGTCGTCCATGTCGACGCCGGGCACACCGCGGCGCTCGATCGCGGCCGCGATCTGATAGGCCTGTCGGCCGGTGGAGCGGTACATCGCCTCGTTGTTGGCCCGATGCAGCATGAACAGCATCGCCATCCCGCCGACCGCCAAGGCCACCGTGACGACGGCGGCGGCAATGATCGTCGATTGCATGCGCACACCACCGCGGTGCCGGATGACGTGCGGCAAGCTCTCTCGCGTGATCGCCACGATCAGGTGACCCTTCGATGTACGCCGTGTGCACATCGAGCGTATTCCCGTGAGGTCCCCTCGGCCAGAGCGCGCTTTCAGCAAACCTTCAGCGCCCGAGACGCATGGTTGTGCCATGGCGCGAGACCGGTCGACGGCGGAGCATCTCATGGAGGTGCTCCACGATCGGGGCGTGCGCGTCGCGTACGGGGTCCACGGCGCCAACATCGAAGACATGTACGCGGCGGCGCAGGCCGTCGGGATCTGCCCGGTGGTGGCCAAGCACGAGTTCGCCGCGGGCGCGATGGCCGACGGGACGACACGGGTCACCGGTCGTCCCGGTGTGGTGATGACGACGTCTGGTGGCGGAGCGATGAACGTCGTACCCGCGTTGGCCGAAGCCTACGACAGCCGGGTACCCGTGCTGGCGCTGATCGGCAGCGCGCCAACGGGTTTGGTCGGTCGCGGTGCCTTCCAGGACATGTTGAACCCGCCGGACACGATCGACCTGGTCGCTCTGATGGCCGCGGTGAGTGGTTCCTGCGCCGTGGTGTCGTCGCCGGAGACGATGGCTGCCGCGCTGGCGACCGCGTGGCACACCCTCGACCGTGGACTGCCCGCCGTACTCATCGTGCCGAAGGATGTCCAGGCCGCGCCCATGGCGCCCGGGACTCCGGCTCACCCCGACGTACCTCCGGAAAAGTACGCAACGTCTCCGGACGATCTCCTCGACGCGCTTGCCGAGCGGTTGGCGGCAACCGCGACGGTGCCGGGACGTGTCTGTCTGTGGGTGGGTGAACAGGCGTCATGGGAACGGCTCGGCACGCAGATCGGTGAACTGGCCGAGACAGTAGGGGCGACGACGGTGGCGTCGCCCGGAGGACGGGATGTCGGGACGCCCGACGATGGTTTTGCCGGGGTCACCGGCGTGATGGGGCACCCGAGTGCGCACGTCGCCATCCATAGGGCGGAGATGGTGATCGCGATCGGATGCCGGATGTCGATCACCGATCGGGCCGGTCTCGACGATGCGCTCCACTCGACCGACCTGACCTCCATCGGTCGTCACGGCGCGCGATTCGACGCCTGCGCACAGATCGTCACCGACGATCTCGAGCACACGATACGGATGCTGACGAAGCTGGTCGGCACGAAGATGTCGCGATCACCGGGGATACCGGCCGTCGTCGTCGAGCGTCTGCAGGTACCGCACGCACACTCGTCCCGACCGGACTCGCAGGCGGTCATCGAGACGATCGGTGCGCACCTCCCACCGACGTGCGCGGTGTTCGCCGACGCCGGCAATGCCGGGGCGGCCGCGCTTCACCACCTGCCGTTCTCGCCCGAGCAACGGTTCACGGTCGCGCTCGGCATGGGCGGCATGGGCCACGCGATCGCGTCGGGCGTCGGCAACGCGGTGCGGTGCGCGGTGGTGGACGACCGAACGCGCTCGATCGTGATCGCCGGTGACGGCGCCTTCTTCATGCATGGCATGGAGATGCACACCGCGATCGAGCATGACGCGCCGCTCACGCTGATCGTCCTCAACAACGACGCACACGGCATGTGCGTCACACGCGATCGTCTCTATTTCCCGGAGTTCCCGACCGTCAACCGGTTCCGGCCGAGCGCAATCGCGGCGGGGCTCGACGCGATGTTCCCCGGTCTGGTGGTCCGACACGCCGCGAATGTCATCGAACTCGGGAAGAGCTGCGCCGAACTCTTTGCCTCCGACGGGCCGAACTGTCTGGTGATCGACGTCGATCCCGAGGAACTACCTCCGTTCGCCCCGTTTCTCTGAAAGGAGCACGCATGACCGTGACAACCCCACTGGCCGATCTCGGTGACGACGCGATGACGCTGCCGGGGATCACCAGGATCGAGAGTCACCCGCGGGAGGTGGCCACCCCGGTGCTCGTCGACCGGCTGAGGTCGGTTTATCCCCATCAGCAGATCTACGGTGACTATTGCCCGGTCCAGGGATATGTGGATGCTCCGCCACGCGAGTTGTACAACTGGCTGTCGGACACACGGTCGCTGGAGGAGTGGACGTACAGCCTGCGCGGCTTTGTGCCCACCGACGAACCGGGCCTGTGGGTCGGCCGGGACCGGCTCGGCGATCACACCGAGATCTACACCCGGACCATCGCCAATCCGCACGCGATGACGGTCGACTATCACTGTGCATGGGATCAGGGCAAACATCTCTGGATGATCTACCTGATGCGGGTGGTCGACGCCCAGGTGGTGCTGGACAAACCCGGATCGGTGGTCCTGTGGCACAACTGCCATCATCCGTTCTACGACGAGAACCCGTATCCCGAGACCGCTCCGCCGGAACGTCCGGTATGGGTCGGGGATTTCTGGGACATGTTCTCTGCCGGTCACCAACTCGAACTCGAAAATCTCACGGCGATCGCCGAGTACCGGCATCACAACGGCCTGCCCATCACGCCGGATTGGATGCGCTCATGACATACGTTCCGTCACAGGCGATGCTGGTGGATCTCGCCACCTATCTGCCGGAGAATCGCGTGTCCGCAGAGTATTTCGCGCAGTTCGCGGAGAGTGACGATCTCGTCGGCAACGTCATGTTCCGGGCTCCCGCCTTTCGGCATCATGCGGCGGACGGGGAGACCTCGGCCGACATGATGCTGTCCGCGGCACGCGTGCTCACCGAACGCCATGGTGACGCCTTCTTCGACGACGTGGATGTGGTGCTCACGCACAGTCAGTTGCCCGAGGTGCCGGTGCGCGGATGCGGTGGTGAAGTGGCCCATCGGCTCGGTCTGCGGCCGTCCACCGTGCTCGACGTCCACAACGGCGGATGCGCGGCGTTCATCCACATGATCGACCTCGCGACCGCGCTGCTGCGCGCCAACGGTGGTCGACGGGCACTGCTCGGCCTCGCACAGAACAGCGCGGCGCAAGTGTTCACTCAGGAACAGGTACGCGGAAAGCCTCAGGCCGCCATCCCCGGAGACGGCTCCGCGGTCGCCGTTCTCACTCTCGACGGCGATCAGGGCAGCCCGATTCTCGGTCTGTCGTGCCGGTCGTACGGCCAGTACTCCGGTGACATGACCGGGGTGGCCGAGCCGCAGCGCAAATACTGGGAAGCGGGTCCGGGCCAGATCCACATCGGGTTCACCGAAGCGAAGATCGCCAAGGTCCTCGCCCGCGGCAACCGGATGGTGCCCGAGGTGGCGATCGAGGTGGCCGACACGATCGGCATCGCACCGGCAGATCTGGACTGGTTCGTCACCAATCAGCCGAACCGCATCTTCCTGCGCAATTGGCGTGAGGCGCTGGAACTCCCGGAGCATCGACACCCCGACACCTTCGACGAGTGCGGAAATCTCTTCGCGGTCGGTATCCCGGTAACCCTAGACACCGCGATCACCGACGGCCGGATCCGCGAGGGCGAGGTGGTGATGACGGCTGCGTTCGCCCACGCAGGCGACTTCGCCGCTGCCGCGGCGCTCCGCTGGGGCGGCCGACCATGAGTCCGCCGCTCGAACCGGATGCGCAACCCTGGCCGCTCGCACGACTCGACCTCAACGAATCCGCCTATGCGCCATTGCCTGCCGTGGCCGCGGTACTGGGAGACGTGATGGCGGAGGCCAACCGGTACCCCGACTTCCTGCCCGACCGGACCCGCGCGGACATCGCCGGTCACCTCGGTGTACCGGCTCGCCAGGTGACCGTCGGCGCCGGCGCGACGGGGGTCGCGTTGTCGGCCTTGCAGGTCTGTGCGCAACGTGCCGTGGCGGCCGGCATCCGCCGCCCTGCTCTGGTGACCGCGCTGCCCACCTTCGACGGATATCCGATTCTCGCGGAGATGGTCGGACTTCGTGTGCACGGCGTTCCCCTGGCCGGCGATGGCAGCGTCGATCTCGACCTGCTGCGGGCCGCGGTGACCGACGAGGTGGTGGCGGTGGTGGTGTGCTCCCCACACAATCCCACGGGTTCGTCGGTCGCGCCCCAGGCGCTGTACGAGTTCATCGACGCGCTGCCGCCGCACGTGCTCACGGTGGTCGATCAGGCGTACGTCGAGTTCTGCGACAACCCACCCGACCTACACCTGCTCGTCGACGTCCGCGACGACGTACTCGCGCTGCGGACGTTCTCCAAGGCGTACGGTCTCGCCGCGCTGCGGGTCGGATACGGCATCGGTGACGTCGGGGTGGTGTCGCAGGTGCGTCGGCACGAGGTGCCGTTCGCGGTCGGGCCGGCCGCGATGGCGGCTGTCCCGGTCGCCCTTGCCGCGGAAGCCGAACTCGCACAGCGTGTTCGATTGATGAAGTCGGAGCGCCGGCGATTGGCTGACATGCTCGCGGCGATCGGCTGCCCGACCCTGCCCAGCCAGGCGAACTTCCTGTTCCTGCCCGGTCCCGAGGGTGTTGCCATCGGCCGGCTCCTCCGGAGTTGCGGCGTGGCGACCAAGGAGTGCGAAGGTCACGGGATGCGCATCACGATCGGCGACCGTGCAGGCACCGACTATGTGGTCCAGGCGCTGCGGTTGACGGCCCTGACCGCCTGAGGCAACGTGCCCGTGTCCGCCGCGCCGGGGCAGTGACCGGAGTGCCTGGACGGCAGGTAGATTGGTGTGTCGTGAGCGCGACGACACGGCAGAGGATCTTGATCACCGGTGCGAGCTCCGGGCTCGGGGAGGGTATGGCCCGCGAGTTCGCCGGCATGGGCCGCGATCTGGCGCTCTGTGCCCGTCGACTCGATCGGCTCGACGCCCTGGCGGCCGAACTGCGACCGTCGGCGGGCCAGGTGGCGACCGCTCGTCTCGACGTCACCGAGACTGATTCCGTCCGAGGTGTTTTCACCGAACTCGCCGACGACATCGGAGGACTCGACCGGGTCATCGTCAATGCCGGACTCGGCAAGGGTGCGCCGATCGGAACGGGTATGGCGGCCGCGAACCTCGAGACCGTACAGACGAACCTGGTGGGTGCGCTGGCACAGGTCGAGGCGGCGATGGAGATCTTCCGGGCGCAGGATCACGGGCATCTCGTGCTGATCAGCTCGATGAGCGCGGTGCGCGGCCTACCGAGGGCGCAGGCCGCTTATTCGGCATCAAAGGCCGGGCTCTCCGCCCTGGGGCAGGGGCTACAGGCCGAATTCGCGGGATCCGCGATCACCATCTCCGTCATTGCGCCGGGTTATATCGAGACCGACATCAACCGGGGTGTCACGACGGCCATGATGACCGACACCGGCAAAGGGGTCGCCGCGATGGTGTCGGCCATCGAGAAAGAGACTGCCTGGGCGCCCGTACCACGATGGCCGTGGGTGCCGATCGCGGCTGCGTTGCGTCACCTGCCGTCTTCGATCACGCGGCGGATGGTCTAGACGGCGGTCCGATCAGCCGGCAGCCGGTGCGGGTGAGCCGGAAGCCGGGAGAGGCGGCCCGGACGGCGACCAGACCACCGGCGACGACTTGTAGTCGAGCGCAGGGTTCGCCGTCGTATCTGCCCAGTAGATGACCTGACGAAGACGCTGGCCTGCGTCGGCGACCGCGAGCAGGCAGGTCGCATACGATTCACCCTTCCGCATCTGCGGCGGCGGCGTGGTGACCGGACACTTCGCCAATCCCGGTGTCGGGGAGAGGGTCAATGCGGGCGTCCGCCCGTCGGCGCTCGCACTGAGCCCGATCACCCCCGGTGCCGGCGCCGCCCTGGTCGCGAGCGATGTCACCGTCACGTAGAGAAAGTAGGGTGCACCGCCCTCGGTGGTGGCCTCGGGCACGCCTTCGGCCGGGGTGATCCCGGTGACCGTGTACATCGCCAGTGGTCCCGTCTCGGCGAACGCGTCGGCAGGCAGGACCGCGTTCTCGCCGAACGTCAGCCCGGTGCCCGGAGCAGAACGGGCGACCTGACCCCCCGGTACGCTGACCGCCGCGCTGGTGGGCACCGAGGTCGGCGGCTCGACGTCCGCGGTCGTCGACGACGTCGCGCACGCCGCCGTCGTCAGCGCGGCCACCAGCCACACCGCGGTCCATACGCGGCGCGGCGCGGACATCTTCGGGAGCGAGAGCCTCACGTTGCGTAAGGTAACCGATGTGTCGGCAAAGCAGGGGCAGGTTGTGGCCAATGGCGCGTTTCAGTTGTTCGGCGAGCGCCGTCGTGACGAACTCAGTGACCTTCTGACGGACATCTTCGGCCGCGACGACGTGGCCGTACTCGGTGCGGACTGGCGCGGCATCGTCTACTTCACGCTCGACGACGATCCGGAGATCGCTGCCGACACCGTGGTCGGTTTCGATGCGTCCAGCGGTAGCAGCGGTCCGCTGACATCGGTGGACGAGGTGCTCGAGGCGGTACGCAGCGGCGACATCGCCGAGGCGGTCGACGCGGCCGGTTTCGACGCGTGGCGGACGGCGACCGGACAGCGGTCGATCGACATGGGCGACTGCGTGCCGCCGGCCTTGTTGGAGTTCATGGGTGGCGATCCGGCGGAACGGTCCACGGAGCCACAGGATCTGATCACGTTCGTGGCCGTGGCCGCGGCCCTGATGGGACGCATGGAAGCTCTCGGCGTCCAACCGGGCGACGAGATCCCCGACGAAGTCTTCGACGAGACGCGCTGGCAGTAACCGCTACCGCGCGCGGCCGCGGTGCTCGCGATACCACCGCACGAGATCGTCGGTCGACGAATCATCTTGTAGGGCAGGCGATTGTGCCTCCACGATGACTTCGAGCATCTCTTTGGCCTGGGTCTTGCCCAGTTCGACCCCCCACTGATCGAACGGGTTGACACCCCAGATCATCCCTTCGACGAACACCTGGTGCTCGTACAAGGCGATCAACTGGCCGATGACCGACGGCGTGAGCTGCGGGGCGAGGATCGATGTGGACGGCCGATTGCCGGGCATCACCTTGTGTGCCACCACATTCGGTGGCACACCCTCGTCGGCGATTTCGTCGGCGGTCTTGCCGAACGCCAGCACCTTGGTCTGCGCAAAGTAGTTGCTCATCAGCAGGTCGTGCATGGAGCCGGTTTCGTCGGCCCGGCCGGGATTCTGGTTGGGCGACAACACCGGCAGGTCGTCGGTGGGCTCTGCGAAGCCGATGAAATCGGCCGGGATCATCCGGGTGCCCTGATGGAGGAGCTGATAGAAGGCGTGTTGGCCGTTGGTTCCCGGCTCGCCCCAGAACACCTCGCCCGTGTCGGTCGTGACGTGGTGGCCATGGGCGGTGACCGACTTGCCGTTGGATTCCATGGTCAGCTGCTGCAGGTAAGCGGCAAACCGGGCCATGTCATCGGAGTACGGGAGGACCACGCGCGACTGGGCATCCCAGAAGTTGTTGTACCAGAGTCCGATCAGGCCGAGGATGACCGGCGCGTTCTGTTCGAGGGGTGCGGTGCGGAAATGTTCGTCGACGACGTGGAAGCCTGCGAGGAACTCGGCGAACCGCTCTTTGCCGATTGCGGCCATCACCGACAGCCCGATCGCCGAGTCCACCGAGTAGCGTCCGCCCACCCAGTCCCAGAACCCGAACATGTTGACCGTGTCGATGCCGAACTTCGCGACCTCGCCCGCATTGGTGCTCACGGCGACGAAATGCTTGGCGACGGCGTCGTCGCCCGCACCGAGTTCCTTGAGGAGCCACGTGCGTGCCGCAGCGGCGTTGGTGAGTGTCTCCAGCGTGGTGAACGTCTTGGAAGCGATGACGAACAGCGTGGTCTCCGCGTCGAGACCGGCGAGGGTGCCGACCAAGTCGGCAGGATCGACATTCGACACGAAATGGCAGTGGATGCCTGCGTCCACGTAATGACGAAGCGCCCGGTAGACCATCGCGGGGCCCAGATCGGAGCCGCCGATGCCGATGTTGACGACATCGGTGATGGGCTTGCCGGTATGACCCTTCCATTCGCCGCTGCGCAGCTTGTCGGTGAACTCGCCCATCGCGGTGAGTACTTCGTGGACGTCGGCGACCACGTCCTGGCCGTCGACATGCAACGTCGCATCGACCGGCAGGCGTAGGGCGGTGTGCAGGACCGCACGATCTTCCGAGGTGTTGATGTGCTCACCGGCGAACATGTCGTCACGACGATCTTCCAGGCCGACCTCGCGCGCGAGACTCGCCAGCAGTTCGAGGGTCTCACGGAGGACGCGATGCTTCGAGTAGTCGATGTGCAGATCGCCGACGTCGACCGTCAGTTCCCGACCGCGATCCGGGTCCACTGCGAACACCTCACGCAGATGCATCGCGTACACATGTGGCTGATGCGCGGCGAGCGCCTGCCAGGACTGGGTCGCGGTGATGTCGTCGTGGTCGCTGCTGTCGAAATCGCTGCTGGAGACGTCGCTCATGGGTTTCACCCTATGCCGTCGATGCCCGCCTCGCGACGGCGCGGCGACGTGCGTGCGGCCGGATGACGCGGGGTCGCTGTACGACTCAGCGGCCGAGCGGTCCGCGGCCCAGACGCAGCAATAGCATCGCCAGGGTGTGGCCTTCCTGTCCGAGTTCGGCGAACCGGTCGAGGACCTTCACCTCGCGGCTGTGCACCAGGCGCGGGCCGCCCGACGCCATCCGGGCGGCGCCGATCTTCTTCGAGACCGCCGAGCGGCGTTTGACCGCAGCGAGGATCATCGCGTCCATGCGGTCGATCTCGCCGCGCAGCAGATCGATGTCATCGGGCAATGTCGTGACATCGGCGGACAGGTCGTAGGCGTCCACGTCGAAACCGGTGGTGCCCGTATCGTCGCCGACCTTGTCGTCGGGGGTGTTGGCGTCAGTCACCCGACCGATTTTGCCACGGGTCCCACCGGCCGTGAGACTGGAGCCCATGCTGAGCAGGGGGACAGTGTCGTCGGTTGCCATCGCGTTGATACTCATACAGCTCCTCGTCCGTGGATGGCTTGCTGCCACCGGCAACTTCTACTGGGACGACCTGGTCCTCATCGGGCGGGCGTCGACGATGCCGATCCTCAGCTGGGACTACCTCGGACACAGTCACGACGGACATTTCATGCCTGCGGCGTTCCTGGTGGCGGGCCTGTCGACGGTGATCGCTCCGGTGAACTGGCTGGTACCGGCGATCAGCATGATCGTGCTGCAGGCTCTCGCCTCGCTGTCGGTCTGGCGGATGATTCGGGTGATCGCCGGACCACGAGTCGGGTTGGCGGCGCTCGCCGCGCTGACCTTCTATCTGTTCAGCCCGATGACGGTTCCGGCGTTCGCCTGGTGGGCGGCGGCGCTCAACACGTTGCCGATGCAGGCGGCGATGGCCTGGATCGTCGCGGATGCCGTGTTGCTGACCAGGGCGCGTGGCCGTCGACCGGACGCCCGGATGATCGTGATCCGGTCGACGGTGGTTTTCGTGGTCGCGCTGGCCTTCTTCGAGAAGTCCCTCTTCATCCTGCCGGTGGCGTTCGTCGCCGCGGTGCTGGCCGCCCGTTACGTCGATCGTCTCGACGACGACACGCAGACGGCCTCCGACACCGATCCCGAACGGCCGGACAGTCCGCTCATCAGGGCATTCACCGGCGCCCGGGCGCTGTGGGTGTCGCTGGGGATCGTCTTCGTGGTGTGGACGGTGGTGTTCTTCTCCGTCTCCGACGCGACCGCGGGCCAACACTCGGCGACGCAGACGATGCGGCTGGTGTGGCGGTCGATCAACGATGCGGTCATCCCGTCGCTGGTCGGCGGTCCCTGGGAATGGGAGCGCTGGGTACCGAGCCCTCCGATGGGCTTCCCACCCCTCTGGATGATCGTTCTCGGCTGGGTGGTCCTGGCTGCGCTTGTCTGGTGGTCGGTTTCCCGGCGGCGAGGAGCCGTGGCGGTGCTCGTCTGCACCGCTGTCTATGTCGTCGGGGCGCAGATCCCGGTGTTGTGGAATCGCTCGAGTGCCAACACCGCACTCGAGCTCGCGCAGACCATGCGTTACCTGCCCGACGCAGCGGTGGTGCTCACGATCGCCATCGCTGTGATCGTCGCATCGCCGCCGACCGCCCGGGGCGTGGCGGCTCGCCACAGCGGTGACGCGGAGGCACGACGGCCCGCCTCGGTTCTGGTGCCGCTGGCCGGGGCATTGGCAGTGGTGTCGGCGATCATCTCGCTGGTGTCCTTCTCGAACTCGTGGCGCGACGACCCGACTGGGGACTACCTGGCCAACGCGAAGCGCTCATTGGCGGCCGGCCAGGACCATCCGATGTTCGATCAGTCGCTCCCGCTGGAGGTCCTGCTCCCGGTCGCGTACCCGAACAACCAGATCAGCCATACCTTCGGGCGGGTGCGGGATCGGCCGGATTTCGCGTCGACGACCGATCGTCTGAATGTTCTCGACAAGGCGGGCAACATGGTGCCTGGTGCAGTCACCCCGGCCCGCACCGTGCGACCGGGCCGGGGGTCGTGCAGCCGTCCAGAGGTGCATGGTCCCCGCCGGCTCGTTCTCGATGGGCCGCTGCTCCAATGGCGTTGGACGGTCGCCGTCAGCTACTGCGCGGACATGGACGGTGATGTCGACATGGCGCTCGACGGCGGCCGCACGGTCCGGGTACCGGTGAGAGCCGGATTGCACGTCGCCTATGTCCAACTCGAGGGACGGGGCAGGTACGTCAACGTACGGCCGATCACCCCTGGGCTTTCGTTGCACACCGGCGAAGGTCGGGTCGGTGAGGTCGCCGAGGCCAGACTCGTCGGCTGAGTCCTCGTCAGAACCGTTCGGAGCTGCCGTGGCCGGATGAGCAACCCTTCCCGAATGGTTCGACTCCTCGATGTCGGCCGTACCGTGACCGCCGCGTGAATGTCGGGGCGGTGCGAGCGGGTCGGCTGTCACAACGCCGGAGTAATCTGAATCCCGATGACAAGCTCTACCCGCGAAACGGCCCAGACCTCCCAGGACTCCGGCACCGGAATCGCGTCCGACGACCGCGCCGCCCGCCTTCTCGATGGTCTCAACCCTCAGCAACGCGCGGCGGTCCTGCATGCCGGTGGTCCGCTGCTGATCGTCGCGGGCGCGGGCTCGGGCAAGACGGCGGTGTTGACACGCAGGATCGCCTACCTGTTGGCCGAGCGTGACACGACGCCCGGCCAGATCCTGGCGATCACCTTCACCAACAAGGCCGCCGCCGAGATGCGGGAGCGGGTGATCGAACTGGTCGGCCCGCGTGCGGCGTACATGTGGGTGTCGACGTTCCACTCCACCTGTGTGCGCATCCTGCGCGCACAGTCGGCGCTGCTCGGCTCACGTAACTCGAACTTCTCCATCTACGACGCGGATGATTCGAAGCGCTTGCTGGGCATGATCATCCGCGACATGCAGCTCGATCCGAAGAAGTTCAGTCCGCGTGGCGTCTCGGTGAACATCTCGAACCTGAAGAACGAGCTCATCGATCCGGACGCGGCACTGGCCGCGGCCTCCGACGGCGAACCATCGGTGCTGGTGGTGGCGCAGATCTACGCGGAGTACCAGCGTCGTCTGCAGACCGCGAACGCCTTCGACTTCGACGACCTGATCGGCGAGACGGTGTCGCTGCTCCAACGTCATCCGGAGGTGGCGGAATACTACCGCCGCCGGTTCCGGCACGTGATGGTCGACGAATACCAGGACACCAACCACGCCCAGTACGTATTCATCCGCGAACTGGTCGGAGACGAGGCCGCCGACTCGCAGGTGTCGCCGTCGGAACTGTGCGTGGTGGGCGATGCCGACCAGTCGATCTATGCGTTCCGCGGCGCGACGATCCGCAACATCGAGGAGTTCGAACGCGACTTCCCGAACGCCGAGAGCATCCTGCTCGAGCAGAATTATCGTTCCACCCAGACGATCCTGTCGGCCGCGAATGCCGTGATCGCACGGAACACGAACCGGCGCGAGAAGCGGTTGTGGACCGATTCGGGCGACGGCGAACTGATCGTCGGCTATGTGGCTGATTCCGATCGCGAAGAATCGTTGTTCATCGCCAAGGAGATCGAGGAACTCACCGACTATTCGATCGGCGGGTCGTCGAGCCACTCCTACTCCGACATCGCGGTGTTCTATCGCACCAACACCGGGTCACGATCGCTCGAAGAGGTCTTCGTGCGTCATGGCATCCCGTACAAGGTGGTCGGCGGGACGAAGTTCTACGAGCGCAAAGAGGTGCGCGACATCGTCGCGTACCTGCGGGTGGTGGCCAACCCGGATGACTCGGTCAGTCTGCGGCGCATACTCAACACGCCGCGGCGCGGCATCGGCGATCGGGCCGAGGCGTGCGTAGCGGTGCACGCCGAGAACCGGGGGATCGGATTCTACGAGGCCCTCGTCGAGGGCGCCGAAGGAAACGTGCCGTTGCTGAATACCCGTGCGGTGAAACAGATCGGCGGCTTCGTGGATCTCATCGAAGGGTTGCGCAACGATTTCCTCGCGACGTTCGGTGCGGCGGGTGAGGCGAGCGAGGACGTCGCGGTCGTCGACGCCACCGAGGAGGGCGCCGACATCGGTGAGCTCGTTGATGCGATCGTCGAGCGGACCGGTTACCGGACCGAACTCGAGGCCTCCCGTGATCCACAGGATGGTGCGCGCCTGGACAACATCAACGAACTCGTCGCGGTGGCAAGGGAATTCAGTGCCGATGCCGCCGGGTTGTCCGCCGACGACACCACGGATGTGGACATCGACCTCGACGAGCGTCCCGACAACGACGGTGAACCCGAGCCGGGGTCGCTCGCTGCTTTCCTGGAGAAGGTCTCGCTGGTCGCCGACGCCGATCAGGTGCCCGACGAGGGCGAGGGAGTGGTCACCATGATGACCCTCCACACAGCCAAGGGCCTGGAGTTCCCGGTTGTCTTCGTAACCGGCTGGGAAGACGGTCATTTCCCGCATCTGCGGGCGCTCGGCGATCCCGCCGAACTCAGCGAGGAGCGACGACTCGCCTATGTGGGGATCACGCGGGCCAAGGAGCGCCTGTACCTCACCCGATCGGTGACCCGGGCTTCCTGGGGGCAGCCGGTGTCGAACCCGGAATCGCGCTTCCTGCAAGAGATCCCGCAGCATCTGCTGGATTGGCGACGCACCGAACCGCGACGCTCGGCAAGCAGACATCTGTCGTCGACCGGCGGAGTCTTCGGTCGTGCCGGCTCGGGCTTCGGGGGCGGTGGCTTCGGAGGAGACCGCGGCCGGTCGTCGTATTCATCGGACCCGACGCGTGGTCGCAACAAGCAGGTGCACTACGAGGTCGGGGACCGCATCAACCACCCGAAGTACGGGATGGGCAAGGCGGTGGCCAAAGAGGGCAATGGCGCGACCGAGCGCATCACGTTCGATTTCGGCGGCAACGTCGGACGGGTCACGTTGCTGACCGCAGGTGGGCTCCCCGGCGACAAGCTCTAGGCACGGCCCTCTCGACGGGCGGGTCGTGCAGGTCTGTCAGCCGCTGAAATTGGCGAGCTTCACGCCGTGCTCGGCGAGCCAGGGTGCGGGATCGATCTTGGTGTTCCCGTTCTTCCAGACTTCGAAATGGCAATGCGGGCCGGTGGAGAAACCCTCGCTGCCGACGAGTGCGATGACGTCGCCCGCGGTGACGTGCTGCCCCTTCTGGACCAGGACGCCGGACGACGCCATGTGGCCGTACATCGTGATGGTGCCGTCGGCGGCCTGGACCTGTACCCAGTTGCCGTAACCCGACGCGGGACCGGCTTCCACGACGACACCGTCGGTGGCGGCGTGAATCGGGGTGCCGAGGGGTGCGGCGAGGTCGATGCCTCCGTGGAAGCTCCCCCAGCGGTTGGCGTAGGTGGACGTGAAGTCGTAATGGCCCATCGGTATGGGCGACTCGAACAGCGGACGGCGGAGGAGGTTCTCGCGCTGCTCTTCGGCGGCCGCGCGTTGCTTCCCGATGGCCAACTGGTCGGTGAAGGTGTTCATGTCCTTCGCCGGGGCGGCCGCGGCGACGCCGGGTCCGAGGTCGGGTACCTCGCTGGTCGTGTCGACGTTGGCCGCGTTGGTGGGTGCGGTGGGAGTGGTGTCTGTGGAACCGACCTGTGCCACCGCGGCCACGGCCGCGCCGGCCGCCATGGCGATGAGAGCGGCACGGCCGCCTTTGAGGGCGGCCGGGGGAGCGCTGATGCGGTGTTTGCCGCCGCGGCGTACAGCGCCGTTCTGAGCGGCCCGCGTGCGGAAGGGCTTGTCGTCGGAGATGTGCAGGGGACGCTCGTCGCTTCCGGCGGTGCTCTCGAGCGAGAAGCTGTCGGGGCGGGCGCCGTCGACGTCGAACGGCTCGTCGTGCTCGTAGGCGTCGAACTCGTTCTCCGGGATCAGGATGTCCTGGGTGATCTCGGAGCGGGTCGGATGGTAGTAGCGATCCCACGTACCCGAGTCCCAGGTGGTCTCGCCGTCGGTGAAGTCGTCGATCGGGATGATCGTGGTGACATCCGTGGCGGACGGGTCTTCGGTGAAGCGGGCGAAGGATTGCCCGGTGGTGACCGGTCGGCCCGGATTACCGCGTCCCGTCAAGTCGTCCACCTCATCTCTTTGCTAACGAGGACCCCGGGTTATCGTCCGTAATCCTTTTGTGACCAACTGACAGCCGACGGTAACGAATTGATTGCGGCAAGTCCAACGCTGGGAGCAAGAAACCCGGCGTTATGTGAGCTGCATCACCGCCGGGTGCCAACGACTCGCGCTGAGATGAACTCGAGATTCATTTCGGTAAAGAAGTGCGCGATCGTGCTCATGTATCCGGTCCATGAAATCACGTGCCCGCCCGTGCCGGTCAGGCGGGCGAGAAGTGTCGCCCGCGTCTCCCGAGCGAGTGATCTGTCGCACAAGCGGCGGGTGCGCCGACAGGGGCCATACGCGGCAGGTTTAAAGTCCGATATGGCCCGCAATACACCCCTGCGGTGTTACATCCTTCTGCGGACAAACCTACGAGATGGTGAGCTGAATGGATCTCTTCGAATACCAGGCGAAGGAACTTTTCGCCAAGCACGAGGTGCCCACCTCGGCCGGCCGCGTTACCGACACGGTTGCCGGGGCACGGGAGATTGCTGAGGAAATCGGCAAACCGGTGATGGTCAAGGCCCAGGTCAAGGTCGGTGGCCGTGGCAAGGCGGGCGGCGTGAAGTACTCCGCCGACGTCGACGCCGCAGTCGCGAATGCCGAGTCGATCCTCGGACTGGACATCAAGGGTCACGTCGTCAAGAAGCTGCTGGTCGCAGAGGCGAGTGACATCGCGGAGGAGTACTACATCTCCTTCCTGCTCGACCGCACCAACCGGACCTACCTGGCGATGTGCTCGGTGGAGGGTGGTGTCGAGATCGAGGTGACCGCCGAGGAGAACCCCGACGCGCTCGCCAAGATCCCCGTCGACGCCGTCAAGGGCGTCGACCTCGCGTTCGCGCGCAGCATCGCCGAGGCGGGCAAACTGCCCGCCGAGGTGCTCGACGCCGCAGCGGTCACCATCCAGAAGCTGTGGGAGGTGTTCATCAAGGAGGACGCTCTCCTGGTGGAGGTCAACCCGCTGGTGCGCACCCCCGACGATCAGATCCTGGCTCTGGACGGCAAGGTCACCCTCGACGCCAACGCCGACTTCCGTCAGCCCGGGCACGAGGCTTTCGAGGACAAAGAGGCCACCGATCCGCTGGAGCTCAAGGCCAAGGAGAACGACCTCAACTACGTCAAGCTCGACGGTCAGGTGGGCATCATCGGCAACGGTGCCGGACTGGTCATGTCGACCCTGGACGTCGTCGCCTACGCCGGCGAGGCCCACAAGGGCGTCAAGCCTGCCAACTTCCTCGACATCGGCGGCGGTGCCTCGGCCGAGGTGATGGCCAACGGACTCGACGTCATCCTGGGCGATGACCAGGTCAAGTCCGTGTTCGTCAACGTGTTCGGCGGTATCACCGCGTGTGACGCGGTGGCCAACGGAATCGTCGGTGCGCTGGACAAGTTGGGCTCCGACGCCAACAAGCCGCTGGTTGTTCGCCTGGACGGCAACAAGGTCGAAGAAGGCCGCAAGATCCTGGCTGATGCGAACCACCCGCTGGTGACGCTCGCCGAAACGATGGACTCCGGCGCCGACAAGGCCGCCGAACTGGCGAGCAAGTGAGGAATTGAGCCATGTCGATCTTTCTGAACAAAGAGAACAAGGTCATCGTCCAGGGCATCACCGGCGGTGAAGGGACCAAGCACACCGCCCTGATGCTCAAGGCGGGCACCAACATCGTCGGCGGCGTCAATGCGCGCAAGGCCGGCACCACGGTGAGCCACGACGGCGGCGTCGAGCTGCCTGTGTTCGGCTCGGTGGCCGAGGCGATGAAGGAGACCGGCGCGGACGTCTCCATCGCGTTTGTGCCGCCGAAGTTCGCCAAGGACGCGATCATCGAGGCGATCGACGCCGAGATCCCGCTGCTGGTGGTCATCACCGAGGGCATTCCGGTGCAGGACAGCGCATACGCGTGGGCCTACAACGTGTCCAAGGGCAACAAGACCCGCATCATCGGACCGAACTGCCCCGGCATCATCACCCCGGGCGAGTCGCTGGTCGGCATCACCCCGGCCAACATCGCCGGCAACGGACCGATCGGCCTCGTGTCGAAGTCGGGCACACTGACCTACCAGATGATGTACGAGCTGCGTGACATCGGCTTCTCCACCGCCATCGGCATCGGCGGTGACCCGGTCATCGGGACCACCCACATCGACGCCATCGAGGCGTTCGAGAAGGATCCCGAGACCAAGGTCATCGTGATGATCGGTGAGATCGGCGGCGACGCCGAAGAGCGTGCGGCCGACTACATCAAGGCCAACGTTTCCAAGCCGGTCGTCGGATACGTCGCGGGATTCACTGCGCCGGAAGGCAAGACGATGGGCCACGCAGGCGCGATCGTGTCCGGAAGCTCGGGCACCGCGCAGGCCAAGAAGGAGGCCCTCGAGGCGGCAGGCGTGAAGGTCGGCAAGACGCCGAGCGAGACCGCCAAACTGGCACGGGAGCTCTATCAGAGCCTCTGACCCCTCGGCGACGTACATCTGCGGCCGTTGTTCCCTTTTCCGGGAACAACGGCCGCAGGTCTTTCGGGGTCTACGATTCGTCTGTGGGCCAGGACAATGAGGTGCCGCGCGAGGTACTGGTCGCGGCTGCGGCCGGGGCGGTGGCGATCGCCGGTCGCGTGACGGTCGCATCGGCTGCCGTCGCGATGTCGGGTATCCGTTTCGGACTGCGTCTGCCGGTGGTCGGTTCACTCGGGCGTCGTGGAGTCGATCGGCTGGCCGTCGGCGGCGAGCAGGTGCTCGATGCCCTTCCCGACGTCATCGACCGCATGCGAGGTCTTGTCGCGGTGGTCGTCTCCGCGATCGTCGCCGAACTCGACCTCACCACCCTGGTCCGGGACAACGTCGACCTGAACGAGGTCGCGGCGGGTCTGGACATCGAGGCGATCCTCGACCGTGTCGATCTCGACGCCGTGATCCGCGACCGGGTCGACCTCGATGCGGCGGTGGCGAATGTCGATCTGGACGCGGTCGCCGGTGGCATCGACATCGATGCGATCGCGGCGCGGATCGATGTGGACGCGATACTGGATCGGGTCGATCTCATCGGCTTGGCCAACGAGATCATCGAGGGTGTCGACCTGCCGGACATCATCCGCGAGGCGAGCACCTCGGTGACCTCTGACGTGATGACAGATGTGCGCAGTACCAGTGAGCGTGCCGACGACGTGGTGGCGGGGATCGTCGGCCGGATGTTGCGGCGCGCGCCGGAGGAGCCGGCCGATGAGTGACACTCTGCATCCGCGCGCGCATCCGCCCGTCATCCACGACAGCAGCAAGAGCGCTGGCATCGTCAGCCGCGGCGTGGCCGCGTTTCTCGACCTCCTGGTGGTGCTCGCGGTGCTGAGCGGCGCCTACCTCGGCTACGCCATGGTTCGACTGCTCTTCAGCATTCGCGACTTCTCCTTCCCGCAGCCCAATGTGGTGTTCACAGCGACTGGTTTCATCGTCGTGTCGATCACCTATCTGACACTGTGCTGGGCGGTGTCGGGCCGCACGCTCGGGTCGGTGGCGATGGGTCTGCGCGTGGTGAACCACAAGGGAAATCGCATGCGTCCGGTCGGTGCGCTGCTACGTGCCGTGGTCTGTGTGCTCTTTGCCATCGGGTTGGTGTGGGTGGTGGTGGACCGGCGTCGTCGATCGGTCGCCGACATCCTGCTGCGGACGCGCGTGGTCTACTCGCGCTGACCGTGGGCGATCTCCGCTTCGTATTTCAATGCGGCCAAACCCTTTTCGAAGTCCTTTCCGATCAGCTTGTCGAACAGCCCCAACGGACCGGCGATCCGTGAGAACAACGAGTGCGGGCCGGTCATCGTCCAGGTGATCTCGGTCTGTGCGCCGCGGGGCGCGAGGGTGAACACACTGGTGCTGGTCGACTTCATCGGCTTCTCGAAGGCGACGGCGACGGCGACGCGTGTCGGTTCGGTGACGTCGGTGATCTCCATGGTGCCCTTGCCGGCCTTGCGGTTTCCCGACCACCCGTACTTCGCGCCGACCCCGTTCGCCGCCCCGGCGTGGTCGCGCGTGAGGTCCGGGTCGAGCCC
The DNA here is from genome assembly GCF_009862785.1 of Gordonia sp. SID5947. NCBI lineage: Bacteria > Bacillati > Actinomycetota > Actinomycetes > Mycobacteriales > Gordoniaceae > Gordonia > Gordonia sp. SID5947. The sequence continues at coordinate 2,024,082 of NZ_WWHU01000001.1, read as the reverse complement.
CTCCCACGGCGACCAGCGCTTCCATTCGTGGAAGTCGGCGATGAGCGGATAGATCCGCTCCGGGGCCGCGGCGATCGTGGCGGTTCGCGTCACGGTGTAGTCGGACATGGTGGCTCCTGTCAGCTGGGTGTTCTGCGATTATGACTGTCACCAGGCACGAGGGTCATCGGACCGGGCCGTTCGTTTTCGATTGGTCGACCGGTCCGCACAGCGCATTAGGGTGGAGGGGTGAGCGATCACCCGCATTCCGTAGCCGCCGCAGTGATCGCGTCGGTCGTCGATCCGGGGACTTTCGAGGCGTGGGACTCTCCCGTCGTCTGGGAGCCACTCCAACCGGACTATCGGTCGTCGCTTGCCCGCGCCCGGGAGCGCACCGGGTGTGACGAGTCGGTGATCACGGGTTCGGGGCGGGTCGCCGGGCACCGATTGGCCATGGTCATCAGCGAATTCGGCTTTCTCGGAGGGTCGATCGGCCACACCGCGGGGAGCCGGGTGGTCGCCGCCATCGAGCGGGCGACCCGTGAGCGCATCCCGGTGCTCGCTCTCCCCGCGTCGGGTGGGACCAGGATGCAGGAGGGCACCGCGGCCTTCCTGCAGATGGTCGCCATCACCGGCGCGGTCAACGCGCACAAGGCGGCCGGTCTGCCCTACCTGGTGTACCTCCGACACCCCACGACCGGTGGTGTTTTCGCCTCCTGGGGGTCCCTCGGTCATGTGACCTGGGCGGAGCCGTCCGCGCTTGTCGGCTTTCTCGGTCCCCGTGTCTACGAGGGGCTCTACGGGGAACCATTTCCCGAAGACGTCCAGACGTCGGAGAATCTGCACCGGCGCGGCTTGGTGGATTCCGTCGTGCCGACCGACCAGCTCGCGGGCGTTGTCGGGGCAGCACTCGCGGTGTTGTCCCGGAAAGGGACGGCGGACGTGCACGGGTTGGCGGTCGCCGAGCCGGCTCCGGTCTCCGCGCCGGGCTGCGCCGCCTGGGACGCCGTGCTCGCGACCAGGGCGCCGGATCGGCCCGGACTGACCGAACTCCTCGAGGTCGACGGTGCCGTGGTGATCCGCGGCGACGCGCCGTTGTGGTTGGCGCTCCACAGTTTCGGTGGACACCCGGCGGTGGTGATCGGACATGACCGCCGTGCGCAGGCCGCCGGTCACCTGCTGGGTCCGACCGATCTCCGGGTGGCGCGACGCGGGATGGCCCTGGCCGCCGATCTGGACTTGCCGGTGGTCACCGTGATCGACACCCCGGGCGCCGAATTGTCGGTGGCCGCCGAAGAATCCGGCTTGGCCACTGAGATCGCCAGGTGCACAGCGGAACTCGTCTCGATCTCGGTTCCGACCATCTCGGTTCTGCTCGGCCAGGGCGCCGGTGGGGCAGCGCTCGCGCTGTTTCCGGCCGACCGCAGGATCGCGGCGACGGACGCGTGGCTGTCGCCGCTGCCGCCGGAAGGCGCCAGCATCATCGTGCATCGTGACACCGACCACGCGGCACAGCTGGCGACCGACCAGGGGATCGCCTCGTATGCCCTCTACGCCGACGGCACCGTCGACGTCCTCGTCGACATGACGGTGCCAGACGGGATGACCCGGCTGCGGTCGGCGATCGCACAGGAGTTGGCGGCGGGTCCGAGGTGTTCGGACTCGAGTCGCACCCGTGTCCCGGGAGCGCGCCGGTGACCCGACGTGTCGTCGGGGTCGGCGCGGTTGTCTGGGGTTCCGGCGACCGCCTGCTGTTGGTCCTGCGCCGTCATCCGCCGCAGGCCGGACGCTGGACCTTCCCGGGTGGGAAAGTCGAACCGGGGGAGACGCTGCCCGAAGCGGTCGCGCGCGAGGTCGAGGAGGAGACCGGCCTCGTCGTCGAGGTGGGCAGGCAGGCATGGGTTGTCGACATCCCCGGGGACGACGATGTGATGTACGAGGTCCACGATTTCGTTGCCGAGTATCGTTCGGGCACGCTGCGAGCCGGAGATGACGCAGCAGATGCCCGATGGGTGGCAGCGCACGAACTCGACCTGCTGCCGTTGACCGATGGGTTACTCGAGCACCTCGGTCGGCATGGTCTGCTTCGCTGAGGGCCGGACCGTGTCATCTCGCTTCATCCGGCGCCTACATCGACAAGCCACGTTCGGACGGCCAAGCTGGAGAATGGTCTCGAGAAGGACGACCGGCTCTTACCGACTATCGAGGAGATCGCATGACGGACCTGTTACCCCTTGACCCCGACGAACTGCTCAGCACCACCCGCTCGGTGCGCAAGCGACTCGACCTGGAACGTCCGGTGCCGCTGGAGATCGTCAAGGAGGCGCTCGAGGTGGCGCTTCAGGCGCCGACCGGCAGCAACAGTCAGACCTGGCACTGGATCGTGCTGACCGATCCCGACGTCAAGCAGAAGGTCGCCGACCTGTACGCCAAGTCGTTCGCCGCCTATTCGGCAAATCAGCCCCGCGCCGACGACACCGCTCGTCGCGTCGCGTCGAGCGCTCAGTACCTGGCCGACACGATGGGTGAGGTTCCGGTCCTGGTGATCGGGGCGATCTACACCGGCGGTGAACTCCCGTCGGGCAACCAGGCGGGCGTCTGGGGTTCGTTGCTGCCGGGCGCGTGGAGTCTCCAGCTGGCGCTGCGTGCTCGCGGTTTGGGATCGGCTTGGACGACGCTGCATCTCACCTACGAACGTGAGGTCGCCGATCTCCTCGGCATCCCGGACTCCGTCCACCAGGGGGTGCTGCTGCCCGTCGCGTACTACACGGGCACCGACTTCAAGCCGGCAGGCCGTAAACCCCTCGACGACATCCTGCACGTCAACGGCTGGTGAGCAGCGTGGCGCGTCCGATGCGGCGGTAGAGTGCGAACTCATCATGCCCACCTCGTCGTCGACACCGTCTCCGGAGCCACCAGCGGCCCGTACCCGTCGTGGCCAGGCGAAGGCGGCTCGGCGCGCCGAACTGCTCGAGGCCGCCGCGCGACTGATGGCCGAACGCGGTTTTGCCGGGGTGACGCTCGAGGACATCGGGCGAGCGGTCGGCGTGAGTGGACCGGCCATGTATCGGCACTTCACGTCGAAGACCGATCTGCTCGATCAGATGTTGGTCGACATCAGCCAGCGCCTGCACGACGGGGGCGCGGAGGTTGTCGACGACGGCGGCGGGCCGGATCAGACGCTGCGGAATCTCATCCGATTCCACATCGACGTCCTGGTCACCAAGCCGGATCTGATCGCCGTGCAAGACCGCGATCTGTCGTCGATGACCGCGGCAGCCAACCATCGGGTCCGTTCGTTGCAGCGGCGCTATGTGGAGCAATGGGTTGATGTCCTGCTCGCGGTCGCGGCCACGTCGGGGCACGAAGGTCTACCGCGTGAGGAGGCCCGGGTCCGGGTCCATGCGACATTCGGCCTGCTGAACTCGTCCCCCGGCTGCCGGCTTATCCGGAAGCGCGCCTGCGTGCCGTGCTCAGCGCAATGGCGTGGGCGGCGTTGCGGGCGAACTGAGGTCGTGGGTCTCGATACGCCGGCTCGCTGCGCTTGCGGGCTACTCGAGCGGCGGTTTGTCCGTTGGCCGAGTAATGCAGGAGCGTGGCGACGGAACGTATCGGGACCCATGTGCGCACGGTCAGATACCCAGCGCGGCACGCTGCCTTGCGACCTCCTCGCGGTAGCGCGTGACGTTGGCCATCTTGATGCTCTCGTAGCCGCGGACCATGTCCGGCAGGTCGGCGAGGGCGATCGCTGCGGGAAGCTGTTCGACGCGGATCCGGCCGTTCGCGAGGCCGGCGAGGATCAGCTCGACGATTTCGCGGTACTCGACGATGAGTTCTCGTTCGGTGCGGCGTATCTCGTTGCGACCGAACGGGTCCAGCTTGGTTCCGCGCAGTCGTTTCATCTTCGCGAGGCCGGCGAGCGGCCGAGTCGACCATGCCCCGAGTGACATCTTCTCGCGCATCCCCAGGCGGCGCAGCGTGGGGGATGCAGCCGGACCGCGACCTGGGCATCATCACCGAACTGCTCGGCGATACGCGCCGCGAAAGTCTCATCCCTCGTCAGCCGGGCCACCTCGTACTCGTCCTTGTAGGCCATCAGCTTGTAGAGATTGCGCGCCACGGCGCCGGTGAGACCGTCGCCGTGGGCGCTCCTGTGCACCCGGGCCACCACATCGAGATACTCACGCGCATAACGCTCGTCCGCGTATGCGACCAGCTCGTCGTACCGGACCGCGATCGCGTGGGCGAGATCCACGTCGACACTGCCGAGCGTGGTGGCCGCGGCCACGGCGTGAGCGCTCGGGACGATGTCCGGCGATGTCGAGCCGTGCAGCGTCGCGAGCGTGTTCGTCACCGCGTCGGGATCGACGACGATCTGCCGTCCCCGGCGAAAGGCCTGCGTGTTGGCGTCGACCGCGACTCCGTTGAGTGCGATGGCCCGCTCCACGGACTCTGCCGAGATCGCCAGCGCCCCAGCCTGGTATGCCGCGCCCACCATCATCATGTTCGCGTATTGCTCGTCACCGAACAGTCCCGTCGACAATGCGCCGGGGTCGAGATAGACCGCACGCGACACCGCGGCGTCGATCGCGGAGTGAACCTGAGCGGCGGCCGGAAAACCGACAGAGGTGTCGATGATCATTGCCCCCGTGGGGATCTGGGTGGTCGAGACCACGGCAACCGTCTTCTCCGGTGCCGCGACCTTCAGATTGGCAGGGTCGGTGCCGACCAGCGGATCGCACGCGAGGTACAGGTCGCAATCGTCGGAGGCGACCTTGGCGGCCTGTTCGACGGCTCCGGGCGACACCTTCACGTCGCTCACCACCGCACCGCCCTTCTGGGCGAGGCCGGTCATGTCCACGGTACGGGCAGCGTGCCCATCCAGTACCGCCGCGGTGGCGAGTACTTGTGAGACGGTCACCACACCGGTGCCGCCGATCCCGGTGACCCGCAGGGTGAATGAGTCACGGAGCTCGGGCTCGATCGGCTTCGGCAGTGCCGAAGCCGCGAGGTCGTCGGCACGAACGCCCGCGCGCCGTGTTCCCGGCGTGACGGTCACAAAGGACGGACAGTCACCCTTGAGGCAGGAGAAGTCGAGATTGCAAGAGCTCTGGTCGATCCGGGTCTTGCGTCCGAACTCGGTCTCGACCGGGTGCACGGACAGGCAGTTCGACTTCTCGCCACAGTCACCGCAGCCCTCACAGATGCGTTCATTGATCATCACCCGCTGATTCGGGGTCTCGACGGTGCCGCGCTTGCGCTTACGTCGCTTCTCGGCAGCGCAATGCTGATCGTGGATCAACACGGTCACACCCGGAACCGCCGCGAGTTCGGTTTGTACGTCGAGCATCTCGTCCCGGTGCCGAACCACGACGCTCCCCGGGAGACCGAGAGCCCTGGTGCGCCGGGGATCGTCGGTGGTCACGACGATTCGCGAGACGCCCTCGTCGATCAGCAACGACGTGAGACGCGGCAGACCCATGGCACCCACCGGATCCTGACCACCTGTCATCGCGACCGTGCCGTTGTACAGCAACTTGTAGGTGATGTTCTCGCCGGCCGCCACCGCCGCGCGGAGCGCGAGCGACGCCGAATGCATGAAGGTCCCGTCGCCGACGTTCTGGACGAAATGGTCGGCGGTCACAAATGGGGCCATGCCCAGCCATTGCGCGCCCTCGCCACCCATCTGGGTGACGCCGGCGATGTCGCCGACCTGACGGGGATCCATCAGCAGGACCATGGCGTGGCAACCGATCCCGGCTCCCACCAGCGTGTCGTCGGATACCTTCGTCGAGCTGTTGTGCGGGCAGCCCGAGCAGAAGTAGGGGGTGCGGACGGCCAGCGGCAACTCGATCCGGCCTCGTCGCCGCGACTTGCGGTCGAGCCAGTCCTGAGCGGCGTCGATGTGATGGTGATGCGCGAGTCTCGAGGCGAGGCCACGGGCGACCGCGTCGACGTCGAGCTCACCGAACCGCGAGAACAATGTCGAGCCGTCCTCATTGGTCTTGCCGACGATCTGTGGGGCCCGCGGGTGGCGGAAGAGGATGTCGCGCATCATCGTCTCGATGAAGTCGCGCTTCTCCTCGATCACGATCACCTCGTCGAGGTCGCCGGTGACGGTGTCGAACATGAAGCGGTTCAGGATGTCGCGCTCGATCGGGTACACCATGCCGAGCTTCAGGATGCGGACCCCGAGTCTGCGTAGGTCGTCGTCGGTGATCCCGATCAGTCGCAACGCCTCGCGGAGGTCGAGATAGGTCTTTCCGGCCGCGACGATGCCGATGCGGTCGTCGGGACTTGACACGGTGATCCGATTGAGCCCGTTGAGACGTGCGTACTCGAGGGCCCGTGGGATGCGGGTGGTGAGCTGATTCTGTTCCAGCTCCATCAGGTTCGCGCCCAGGAGGCGACCGCTGGGAACGTGCGGACTCGCGCCGAGGTCTCCGTAGACCGGCATGATCCGCGCGGGGTCCACCACGGCTGTGGAGGCGCCGTCGGCGACATGAGCGGAGATCTTCATCGCCGTCCACAGTCCGCTGGCGCGACTCATCACCGCGGCATGCACACCGAGATCGAGAATGTCCTGGGAATCGGCCGGATACAGGATCGGCATGTACAGGTCGGCAAGTGCCATCTCCGACGCGCACGGAACCGTCGAGCTCTTCGCGCCCGGGTCGTCGCCGACGAGCGCGACCGCGCCACCGGAGGGGTGGGTCCCGATCAGGTTCGCATGCCGCAACGCATCGGTCGCGCGGTCGAGGCCGGGGGCCTTGCCGTACCAATAGCCGACCACGCCGTCGAGTTGGCCCTTCGTGACACTCGCAGGCTCGTTCCTCAGGGGTCGGTGGTCGTTCGGGTGCTCGGTCGGCAGGGACCAGGACGCGTCACGGAGGGCGGCGACCTGCCCGGCCACCTGAGAGCCCATCACCGAGGTCGCGGCGATCTCCTCGTTGAGACCCGGCCGGTGGACGATGTCGTAGGGGTCGAGGTAGGCACGGCGACGGGCGATCTCGAGGTCGTAGCCGGCCAGTGGAGATCCCTCGTATCCGGAGATGAAGGAGGCGGTGCGCAGATTCTGCAATCGATCGATGCGAGCGCGGTCGCGGACCATCCGTACCAGGGCCTGGATGCCGGTGAGGTAGATGGTGCCCGACTCGCGTGTATAGCGGTCGTCGAGCGAGAACGTCGCTCCCCCGGGAATCGGGGTGTTGCGGGAACCGGCGGCGGTGTGCGCGTCTGCTCGGCGTGCGCGGTCGTCTGCGAGGGTCATGGGGTTACCTGGCCTTCTTCATATGTCGGTCCGCGAAGCCGGTGGGTGGTGGCGTCGCGGGCGTCGGTGGTGCGGCCCGTGGGTGGTGGGCCTGATTCCACAGTACGAAATTTCGTGAGCCGCGTCACGTCGGCTGCGAGAATGTGATGAGCGTCGGAACCGGTGCGTGACAAGTCGCACCGGCCTGACGTACGATGCGCTTCAGTTAATCACCACTAACTGAAAGGTCGATGGTGACCAGTACGTTCAGCACAGAAGCCGCCGGCGCATCCGACGAGGAGTCGGTCGGCTCCCGTGGTGCCCATCTCGGCAATGTCGCGCGTCTTCGGGAGCTTCTCGCCGTCGCGCGGCGCGGGGGTGGCGACAAGGCACGCGATCGGCACATCTCCCGCGGCAAGCTCCTGCCCCGCGACCGTGTGGACGGTCTTCTCGACGTCGGCTCGCCATTCCTGGAGGTCGCCCCGCTCGCCGCGACAGGTATGTACGACGACCGCGTCCCGTCGGCGGGCGTGGTCGCGGGCGTGGGTCGGGTCGCTGGACGCGAATGCATGATCGTCGCCAACGACGCGACGGTGTCCGGCGGCACGTACTACCCGATGACGGTGAAGAAACACCTGCGCGCTCAGGAGATCGCCGCGGCCAATCGGTTGCCCTGCATCTACCTGGTCGACTCGGGCGGCGCCATGCTCCTGCAGCAGGACGAGGTGTTCCCCGATCGGGATCATTTCGGCCGGATCTTCTACAACCAGGCGACGATGAGCGCGGCGGGCATTCCGCAGATCGCAGCGGTCCTGGGCTCCTCGACGGCAGGCGGAGCGTATGTGCCTGCCATGAGCGACGAGACGGTCATCGTGCGCAACCAGGGAACGATCTTCCTGGCCGGGCCGCCGCTGGTGAAGGCCGCCACCGGCGAGGACGTGACCGCGGAGGAACTCGGCGGCGGTGCGATGCACTCGTCGATCTCCGGCGTCACCGACCATCTGGTGGACAATGACGAGCAGGCCCTGGCCAAGGTGCGCGAGATCGTCGCCACCCTCGGCCCTCGTGACCCCGCGCAATGGGAGACGATCGCTCCGCGTGAGCCGAAACGTCCGCAGACCGACATCTACGACGTGGTCCCGACCGATTCGCGGACACCCTACGACGTGCGCGAGGTCATCGAGATCCTCAGTGATGCAGGTGAATACACAGAGTTCAAGGCCAACTACGGCACAACGCTGGTCACCGCCTTCGCCCACGTCCACGGGCATCCCGTCGGATTCGTCGCGAACAACGGTGTGTTGTTCAGCGAATCCGCGCTCAAAGGAGCACATTTCATCGAACTCTGTGACCAGCGGCGAATCCCCCTGGTCTTTTTGCAGAACATCACCGGCTTCATGGTCGGGCGCGCCTACGAGGAGGGCGGCATCGCCAAGAACGGTGCAAAGATGGTCAACGCCGTTGCGTGTGCGCGGGTGCCCAAACTGACCGTGATGGTCGGCGGCTCGTTCGGTGCCGGCAACTATTCGATGTGCGGTCGGGCGTATTCGCCGCGCTTTCTGTGGATGTGGCCCAATGCCCGCATCTCGGTGATGGGCGGACCGCAGGCCGCCGACACGCTGGCCACGGTGCGCCGCAACCAGGTCGAGCGATCGGGCGGCGAATGGGCGGCCGAGGACGAGGAGTCGTTCAAGGCGCCGATCCGTGAGCAGTTCGAGCGACAGGCCGACGCCTACTACTCGACTGCACGGCTGTGGGACGACGGGATCATCGATCCGGCACAGACCCGCACAGCCCTTGGCCTGGCTCTGGAGGCCTGTCGCCATTCCCCGCTCAACGACCCGCGCTACGGCGTCTTCCGGATGTGATCACATGACCGACAACAACTTTCCAGAAACCCGGCAGATCCGCAGTGTGCTGGTCGCCAATCGTGGCGAGATCGCCTGCCGTGTGATCGACACCCTGCGCCGGATGGGTATCCGGAGTATCGCCGTCTATTCGGACGCCGACGCCGATGCGCGGCACGTCCGAGAGGCCGACGTGGCAGTTAGGATCGGACCGGCGCCTGCGGCAGAGAGTTACCTGAACATCGATGCGGTGGTGCGCGCGGCGCAGGATTCCGGCGCCGATGCGGTCCATCCCGGTTACGGATTCCTCTCGGAGAACCAGAAGTTCGCCGCGGCATTGGCCGGTGCCGGCCTCGTGTTCATCGGTCCGCCGGTGGACGCGATCGCGACGATGGGCGACAAGATCACCGCACGCGCGGCGGTCACCGAGCGCGATGTCCCGGTGGTCCCGGGTCTGTCGCGTCCCGGTCTCACCGACGACGACCTGATCGCAGCCGCCCCCGACATCGGCTTCCCGGTCCTGATCAAGCCGAGCGCCGGCGGCGGCGGAAAAGGTATGCACCGCGTCGAGAACGCCGCGGATCTCCCGGCCGCGCTCGAACGTGCTCGCCGTGAGGCCGGCTCCGCCTTCGGCGACGACACCTTGTTCCTGGAACACTTCGTGGACACGCCGCGCCACATTGAGGTGCAGGTGCTCGCCGACGAGCACGGCAACGTGATCCATCTGGGGGAGCGCGAGTGCTCGCTGCAGCGCCGCCACCAGAAAGTGATCGAGGAGGCGCCGTCGGCCCTGCTCGACGACGAGACGCGTGCCCGGATAGGCGCTGCGGCATGCGATGCCGCGCGCAGTGTCGGTTACACCGGTGCGGGCACCGTCGAGTTCATCGTCTCGGCCCATCGGCCGGACTCGTTCTTCTTCATGGAGATGAACACCCGTCTGCAGGTCGAGCACCCGGTGACCGAACTCGTCACCGGTGTCGACCTGGTGGAACAGCAGATCCGGGTGGCGAGAGGCGAGGCTCTCACCCTCGCGCAGGACGACATCGTGATGAACGGGCACGCCATCGAGGCGCGCGTATACGCCGAGGACCCGGCACACGAGTTCTTGCCCACCGGCGGGACCATTGCCGGTCTCGTCCACCCGGACTCACGTCCGGGCAACGGGATTCGAGTCGATTCGGCGATGGCCGAAGGGCTGGTGGTGGGCAGCGACTACGATCCGATGCTCGCCAAGATCGTCGCGCACGGCAGCGACAGGGAAGAGGCGCTCGAACGTCTCGACCAAGCTCTCGCCCACACCCACGTGCTCGGCGTGGTGACCAACATCGACTTCTGTCGCCACGTGCTCGCCCAGCGGTCCGTTCGCGAGGCGGAGCTCGACACCGAACTCCTCGACCGACTCGTCCGCGATTACTCGGCGCCGGCCCCGGTTCCGGAGGCCCTGGTCCTGGCCGGGGTCGCGCGCATCGGGCCCCGCGACGGCGCAGACGTGTGGCAGTCCGCCGTGGGCTGGCGGATCGGCGAGGCCGCGCCCGTGGTGACCCGTCTGGTCAGCGGCTCGGATCATTTCACGGTTGCCATCGAGGTGCGGTCGGCGTCGGCCGATGCGATCGTCGGTCACGCGACGGTGACCTACGATGATGACCGGGAACCGTGGCGCGCGGCCGTCGAATACCGTCGGATCACGAATGGCGACAACGAAAGCCGTCGACTCATCGTCGACGGGGTCAGCCAGCTGTGGTCGAAGGCCGAGGTCGACGGGACGTGGTGGGTGGCGGGGCCACGTGGCACGTGGCTGCTCGACCTCGCGCGCACCCTGCTCGACGAAGCCGCCGACGAACATGCGGGCGAGATCCTCAGCCCGATGCCGGGCACGGTGGTCGCGGTCCGGGCCGCCGCGGGGGACACGGTCTCGGCGGGCAGCCCGATCGTCGTCGTCGAGGCGATGAAGATGGAACACACGTTGACCGCTCCGATCGACGGAGTGGTCGCGGTCTCGGCAAAGGTCGGCGACAAGGTCGCGGCCGGCCAGGCACTCGCGCATGTGGAGTCCGCTGCGAGCGAATCGATCGACAAGGAGAACTGATGGAACTCAGTCAGGAGTACACCGACCTCATCCACAGCGTTCGCGACTTCGCCCGCTCCGTGGTTGCGCCTGTCGCGGCGAAACACGATGAGGAGCACAGCTTTCCCTACGAGGTCGTCGCGCAGATGGGGCAGATGGGGCTGTTCGGGCTGCCGTTCGACGAGGAGTACGGCGGGATGGGCGGCGACTACTTCGCCCTGGCGCTCGCCCTCGAGGAACTCGGCAAGGTCGACCAATCCGTCGCCATCACGCTCGAGGCCGGTGTGGGCCTCGGTGCGATGCCGATCTATCGGTTCGGCACCGAGGAGCAGAAGCAACGCTGGCTGCCAGACCTCACCTCGGGCCGGGCCCTTGCGGGCTTCGGGCTCACCGAGCCGGGCGCCGGTTCTGACGCCGGAGCCACCGCGACAACCGCGAAGGACGACGGTGACTCGTGGATCATCAACGGCGGCAAGCAGTTCATCACCAACTCCGGAACCGATATCACCTCGTTGGTGACGGTCACCGCCGTGACCGGTTCGAAAGACAACGGGCGCAAAGAGATCTCGACGATCATCGTGCCGTCCGACACGCCGGGTTTCACCGCCGAACCCGCGTACAACAAGGTCGGCTGGAATGCCTCGGACACCCATCCGCTCAGCTTTGTCGACGCCCGCGTGCCCACCGAGAACCTCTTGGGTGAACGTGGCCGCGGTTACGCGAACTTCCTGTCGATCCTCGACGAGGGGCGGATCGCGATCGCCGCACTCGCGACAGGTGTCGCACAGGGCTGTGTGGACGAGAGTGTGAAGTACGCCAAGGAACGCCAATCCTTCGGCAAACCCATCGGTGAGTACCAGTCGGTGTCGTTCGCGATCGCGCGGATGGAGGCCCGAGCGCATGTCGCCCGCACCGCCTATTACGACGCGGCGGCCAAGATGCTGGCCGGAGAACCCTTCAAGAAGGAGGCGTCGATCGCGAAGATGATCTCCAGCGAGGCGGCGATGGACAATGCGCGGATGGCCACTCAGATCCACGGCGGCTACGGCTTCATGAACGAATACCCGGTGGCCCGGCACTACCGCGACTCCAAGATCCTCGAGATCGGGGAGGGCACCACCGAGGTCCAGTTGATGCTGATCGCACGGGAACTGGGGTTCGCATGAGTGAGGAGCGCGTCGGCCCGGCAGCCCGCATCGTCCAGCGCGGCCTGTGGTTCGACGAGTTCGCAGAAGGGACCCTCTACGAACATCGGCCCGGTCGCACCGTCACCGAGGCGGACAACGTGCTGTTCACCACGCTCACGATGAACACCCAGGCCTTGCATCTGGACGCGGCGTGGTCGGCGGAACAGCCCGGATTCGGTGGTCAGCGGCTGATCAACTCGATGTTCACGCTGTCGACCATCGTCGGGTTGTCGGTCTCGCAGCTGACGCAGGGCACCCTCGTCGCGAATCTGGGTTTCAGCGAGGTGGCGTTTCCCGCGCCGTTGTTCGCGGGCGACACCCTATACGCCGAGACCGAATGCACGGGTAGGCGGGAATCGAAGTCACGTCCCGGCGAAGGCGTGGTGAACTTGACCCACATCGGACGCAATCAGCACGGCGAGGTCGTTGCGCGCGCCGCACGGGCCACGCTGGTGCGAAAGAAGCCAGTGGAGTAGTGATGAATTTCGACAGCCCGCAATTGATCAACGCCTGGACACCCCCGGGACCCGCCATGCTTTTCTGCCCGGCGGACCGCCCCGAGCGGTATCAGAAAGCGCTCGACCGTGCGGACGTGGTGATCATCGACCTCGAGGACGCCGTCTCACCCGAGAACCGCGTGGCGGCGCGTGAGGCGCTCGTGGCCAACCCGCTCGACCCGGGTCGCACGATCGTCCGGATCAATCCGGCGGGCACGGGCGACTATCGCCGCGATCTGGCGGCCATCGGCGACACCAACTATCGGGTGGTGATGCAGGCCAAGGCCGAAGACGTCGACTCCATCATCGACACCGCGCTGCAGACCATCGCGCTCATCGAGACCCCGCTGGGTGCGACCCGTGCCCACGAGATCGCCGCCGCCGTGAACTGCATCGGGCTGATGTGGGGTGCCGAGGATCTGGTCGCCGGTCTGGGTGGCAAATCGAGCCGGTTCGGGCCGGACGAGGAGCGGCCCGGTTCGTACCGTGACGTGGCCCGGTGGGTTCGTTCGTCGACGAGGATCGCGGCTGCGGCCCATGGCAAGTTCGCGGTGGACTCCGTCCACCTCGACATCCCGGACATCGCGGGGCTCATCTCCGAGGTCCGCGATGCGGTCGCGTTGGGTTACACCGCGACGGCATGTATCCACCCTTCGCAGGTGCCCTACATCCGCGACGGGTATCGACCGTCGGAGGAGGAAGTCCGCTGGGCGCAGCGCGTGGTGGAGGGCTCCGCCGAATACCAGGGTGGGGTGTTCAGCATCGACGGACAGATGATCGACGGCCCGGTGTTGCGGCAGGCCGAGGTGGTGCTGGCGAGAGTCGTTGCCACCCAGGGCGTCCCGGAGTCCGATGAGGACTCGTCATCTACCGAGCACCATTGAGAGAACGCCGCTGGCGCGGCCGAGAAGGAACGCCGCTGACGCGGCCGAAAAGGAATCGGAGCCCGATCATGACCGAACCGGCATATTCGCGGGGCGAGGACAGCCCGGATCTGCTGACCGAGACGATCGGCGCGACGCTGGCCCGAACGGCGGCGGCGTTCGGTGACAACGTCGCGCTCATCGATGCCGCTGCCGGGCGGCAGTGGACGTACACCGAGTTCCTCCACGATGTGCGGGCACTTGCTGCGGGGCTGGTCCGTCGCGGGGTGGATCCCGGTGATCGCGTAGGGCTCTGGTCGCCCAACCGGTTCGAGTGGGTCTTGACCCAGTACGCGACGGCCGAGGTCGGTGCGATCCTGGTCAACCTCAACCCCGCCTACCGGCAGAACGAGATCGAGTACGCGCTGGCACAGTCGGGCGCCAGCGTGGTGATCGCGGCCGAACAGTTCAAGGATTCCGCGTACGCGACGATGCTCGCGGCCGCGCGGCCCCGCTGCCCCGACCTCCGCGAGGTCGTTCTGTTCGAGTCCTCGGACTGGGCGGGGATGCTGGCCGAGCCGACCGCCGCCGAGTCTGCCAGGGTCGCGGAGATCGCGGGATCGCTGTCGCCGGACGACGCCATCAACATCCAGTACACCTCGGGGACCACCGGATTCCCCAAGGGCGCCACGCTTTCTCATCGCAACATCGGTAACAACGGTTACCTGGTGGGAGAGCTGCTCGACTACACCGAGGACGATCGGATCTGTCTGCCGGTGCCGTTCTACCACTGCTTCGGCATGGTGATGGGCAACCTCGCGGCCACCAGCCACGGCGCCGCCATGGTCATTCCGGCGCCGGCGTTCGACCCGAGGGCCACGCTGGCCGCGGTGTCGGAATATCGCTGTACCAGCCTCTACGGGGTTCCGACGATGTTCATCGCGGAGCTCGCTCTTCTCGACGAGGCCGGCGGGGCAGCGGGTTTCGACCTGTCGAGCCTGCGGACCGGAATCATGGCCGGTTCCCCGTGTCCGGAACACGTGATGCGCCAGGTCGTCGAGCGGATGCACATGAGCGAGGTGTCGATCTGTTATGGCATGACCGAGACCTCGCCGGTCTCCACCCAGACCCGGGTGGACGATCCCCTCGAGCTGCGGGTGGCCACGGTCGGACGGGTCGGTCCACATCTCGAGATCAAGGTCGTCGACCCGGGTACGGGCGACACGTTGGCACGCGGCGAGACCGGTGAGTTCTGCACCAAGGGGTACTCGGTGATGAAGGGCTACTGGAACGAGCCGGAGAAGACCGCCGACGCACTCGACGCCGAGGGTTGGATGCACACCGGTGACCTCGCCGTGATGGACGACAACGGATACGTCCGGATCACCGGAAGGATCAAGGACATGGTGATCCGCGGGGTGAGAACATCTACCCCCGGGAGATCGAGGAATTCCTCTACACCCACCCCGACATCCTCGACGCACAGGTCATCGGCGTGCCCGACGACAGGTACGGCGAGGAATTGATGGCCTGGATTCGGTTGCGGGACGGCGCAACCGATTTCACGAAAGACGATCTGCATGCGTTCGCTGCCGGCAAGATCGCCCGGCACAAGATCCCGCGATATGTGCATGTGGTCGAGGAATTCCCGATGACGGTGACGGGCAAGGTGCGCAAGGTGCAGATGCGTGCCGAAGCAGTCGACATCCTCGGGTTGTGAGACGAGGCGAGCGAGGAAACGTGAGCGATTCCCGGCAGAGCACTTCCCGGTCCACATACATCGATTCGTTTGCCACCGCCGCGCGCGAGCGGTCGGGCCGGGCACTCTCAGACTACGCGGAACTGTGGCAGTGGTCGGTCGACGAGCCTGCACAGTTCTGGCGCGCGTTGTGGGACTTCTACGATCTCGATGACATCGCCGAGACCGCCGACGGGCGCGGGTTGGTCGACGACACCGATGTACTGGCGAATCGCGAGATGCCGGGCGCACGGTGGTTCCCCGACGTGCGGCTCAACTACGTATCCGCGATCATGCGGCACACCGACCGGCGGGGCGCGGCGATCGTCGGTGTCGACGAGGAGGGTGGACGGACCGAGGTCGCGTGGTCGGAACTGACCGAACAGGTCGTCGGGTTCGCGCGGACACTGACCGATCTCGGTGTCGGCGTCGGGGATGTGGTGGCCGCCTACCTACCCGACATCCCCGAGGCCGTCATCGCATTCCTCGGCACCGCGCACGTCGGTGCCATCTGGTCGGGCTGTGGGCAGGACTACGCGCCGGAGGGGGCAGCAGGCCGGCTCGCGCAACTGGACCCGAAGGTCCTCGTCACCGCAGCGGGTTATCGGTACAACGGCAAGGCCGTCGACAAGTGTGCCGACAGTGCCGCGCTGGCCGATCTCCTGCCGGGACTCGTCGCGCACATCGTGGTGCGACCACCGGATGGTGCCGCATCAGGTGATGGCGCTGTCGACGCAGAACCGGGTTCCGGGCCACGTCGTCGGATCGACTACGCGGATGCGATCGGCGCCCGAGGGGAGGAGGCTCTCGAGCCGGCATCGGTTCCGTTCGACCACCCGCTCTGGGTCTTGTTCAGTTCCGGCACCACCGGCAAGCCCAAGGGCATCGTCCACGGCCACGGTGGCGTCGTCGTCGAACACCTCAAGGCGGCTGGACTGCACGGGGATCTGGGACCCGACGACGTATTCTTCTGGCAGACCGCACTCAGCTGGATGATGTGGAACTTTCAGGTCGCCGGATTGCTCTGCGGCACAAGGATAGTCTGTTACAGCGGCTCTCCGCTCTTTCCCGATGCCGATCGACTCTGGCAGATCGTCGAATCCGAAGGAGTCACCTATTTCGGTACCAGTCCAGGGCAGCTGCAGGCCTCCCGCAAGGCGGGCCTGCATCCGGGGCGGGATCACGACCTTGCCGCTCTGCGGACGCTCGGCAGCACCGGATCGACTCTCGCGGCCGACCTGTTCACCTGGGTCGACGACAACGTGAAGGCGGGCCTGCCGATCTCATCCATCAGCGGCGGTACCGACGTGGTCACAGCCTTTGCCGGCGGTTCGGTCGGTGTCCCGGTCGTCGCCGGCGAGCTCTCGGTCCGGTATCTGGGGGTGGCCCTGGAGAGTTGGGCGCCCGACCGTACGCCGCTGATCGACGAGGTCGGAGAGATGGTCATCACCGCGCCGATGCCGTCGATGCCCGTCGCGTTCTGGAATGACCCCGACGGGGCCCGGTACCGCGATGCGTACTTCACGCACGAGTGGGCCTCGCCACCGCCAGAACCGGTGTGGCGGCACGGCGATTGGGTCACGGTGACCGATCGCGGGTCGATGATCATCCACGGTCGCAGCGACGCCACATTGAACCGGCACGGAATCCGCATGGGGTCGGCCGACATCTACGAGGTGGTGGAGGGGATCGACGAGATCGCCGAGGCCTTCGTGCTCGGCGTGGACGGCCCGCGCGGAACATATTGGATGCCGCTCTTCGTCACGCTCGTGCCGGGCGCGAACCTCGACGACCAGTTGACCGCACGCATCGCGTCGGAGGTTCGGACCAGGTTGTCGCCACGTCACGTGCCCGACGAGGTGATCGAGGCTCCGGGTATCCCGCATACCCGGACCGGCAAGAAACTCGAGGTCCCGGTGACCGGCATCCTGGCGGGACGCGCCGATGTCAACATCGACCCCAAGTCCGTGGACGATTACTCACTGATCCAGTGGTACGCGGACCGCGGAAGTGCGCATCAGTGGTAGAAGGCGCAGGTCATCGCGGCATCGGGCCCGGCGGTGAATCCCATCCCGTGGGGGCTGCGAAAAACATGTACTAGCGTGGGGCCCGGTACATGCGCTCACCGCGGGGGCAGAGACGACTGAGCAGGAGATGCGATGACCTACCAACCGGGATCCGGCCAACAGGGTTACGGGCAGTACGGCGGCTACTCACAGTCCGGCCACCAGGAAGGTGCGGGCTACGGGCAGCAGCCGGGATATGACCAGCAGGGACAGGGCCAGCAAGGACAGGGCCAACAAGGCTATGGCCAGCAGCCGACCTACGGTCAGCAGTACCCGCAGAACTACGGGCAGCAGCAGTACCCGCAGAACTACGGGCAGCAGCAGTACCCGCAGAACTACGGGCAGCAGCAGTACCCGCAGAACTATGGCCAGCAGCAGTATCCGCAGAACTACGGCCAGCAGCAGTACCCGCAGGGTTATGGGCAGTACGGTTCCACCGCACCCAAGCCGCAGGGGCAGGGCCTGCCGGCGAACATCGGTCAGCTGCTCGCCATCGCCGTCGCGGCAGTGGCCGGCGTCAACGCGATCGTGAGCTTCTGGAATCTCGGCGCCTACCTGCCGTACATGGCGTTCATCGCCCTGCTGTCGGTGCTGACCTTGCATCCGAGAATCGAGACCAAGATCTTCGTGCCGGTGATCGCGGCGAGCGCGGTCGCCGTTGCGATCACAGACATCTTCGCGGTGATCCACACCGCGTCGAGGGGGTCGGAGTTCATCGCGAACTCGGGAATCGACTACACCCAGCTCGTGCTGTCGCTGATCGTCGCGGCGCTCGCCGTGTTCTGGTTGTTGCTGGTGCTGGACTTCGTCAAGGCTGCGCCTGATACCGCATCCCCCGCCACGGAGCGGGCAGGCGCGGCCGACGCGACGCCGCAGACGCAGGTCATGTCCCAGGCGCCGGAGGCCCAGGGGGACGCCCAGTCCTCGTCGGCCGGCTACGGCGACGCGCAGGCCCCCGGTCAGGCGCAGAGCGCGTCGCCGTACGGGGATGCCTATGGCACGTCGGGTTCATCGTCGACACAACCCGGCTACGGCTCGAGCAGCGCCGCACAGCCCGGTTACGGTGCGTCGGCCTACGGGTCGTCGCAGGCGGCGCCCGCGTCACCTGGCGGGTACAGCGCCACCGCGGGGGCGTCCGAGACGTCGGCCGATTACACCGCCGGCGCCCGGCCGGCCGCTCAGGGCGGCAGTGAGGACGCGACGACCGCCATCAACAAACCGGAGCAGTCCGGCGGTCACTGACCTCCGCGCAACGCACCAACGGACGCCCCGTCGACATCGTCGGCGGGGCGTCGCGCTGCACGGACCTCGCACCGTCGACGTGCGACGCCTGCGACGGGTGTCGCTTTCTGAGGTTGGCGCGGCGCGTCTGCCGGGTGTGACGGTTGGGTCGTGTCACTCTCATGATGATGCCCTCGCCAACAGCTGAGAACCTCGCGTCGCGTCTGCGCCAGATGCGGCAGTCGAGTCGCGCCCAGCGGACGATGCCCGACGGGTCCGCACGTGAGCTCATCGTCGTCGCGTTCGCCGTCCCGGTCGTCACGATCCTGGTGACGGCTGTGGTCGTGCTGACCGTGCTGCTGTCGGCCGGGAGCGGACTCGACGGTCTGGCGACCGCGGTCGGCGCCATCTGGCTCGCCATCCACCAGGTGCCGCTGACGATGAGTGGCGTCACCGTCGGGGTGCTCCCGCTGCTCCCGACCATTGCGGTGGCTGCCGGAGCCGCGCGGATGGCGGGATCGGTCAGTGGCCCGGAGCGTCCGACGTCCGAGCTCGTGGCGGTCGTGTTCGCGGCGCTGGGCGGCCCGATGCTGATGACGGCGCTCTCGCTCGCCGTCGTGATGGACGGATCTTCGGTCTTTCCCGTACAGAGCCCCGCCGCGTTGACCGCATTCGGTTATACGGCCGGTATCCACGCGGCGGCGGCCACCCTGGGGATCCTCTGGCAGCGTCGGAGCGAATGGTACGACCGCTTCGGGATCACCCCCGCGGTCCGGCGCGGCGCACGTCTGGGCATGTTCGCGGTGGTTGCATTACTCACGTGCGCGGCCGCACTTGTCGTGATCCGACTGGTCATGGGATGGGGAGTCGTCGGTGACCTGATCGGCGGGGGCAGCGATTTCGACGGCTACCTCGGCCTCACCGCGCTGTCGGTGCTCTACCTGCCCAACGCCGTCATCGGAGCGGCGGCGGTGCTCGTCGGGTCCGATGTCCACGTCGGCGGCGCCACCGTCGATCTGCTCGACGTCCACGGGGGACCGGTACCTCCGCTGCCGGTCCTGGGAGTGCTGCCCGAGAACGGCGCAGGCATGCTCGGGATTCTCGGATTCGTCATCCCGGCGTCGATTGCGCTGCTGGTGGCGTGGCGCTGCCGGGACATCGATCCGCTGGCGAACGTCCGATCCGTGGCGGTCGCCGGTGCGGTCGCCGCGTCGATGATGGTGGTTCTCTGTTCGATGGCCGGCGGGGTGCTCGGCGAGTTCGGTGATGCCGGCGTCACATTGCCCACCGCGGGGGTCTTCACCCTGGGGTGGATAGCCGTCACCGGCATGGTCGTCGCGCTGATCTACGGAACCCTTCCGTCCACTCGCGCCGCCCGCGAGGCGCTCGACGTCGACGACGAATTCTTCGAGGGTGACGAGTCCGGCTACGAAGACGACTACCTCACCGCGGACGACGACTGGGAGTACGACGAAGGTTACGACGCCTGGGCCGAGGACGAGTGGGACGATCAGTGGGAAGGCGACGAGGAGTGGGACGGTGCCGAACCAGTCGACGAGATCGGCGAGTACGACACCGCCGATGATCATGACACCGTGGGCACGTCGGACGAGGATGTCGAATACTCCGGCGACCCGCGCTGACGGCGGGCGAGCGCACCGCCCCGACGAGCCCGGCATTCGTGCCGCCCACTAGGCTTCCTGGTGTGAACGCAGTCCCCGCAGAGCCGTCCGTGCCTGCGGTTCGCGTACCCATCGTGGTGATGGCATCGGGTACCGGTTCGCTTCTCGAATCGTTGCTCGCACGGGTCGACCAGGACGCACCGTTCCGGATCGTGGCCATCGTGGTGGACCGGAAGTGCCGCGCCGGCGACATCGCCGCATCCCACGACATCCCGCTCGTGGACGTCCGCCTCGCCGATCATCCCGACCGTGCAGCCTGGGATGTCCGGTTGACCCAGCAGGTCGCCGAATACGACCCGGCGTGGGTCGTGACCGCCGGATTCATGAAAATCCTTGGGCCCGCATTTCTCTCCCGGTTCGGTGGTCGCATCGTGAACTCTCATCCGGCACTGCTGCCGGCGTTTCCGGGAGCGCATGGGGTCGCGGAGGCTCTCGCCCACGGCGTGAAGGTGACCGGCGCAACGGTGCACCTGGTGGACGCCGGCGTGGACACCGGGCCGATCCTTGCGCAGGAGCCCGTCGCGGTGCGAGCAGACGACACCGCTGACACGCTCCACGAACGAATCAAATCGGTCGAGCGTGTGCTGCTCGCCGACGTGGTGACCGCACTCGTCACCAAAGGTGTAGTGATCGACGGACGAAAGGCCGACATCCCGTGAATCCACAGAGCCCCGCCGGTGGCGCTCGACGCCCGATCCGCCGCGCACTGGTCAGCGTCTACGACAAGACCGGCCTCGCCGACCTGGCCTCGGCCCTGCACGGTGCAGGTGTCGAAATCGTCTCCACCGGTTCCACGGCCAAAACGATTGCCGGCGCCGGAGTCCCGGTGGTCGAGGTGTCGACGTTGACCGGGTTCCCCGAATGCCTCGACGGCCGGGTCAAGACGTTGCATCCGATGGTGCACGCCGGAATCCTCGCGGACAGTCGCAAGCAGAGCCACGTCGACCAACTCGCCGACCTCGGTATCGCGGCTTTCGATCTGGTCATCGTCAACCTGTACCCGTTCACCGAGACCGTCGCGTCGGGCGCGGAACCGGATGAATGTGTCGAACAGATCGACATCGGCGGCCCCTCGATGGTCCGTGGGGCGGCCAAGAACCACCCGACCGTCGCAGTGGTGGTGAACCCCGCCGACTACACCGTCGTGCAAGATGCGTTGTCGGCGGGCGGGTTCACGCTGGACGACCGCAAGGCCTTGGCAGCCAAGGCATTTCGCCATACCGCCGACTACGATGTGGCGGTCGCATCGTGGATGTCCAGTGTGGTGGCCCCGTCCGCGGACTCCGAGACCTTCCCGGACTGGGTCGGCGCCACCTGGACCCGGTCGTCGTTGTTGCGTTATGGCGAGAACCCGCACCAGGCGGCAGCGCTCTACCTCAGCGAGGCGGGCGGCGGCCTCGCGGCCGCGGAGCAGTTGCACGGCAAGGAGATGAGTTACAACAACTACACCGATGCGGACGCGGCCTGGCGTAGCGCACACGACTTCGACGGCCCAGCCGTCGCCATCATCAAGCACGCCAATCCGTGTGGCATCGCCGTCGGAACCGATATCGCGGAAGCTCATCGCAAAGCCCATGCGTGCGACCCGGTGAGCGCGTACGGCGGGGTGATCGCGGCGAACCGCGAGATCACCGTCGCCATGGCCGAGCAGGTCGCCGAGATCTTCACCGAGGTCATCATCGCCCCCGGTTTCGCCGACGGTGCGCTGTCGGTGCTGACCCGGAAGAAGAACATCCGGGTGTTGACAGCGCCGGCGCCGCAGCGCGCCGGGGTGGAGACCAAGCCGATCTCCGGCGGACTCCTCATGCAGCAGCGCGATGTCC
Organism: Gordonia sp. SID5947; assembly: GCF_009862785.1. Taxonomy (NCBI): domain Bacteria; kingdom Bacillati; phylum Actinomycetota; class Actinomycetes; order Mycobacteriales; family Gordoniaceae; genus Gordonia; species Gordonia sp. SID5947. The sequence continues at coordinate 2,001,865 of NZ_WWHU01000001.1, read as the reverse complement.
TCGACGCCGACGGCGACGACCCGGCGAACTGGACGTTGGCCGCGGGCGCCCCAGCGGACCCCGCGACCATTGCCGATCTCGAATTCGCCTGGCGAGCTTGCCGATCGGTGAAGTCGAATGCGATCCTGCTGGCCCACGACGGCGCGTCGGTCGGCGTCGGTATGGGCCAGGTCAACCGCGTCGACTCGGCGCACCTCGCCGTGAAACGCGCCGCTGATCGGGCGTCCGGCAGCGTGGCCGCCTCGGATGCCTTCTTCCCCTTTCCCGACGGGTTGCAGGTGCTCATCGCGGGGGGTGTCCGGGCGGTGGTCCAGCCCGGCGGATCCATCCGCGACAACGAGGTCATCGAGGCGGCGTCGGAGGCAGGCGTCACGTTGTACCTCACGGGCGCACGACATTTCGCTCACTGAGCACGTGAATCTGTGAGTCTGGCCGAATTCGCGTTCCTGGTTCTGGCCGGGTTCGGGGCCGGGCTCATCGGGTACATCACCGGGTTGGCATCGGTGGTCAGCTACCCGGCGCTCCTCGCGGTGGGGCTCAGTCCTATTGCGGCGAACGTCACCAACACGGTGTCGCTGGTGGCGGTCGGCATCGGGAGCACGTCGCAGTCCGGCCGGGTCCTGCTCGACGGTGACCGGCGACGCCTGATCGGCGGGGTCATCGCATCGCTCGTGGGAGGCACGATCGGCGCGGTGACCCTGTTGCTCACCCCGCCCGGCGCTTTCGAGGCGATCGTGCCGTTCCTCGTCGCCCTCGCCGCGGTCGCACTGTTGTGTCAGCCGATCCTCCGGCGCTGGGCGACGAGCCACGAGGACCGGCCGTGGGTGTGGTTGATCTCGTTGCTGGTGATCTCCGTCTATGGCGGCTATTTCGGCGCCGGAGCGGGAATCATGGTGCTGGCCCTGATGCTGGTGCTCACCAGCGAGCCGCTGTGGCGAGCTGCGCTGTCGAAGTCGCTGTTCCTGGGTATCGCGAACACCGTTGCGGCCATCGGGTTCATGATCTTCGGGCCGGTGGACTGGTGGGCGGCGCTGGCGATGGCCATCGGCTGCCTCATCGGGGGCTGGTGCGGACCGCCCGTGGTGAAGCGGCTGCCGCCGGGGCCGCTGCGGATAGCCGTCGCGGTTGGAGGACTGGCCCTCGCCGGATGGCTTGCCGTGCGCTGACGTGCCGCCGCCCGCCGCCCGCCGCCCGCCGACAGCAACACAAATCCCGCCGACAGCAACACAAATCCCGCCGACGGCAACCCGGACAGCGCGCCACAACCCCTCTCGTCGGTGAGATCGAGGTGCAGGGTCCATCCTGATGGTGGGCAATTCGCCGATAGCGCCGATGCTCTCGGTGCAGATCGTGTTGCCGTCGGCGGGCGACGGGTTGCTATCGGTGAGAAGGAGGAGGGATCTGAGCCCTTTCACCCAGCGTGCGACAAACCCTGGAGAGGGTTGCGTCGGTTCACTACAAAGGCGAGATGACGTTCGCCCCCGCCGAGTTCAGCAGGCACGTCGACCGGGATGCATCGGATGAACTGGTCGGACGGGTCGCATCACGGGTCGCGCCCCTGAAACGGCAGCACACTACCCATCCGGCGCCTTCCGTGGAGGATCTCCCATGACCCGGTCCGTCACCCCACCCTCCACCGCGACTGACATCCTTTCCGCCGGTGTCGAGTTCGACATCGACGAGTACGGCCCGTCCTTCGGTGCCGAGATTCGTGGCGTGAACGTCGCGTCTGCCACCGAAAACCAGATCGTCGCGTTGCGACGTGCCCTGACCGAGTACAAGGTCATCGTGCTGCGCGGGCAGGAGATCGACGATGCCGAGCACATCGAGTTCGGCCGTCGGCTCGGGGATCTCACCTTCGGGCATCCGGTATGGAACAGCGGTGACGTCCCCGGCGAGGTCTACTCGCTCGACAGTGCCAGACGACGGCTTCGCCGACGTCTGGCACACCGACGTCACGTTCATGCCGCGACCCCCGATGGGGTCGATCCTGCGACCGGTGGTGTTGCCGCGCAACGGCGGTGACACGAACTGGGCCGACGCGGAGCTGGCCTACCGGTCCCTCTCGGAGCCGGTGCGTCGCCTGGCGGATTCCCTCACCGCGGTGCACGACGGCAACCGCGCGTTCGGCTACTACCTCGAGCAACGCCGCGGTGGACGCGGAAACACTTGGGACGGTGCGGAGGTCACCGAACTCCGGCCGGTCAGTCATCCCGTGGTGCGGATTCACCCGGAGACCGGTGGTAGGTTCCTGTTCGTCAATCCGGGCTTCACGTCGCACATCGACGGGGTCTCCGATGCGGAGAGTCGCGCAATCCTGGATCTCCTCTACGCACACCTCACCAAACCCGAGCACATCATCAGGCACCGGTGGCGGCTCGGCGATGTGGTGCTCTGGGACAACCGCAACACACTGCACTATGCCAATCGCGACTATGGCGACATCCGCCGCGTGATGCATCGGATCACCCTCCGGGGTGACGAGCCCGTCGGCCCCCGCTGACCCTTCGAGACGCTTCGCTCCTCAGGGAACAGATGTCGAGACGACGTCGCCTCGTCTTATTCAACCAAAAGGTTGACAACGCTCGACGCGCGGCGCAGACTCGTATTCAACCAAACGGTTGAGGAGGATTCAGGTGGCCGACGAGTTGTCGAAGGTGTTCGCCGCACTTGCGGACCCGACCCGGCGCGACATGGTCGCGCGGTTGGCTGTCTCCGACGCGACGGTCGGTCAGCTCGCCGACCCGTATGACGTCAGCATCCAAGCCGTGTCCAAGCACCTCAAGGTGCTCGAGGACGCCGGCCTGGTGACCCGTACCCGGGAGGCACAGACCCGCCCGGTCCATCTGGAAGCGGAGGTGTTCGACCTCATGACCAAATGGATCGAGCGTTATCGCAGGCAGGCCGAAGAGCGCTATCAGCGCCTCGACGTCCTGCTCGCGGAGATGAACGACGGCCCCGCGGCACAACGTCGCGAGGACGAGAGACCACGACGGAAAGGAAAGGCATCATGAGCGCAGTACAGACTCGCTACTCGGAGGCGGCGATCGAGGCCGACAAGGAGGTTCCGATCATCCGGATCACGCGCGATTTCCGCGGGACGCCGGCCCAGTTGATGAAGGCGCACACCGACCCGGAGCTGTTCGTCCGGTGGGTGGGCCCGAGCTCGATCAGCAGTCGGATCATCGACTGGGATGTGCGCGACGGTGGCAGTTGGCGCTACGTGTCCGAGCGCGACGGCGAAGAGTTCGGCTTCCGCGGATGTTTCCATTCGGTCTCCGACGACAAGGTCGTACAGACCTTCACCTTCGAGGGGATGCCCGATCAGGTGGCGCTCGAGACGCTGTGGTTCGAGGATATCGGCGACGGTATGACGCGTCTGCACGCACAGTCTCTGTGCGACAGCTTCGAGGCCCGAGACGGATGGCTCGCATCCGGCATGGAGGAAGGCGTCAACGATGGCTACGCCGCCCTCGAGCAGCTGATCGCCTCGGGAGAGGTGTGAATCCGGTGGCCGACTCCATCGTCGGGCTCTCGCCCGCCGAGCGACATCGAGTTGTCGCCGCCGGTTTCGCCGCAGAGATCGCCGCCGTCCCGGACTGGGACGTGGCCACCCCGGTCGACGGGTGGGTGGCGCGTGACGTCGTCGCTCACCTCGTCGAGTGGTTTCCCGGCTTTCTCGCCGGAGGGGGAGTGGAGCTACCAGTAGGCCCCCCGGTCGCGGACGGCCCGGCCGACGCATGGAAGGCGCATACGTCGGCCGTCCAGGAGCTGCTCGACGGCCCGGCCGCCGACGACACGTTCAGGCATCCGATGGCGGGTGAGCATCGACTCGCCGACGCGGTCGACCGGTTCTACACGGCCGACGTCTACATGCACACGTGGGATCTCGGCGCGTCCACCGGCCATACGCCGCCCCTTGATCCGGGATACGCCGAGCAACTACTCGCGGGATGGCCGGGATCGAGGAGATGCTGCGCGGCTCCGGGCAGTACGGGCCCGCGGTCCCGGTCGCCGACGACGCAGATCCCCTCGCACGGCTCGTGGGTTTCATCGGCCGTGATCCAAAGTGGTCGCCACCTTCGCCGCGATGATCCCGTCGACTGCGATGATCCCGTCGACTGCGGAGTACCGTGGACAAGGTGCCAGAGGAGAACTTCACCACACATACCTCCCAGTCCACCGAAACCCACCACCCGTCGCCCCGAACCCTGGGTGAGCTGCGCGCGAGTGGCCACGTCCAGCGCAGCGTGCGCGACGAGATCCGCAACAACCTGTTGAACGCGTTGCGCGAGGGCCGTGACCCCTGGCCCGGCATCGTCGGGTTCGAGGCGACCGTGATCCCACAACTCGAGCGGGCGCTGATCGCCGGACACGACGTGGTGATGCTGGGCGAACGCGGTCAAGGCAAGACCCGCATCCTGCGAACACTGGTCGGCCTGCTCGACGAGTGGACTCCGGTGATCGCCGGTTCCGAGCTCGGCGAGCACCCTTACGAGCCGATCACCCCGGGATCCATTCGCAAGACGGCCAATCTGCTCGACGACCTGCCGATCGAATGGCGGCACCGCAGCCAGCGTTATGCCGAGAAACTCGCAACCCCGGACACCTCGGTCGCAGACCTGGTCGGCGACATCGATCCGATGAAGGTGGCCGAGGGGCGGAGCCTCGGCGATCCCGAGACCATCCACTTCGGTCTGATCCCTCGGTCCCATCGCGGCATCGTCGCCATCAACGAACTTCCCGACCTCGCCGAACGCATTCAGGTGTCGATGCTGAACGTGATGGAGGAGCGCGACATCCAGGTCCGTGGCTACACGCTGCGTCTGCCGCTCGACGTCCTCGTGATGGCCAGCGCCAACCCCGAGGACTACACCAACCGTGGTCGCATCATCACGCCACTCAAAGACCGGTTCGGCGCCGAGATCCGGACTCATTATCCGCTGGAACTCGACGACGAGATCGCGGTCATCGAGCAGGAGGCAGATCTCACCGCGACGGTGCCGACCTTCATCACCGAGATCCTGGCGCGTTTCACCCGGTACGCCCGCGACCACCCGTCGATCGACCAGCGTTCCGGGGTCTCCGCCCGGTTCTCCATCGCCGGGGCGGAGACGGTCGCAGCCGCCGCGCTGCACCGCGCGACGGTGACCGGTGAAGACGTGCCGGTGGCCAGGGTCGTCGACCTCGAGTCGGTGATCGAGGTCCTGCGGGGCAAGATCGAATTCGAGTCCGGTGAGGAGGGGCGCGAGCTCGAGATCCTCGAACATCTGATGCGTAAATCGGTCGCCGACACGGTGCGCGCCCATCTCGGCGGCATCGACATGGCGCCGTTGGTCGACGCGTTGGAGAACGGTGAACCGGTGGTCACCGGTGACCGCGTCACCGCCGCCGATCTGCTCGGATCGATCCCCGACCCGGAGGCCACCTCCCCGGTCCTCGACGACATCGCCGCGCGCCTCGATGCGGAGCTCGACGGCGAACGCGCAAGCGCAATCGAACTGGCGCTGGAAGGTCTGTTCCTCGCCCGGCGGATCGGCAAGGAAGCCGACGAGACCGGGCAGACGATCTACGGCTGAGTTCGACCGCTGCAGAAACGGAGCCGAACACCATGGTGAACAAGAGTTTCCATCGGTCGCGATATCAGCGGTATGCCGGCGGTGCGGATCCGCTGGCGCCGCCCGTCGACCTCCGCGAAGCGTTGCGGGACATCGGCGACGACGTCATGGCGGGTGCATCGCCGCAGCGTGCGTTGCGTGAGTTCCTCCGTCGGGGGACGCCGGACATGCGCGGCCTGGACAAGCTCCGCGAACAGGCCGAACGTCGGCGTCAGGAGTTGCTGAAGCAACGGAACCTCGACGGTACCTTCGCCGAGATCCGCGAACTGCTCGATCGTGCGGTCCTCGAGGAACGCAAGCAACTCGCGCGCGACCTCGACGACGACGCGCGGTTCAAGGAGATGCAGATCGGCAGTCTGCCGCCCTCTACGGCACAGGCGGTCGAGGAACTGTCGGAATACGACTGGCGCAGCCCGCAGGCCCGGGAAGACTACGACAAGATCAAGGACCTGCTCGGGCGTGAGTTGCTCGACCAGCGTTTCGCGGGGATGAAGGAAGCCCTAGAAGGGGCGAATGAGCAGGACCGGCAACGTGTCTCGGAGATGCTGTCGGATCTCAACGAGTTGCTCGAAGCGCACAATCGCGGCGAGGACACGACCGAACAGTTCGACGAGTTCATGAACAAGCACGGGGACTTCTTTCCAGAGAACCCCCGCAACACCTCCGAACTCATCGATTCGCTGGCGCAGCGCGCGGCCGCGGCCCAGCAGTTCTACAATTCGCTGACGCCCGAGCAACGAGCCGAGCTCGATCAGCTGGCCCAGCAGGCCTTCGGTTCGCCGGAGCTGATGAGCCAACTGGCGCAGATGGATTCGGCGCTTCGCGAGGCGCGTCCCGGTCTCGACTGGGACAACGCGCAATCGTTCTCCGGTGACCAGCAGATGGGGCTGGGGCAAGGGGCGGCCGCGCTGCGCGACATCTCCGAGTTGGAGGCCCTCAGCGAGCAGCTGTCCCAGCAGTATGCCGGCGCTCAGATGGACGACCTCGATCTCGACGCACTGGCCCGTCAGCTCGGTGACGAAGCTGCCGTCGATGCGCAGCGCCTCGCCGAACTGGAGAAGGCATTGTCGGAGGAGGGCTTCTTCGACCGCACCTCCGACGGGCAATTGCGACTGAGCCCCAAGGCCATGCGCCAGCTGGGGCAGTCGATCTTCCGGGACATCGCCGAGCAGCTCTCGGGACGTGGCGACCGTCAGACCCGGCGAACCGGCGCGCTGGGGGAGCCGACCGGCGCCTCGCGCGAATGGGAGTTCGGCGACACCGATCCGTGGGACGTCACCCGGACGGTGTCGAATGCGGTGTTGCGCACCGTCTCGGAGAGCGACGAGCCGTCGCTGATGTCGTCGGAGATGGCGCGTGGTGGGGTGCGTATCGACGTCCGTGACGTGGAGGTCGCCGAGACCGAGGCCCGCACCCAGGCAGCCGTTGTGCTGCTGGTCGACACGTCGTTCTCGATGGAGATGGAGGGTAGGTGGACACCCATGAAGCGCACGGCGATTGCGCTCAACCACCTGATCTCCACGCGCTTCCGCAGCGACGAACTGCACCTCATCGCATTCGGCCGGTACGCGAGGTCCATCGACATCGCCGAGCTGACCGGACTCCAGCCACGCATGGAACAGGGGACCAACCTCCACCACGCGTTGCTGCTCGCCCAGCGTCACCTGCGCAGGTTCCCGAACGCGCAGCCGGTGGTGCTGGTGGTCACCGACGGTGAGCCAACCGCCCACCTCGATCCCAGCGGGGAACCGTTCTTCTTCTATCCGCCGCACCCGCAGACGATCGCGGTCACCGTGCGCGAACTCGACCACGTGTCGCGGCTCGGAGCGCAGGTGACCTTCTTCCGGCTCGGCGAAGATCCGGGCCTGGCGCACTTCATGGACCAGATCGCACGCCGCATCGGTGGCCGAGTGGTCGCGCCGGATGTCGACGGGTTGGGGGCCGCGGTGGTCGGGGACTATCTGCATTCGCGGCGCGGTCAACGTCGATGAATCAGTGTCCCTCAGGGTGACGGATCAGGGTTTCCTGGGTGTGTCCGGACGAGGGCCGCGCCAAGAAATCAGGGTGGTCGCACCGGACCGCGGCCACTAGGCTCCTACTCTGTGACAACACCCGAGGATCTACCTGCCCCTGACGATCGCCGAGCTCGTCTGCGGGCAGCCGATTCCGATCGCGAACTCGTGCACCAGATCCTGTCCGCAGCGATGGCCGGGGGCAGCCTCTCGCCCGCCGAGTACGAGGAGCGCGCTGGAAGGGCCGTCACGGCAAAGACTTTCGGTGAGCTCGACGAGCTGACCGACGACCTTCCCGTCGGCCAGCTGGGGGTGCCGATGCCCTTCGTCGGAGAGCCCTCCACCAGTCGGGTGGTCGCGTCGACCGGACGTCGGCCGGTGGCACACCGCTTCGCGCTGATGTCGGCGGCCGAGATCAAGGGCACCGTGGTGGTCGCGGACAGCATCACGGCCACCGCGATCATGGGCGCTGTGGAGATCGACCTTCGGGAAGTGGAATTCACCGCTCAGGTGCTCACCATCCGCTGCGCCGCGATCATGGGCGCCGTCGACATCACCGTGCCACCCGACGTGTCCGTCGAGATCAACGGCTGGCCGCTCATGGGCGGTTTCGGTGGCCGCGCGGCCGGACCGGGCGTCCCCGGTGCGCCGACCGTCCGCGTTGTCGGGTTCGCGCTGATGGGCGGGGTCGAGGTCAAGCGGAAGGACCGCAAGGAGCCGTCGCGGCGTTGACTCAGGCGAGCAGAAGGGCGATGATCCCGATCGCGGGGATGGACGCCAATGTGGTGATCAATGCGGTGTCGCGGGCCATGATCTGCGCGCGTCGATATCGGGTGGCGTAGACGAGTACGTTCTGGGCCGTCGGCAGTGCGGCGATCACCACCTGCGCGAACAACTGGTGGCCGGTTTCGCCGAAGCCCCACCGCGCCACGATGTAGACGAGGGCGGGCATCGCCACCACTTTGAGAACCGAGGCCAGGGCGATGGCCCGTCGGGGGCTCTGGCCCTTCTTGAAGACGGCGACCCCTGTCAACGAGAGCCCGAACGCGAGAAGGGCGCCGGGTACCGAGGCGTTCCCCAGCATCTTCATCGGTTCCATCACCGCGGCGGGCGGCATCCAGCCGATCGCCGAGATCACCAATCCCGCCACACCGCCGACGACGATCGGGTTGGTCAGTGGCGCGACCACGGCATCGCGAAGCGTGGACGTGCGGTCCGCCCGCCCGGTCCCCGTATCGGTGACGGTGAGGTCGAGGGTGATCAGTGCCATCGGTGAGTACACCAGGATCTGGAACAGCAGCAGAGGTGCGATGAACGACGCGTCGTCGAGGACGAAGATCGCAATCGGGAGCCCGAGGTTCACGCTGTTCACGTACGACGAGGCGAGGCCGCCGATGGCGAGTTCAGGGATTGCGCTGCGGAGCCACAGACGGGCGACGACGACGTACACCAGGCCGATGGTGAGGGCACTGCCACCCGCGATGACCAGCGTCGTCGAGAAGATGACGGACAGATCCGAGGTGATCAGCGAGTGGAACAGGAGGGCGGGTGTGCACACGAAGAAGACGAGCCGCGACAGCACCTCGTGGGCGCCGTCGCCCAGCACCCGGGTGCGGCCGAGGATGTACCCGATCCCCACCATGATGAAGATGACGGTGAAGCCCGAGACCACTCCTGACACCGGGCGAGTGTATGCACCTCGCGCGGCGGGCCGTTCGCGGGCGTCGGATCCGCGTCGGCCGTCGACGCGGGCCCGTCGGCGGACCGGTCGCATACGCTGGGTGCCGTGGAAAGGACCTTTCGATGACGAATCCGACCGACGGCCCGCAGAATCCACAGGACCAGCGCGCGGCCGATGACCAGACCGAGCCGGTGGCCGATCAGCCGAGGGGTGCCGACGACGCGCAGCAACAGCACCCGACGGCCCACCTCGACTCGCAGGCGTCCGATCACCCCACTGCTCCGGGCGATGCCGGACAGCAGTACGAGGGCTGGCAACACTACGGCTCGGCTCCCGACTATGGTGCGGGTCCCCAGTACGGCACGGGGTCGCAGGCTGCTCCGCACCAGGGCGTCGGCCCTCAGTTCGGCTCGGCGCCCCAGTACGGCTCGGCACCCCAGTACGGCTCGGCGCCCCAGTATGGCTCGGCACCGCAATACAGCTCGGCATCACAGTATGGGGCGCCTCAGTACGGGGCGGCGCCGTACTACGGCGCGCCGTATGGCGCGGGCTACCCGGGAGTGCGTCAGACCAACGGAAAAGCGATAGCGGCCCTCATCTGCGGCATCGGGTCATTCCTCGTCTGTCCCGGCGTGCTGGGTGTGGTGGCGGTGATCCTGGGCAACTCGGCGCGCGACGAGATCGAGGCCTCGGCGGGAGCCCAGGACGGCGAAGGCATGGCGAAGGCGGGCCTGATCCTCGGTTGGATCTCCATCGCCCTGGTGGTGATCTTCCTGCTCATCATGCTGATCGTGCTCATCGCCGGAGCAGTCGCCACGTCGTCGTAGGACCGGACGGGGCGACGTTTTGGAGCTTGGGCCACGGCCCGGTAGTCTGGTCTGGTTGTGTGCCGCGCCTGACCGGCTCGAAGCTGTGACAGTCCGGGCGCACGGATCGACGGGACCTACCGGCACCATGCCGGGCGGTCCCCACAGACTCGCACGTAGGAGAAGGGCTCAACCATGGCTGTACCCAAGCGCCGGATGTCGCGGGCGAACACCCGCAGCCGTCGTTCGCAGTGGAAAGCGGACAACCCGGCATTGCAAGAGGTGAAGGTGAACGGCGTCGCACAGCGTATTCCGCGTCGCCTCGTGAAGGCCGCCAAGGCCGGCATCATCGACCTGGATCGCCGCTGAGCGCATTCCGCTGACTTCGGCGTCACGTCGAAGCTGCGAATACTTTCACAACGACCGCCCCGGCCTGCCGGGGCGGTCGTTGTTGTGCTCACCGGCTGCTGACACGATGATCGGGTGCTGCAAGAGATCCTCAACGACGTCGGCATCGTGGTGTTCGCCGCCTCCGGCGCACTACTGGGTGTGCGTAAGGATTTCGATCTCTGGGGCATTCTCACCGTCGGTGCGCTGACCGGGGTCGGCGGCGGCATTCTCCGCGACGTCCTGCTGGGGATCACCCCGCCGACGTCGGTCCAGAACTGGCCGCCCATCGTCGTCGCCGTGGTGGCCAGCCTCGTGGTCTTCTTCTTTCACCCGGCGTTCTCCGAGTTGCGTCGCAGCGTGCTGCTCCTCGACGCGATCGGGATGGGCCTGTTCGCCACAAGTGGTGCCTCCATCGCGATCGATGAGCACGCGAGCGCATTCGCCGCGACCCTCGTCGGTCTGCTGACGGCTGTCGGCGGCGGCATCCTGCGTGATGTGCTGGCCAACGAGATCCCGCTCCTGCTGCAACCCGCCGACCTCTACGCGGTTCCCGCTCTCCTCGGTGCCGGCGTGGTCGGCGTCGGTGCCACCTATTCGTCGGCGCCCACCTGGGTGTGGCTGGTGATCGGCACCGTGTTGGCCACCGGCCTGCGGATCACCGGCCTGGTGTTCGGCCTACGGCTGCCGACGGCGCCGAGCGGACTGTGGCGCCGCAACTGACACACCCACCCACACGCCCCTTCTCCCGCAGCCGCGACGGTTCCCTGCAGCCGCGACCCCATTTACCCGTCGCGGCTGCCGGAAACCGTCGCGGCTGTCGGTGGTGAAGCGCCCTACTGGGCGATGAACTTGTTGACTGCCCGGTTGAGGAAGTTCGGGATGAACTTCGCGGCGTTGCCGAGGAAGAGAGTCTGTGCCCCAACCGAATAGCTGGTGCGATGCAGGAGCTTGTCCTGTCGGGTCGGATGCACGGACTCCCAGACCTTTTCCGCGACCTGCGCCGGGGTGATCCGCACGCCGAGGGTCTTCGTCGACTTGGCGTCGTTGTCGGCGAGGGCTGTCTTCGCCCACAGTGGCCAGATGCCCACGACGCGGATGTCGTCGTGTTCCCATTCCAGTTCCAACGCCTCGGTGAGCCCGCCGACGAAGAACTTGGTGGCGCTGTAGGTGGCGATGCCGGGCTGCCCGTAGATCGCCGACGCCGAGGCGATGTTGACCAGATGTGCACCCGGTGTCGCCTTCAGGTACGGAAACGCTGCCTGCGCGCCCAGCGCCACGCCCAGGGCGTCGATGTCGATCTGACGTCGCACCGCGTCGGGGGAGATCTCGTGCAGCGGCCCCTCGACGAGGATGCCCGCGTTGTTGTCGAGCACATCGAGACGTCCGCCGGTGTGCGAGGTGAAATCGGCGAGCGCCTCGGCCCATTCGTCGGGGTCGCGGACATCGAGCTTGCCGACGATCCAGTCGGGATGATTCGCCTTCACCTTCGACAGCGCCTCGTCCGAGACGTCGTAGACACCGACCGTCCATCCCTCCCGGTCGAAGCGTTCCGCGGTGGCCAGACCGATACCTGCCGCACCGCCGGAAATGAAGATCGATGACATGTATTCTCCTGCCTTTGCCCAGTTGAGAGGGTATTTCGACGGTAAGTTACCGGTCAGTATAGGCCCGAACCTGTTTACTCCCTCACACCCCGATGCTATCTTGACAACACGCATTGTCATAACAGTGCTCATTGTCAAGAACGAACAGTGTTCACCGACGACCTGGAGGTCGAATCCGATGACTACAGCGATGGGACGGACGCAGAGCGACGGCGGCACGCCGGAACCCGCTCGCCCGGACAACGTCGTGAGCATGCGTGATCAGGGCACCAACGAGGTCTCCGAGCGCCTGCTGGCCTCGGCGGCTCGCCTCTCCCGGAACGCCATGACCGAGATCGACTGGTCGGCACCGATGGATCCCACCAAGTACGGCTGCAGCCCGGAGTGGTCGTCGTTGTACGGGACGGCGTACTGGGATGAGCTCAGCGAGGAGCAGCGCATCTCGGTGACCCGTCACGAGTTCGCGTCGATCATGAACATCGGCATCTGGTTCGAGATGATCCTCCAGGAGATGGTCATCCGGGATCAGTATCTGGGCGACTACCACAACCCCGAGTTCCAGTTCGCCCTCGTCGAGGTCGCGGACGAGTGCCGTCACTCGATCATGTTCGCCAAGGCGTCCGAGAAGATGGTCGGTACCTCGTACAAGCCGACCAAGAAGGTCGGCCGGCTGGGCAAACTCTTCAAGCGCACCGCCAAGAACGAGGTGGCCTACGCGGGAATCCTCGTCGCGGAAGAGGTGCTAGACGTGTTCCAGCGGGGCTGCATGCGCGACGACCGGGTGCTGCCGTTCATCCGGACCGTCAACGAGATCCACGTGCTCGAAGAGTCTCGTCACATGAAGTTCGCGCGCGAAGAGGTCCGTGAGTCCATGGAGGGCGTCGGCTGGGCACGACGTCAGTTCAGCGCTCTGTACGTATCGCTCGGCGCCTACTTCATCGTCTCCAGCCTGGTCCAGAAGAAGGCATTCGCCGACGCCGGGCTCGACGCCGATCGCGCTGTCGCGGAGATGAACTCGAACTCGCACTTCCAGTCGATGATCCGCAGCAGCTGCGCGCACCTGATGGAGTTCCTCGACGAGGTCGGCCTGCTGACCCGCCCGGCGATGTACTACTACCGCAAAGCGAACATGCTCTGATGTTCGTCATCACCCAATCCTGCTGCAGCGACGCGGCATGTGTGTCCGTGTGTCCGGTGAACTGCATTCACCCCACGCCGGAGGAACGCGGTTTCGGCAGCTCCGACATCCTGCACATCGATCCGGAGGCGTGCATCGACTGCGGCGCATGCGCGGACGCTTGCCCCGTGGACGCCATCTATCCGGCGGACAAACTCGGCACCCGCGACAAGGTGTTCATCGACATCAACGCGGACTTCTACAAGCAGAACACCGACATCGCCTCGGGATGGGGTCAGGTGACATATCCCGAGATCCCGAAACTGCCTGCCGGACTGCGAGTTGCGCTGGTCGGGACCGGTCCGTCGGGTGGATACGCCTTGCGGACCATCCTGGACCGTACCGAGGCGCAGGTGACCGTGATCGACAAGCTGCCGACGCCGGGCGGGCTGGTCCGCGCGGGCGTGGCGCCCGATCACCCTGGCACCAAGGGCGTGCTGCGCGGGTTTGACCTGCTCTACCGCGATCCGCGCGTTACCATGGCGACCAATGTCGAGGTGGGTACCGACCCCGGCCAGATCACGCCGGCCGAGTTGGCCGAACACTTCGACGCGGTGTTCTACGCGGTCGGTGCGAGCGAGTCACGGCGGCTCGGCATCCCCGGCGAGGATCTGTCAGGCTCGACGTCGGCCACCGATCTCGTGGCCTGGTACAACGCGGTTCCCGGCAAGGAGGCGCCGCCGATTCCCGCCGACGGCACCGGACGCGCGGTGGTGGTCGGCACCGGCAACGTCGCGCTCGACGTCGCGCGCATCCTGGTCTCGTCGCCGGAATCGCTCGCCACCACCGACATAGCGGACCGTGCGTTGCGAATCCTCGAGCAACAGAACATCCACGAGGTCGTGATCCTTGGTCGCCGCGATCAGGCGAATGCCGCGTACACCTCTGCGGAATATCGTGCGTTGTCGACCATTCCGGGCGTCGAGATCGTGGTTCATGACGATCCGTCGGCGGAAGTCCCAGATCTTCGTCGGCCGGCCGACCGGACCAAGCGTCGTATCGTGTTCCTCTTCCACACCTCGCCGGAGGAAATCGTCGGAGAGCAGCGCGTCGAGGGCGTGACGGTCCAGACCGGTGACACCAGGCACACCGTGGCCGCCGATCTCATGGTGCGATCCATCGGCTATCGGTCGACGCCGATCGCCGGTCTGCCCTTCGACCACGAGCGTGGTGTCTTTCCCAACGCTGACGGCCGGATGCTCGACGATCAGGGGGACGTGATCCCGGGCGTCTACGTCCTCGGCTGGGCGAAGCGCGGTCCCAGCGGCGGCATCGGCACCAACAAGGTGTGTGCCGAATCGACGGTCGAGGACTTCATCCGGGACGCGGCCGACGACCGCCTCGACCGAACCGCCCACGGACCCAAGGCGTTCACTGCTCTCCTGCGGAAACGCTCACGGCAGGTGATCGGGTACCGCGGCATGCGAGCCATCGATGCCAGCGAGCGTCGTCGCGGGCTGGTCCAGGGGCGGCCGCGTGTCAAGTACACGGAGGTCGCCGACATGGTCGGCGCTGCGGGGTGGCGTAAGCGCTGATCGAGATCACCTGCGGTGGGTCCGCCGGTGAGGTCCTGACAATCGCCTCGTAACACCGAGGCAAGCAATGATTCATGCGCGATCGCGATAGTGGCTGCTATGTCCAGCACACCGCGGTTCCTGCAAGGCGTCTTCGCGTTCACCGGCACCGGACTCACCAAGCCCGCGCCGATCGATCCGTCGCTGACCTTCGCGGTGCCATCCGGGCTCACAGCGCAGCCGCTCTACTTTCGGGGCGGCAACAGCTCCGACGACCTGATCTACGTCACCCTGACACGCGACGGCGAGCCGATGCGGATCTTTCCGATGGGGGCCAAGGCGTCGGTGAACGTGCCGTTGCGGGTCGTCGAGGATGTCGAGCCCGACTCGACGCTGGAACTGGTGTTGGCCGCCCCTGAAGGGGCGTCCGGCGAGGTCGTCATCGACTTCGGAATGGTCGTCTTCTGATGGCGCGGCGCAAGCTCGTGGTGGTCGGTAACGGTATGGCCGGGGCACGGACCGTCGAGGAGATCCTCGCCCGCGGGGGTGCCGACCTGTTCGACGTCACGATGATCGGCGACGAACCCTACGGCAACTACAACCGCATCATGCTGAGCCACGTCCTCTCCGGCGAGACCGCACTCGACGACGACGATCTGATGCTGAACCCGATGGCGTGGTACCGGGAAAACGACGTGACCCTCTACAGCGGGGACAGTGCCGACGCCATCGACCGATTCGCCAAGACGGTGACCTGCGCCAGCGGTCGCGTGATCGATTTCGACGTTCTGATCGTCGCAACCGGCTCCAACACCTTCTTTCCCAACATGGACGGGCTGCGGGAGTCCGATGGCCGGCTGGCCCGTGGCGTCTTCGGGTTCCGGACCATCGAGGACACCAACGGGATGCTCCAGATGGCGACTGCCCGTGACGACGTGCGCGCGGTGGTGATCGGTGGCGGCCTGCTGGGGCTGGAGGCGGCCTACGGTCTGAAGACCCAGGGGGTGGATGTGGATGTGGTCCACTCGCCTGGCCATCTGATGAACCAGCAGCTCGACGAGCGTGGCGGAAAGGTGTTGCGCAACAAGATCGAAGAACTCGGTGTGGGGGTGCACACGGGAAAACGGACCACCGCGGTGCTGCGCAACGACGATGGGGCGGTGGCCGGTGTCGGCTTCGCCGACGACGACTCGTTGCCCGCCGACATGATCGTGGTGACAGCGGGTATCCGGCCGAATGTGGACCTGGCCCGGCGTGCGGGACTCGTCGTCGAGCGGGGGATCGTGGTCGATGACCAGATGCGTTGCGAAGACGAGGGGTTCATCTTCGCGGTAGGGGAGTGTGCGCAGCATCGGAGCGAGGTGTACGGACTCGTCGCGCCGCTCTGGGAGCAGGCGGTGGTGCTCGCAGACGTGATCACGGGATCGAATCCCGATGCGGAATACCATGGTTCGCGCTTGACCACCAAGCTCAAGGTCGCCGGAGTCGATGTCGCGGCCATGGGGGTCAAGGGACCTGAGCGAGACGACGACGAGTTCGTCCAGTTCTACGAGCCACGCAGCGGCACCTACAAGAGTGTGGTGGTACGCGACAACAAACTGATCGGCGCGATGCTGCTCGGCGACATCTCGAAGGCCAACTTTCTCACGCAGGCGTTCGACGAGAAGGTGCCGCTTCCCGATGAGCGCATCTCGATGCTGTTCGACATGGGTACGCCCAGTGCGGCCACCGGTGCGGCCGAACTCGCCGACGACGTGCAGGTCTGCAACTGCAACGGCGTCACCAAGGGTGACATCGTCGGATGTGTGCGTGGCGGATGCACCAGTGTGAGCGAGGTGTGCGCGGCCACACGCGCCGGAAAGGGTTGCGGTTCGTGCAAGCCGTTGGTCGCCGACATCGTCGAGTTCGCGGCCGGCGACGCGCTCACCGCCGACGCGTCGGCGGATTGGTACGTACCCGCCATCCCGCTGACCAAGCCGGAACTCATCGACACGATCAAACGGCAGAACCTTCGCTCGGTGACCGACGTCTTCGCGGCACTCGCACCGGGCGGCGAGGACGCAACCGCGAAGATGCCGCTCGCGTCGCTGCTGCGCGTGATATGGGGTGCCGACTGGAAGCGGGAGCCCGGAGCCCTGTTCGTGAACGATCGAGTGCACGCGAACATCCAACGCGACGGTACGTTCTCCGTGGTCCCGCAGATGCGTGGCGGCGTGACGTCGCCGGAACAGCTCCGTCGCATCGCCGATGTCGCCGAGAAGTACGAGATCCCGATGATCAAGGCCACCGGCGGTCAGCGCATCGATCTTCTGGGAGTGAAGAAGGAAGACCTGCCGAAGGTCTGGAACGATCTGGACATGCCGTCGGGTTATGCGTATGGAAAGTCGTTCCGGACAGTCAAAACCTGTGTGGGAACGGACTATTGCCGGTTCGGTCTGGGTGACTCGACGCAGCTGGGCATCGACATCGAGACGCGATATCAGGGACTGGAGTCGCCGGCCAAGTTGAAACTTGCCGTCACCGGATGTCCGCGCAACTGCGCCGAGGCGCTGTGCAAGGACTTCGGGGTGGTTGCCGTCGGGGACGGTCGTTGGGAGATCTACGTCGGAGGTGCGGCAGGTGCACACATCCGCAAGGGTGATCTCCTGGCGACGGTCGAGTCGGCGGCCGAGGTGATCCGGCTGTGCGGCATATTCATCCAGTACTACCGCGAGCAAGGCAGATGGTTGGAGCGAACCTACGCGTGGGTACCGCGGATCGGCATCGAGGAGCTGCGCGCGATCCTGGTCGACGACCGGGACGGGCTGGTGGCGGGTCTGCAGGAGCGGATCGATGAGGCGGTGGCCGGCTATGTCGACCCGTGGCTCGATCGCGAGGAACCGAAGTCGCCGGCCCAGTTCGCGTCGTCGCTGCCGTTGCTGCCGCTACCGAAGGTCCCGGTCCGATGACGCGGGTCGAGATGGGCGTGGTGGTCGGCCCTTCGGAGGGTCTGCTGCCGGGCGAGGGACGCGCGTATGCCGTCGGTGAACGGCAGATCGCAGTGTTCCGGATGACCGATGGCACCTTCCGTGCGACAGATGCGGTGTGCCCGCATCGCGGCGGCCCGCTCGCCGACGGTCAGTTCGACCTCGGGCAGATCGTGTGCCCGTTGCACCAGTATGCATTTCGTTTCCGCGACGGTGGTTGTGCCTCGGAGGGGATCGGCGCGGTCGCGGTCTACCGTGCGGAGGATCGGGACGGAGAGATCCTGGTGTGGGTGTGACGCACTCCGCGGAACCCATGTGCCCTGAGGAGCCGGCGGGCGTGCCTCTTGTTCGTTGCGGTGCGTGCGTGCGTGTTTCCCTGTTCCCTGAGGAGCGAGCTTGCGAGCGTCTCGAAGGGCCCCCGCTAGTTCGTGTGATCCGACTTTCGTACGCCACGTCGGGAGAACGATCGTAGGAGATCGATGTCTCCGTTGATCAGCGCCTGCTTCTTTCGGCGAGACCAACCGTGGATGCGGCGCTCGAGGGCGTACGCTTCCGACACATTGTCGAGTTCGGCACACCAGGCGAGTTCAAGGGTCGTCGAGTGGCGGTGAAACCACTTGAGCGGTGTTGTGTTGATGCAAACGGTGTTCGAGATCTCTGGTGCTGCCGACGTAGTACTTCCGGTCGACGCATTCAAGAAGATACACCCATGCCATCTCCCCGTTCTCTGGCTCCCCGCAGCGGATGAGCGTCGGTGTGGACGATCTGTGGAAAATGTCGGGCAATGAAACCCGCTGTGGACTGTCGACAGTGCGGGGGTCTCTCCGATGACGTTGGAGCCCGAAGCGCCGATTTGAAGCAAACTATCTCAGCACAGCTGTCACATAGTCGCCGGCAATCTCGCCGGCTTGGGCCAACACGGTGCCTTCGGCCGACATGATCACCGAGTTGCCTGCAGTATCCCGGTAGCCACCGCCGGTGGGACCAGCGCAACTGGCCATCGCCACATACGCCCCGCAACGCGCGCCGATGTCGGAAGCGCGGCGAAGTTGTTCCGAGAGTTCCGATCGATGATGAACCACGCCGGCGGCGTAGACGTCGATACCGAGAGCAGCGGTCGCTTCGGTATGGGTTTCGACGCCGGTGTCTCTGCAGATGCCGAACCCAAAGCGCCAACCGCGAATATCGACAGTCGAGACGGCGGGACCTGGAGTGAACCGTTCGATCTCCTGACCGCCAAGGTGGCGCTTCCGGTAGACCACCTCGACGCCGTCGGTGTCAACGCGTACGAAAGCAATGGAACGACAACCATTCTCGATCACAGGGGCGCCAACTAGCGCACACGTGTCCGAAGAAGCGCACGCATCGATGAGTCCATCGAACAGTCTGCGGTCGCGGCGCAGGTCAACAGGGACAGCGTCGACCTCGTAACCCGTCAACGACAGTTCTGGGAAAACCATGACATCGGCGCGAGCCGCACGCACCAAGACCGCGTGCGCGCCAACTGCCGCCAGCAGGTCGGAACCACCGATTGGTTGTCCTACCGTCACCCGCAATTCCGCGGCCTTGCCCACCCGGCCCATTGTGGTCCACATCGACCGCCTACGCACCATCAACGGGTCGGTCGAATTCCCGAGGTCGGTCGGGATCAATATTCGGGACTCGTGACAGCTCCCGATGTAGCTCGGGGGTGCGATGGTCGGGTGTTGATCTTTGGCCCTTCGTGACGCTCGCAGGCTCGCTCCTCAGGGCACGGGGGTACCGGAGCTCGCTCTTTTGGGCGCGGGGTGCCGGAGCTCGCTGCTGAGGGGTGGTGACGCTGCAGGCGCGCTCCTGCGCGGGGGCAAGCACGCTGCGCTGGGTCAGTAGACGTCGCGGACGTATCGCTTTTCCGCGGCGAGTGCTTTGACGTAACCCTCGGCGCTCGAAGGTGCCAACTTTCCATGCTGGGCGACAACACCTTTCAGGGTGGCATCGACGTCCTTGGCCATACGTCCGGCGTCGCCACACACGTAGATATGAGCGCCGTCGTGCAGCCACCGATACAGTTCGGCGCCGTGTTCGCGCATCCGATCCTGCACATAGACCTTGGAGGCCTGATCCCGCGAGAACGCGACGTCGAGTCTGGTGAGCAGTCCATCGGCCAACATCGAGGTCAGCTCGTCCCGGTAGTAGAAGTCCGTTGCGGCATACTGCTCACCGAAGAACAGCCAGTTCGGACCCGTGTGGCCGAGCGCCTGCCGTTCGTGGAGGAAAGCCCGGAACGGCGCGATTCCGGTCCCCGGTCCGATCATGATCATCGGCGCATCGGGATCAGACGGCGGACGGAAGTGGTTGGTGGAGTTGACGAAGATCCCGATGTCCTCGTCTTCAGCCTGGTCGGCGAGGAATGTCGAACACACACCACCGCGGGGCGTGCCGTGGACGTTGTAGCGCACAGCGGCAACCGTCAGATGTACCTCGTCGGGACTCGAGAGCGGGCTCGACGAGATCGAGTACGAGCGTGGTGCCAACGGTTTCAGCACGTCGATCCAGTCGGTCGTCGACGCGCGCACGGGATGCTCGGACAGCAGATCGACCGATTGGCGCCCCCAACTCCAGTCCGCGAAGCGGGCCCTGTTGCCGGCTGCCGCCAGGTCACGCAGGTCGTCGTTGCCGGTCCGGTCCGCGACGAAGCGCACGAGATCGGAACTCACCTTGGCGAATTCGAGGCGTTCTCGCAGCGCGCGGCGCAAGGTCATCTCACCGGCATCGGCCAGGTCGACGACCTCGTCACCGTCGAGACGAGTCGCCGTCAACCACTCGTCGATGAGCGCTGGGTTGTTGCGCGGCCAGACACCGAGTGCGTCGCCGGTGCGATAGGTCAGCGAGTTCGGCGGCAGATGGAACGCGAAGTTGCGAACGTCTTTCTGCGACCCCGCGCCGTTCAGCCGGACATTGCGGGCGAGCGACGTCACGAACGGGGTCTTGCGCGAATAGGTGGGTGTGGTCGGGGCCGGCGGCGCGACCCGGTCGATCACGGTGACGGCCGGCCTGTGACCGTCGTCATCGCCACGATCATCACGGGTATCAGTTCCGGGGCTGTTGCCGAGGGCCCCGACGATCTTTTCCAGCCAATTCCCGGCTGCGTCCTCGAACTCGGGCTCGCAGTCGACGCGATCGAGAATCCGGGAGCCACCCAGCTCGCCGATGCGGGCATCGAGTTTGCGTCCGTGGCCACAGAAGTCGTCGTAACTGGAGTCGCCGAAGGCGAGGACCGCGTACCGCACGCCGGACAGATCAGGCGCGTCGTCGGTGTTCAAGGCGCCCCAGAACTCGCTCCCGTTGTCGGGAGGATCGCCGTCGCCGGTCGTGGACGTGACGAACAGAACGGTGTCGCTGTCGGGGAGCAGGCCCGGGTCGCATTCGTCCATCGGGACGGTGGTGACGGGGCGCCCGGTACCGGCAACCCGATCGGCGCACAGCGCGGCGAACTCCTCGGCATTGCCCATCTGCGACGCCCACAGGACGGTCACCGCGCCGGCGGACCCGGAGTCATCGGTGGATTCGGCGGTATCTGTGGACGACGCCCGGCGGGAGAACATTCCGTCGAGAAGGCCGGCCACCCACGTCCGGGTACCCGGCGCCAGAGGGGCGTCGGCAGGCAGCGTCGGGACCTCACCGGCCGGTGGGCGTGCTCGTAGTCCACTGATGACCCCTGCAAGGTAGAGCCGTTCGATGTCGGTGGTCCGTGGTGTCGGGATGTCGGACACGCCGAGTAGCTCTGCGAGAGTGTCGATAACAGGTCGTCCTTCGGATGCAGGCACCGGATCGGCTGCCACGGGGGTCGAATCGATCACTGTTGCCGAGGTTTCGTCGGAGTCGGCGGCAATGCGAGTGAGGGTCACTGCGCACACCTTGAACTCGGGCTGCTGAGACAACGGGTCGATGGCGTCGGAGGTGACCGCGTTGATCGCGAGATCGTCACCGAACATGTCATTCCAGTGAAAGGGGACAAAGCAATTGCCAGGCCGCACACGATCGGAGATCGACGCCGGGAGAACCGCACGTCCGCGCCGGGAGGCGACCTCGACCTGATCCTTCGGACCGATGCCGAGTCGCTCGGCGTCGTCGGGATGGATCTCGACGAACGGTCCGGGGTTGAGCTTGTTCAGCTTCGCCACGCGACCGGTCTTGGTCATCGTGTGCCATTGGTGGGGAAGCCGGCCCGTGTTGAGCAGGAAGGGATGTTCGTCGTCGGGCATCTCCGCCGGGTCGACGTGCGGGCGTGGGAAGAACTGGGCGCGCCGGGTCGGCGTGGCGAACGCCAGGTCCGGCACGGATCCGTCCTCGAGACGATGCAGCGTCTGGCTCACGCCATCGTTACGGTAGCGAATCGGATTGCGACCGTTCGGGTCCGGTGCGTCGACGAGCGTGGCGGGCGGGCACGGCCACTGCATGGGTGTGCGGCGCAGCCCGTCATAGGTCATACCGCGCAGGTCGTAGCCGGTGCGGGGATTGGCGAACGCGCGGATCTCGTCGAAGATCTCCTCGGCGTCTGCGTAGGAGAACGCGTCGGCATAGCCCATCTCGCAGGCGATACGGGCGATGATCTGCCAGTCGGGGAGTGCCTGCCCCGGAGCATCGACGGCCGGTTCGAACAACGTCACGTTGCGCTCTGAATTGACCATGGTGCCGGAGGATTCGGTCCAGAGCGCGGCGGGCAAGGCGACATCGGCGTAGGCGTTGGTCTCGGTGTCTGCGAACGCGTCCTGGGTGATCACCAGGTCTGCCCGTTCGAGCCCCGCGATCACGGTCGAACGATTGGCCACCGATGCAACGGGATTGGTGCAGATGATCCAGCACGCCTTGATCTCGCCATCGGCCATCCGCTGGAACATGTCGATGGTTCCGCCGCCGACGTCGGTCCGCAATGTGCCCGGCGCGAGGCCCCATCTGTCCTCGACGAACGCCCGGTCGTCATCGGCGATCACTGCGCGCTGGCCCGGTAGGCCGGGGCCCATGTAGCCCATCTCGCGACCGCCCATCGCGTTCGGTTGTCCGGTGAGGGAGAAGGGTCCGCTGCCGAGACGGCAGATGGCGCCCGTGGCGAGATGGAGGTTGATCAGCGCATTGGTGTTCCAGGTACCGTGGGTCGACTGGTTGAGACCCATTGTCCAGCAACTCATCCAGTTGTCGGCCGTTCCGATCAGCTCGGCGGCCCGGCGCAGATCGTCGGCGGGGATGCCGGTGATCTCGCTGACCAGTTCGGGCGGGTACTGCGCGGCGAAGTCGGGCATCTGTTCGAAGCCGTCGGTGTACGACGCGATGAAATCGTCGTCGGTGTGCCCGCCCGTGATCAGCAGGTGTAGCAGTCCGTTCAGGAGCGCGAGGTCGGTGCCGGGCTTGACCTGGAGGAAGAGGTCGGCCTTGTCGGCGGTCGCGGTCCGCCGGGGATCCACGACGATCAGTTTGGCTCCGGCCTTGATGCGGTCCATCATCCGCAGATGCAGGATCGGATGACAGTCGACGATGTTGGAGCCGATCACGAAGAAGACGTCGGCATGGTCGAAGTCCTGGTACGAGCCCGGTGGGCCGTCGGCGCCGAGGGACTGCTTGTAGCCGGTGCCTGCGCTGGCCATACACAGGCGCGAGTTCGACTCGATCTGATTGGTCCTGATGAATCCCTTGGCGAGCTTGTTGGACAGGTACTGGGCCTCCATGGACATCTGCCCCGAGACATACAGCGCGACCGCGTCCGGTCCGTCCCGGTCGATGATCTCTCGCAGTCGCCGGGCGGTATCGGTGATCACCTGGTCCATGTCACCGGGTTGCGCGGCGGCGCCGCGTGCGGAGCGGATCGCCGGAGCCGTCAGGCGCCCGCCGGCTGCGAGCATGTCGGCGGTGGTCGAACCCTTGGTACAGAGGCGGCCGAAGTTGGTCGGATGGTCCTTGCGGCCGGTCGTCTTGAGGATCTGGCCCGAACCACCGACGGTCAGGTCCATGCCACACCCCACGCCGCAGTAGGCGCACAGAGATCGGACGGAGGCGACGGGCTTCACACTGTCCAGAGTCAGGTGACCGTGTTTCCTGATTCGAAGCGTCCAGTTACGCGCCTATCAACTTGACCTCACACGTCACGCCGAATCCTGTGCGGAGCGCGGGTTGGCAGATGTGGTCGCATTCTTCCTGCGACGTACCTGCGCGAACGACCTCCGAGACACACTCGCTGTCCTCAGACACATCTCAGCAGTTCACGATAAGACTGTAGGTATGCGCATCCTTGTGGTCGACGACGATCGGGCGGTTCGTGAGTCGCTGCGCCGGTCGTTGACCTTCAACGGGTACGGCGTGGACACCGCCGCCGACGGGTTGGAGGCTCTCGAGAAGATCGTCGCGGAACGCCCCGACGTCGTGATCCTGGACGTGATGATGCCGCGCCTCGACGGCCTCGAGGTGTGCCGGCGGTTGCGCTCGGCAGGCGATGACCTGCCGATATTGGTGTTGACCGCTCGCGACTCGGTATCCGAACGCGTTTCCGGCCTGGACGCCGGCGCTGACGACTACCTGCCCAAGCCGTTTGCGCTGGAGGAGCTGCTGGCGCGCCTGCGCGCATTGTTACGACGTGCGACGCCGGAGGACGACATCGAATCCGAGGCGCTCGCCTTCGCCGACCTCACACTCGACCCGGTGACCCGCGACGTCTCGCGCGGTGATCGGAGTATCAGCCTCACACGCACGGAGTTCGCGCTCCTGGAGATGCTGATGGCGAACCCGCGCCGCGTGCTGTCGCGCAGCCGCATCCTGGAGGAGGTCTGGGGCTACGACTTCCCGACCTCGGGCAATGCGCTCGAGGTCTACGTCGGCTATCTCCGCCGCAAGACCGAGGCCGATGGTGAAGACCGACTGATCCACACGGTGCGCGGTGTCGGCTACGTCCTGCGGGAGACGCCTCCCTAGTGCTCGCCGAAAACACCGATCCCGCGTCGTCGTCGCAGGCGACGCGCGGGTTTCTGCGGCGCAAACGAGACGACCTCGCGGAGATGCGCGCACCGATGCCGTTGACGCGTGCGGTGTCGCTGAAGACGCGCGTGACACTGTTGTCGGCGACGGTGGTGCTGGTGTCGGTCAGTTTGATGGCCGCCGCGGCCTACTTCGTGGTCTATCGGGCGATGTACAACGAAGTCGATTCTCAGCTCGAGAGCCGCGCCGACGGTATGACCGCGTTGGCGCGCACCGGTCTGCTCAACGAACGGCCCGAGTCCTTGGTGACCGGAACCGTGTTCTCCACCAACATCTCTCTCGCATTGGTGCGTCCCGACGGACGCAGTTACCTCATCGGAGAGGTGCCGTTCGAGGACGTCGAACGCAAGATCGCCCGCTCGACGTATGCGCCGGGGCAAGAGAATCAGAGTCTGCGCACCATTCACAATCAGCGCGTGCTCGCACGAAAGATGAGTGACGGCAACACACTTGTGTTGGCGCAGAGCCTGTTACACACCGACCGGGTGCTCAAGCGGCTCGCCTGGGTGTTGCTCGTGGTGGGCGGGGGCGGTGTCGCGTTGGCGGCGCTGGCCGGCACGACCGTTGCCCGAGCCGGTCTACGGCCGGTCGCGCGGCTGACCCGCGCGGCGGAAAGAGTCGCCCGGACACAGGATCTCACTCCGATCCCGGTGAGCGGCAACGACGAGTTGGCCCGGCTCACGGAGAGCTTCAACACGATGCTGCGTGCGCTGGCCGAATCCCGTGACCGGCAGTCCAGATTGGTCGCCGATGCCGGCCACGAACTCCGCACGCCCCTGACGTCGTTGCGGACGAATCTGGAGCTGCTGATCGCGACCAGTGAACCCGGGGCGCCGGCAGTGCCGGCACAGGACATGATCGAGCTCCGCTCGGATGTGATGGCGCAGATCGAGGAACTCTCGACCCTCGTGGGGGATCTGGTCGACCTCGCGCGCGAAGAAGCTCCCGAGGTGGTGCACGAAGAGGTGGACCTCACCGAGGTGATCACGCGAAGCCTCGACCGGGTGCGTCGCCGTCGTCTCGACGTCGACTTCCAGACCAATCTGACGCCGTGGTTCGTCTTCGGCGAGGAGCACGGACTGAACCGGGCGGTTCTCAACGTCCTCGACAATGCCGCCAAGTGGAGTCCGCGTGGCCGACCGGTGTACGTGCAATTGAGGCAGGTCGACGCCCGGACGGCCGAGCTGATGGTCGCCGACGCCGGGCCCGGGATTCCTGAGGAGGACCGGGACCTGGTGTTCGAACGGTTCTACCGATCCACCCAGTCGCGGTCGATGCCCGGATCGGGACTGGGTCTGGCGATCGTGCGGCAGGTGGTGGACCGGCACGGTGGAACTGTCCGGGCCGAACAATCGGAGTTGGGGGGAGCGTTGATCCGCATGGCGTTGCCAGGGAGCCCGACCCCGAGGAACCTTCCCCACAGGTCGTTCGTCAATAGGGTGAACAGGCCTCGACGGTGCGGACAGTCCTCGACTTCGCCCCTCACGGCACACACCTGATCCCCTAGGGTTGAAGATCGGATCGGTGCAGTGTGCCGGCGCCGGGCAGGACAGTCGGGAGATCGCCGGATTCAGGCGACGTGATGAGAACTGAGGACGACCAGATGACGAGTGGCGGTTCGCAGGGCGATCCGTACGGCACCGGGAGCGGTGCCGGCCAGAATCCGTTCGGCTCGCCGGGGCAGCAGGCGGCGCCCGGTTACGGGTCCAATCCGTACGCACCGGGCCCGTCTCCGCAGGATGCGAACACATATGGCCACCATGCGGCGGCCGCGCAGCCCTACTCTGACCCTTACGGAGCGCCGCCGTCCGCGCCGTTCCCGACCCAGCCCCAGTACGCGGCCGGCCCCGGAGGACCGATGAATCCGGGCGGACCGCCCTACGGAGGTCCTCCGAACCCGCCCAAGAAATCCGGGGGCGGCAGAGTCGCACTGATCGTGGGTGCGGTGGTGCTCGCACTGGTGGCGGGCGGTGTCGGCGGCGCGATCGGCGCCAACGTCGCAGACGACTCCTCGTCCACTGCGCACAATGGCCCCCTCGGCGGCGACCCGGACACTGGTGCGCAGGGGCAGGTGGAGGCACCGGCAGGCTCCGTGCAGGCAGTGGCCGCCAATGTCCTCCCGTCGGTCGTCTCGATCATCGTGCGATCCGGCAACGCCGAAGGCGGCGGATCGGGTGTGGTGCTGTCGGACGACGGCGTCATCATGACCAACAACCACGTCGTCTCCGAGGCCGGTGCCGCTCGCGCCAGTGACGTGCTCGTGATCTTCTCCGACGGTTCGCGGGCCCCCGCCCGAGTCCTCGGCGCCGACCCGATCTCCGACATCGCGGTGATCAAGGTCGAGAAGACCGGCCTCAAGCCGATCAGCGTGGGTACCTCGAACAATCTCGCCGTCGGCCAGGACGTCATCGCCATCGGTGCACCGCTCGGTCTCGAGGGCACCGTCACCACCGGGATCATCAGTGCATTGAATCGGCCGGTGTCCACCTCGAAGGAAACCGGCGGGACCACGTCGGTGATCGACGCGATCCAGACGGACGCGGCCATCAACCCCGGCAACTCGGGTGGCGCCCTCGTCAATGCGAAGGGCGCGCTCGTCGGCGTCAACACCGCGATCGCCACGTTGGGGGCCTCCGCGGAACAGCAGGGCGGCAGCATAGGACTCGGCTTCGCGATTCCCATCGACCAGGCCATCCGCGTCGCCAACGAACTGCGCGACACCGGCAAGGCCACCCAGGCAGGCCTCGGCGTCTCGGTGCGGGCCAACACAGAACTCGACCAGCCCGGCGCCTATATCTCGGCCGTCACTGCGGGGGGTCCCGCCGACAAGGCCGGGATACCGACCGGCGCGGTGGTCACCAAGGTGGATGATCGCAACATCGCCAGTGGTGACGCCTTGGTGGCGGCCATCCGGTCACACGCGCCGGGTGACACCGTCACGATCACTTATGTCGTCAACGGACAGACCCGGACCGCGCAGGTCACCTTGGAGACCCTGCAGACCGGTTAGAACCACACACCATTTCCGCAGGGAGCAGAAAGGCAGAGCATGAGCGACACAGGATCCACCGCGATCGACCCCGACGACGTGGTCGCCGCCGACGCGGCGGCCCGCGAGTTCGTCGCACGGCACAGCGACGACGATGTACGCACCTCACCGAGCGGTGACGAGATCGGACGGGCACTGGTTGTGGTCGTCGACGATCGGGCTGCACACGGCGAGGACCAGAGCCTTCTCGGCCCACTCGTGGGGGAACTTCTCGGCGAGGCCGGCTTCCATGTGGACGCGACCGTCGCGGTCTCGGGCGACGAGGTCGAGATCCGCAATGCGCTGAACACCGCCGTGATCGGCGGCGTGGATCTCGTGGTGTCGGTCGGGGGCGTCGGAGTGGGCGCGCGCGACGTGACCCCGGAGGCGACCGAGCAGATCCTGGATCGACGATTGCGGGGTATCGAAGAGGCCGTCCGGAGTTCCGGACTGGCCGCCGGTGCCACCGACGGCGGACTCTCTCGAGGACTCGCGGGGATCTCCGGGCAGACCCTCGTGGTCAACCTGGCCAATTCTCGGGCTGCGGTCCGCGACGGCATGGCCACGGTCGCCCCGCTGGCCCAGCACGTCATCGAGGCGATCAGCGAATTCTGACGATCGAGGCGACGTGGTCGCCGACACCGATCCCCGCATGACAGAAGAACCGGATCAGTCCCCGGAATCGCCGATGACCAGCGATTCCGGGGACTCTTCGCGTCCTCGGAAGGCGTGGCGCGAGAAGCGGAAGATCGATGACGTCTTCGGTGATGACCTCCCTGAGATCACAACCGACGAGTGTGATCAAGGTCATACTGCGGTCTCGCGGGACTGGTATGAAGCCAATCGACCGCCTCATTACGAATAGGCCAGCTACCTGCTGACATCGCTGACGCAGGGTGTTTTCCTTCCGTTAACATTCGCTCATCGAGGGTTGGTGAATGTGAAGTTCACGATCGCGAGACGTCGGCGTGCGACTCGCGCGATGCCATCTGTTGCTGGTCTTGATTGCGCTCCGATAACGTTCGCAGCGACGAGTCGCGGTGCTTGGAGCAAGCACCGGCGGGGAGTCCTGCGAACTGTCGCGAAGGACAACGCAGCAGCGACCAGGGCGTGCGGAAGGCGACTTCCGGCGAACCGGAG
This sequence comes from Gordonia sp. SID5947, assembly GCF_009862785.1. NCBI lineage: Bacteria > Bacillati > Actinomycetota > Actinomycetes > Mycobacteriales > Gordoniaceae > Gordonia > Gordonia sp. SID5947. The sequence continues at coordinate 1,972,927 of NZ_WWHU01000001.1, read as the reverse complement.
CCGGATCTGGGTTCGGTTGCGGTGCGGGGGTCCGCAGCCCACGAGGGTCGACTCGTACGGCACGTGGTTGTGTTGTGCGGGATAACAACCGAATCCTGTGAGAGGGAACGAATGAGCAAGTTCAGCAAGCTTGGGCTGCGCCGCGTTGTTGGTGCAAGCGCCGTCGCCGCGGTCGCGGTCGTGGGCCTGGCCGGCATGGGGCGGGAAACGCTGCGGCAGTCGGCCTGCCGAATGGTTACAAGAAGGCCGTGGGCGTCGATGGTGAATCGATTCAGACGTGGCGTACCGGCGAGTCGGCTCTGCCTGCTCCGTCGGTCGCGAACAACGGCGCGGGACGCGCTGCGGTCGTCTCCGGCACCTACCGTGCCAAGGCCAGCGCCGGCGTCAACGGCAACATCGCGGTCAAGGTCCTCGTCGGCTGCCAGGTCGACATCACCGGCTTTGAAGGCGGGCTCTCAGGCTCGGTCGGCGTCGGCAGCCTCGGACTCGACGGATCGCTCAGCATCCCCCTGAATCCGGGTCAGGTCGCCATCGCTGACGTGACCGACAAGGACATCAAGGATGGCGGCGTCGCCGCCGTCCAGCTCGACAAGTTCGGCATCAACGTGGAGCAGTGTGGCGGTTACGCCTCGGCACGCACCATCGTGAAGGTGGTGGGCGCCAAGGGATACAACACCGACGACGGCACCGTCAACGGTGAGGGCACCTACATGCAGTCCACCCTCTACGGCAAGCCCTTCAGCCTCAACTGAGCGGCGAGCAGACAACTCAGCAACATTCTGATTTATCTGCCCCGAGCAGATTGAAATTCCACGAAGGGGAATCATGAAGAAGATCAACACTCGCGTGGCCGCCGGCGTCGGCCTCGCCGGTGCCGCCGTGATGGGCCTGACCAGCTTGGGTGCCGGCGGCGCCGCAGCTGGTGCGCTGCCCGGCGGTTTTGTGAGCAAGACCTTGGTCGACGGCACTCCGGTGACCGTCCGCCTGAGCGACGAGTTCGTGAACGTGCAGAAGGCCGTGACCAACATCCAGACCAGCCGTGAGGTGTGGATGTCGGGCAAGGTGACGGTGACTGTCGGCGGAAAGGCCGAGGGCGGCACGGTCAACGCGGGCTACCTCGTCGGTTGCCAGGTCAACTTCGGCGCCGGCGCAGAAGGGGGTGCAGGCGTTACAGTCACGGCTCCCGAGACCGGGGGGGCTTCCGCAGCACCCTCGGAGGGCACTGGTGCGAACGCGGGCTTCACCCTCGGCCCCGGCCAGGCGAGCTATGTGCCGATCATCGACACCACTTCGGGTGACGACACCGCATACAAGGACTATGAGGTCCACGGCTACACGTTCAAGGGCAACAAGGGCGGCGTCGCCTACAGCCAGGAGAAGTTCGGCCTGGACGGATGTGCCGGTTACGCCTCGGCCAAGGCCAAGGTCAAGGTGACCGTCAACACCGATTCGGTGAAGGGCGTCATCACGCTGTACGGCAAGCCGTTCAGCCTGGGCTGATCGACTGACGGGTCGATATCGGCCTGCCAATTGAACCGCGACAGGGCGGGATCGGAATTCATCCGATCCCGCCCTGCTGCTGTGCTCTCTGGCCGTTGCCGGGCCGGTGAAGCGGGCCGGTGAAGCGGGCCGGGCTCAGCTACCGAAGAACGGGAACGGGAATGAATGTACGCGGACGCGGCCGCGCGGCTGCGGTCGCTGCGGACGCGGTGCGGGACGGTGACTGTTGTGGCCCTGGGGCCCCGGCTTCTGCGGCATTTCTTCTGCAACCTCCGTGTCGATCGATTTCTGCTGTCCGGTGTTCCGGACTCCAGCGACACTAGGGACGCAACCTTGCGGTTCCCTGGCACCTCCGCTGACAAACCGCTGGGAGTCCGCGAAAGCGAGGATGCCGGGGCCGCAAAGAGATCGGGCCGCGCTCCGGTGAGGAGCGCGGCCCGAGTCGTCGAGGGTCAGCGGGAATGTCGCCCCGGAGCGTCCGGCGGTGGATACTCGCCCGGGAACTGTGTCTGTCCGGGATGGCCGCCCTGCGGGGGATAGTTCGCCGGTGGGTACGCGCCGGGCGGTGGGTAGTTTCCCGGTGCCGGCTGGGGTGTCGGGTAGGGCGGATTCGCTCCTGGCGGAGGCGATGTGGGCGCCTGCTGGGTCGGTGCAGGCGCCTCCGCGGGCGGTGGCGTGGACAGTCGCTGGGTGGCGCCGGCGTTTCCGGGAGGCCCTGCCGGATCCTGCAGGTGATCGGGCAGTTCGGACTCTGCGGCGTTCTTCGCCTTCGACGTGCCTTCGGGATCGAGGAGGTCGCGGATCTCGCTGAGCAGCGACACCTCCGAGACCTCGCTCTTCTTGCCGTAACCGCCGAGTTCGGCGAGCTTGTTGTACGGCACCACGATCAGGAAGTACACCACCGCGGCGATGATCAGGAAGTTGATGATCGCGGTGATGAGGGCACCGAGATCGACGAAGGTCGAAGGGTTGTCGGTGATCTGGAAACCCAGGCCCTTGGTCGGATTGCTACCGCTCGGAATCGAGTTGAGCAGTGGCTGGATGATGCTGTTGGTGAACGCGGTGACGATCGCCGTGAACGCGCCACCGATGATGACCGCGGTGGCCAACTCGACGACGTTGCCCTTGAGTATGAACTCCTTGAATCCCTTGAGCACGGTGTGCGGTCCTCTCGTTTTTCGGTTTTCCGCTCTTGGTCGGGTATTCGCGTCGGCAGGGTTGCGCTTTCGCCGAAAACCGATCGATACGGCACGTCGGTACCGAACTCGCCGAACCCTATCCAGGATCGTAAACGACCGTTGCACTGTTTTGCGGTATGTAGCGTGCCGATGGGGACAATTGATCAATGCACGACGACGGTGATCGGAGCGTCGAGCGCGGCCGCGGCGACGCGATGCGCAGCCCGTTCGTCCATCGCGAGCAACACCGGCCGGCCCGCGCGCGGGCCGCCGGACAAGACCCCGCCGACCTGTTCGTCCGAGGTCAGCGCAACCACCGCCGCGCGGGCGAGCACTGCCGCATCGGCATCGTCCGCCGACGCCCTCAACACGTCGACCACGTCGCCGGTCCGCAGGAGGGTGGCCACGGACTCGTCCGACAACCGCACCGGAACGAGGCGGGCATCCTTGTCGCCGACGAGCTGGGTGGGTAGTCGAGGGGACAGGAGCCGCGAGTCGGTGATGATCTCGCCTTCGCCGATCGGTCCGACCGCGGTGCGACCGACGCCGTCGGCGCTGAGGCGCAAGGTGCCTTTCGGGATGAGGCCGCCGGGGACCTCGCGAACGGTGAGGTCGGTGGCCATGATGGTCTGACCTGGCGCGAGGTCGCGCGCCGCGACCACCACCGCACGCATCTCGGCGCCGCGATGTCCGAACAGGGTCAGCACGACCGCCGCGAGCACCAGGAGTACTGCCGCGCTGCGGCGGATCATGACCGACCTCGCCCAGCCCGGACGCATCGCGTGCCGGACGCGGTCGACGAGGCGCGGAGACAGGCGGTCGTGGGAGATCGGTTGCATGGTCGGCGACGGTAGCGGTCATACCAGCGCAGATGACCCGCCGAGACGCATCTGGGGACAACGTGGTCCGTGGAGAGGCTGTGCACAATCTGGCGCCGATTGGCCCCAGATCGGTCTATCGGGAAGAATCACGTGGAGGTGAGCCGGGAAGTCTGGTCGGCCTCCGTCGGGTGCCGGCGGAGATGTGAACGTGGGTGATCGTCCTAGATCGCTCATTGACCAGGAGGTTTGATGTCCGTACCGGAGCATGATCGCAACCCGCCAGGCGCCGCGGAAGCCGCATCCGGCGTCGCCACCGCTACTCGCGGGCAAACGAGTTCGCGGCGAGTGCGATTCCAGCGGTGGGTCTCGCTCGACACCACCAGCGGTGTGCTGCTGCTCGTGGCGGCGGTGGTCGCGGTGGTCTGGGCGAACTCGCCGTGGCGGGATGCGTACGAATCGCTGACAGCCTTCGAGTTCGGGCCAGAGTCACTGCACCTACATCTCTCGGTGGCGGAGTGGGCGGCCGACGGCCTGCTGGCCATCTTCTTCTTCATCGTCGGCGTGGAACTCAAACAAGAGTTCGTGGCCGGCAGCCTGCGTGATCTCCGACTGGCCGGCGTCCCCATCGTCGCCGCCGTCGGGGGAATGGTGGTACCGGCCCTGTGCTTCGTGGTCGTGGTCGGCACGTTCGATTCAGAAGCGTTGCGCGGGTGGGCCATCCCGACCGCCACCGACATCGCTTTCGCGCTGGCGGTGCTGGCCATCTTCGGGCGTGGGCTACCGCTGGCATTGCGGACCTTCTTGCTGACCTTGGCTGTCGTCGACGATCTCCTCGGCATCACGGTGATCGCGACGTTCTACACGGAGACAATCGATTTCGCTATGTTCGGCGCGGCGATCGCGGTGATCGCCGTCTTCGGCGTGCTGGTGCGGTTGCGTCGCCCCCGGTGGCGAACGCCCGCCACCCTCGTCCTGATCGCCCTCGCTGTGGTTGCCTGGGCGTTGATGCACGCCTCGGGCGTCCACGCGACGGTCGCCGGCGTCCTGTTGGGGTTCACCGTCCCAGCTCTGCTCATCCACGGCGAATCGAGCTCTCGTACACACCAGTTCGAGGTCGCGGTCCGTCCGGTGTCGTCGGCGGTGGCGCTGCCGATCTTCGCATTCCTGTCGGCCGGGGTCGCTGTGGTCGGCGGCGACAGTGCGATCGTGCAGCCGGTGTCGATCGGAATCTTCCTCGGCCTCGTGGTCGGCAAGGTGGTCGGGGTGATGGGCGCGACCGCGTTGATGACGCGGTTCACTCCGCTACGGTTGCCGGATGCCGTCGGCGTGCGCGACCTGCTACCGGTGGGCATGCTGACCGGTGTCGGCTTCACCGTGGCGCTGCTGATCTCGGAACTCTCTTTCCATCAGGGTTCCGACGACCACGCGTCGGCGGCAAAGGTCGCCATCCTGGTCGGCAGCGTGGTGGCAGCGGTGCTCGGTGCTCTTCTGTTGCGGTGGGACGCGCGCAAGGTGCGTACTCCGGACATGAATCGCGACGACGTCCCGGACCGCGATTTCGACGTCATCGAGTGAAGCGACGACCAGGGCGCCCCACGAGAGTGGGGCGCCCTGGGTTTGTCGTCAAGGTTTCAGGAGGACAGTGGTTCTTCCTGATATCTCGGCGTCCGGGGGTCATAGGTCTCCCAGAACGTCGCTCCGACGATGCCGAGTGTCGTCGGGTCGAAAGTCGGGTCGCGGCCCGCCTTCTGCTGGCGTTCGTAGTCCCGGAGCGCCCGGAATGCCGGCTGCTGCAAGATGATGATGCCGATGATGTTGAGCCAGGCCATCAGACCGACGCCGATGTCACCCAGCGTCCAGGCCTCGGTGGCGGTCGAGACGGCACCGATGACGACCGATACCAGGATGAGGGCCTGCAACAACATCGTCAGGTTCGCGCCGAGGGTGCTGCGCAACGGCCGGATGTAGAGCGTCGCGGCGTTGCCCAGGAGGAACCGCAGATTGGTCTCGGCCATGTAGTAGTAGGCGATGATGGTGGTGATGCAGAAGAACGCCAGCGAGATCGCCACGAAGGTGGATCCGGCACCGCTCCACAGGGTGTCGAAGCCCGTCTGGACGAAGGTGGGGCCGACTTCGGCATCGGTGGGAAGCGAACCGCCTTCCGCGATGATCGCGCCCGACTCCGACTCCCCTCGAACACGCGGTATGCGCCGGTGGAGAGAATCAGGAATCCGGTCGCCGTGCAGACGAACAGGGTGTCCACGTAGACCGCGAATGCCTGGACGAGGCCCTGCTTGGCCGGGTGTGAGACCTCGGCCGCGGCCGCCGCATGCGGGCCGGTACCCTGGCCCGCCTCATTCGAATAGATGCCGCGTTTGACGCCCCACATGACCGCCGACCCGATGATCGCTCCGAAGGCGGAGTCGACCCCGAAGGCGCTGGCGAAGACCATCCGGATGATCTCCGGCACCTGCGATGCATTCATCAGCACGATCACCAGCGCGACGAGGATGTAGACCACGGCCATGAACGGGACGACGATCGAGGCGAAGGCGGCGATGCGCTTGACCCCGCCCACGATCACGAACGCGAGCAGGATCACGGTCCCGACCGCGACGACCCACTTGGAGACGCCCCAGGCCCCGCTCATCGCCGACGCCATGGAGTTCGACTGCACGCTCGGGAGCAGCAGACCGCACGCGAGAACGGTGACGGCCGCGAAGACGAGGCCGTACGCCTTGAACAGGGGAGCTGCCCTGGTGTGGGCGAGTGCTCGGCTCAGGTAGTACGCCGGACCTCCGCGGTACTCCCCGGTGAGTTTGTCGCGGGTCTTGTAGATCTGCCCCAACGTGCACTCGACAAAGGAGGTGGAGGCACCGAGGAAGGCTACGGCCCACATCCAGAACAGGGCACCCGGTCCGCCGAACGCGATGGCGGTGGCGACGCCGGCGATGTTGCCGGTGCCGACGCGGCCGGCCAACGACATGGTGAGTGCCTGGAAGGACGAGACGCCCGACGGGGACTTCTCGCCTCTGAACATCAGTCGGACCATCTCGCCGATCTGACGTACCTGGACGAAACGGGTACGGATGGAGAAGTACACACCTGCCGCCAGGCACAGGTAGACCAGGGCGTTGCTCCAGATGTAGTCGTTCACAGAGCTGAGGAAGTCGGTCATCTCATCATTCCCGTAGTGTCTCCGATGTTCTGAGGACGATGTTGCGGGATTACTGTTTCATGACTTCGCCCTTACCGCCGGATGACCAAGAGAATTCCGGACGCCACGTGTTGGCACTCGGAATGTTCGAGTGCCAAGTTCGGTTAGAATGAGCGGCGATCACTACTTCCCGGAGGTTTCGGTGCCCACTTACTCGTATGCGTGCACGGAGTGCGACAACAAATTCGACATCGTGCAGTCGTTCTCTGAGGACTCGCTGTCGGAATGCCCGCAGTGCACAGGACGGCTGCGCAAGCTGTTCAACTCGGTCGGCATCGTGTTCAAGGGCAGCGGCTTCTACCGCACCGATTCGCGATCGGGATCGAGCTCGAGTGAGACCTCGTCCTCGTCGTCTTCGTCGGAGAGCTCCTCGAGCAGTTCGTCCTCGGATTCGTCGTCGAGCAGCAGCTCGTCCTCGAGCAGCGGTTCGTCGTCGAGCGACAGCAAGGCCGCGACGCCGGCCCCTGCCTGACAGGCCGATCAACCGAGTTCGCGAAATCCGCCCTCGGGCGTCAGCGCCCAGCCGACCCGCACGTCGTGCGGAGCGGCCGGGAGCGAGTCGACCACCTCATCGTCGAACACGACCGCGACGATGTCGGCGGTGAGACCGGTCAGCGTCCGGTCGTAGTAGCCGGCGCCGCGGCCGAGCCGTGTGCCCGACTTGTCGACCGCATACGCCGGCACCAAGATGACCGATGCCGCGCGGACGGCGTCTCTCCCGAGGCGATCGCCGGTGGGCTCCAGCAGCCCCCAACGGCCGCGCGTCAGGGAATCCGCGCCGTCGAAGCGCACCCAATCCAACGCAGTCGGTTCTCCGCTGGGGACTGTCGGGACCAACACCGTCACCCCGCGGTCCGTCAGGGCGTCGAGTATGGCCGGCGACCCAGGTTCGGAACCGAAGGGGACATAGGCGGCGACGGTCACGTCGTATTCGAGGCGGAAGGGCGCCGAGTAGATCCATTCGGCGAGGTCGGCCGCGGCCTGCCGGCGTGCGGCGAACGACCGGGAGATCCGGCGCTGTTCGAACTCGGATCGTAGACGTTTCTTCATCGTGCGCACCCGACCGCCTTCGCCTCATCGCAGCAGCTCGTCGGAGTCCGCCGCCCAGTAATCTGAGATCACGTCAACAGGATTCTGGCAGGGATCGCCACTAGGGTGTTCCCATGACCCCCAGTGACGTGAGCCAGAGTACCGACGCGTTCACCGAGTACGAACCTGTGCCGAACACACCGCCGATCCCGCGAACCGCGGTGGTCCCGGCCGCCGGTCTCGGAACCCGGTTCCTGCCCGCGACGAAGACGGTGCCCAAGGAACTGCTGCCCGTCGTCGACACCCCGGGTATCGAGCTGGTGGCCGAAGAGGCCAAGGCCGCGGGCGCCGAGCGGTTGCTGATCGTGACGTCGCCCGGCAAGGACGGCGTGGTCGCACACTTCGTCGAGGACCTGGTGCTCGAGAGCACGCTCGCGAAGCGCGGCAAGGCCGCCATGCTGGCCAAGGTGCGCAAGGCTCCCTCGCTGCTCGAAGTTGCCTCGGTGGTCCAGGAGAAACCCCTCGGGCTCGGCCACGCGGTCGGCTGCGTCGAGCAATACCTCGACGACGACGAGGACGCCGTCGCCGTCCTCCTTCCCGACGATCTGGTCCTGCCCGGCGGCGTACTCGAGGTGATGGCGCGCACCCGGCAGCGTCGCGGGGGATCGGTGCTGTGTGCGATCGAGGTCCCGCCTGACCGGATCAGTGCTTATGGCGTGTTCGACGTCGAGGAACTCCCGGACGCGAACAATCCCAACGTCATGCGGCTGATCGGGATGGTCGAGAAGCCGAAGCCCGAAGACGCGCCGTCGAACCTGGCGGCCGCCGGCCGGTACATCCTGGATCGCAAGATCTTCGACGCGCTGCAGCGCATCGAGCCGGGTGCCGGCGGGGAACTTCAGTTGACCGACGCGATCGCCCTGCTGATCGAGGAGGGCGAACCCGTGAGTGTCGTCGTGCACCGCGGCACGCGTCACGACCTCGGCAATCCGGGCGGATACCTCAAGGCTGCCGTCGATTTCGCGCTCGATCGTGACGACTACGGTCCGGACCTGCGGGAGTGGCTCGAGAAGCGGTTGGCCGACGGCTGATGTCCTGCAGATGACCGGGCGTCAGCGCGCCTCGGCCCACCGACGACCGGTGGCGGCTAACGTCTAGCCCAACTGTGTCAGCCGAGATGGGGGCGAGAGGTGAGATGCGTTCGGTCGAAGATCATCTGACCCGGGTGACCGCCGCCGCGGTCGCGCCGCGACCGGTCCGTGTGGCGATCTCCGAGGCCCAGGGCCTGATGTGCGCGGAGGAGGTCGTCACCGAACGGCCGATGCCCGGGTTCGATCAGGCCGCCATCGACGGGTATGCCGTGCGGGCGGTGGACGTCGGTCTCGCGGGCATGATCGCTCCCGACGACCTCGAGGATTTCGATTCGGGGGAGCCGATCTCGTCGACCTCGCTTCCGGCGAGCCGATGATCGTGGCGTTGCCGGTGGTCGGCGACGTCGGGCCGGGTGCGCGCACCCCCACACGTCTGCAACCCCGTCAGGCAGTCCGGGTGGAGACCGGTGCGCCGATGCCGACACTGGCCGATGCGGTGGTGCCGCTGCGGTGGACCGACGGCGGTGAGCAGAAGGTCAAGGTCGGCCACACCGTCGAGAGTGGCGATTATGTTCGTCGCATCGGCGACGACGTGCAGCCCGGCGACGTGGCGGTGCGCGCAGGCTCGATCATCGGTCCGGCGCAGGTCGGCTTGCTCGCGGCGGTGGGTCAGGCCCGCGTGATGGTGCATCCGCGCCCTCGGATGTCGGTGATCTCGATCGGCAGTGAACTCGTCGACATCGATCGTTCGCCGGGACCCGGACAGATCTTCGATGTCAACAGCTACGCGCTGGCCGCAGCGGCCCGCGACGCCGGCGCGGACGTCAACCGGGTGGGTATCGCCGAGCGGGAGACCTCGCGGATGCGCGAGGTGGTCGAGGCGCAGCTGATCAGGTCCGAGATCGTGGTGATCTGCGGTGCGGTCGGCGGCAAGGCGTCGCGGGTGGTCGCCGATGCTCTGAGTGATCTCGGTGAGTTGGAGATCGTGCGCGTGGGTATGCACCCCGGATCGGTTCAGGGATTCGGCCGGCTCGGTCGTGACGAGGTCCCCACGTTCCTGCTGCCGTCCAACCCGGTGAGCGCCCTCGTCACCTTCGAGGTGATGGTCCGGCCGTTGATCCGGATCGCACTGGGCAAGCGACAGCCGATGCGCCGCATCATCAAGGCCCGCACCATCGGCCCGATCGCATCCGTCGCCGGCCGCAAAGGCTATCTCCGCGGGCAATTGATGCGCGACGAGCGGTCCGGGGAGTACCTCGTCCAGGTCATCGGTGCGTCTCCGACCGGTAGTTCACATCTGCTCGCGGAGTTGGCGGAGGCGAATTGCCTGATCATCGTCGAACCCGACGTCGAGGAGCTGGGAACCGGCGACGAGGTCGAGGTGGCATTCCTTGCACAGCGGGGATGACACCGCGTTCCGGGCATTAGACTCCGATCCGTGTTGAGGTGGTTGACCGGGGCGCAGATCAATCCCGGCTGGCCCGCGACCCTCGGTCCGCTGCGCACTCAGGCAGGTGCGGTGGGGTTGCGGCCGGTCCGGCTGCGGGACGCGAAGGCGTGGAGCGAACTGCGCATCAGAAACCAGAACACCTTGCTGCCCTGGGAGCCCAGCGGCGTCGGCACCTGGGCCGAGCGGCATCATCCGGGCGCCTGGCCACCTCTGTACTCGGTGCTGCGTGCCGAAGCGAAGCGGGGCGCGGTACTGCCGTTCGTCATCGAGCTCGACGGTGAGTACATCGGCCAGCTCACGGTAGGCAACATCCAGCGCGGCGCGGTGCGTAGCGCGTGGATCGGCTACTGGGTCGACGCCAGGCATTTCGGCCAGGGCATCGCGACCGCGGCAGTCGCCCTGGGTGTCGATCACTGCTTCGGATCGGTTGGTCTTCATCGTCTCGATGCGACCGTCCAGCCCGCGAACGTGGCGTCGCAGGCTGTGCTCACCAAGGTCGGCTTCCGACGCGAGGGCCTGCTGGAGCGATACATGGACGTGAACAATCGTTGGCGCGACCACATCCTTTTCGCCCTCACGGCCGAGGAGATCGCCGGAAGCGCGGCAGAGGGATTGGTGCGCACCGGTCGGGCGTCGTTCCACTAGTTGTCGGCCCTCGACCGCGCTGCATCGTTCGGTTCCCGCTGCATCGATCGACGTAGCGGGAGCGAAAACGTGCAGCGGGAACCGTGCGTGGGCGAGGCGGTCGCGTCCCCCTGAGAGCGCTCTGTGAATTCGCGGAATGTCGCCGATGCCCGGCGCGTCTGCGCTGGCCGACGCTTGACCACCCCTAGATTGTGAGGTGGCCTCGTGTAACCAGAGTGAAAGAAGGGAGAGTCGCATGCCGAACTCAGTCTTGTGGGTCTGCCTCGTGGCCGTATGGCTGTTCGTACTGGTTCCGATGGTCATCAAAGGCCGTCCGCAGATGCGGAAGACGACGGACGCCGTCAAGGAGACCCGTCTGCTGCACCGCGGAGGCACGCGTACCCGCACCACCCGCCGTCGGGCGTCGGGGAGTCATCCCCACGACCCGTCGTGGAAGACCGATCGCGCGAAGCGCGCCACCACCAGTGCGCGTACCGCGGTTCTGGACCGCGATGAGACCGACGACACCGATTCGGAAGCAACGGATTCCGAGTCCGGGAAATCGACACGTGACGCGCGCGTCCGCCGGGCGACCGCCGCGGGCGTGAAGGCTCCGAACGTCGACGACATCGAATCGGACGACATCGAATCGGACGACGACGTGACGACGCCGGACGCGGAGCTCGATGACGACGGGCGTGACACCGACACCGGTGAGGTGACGGCAGAGTCCGACACCACAGACACCGACGACGATGACGAGATCACCGTGGACGGCGAGTTCGTCGATCCCGAGCGTGAGGACGTCGAGGACGAGCTCGACGACGTCGAGGATGCCGAGATCGCCATCGTGGACGATGTCGACGAGACAAGCGACGCCGACGATCTCGAGGACGCCGACGATCTCGAGGACGAGTTCGACGATGATGCGGACGACGACGTCGACTACGAGGACGTCGACTACGAGGACGGCGAATACGAGGACGACGCCGACGACGGGTACTACGACGATGAGGTCGACGAGTTCGACGACAGCGACGACCACGAGGACGACTACGAAGACGACTTCGACGACCACGTCGTCGCGAAGGCCGACAGTTCCGCCAGGCGCTCGGAGCAGCCGGCACCACGGCGACGGGCCGCGACCTCATCGGACGCTCAACGGACCCAACTGCGTTACCGAGAGCGTCAGCGTGTGCTGCTGGGCATGATCATCCTGCTCATCGGGGCCCTCGCCTCGGGCATCTTCCTGGGCGCCACCGGTTGGATCGCGGCCGCGGTCGTCGGGGTGGTCTTGCTGACCTACTTGGCGTACCTGCGCCGCACCGCCGCGACCGAGCAGAAGATCCGGGCACAGCGCGCTGCCCGTGCCCGCCGGGCCGAGCGGGAGCAGGCCGAGCGTCGGCGCCGGCAGCAGGCCGTGCCGGAGTTCGCGGCTGCACCGCCACCGCAACGGCTGCGTAGGCCCGGTGGCGCGACCGTTCTCGAACTCGACGACGAGGATCCGGTGTTCGACCATCTGCCGCCGTTCCAGCGGCGCCGCATGATGCGCGAGGACGAGGAACTGCGACGCGTCGCAGGCTGATCACCGCTGCCGCGAGCGACACCACCGCGAGACCGGTCAGGGGCTGGTGATCGCCCCGGGATGGTCGGCGATCCACTTGCGGGCCTGCCGTGTCGCCTGTGCGAGTGCGAATCGTTCCCCGATGTAGGTCGCGGGAGCCCCGACGATCGGGATGTAGGCCAGGAGCCGGAGCGGTCCGGGCGCTCCGGGGCGTCGTTCGATCTCGCCGGTCAACGCGCGCAGGACCTTGGCGGTCTCCCACACCGCACCGAGCAGGGTGTGACGGCGCTGCACGGTTTCGGTGGGCAGTGGCGGTCGCGTGTCGGCGCCGGAATCCTTTCGGTCGATAATGCGCCCGCACAATACGGCCGCGAGCAACTCGACCTGCCGGGATCGCTCGGTGACGCCGTATTCGCGGGCGATCGCGACGAGGACCAGCGCCTGGTTGGCGAATCCGAGCGTTGACGAGAGCGGCAATCGCCTCGTCCACGCTCCCAAGAGGCCGGGATAGGCCACCGCGATGTTGTTCACTGCGCCGATTCGGCTCATCCACCAGTCGGCGCGACTGTTCATCGACCGCTCAGACCAGCCTTTGGTTCCCGGCCAATCGGTGACGTCGAGGGCATCGGCGAGCAGGTGCAGGGCACGCTGCACCTTCGAATCCTGGTGCCGGTCGTCGTGGAAGGTGTGTTGTTTGAGTCCCAGCGGATCGCGCTTTGCGAGCGTGTCGAGAACCGGGTTGATCCCGGCGACAGCGCGGTCGAGCACGCCTGCGACCTGTGCGTCCGACATGGTGGCCATACTGCGAGGCTAACCGAGTCGGGGGTGGTGCTCGCGGGTCGATCACGCCCCGCGGCGAGCCGGGTGGTGGTTTGTGAACTCGACGCGGTGGGCTGCTAAAGTGGCCAACGGCCGGTCAGTCGATGACCGCCCGGGGCTATGGCGCAGTTGGTAGCGCGACTCGTTCGCATCGAGTAGGTCAGGGGTTCGATTCCCCTTAGCTCCACAACGCACGAGCGCGGCCCGGATCATTGGGTCGCGCTCTTGTCGTCAGGCCCCGTCGCGACGTTTCCGGCGCCTGAATTGCCCCGTTCGCCGGGGCGTGGCCTGCCCCGCATACGGTGTCCTCACACGGCAATCGCAACGAGGCGGAGGAGACAGGGTGGCCCGACTTCACGAACGTCTGTCTGAGGTCTACGCAGAGGTGCTGGACCGCAACCCGGGCGAGGGCGAGTTCCACCAGGCGGTGATCGAGGTGCTCGGCAGCCTCGGACCCGTGGTGGTCAAGCATCCGGAATACACCGACGCCGGGGTGATCCGCCGACTGTGCGAGCCCGAACGGCAGATCATCTTCCGGGTCCCCTGGGTCGACGATTCCGGAAGAGTCCAGATCAACCGCGGGTTCCGCGTGGAGTTCAATTCCGCGCTCGGCCCCTACAAGGGCGGCCTCCGATTCCACCCGAGTGTCAACGTCGGCATCGTGAAGTTCCTGGGTTTCGAGCAGATCTTCAAGAACTCCCTCACCGGTATGCCGATCGGTGGCGGCAAGGGCGGGTCGGATTTCGACCCCAAAGGCCGTTCGGATGGCGAAGTGATGCGGTTCTGTCAAGCATTCATGACCGAGTTGTATCGCCACATCGGGGAGTACACCGACGTGCCGGCCGGTGACATAGGTGTCGGCGGACGCGAGATCGGTTACCTCTTCGGCCAGTACAAGCGCATCACCAATCGATACGAGTCCGGCGCCCTCACGGGCAAGGGGATCGCCTGGGGTGGATCTCAGATGCGCCGCGAGGCAACAGGATACGGTGCTGTCTTCTTTGTCCGAGAGATCCTGCGCAACCGTCGGGACTCGTTCGAGGGCAAGCGCGTGGTCGTCTCGGGTTCCGGCAACGTCGCGATCTACGCGATGGAGAAGGTCACCGAACTCGGTGGCACCGTCGTCGCATGTTCGGACTCGTCGGGCTTCATCGTCGACGAGAAAGGTGTGGACCTCGATCTGGTCAAGGAGATCAAAGAAGTTCGGCGCGCACGGATCTCCGAGTATGTCGATTACCGCGGCACCGCACACCACGTGGAGGATCGCTCGGTGTGGGAGGTCGGTTGCGACATCGCTGTGCCGTGCGCCACGCAGAACGAACTCGATGCCGCCGACGCGGCCTCGTTGATCGGCGGTGGTTGCTCGATCGTCGCCGAAGGCGCCAACATGCCGTGCACCCCGGAGGCGATCGGCAGTTTCACCGACGCCGGGGTGACCTTTGTCCCCGGCAAGGCGGCGAACGCCGGGGGAGTGGCGACGAGTGCGCTGGAGATGCAGCAGAACGCTTCCCGCGATTCTTGGACGTTCGAGCACACCGAGGAGCGCCTTGCCGAGATCATGCGTGGAATCCACGATCGATGCGCCGAGACCGCCGACGAGTACGGCTCACCCGGTGATTTCGTCGCGGGGGCGAACATCGCCGGCTTCATCCAGGTGGCGGACGCGATGCTGGCGCTGGGGGTCATCTGACTCCAGCGCCGGCACCTGCGCGTCAGCGTGGCTGGTCCAGTACCCGCCGGGCGAATCCCTCGGCACGGGTCCGCAACGCCTCGATTCGTCGGCGCCGGACGGCCTCGGGGGCGTCGCCCGCGTAGATCTTCGACGGGCGGACCCGGACGTTCGCGCAGCACTCGAAGTCGGAGCAGATGAGCGTTCCGACAGTGTTACCGCGACGCCCGGCCGGTCCGGCGAGTTTTGCGCTGTAGAACGCGACCTCGTTGGGCAACTGGACGTCTTCACAGAGCGAGCACTGAGGGCGGGTCCGGGGCTGCCTACCGCCCAGTCGCAGCATGATGCCGACCGGGGCATCATCGACCGGCACGACCATGTAACCGACGAGAGTCAGCTTGGGGTCGCGCCATCCGAGGTAATCATTGTTCGCCCAGTCGATCTCGGTGAATTCGGGCGGGAGTGTGAGGGTATTGCGTTCTCGCAGAGAGGCATTGACGAAGGACTTACGGATCTGTGCTTCGGTGAGTGCATGCATGTGTATCGGACACCTTGCTCGAGTTGTCGTCGTGTGGACATGAGTCGACTGACGCGGCACGCCCGGCAGGGCAGAGATCCGCGTCTGACGGGGCGGTGTCGCTAGATGCCGGCGTGCACGACGCCGACGACCTCCCCACGCCCGACGGGCGACGACATGGATGGATACACGTCTCGCATGGTGCCCGCGACTCGTGCCGGTCGTCAACCGGATCACCCGGCCGGCACCCCGTCATGATCTGCGTCACCTGATTTGGCCGTCCTGTCTGCAGTCGCGTACCGTGGGTTTCAATTGATGCACCCGATCAGGTGCCGTCAACGCGTCGTAGAACGCTTCTTCGACAGGCCGGAAAGTGCCTGCTCTTTGACTTCGTACGGCGAACGAACACGCACACATGCGTCTTCGCCATCGACACCTTGCAGAGCTGTTACCTGCTGCTGTGGCGTGTCCACTACAGAAAGACACGGACCTTGTCCATTACCTTTGCTTCTCTCGGCGTGCCCACCGAACTCGTGGAAGTTCTTGCCGCCGAAGGCAAGACCGAACCGTTCCGGATCCAGGCCGAGACCCTCAAGGACACCCTCGCGGGAGACGACGTGATCGGCTCCGGCAAGACCGGCTCCGGCAAGACCCTGGCGTTCGCGATCCCGATGGTCGCCGGTCTGGCCGACCTCGGCGTCACGCGGCGTCCGGGGGCCCCGACCGGTCTGATCCTCGCGCCGACGCGTGAGCTGGCCACTCAGATCGCTGCCGTGGTGACCCCGCTGGCACGCGCAATGAACCTCACTGTCACCACTGTCTTCGGCGGGGTCAGCCAGAAGCGGCAAGAAGATGCGTTCCGTCGCGGCGTCGACATCGTCGTCGCCTGCCCCGGCCGGCTCGAGGATCTGATGCAGCAACGCATCGTCCGTCTCGACCACGTCGACATCACGGTGCTCGACGAGGCCGATCACATGGCCGACCTCGGCTTCCTGCCCGGCGTCACCCGCATCCTCGCGGCGACACCGGCCGACGGCCAGCGCATGCTGTTCACCGCAACCCTCGACAACGGCGTCGACAAGGTGGCCAAGCGCTTCCTCGACAAGCCGACCGTCCACTCGACCGAGGAGACCACGGCGCCGGTCGAGATGACCCACCACGTCTTCGAGGTGTCGGCGGGGGACAAGAACGGACTCGTCCAGGAGCTCGCCTCCGGTCAGGGCCGGCGAATCCTGTTCATGCGCACCAAACATCAGGCCAAGAAGTTGGCGAAGAAGCTCACCGACAGCGGTATCCCCGCCGTCGACCTGCACGGCAATCTCAGCCAGGCGCAACGTGATCGGAACCTCAAGGCCTTCGGTGAGGACGTCCGCGTCCTCGTGGCCACCGACGTCGCGGCGCGCGGCGTGCACGTCGACGGTGTCGAACTCGTCGTCCACGTCGATCCGCCTGCCGAGCACAAGGCCTACCTGCACCGCTCGGGGCGTACCGCACGTGCGGGCAGCAGCGGCGACGTGGTCACCGTATGCCTGCCCGAGCAGCGGCGCGATCTCGCCGGCCTGCTGCGCAAGGCGAACATCAAGGTGACCCCGACCCGCGTGGACGCCAAGTCCGCCGAGGTCACCACCTTGGTCGGACCGCACGCAGCATATGTGGCGCCGGTCGAGCAGCCGGCGCAGCGACAGGCGCCGAAGTCGAACGGCCAGCGTCGTGGTCGTCCCGGTGGACGTAACGGCCAGTCCGCGGGTGACCGGTCGGGCTCGGCGCACTCGGGTCAGCGTCGCCGTGGGACAGGTCGTTCGGCGACCGCACAGTCGCAGTCGCACTCGGGGGAGTCCTCGCACGGTCGTCGTCCGGCCAACCAGCAACGTCGACGGGCCACCCGCGCCGGTGCGCCGGCCGGCGCTCGCTGAGGGCGCCCGCCCCATCTCGGATTTCCGGAATCCACCTTCGCTTGTGTGAAGGTGGATTCCGGCGTTTCGGGACCTGCGTCGACGGGTCTAGGCAATCCCGACGGCGCGTAGACCCGCGGCCACCACGGCCGCCAGGATCACGACCACCACGATCGGCGCCTTGCACAGGGCAGCGATGATGCCCACCGTCACCCCCGCCGGGCGCGCCCACCCGACGAACTCGTGGCCGGCGTAGAGCGCTCCCGTCGCGGCGACCCCGACGAGTAGCACGATCGCCGCCCGATCCATCACCGCGGCGGCGTGCGGGCTCACCTCGTAGCGGCTGCGCAGTGCCGGTCCCGCCAACCTGATCAGATACGTTCCGACGGCGAGGACGCCGACTCCCATGAACAGTGCTGCGGTACTCATCGCAGCGATTCCTCCGGGTTCCGGCCCTCGGCCGGATCCCCCGATGCCTTTGTGCCGGCGATGGTCGGGCGGCGTCGCATGACCTCGACGAGGGCGACGCCGAGCAGGGACAGCATGATCGGCACGCCGGCGGGGAGGAATGGCGAGGCGACCACCGCGACGCCACCACCGATCAGTGCGGCGGCCAGGGTCGTCCGCTCGCGGAGAGCCGGCACTGCCAGCGCCGCGAGCAGCGCCGGGAACGCGGCGTCGAGTCCGAGCGACTCGGGGCTCGCCACCAGACCGCCGATGGCCGAACCGAGCACCGACCCCAGGGGCCAACCGATGAGGATGCCGACGCCACAGAGGAAGAACATGGCCCGAGCGCGTCGGGAGTCGCGCTCACCGGCCGCGAGCGCGGCTGTCTCGTCGTTGATCAGATGTGCGCCGAGCGCCAACGGGAGCCCACGTCCGAGGTGTTTGCCGACCGACAGTCCGTAGCCGAAGTTGCGGCTGTTCACGAGAAGCCCGGCGAGGGCGGCCACCAGCGGCGCGCCGCCGCCGGCGATGACCCCGACGAACACGAACTCCGACGATCCCGCGAGTACGACGGTGGCGATCGTGAGGATCTGCCACCAGGCCAGCCCGGCCGTGTGCGCGGCTACGCCGTACGAGGTGCCGATCACCAGCACGGATGCGCTCATCACCACGATGGCGCGAACCGCCGAGGGGTCGAGTGTTCTCCAAGACGAACGCATGGCCACTATGATGGACACTATGGATGGTGTTCGTCAAGAAGGACGGTCGTCCCGTTCAGCGAACGATGCGGGCGACATGACTGCGGGGATCAACCCGAAGCAGGTGGTGGCCGCGTCGCTCAAGCGCGAACGTACTCGGGCCGGATTGTCGATCGGCGAGCTCGCCAGGCGCGCGGGGGTGGGCAAATCGACTCTGTCGCAACTGGAATCGGGCGACGGGAACCCCAGTGTCGAAACACTCTGGGCCCTGTCGACCGCCCTGGGTTTACAGTTCTCCGCACTCCTCGACGCGCCTGTGCACCCGGTGGAGGTCATCCGCTTCGGTGACGGACCGGTGATTCCGGCCGCGGCTGCCGACTATTCGGCCACCCTGCTCTCGACGGCTCGTCCGGGAACCCGCCGGGACATGTACCTCATCCGGGCCGAACCCGGTGAACCGCGGATTTCGGCACCGCACTCGCGCGGAGTCGTCGAACATGTCGTGCTCAGCGCGGGCCGTGCGACTGTCGGGCCCACCGACGCGGCGGTGGAACTCGGGCCGGCGACTACGTCTCGTACGCGGGAGACATCGAGCATGTGTTCGCGGCGCTGGAACCGGGCACCGTCGCCGTGATGATCAGCGAGTCGACATAGCGGCTCGATGTGTAGGCCGCCGCGAGACGTGTCAGGCCGGTACGAACCGCCTGTGGAGGCTTGCGGCCAGCCACGGCCGACCGCCCCACGCGAAGGCGCGACCCGTCAGCGCCGCCCAGGTCGGTGACGTACGGCCGTAGGCCGCGAGCAATGCCACGACCGGATCGATGCTGATGTGCACGTCAGGGGGTCGTGGATCGGACGGATCGATCTCGAGCCGTCCGTCGGTGAACTCGTAGACGAACCGCTCGGTGCACCCGCGCAGTCGGATGTCGTAAGTCGCCGAGTGCCCGTCGCACGTGGTCTCGTCCACCCAATCGGGCAGGATCTGATGACGACCTCGTGCCACGAGCGGCGCGATCGCCGGGTCGATGTCCCACACGGCGCCGACCGCGGAGGCGACGTCGTGGCCGTGCACGACGAATTCGCCGATGAGGATGCCGAGTGCGGCATCGGCGCGGATGCACCGATCGCCGTCGAACTTCATCAGCGGTACCCGCGCTCCGAAATGGGTCACCTCGTCGAGCAGACAGTCGAGGTCATCGAGAAGCTTTTCGGTGAGCAGCGTGACGTCACGGGTGGGCAGGTTGGCGATCTGCTTCGCGTTGAAGTCGGGAAGGTCTGTCGCTCGCAACGACCACGAGCCCTCGCCGCGCGCGAGATCGAGGTGGCGACCGGGCGCCGATGAGACGTGTCCGAGGCAATCCGCCACCGTCCACGAAGGGGTGGCGGGCAGTCGGGTCTCGGGATCGTCGACAGTGCGCACCAACTCCACGAACCGCGCGCCGGTCTCCCGCGCAGCGTCGATGTAGTCGAACCGCGAGAACATCGTCCTCACAACTGGCCACCCCCAGAGCAACAGGGACCCAGGATAACCCCGGGGAGTCGTCCGGGCGGACGAACGTGACACAACTGTTTCCTGCGCGTATTCGTTTGTGCACAGCGACTTTTGCGAAGTTGCAGTTCTGATTGCGGTGGGACGTCTGTCCCAGTTCGGTCACAGCACTGGCTCTTCGCTGCGGGTGGCGGCCTCCCCGATGCGCACGATGACCACGCCGCCGACGACAAGGATGCCGCCGATCAGTTGGATCGCCGACGGCAACTCGGCCAGCGCGAGCCAGGCGAACAATACCGCGAAGAGCACCTCTGAGAGCCCCACGAAAGACATGACCCGCGAGCCGAGCCGGCGTCCGGCGGCGATACCGAGCGAATACGCGAGCGCGGCGGTGACCACTCCGAGGAGCGCGAGCGGCACCCACCACGCCAGACGATGGCCGGCCAGATCCACATCGGCGGTCCCGGCCCGCATCGGTAGTATCCCGACGAGGCCGGCCGCGGCGAGACCGACCGCGCCGATCACCAGCCCACCCGCGGCGAGTGTCAGCGGTGGGATGTCGAGCCGGTCGTCGGCGGAGATGACGAAATAGGCCGCAGCACCCACCATCGCGACGAGGGCCCAGGCGACACCCACCCCGTTGATGCCACCCCCGCTGCCGACGTCGAGGACCAGACCGAGCCCGACGATCGCCACCACCGCACCGATCACCGTGCCGCGGCCCGGGCGTTGGCGGTGGCGTATCCACATCCATCCGATGACCGCCACCGGCGCTGTGTACTCGATCAGCAATGCCACTCCGACCTGCAGATAGGTCACCGCGTAGAAGTACGCGAGCTGGCAGGTGGCCACTGCCAGCACGCCGTATGCGAGGAGCGTCGGCCACGAGTTGCGCAGGCGCGACGGCATGCCGCGGACCGCGACGAGGCCGGGTATGAGGAGGACCGCGGCACCGATCGCGATACGGGCCGTGACGGTCGCACCGGCCGACCAGCCCGAGTCGATCATCGCCCGTGCCAGCACACCCGAGAGTGCAAAGGCGGCCGACGATGCGAGAGCGAGGGCCAGTCCGGTCGAGGTGCCCGGTGTGTGGTGCGAGGTGGTTGTGCTCACGGCCTCACGGGTTCTTCGCCGCGGTGATGGCCGCGCGCACGGCCTCGGCGCATTCGGTTCCGGCAGGTTCCGGACCCATACCGAGGTGGTAACTGCCCGGGCCGCCGTGCTCGCCGGCGAACCCCGAGACCGTGAACCCGATCTCGCCGGAGATCGGCACCCCGGTCGGGCCGGAAGCGGCCGACACCGACGCGGAGGCCAGTGGAACCGAGAGGACGCTGATGCCCCGCCGTGCTCCGGAGACGACCACGATGAGATTCCGTGGATGCAGGATCACCACGGTCTGGTGTTCCGAGTCAGGGTCTCTGGGGTTCGCGCGACGATGGAACAGCTTGCCCAGCAGGGTGTTCGACGGCGGGTTGACACTGCGTGTGAGCCATGCGGGCGGCGAGTCCCCGAGGTCCAGTCGATTCGCGAGGGCATGGGCGTCGAGTGCCGCCCGCATGTCGATCGGAAGGTCGTCGATGTCGGCCGGGGCGGTGCTGCGTTGGTACAGAGGGGCCATGGGGTCAATCTACGACGCCCGCCGGCGCCGGACGCCAGGTCGGCCAGGTCGGCCGATCAGCCCAGTCGGCTCAGCATCCGGCGGCGGCGTGGACCGCCGCGGTCGGGCAGCAACCCGGCCTCGAGGTCGGCGAGAAGCGATGCGACTGTCTCGGCCGAGTCGGTCTTGTTGGTGCCGATGAAACCCGACGGTCCGCGTTTGATCCACCCGGTCACGTACATTCCGAGAACCGGCGTCCCGTCGTCGACCACGCGGCCTGCCTCGTGCGGGATGACTCCGAGGGCGTCGTCGAACGGCAGTCCCGGTACCGCGACACCGCGGTAGCCGATCGAGGTCAGGACGAGGCCGGCGTCGATGGTCTCGGTGGTGCCGGTGGGGGTGATGGTGCCCGAGTCGTCGACGGTGTTGTGCGCAACCACCACACCGGTGGCCCGGCCGTCCGTGCCGACCTCGATGGCAGCGGGGGAGCGGTGGAAGGCGAGCCGGATGCGTCGCCCGCCCCGCGGGGTGCGCCCGGCGACCTCGGCAAGCAGGTCGAGCTTGGCCCGGGTGGTCGCATCAGCCGGCGCGACTGCCGGAACCTGGGCCAGTTCGTCGGGGTCGACGACCACGTTTGCCCCATGATCGACGAGGCCGATCAATTCGGGGAGGGTGAACGCGGCGTGGGTCGGACCGCGTCGACCGAGTACCACCACCTCGTCGATGGACGATGAACGCAGCGCGGAGAGCGCATGCCGGGAGATCGTGGTGTCTGCCAGGGTCTCCGGGTCGGCGGTGAGGATCCGCGCCACGTCGAGTGCCACGTTCCCGTTGCCGATCACGACGGCCCGGGAGGCGGTGGTGAGATCGACGTCGAGGTCGTCGTGGTCGGGATGATCGTTGTACCAGCCGACCAACGCAGTGGCACTGTGTACGCCACGCGCGGAGGCGTTGTCGATGGCGAGGCGACGATCGGTCGGCGCGCCACCCGCCCAGATGACCGCCGAGTGCCGCGCACGCAGATCGTCGAGGGTGAGGTCGCGTCCGATGGTGGTGCCGAGCCGGATGTCGCAGCGTGGGTTGCCAGCGATGTCGTCGAAGAGCCGCATCACCGAGCGGGTCGCGAGGTGGTCGGGAGCGACGCCGTACCGGGCGAGTCCGAACGGGCGGCGGAGCCGCTCGTACACGGTGACCGAGATCTGTGGCTGACGAAGGAGTTCGTCGGCGGCGTACATGGCCGACGGTCCGGAGCCGACGATGGCGACCGACACCGGTGCGTCGACGGCGAGCTGGTGCGGTTTGTCGATGGGGGCCAACGGGAGTCGCCGAGCCGGGTCGACCGGGAAGCGCGCCGCGCCGTCGCCCGTCGGATCGAAATGTGCCGCATTGACGTCGGTGAAACGGGCCTGCTCGTCGGTGAGCCGGTGGCCGGGCACGATCGCGCCGACCGGGCAGGCGCTGACGCAGGCACCGCAGTCGACGCAGGTCGACGGGTCGATGTAGAGCATCTCCGACGTGCCGAAGCCGGGCTCATCGGGCGTGGGGTGGATGCAGTTGACCGGGCACGCGTAGACGCACGAGGCGTCGCCGCAGCACGCCTGCGTGACAACGTGGGGCATGTCGGTTCCGTCTGTGAGGGGAAGGCGGATCAGGCCGCGGTATAGGTCGGTTCGCTCCGGAACCGTGACGGCCGCCCGCCGATGCCGAGGATCTTCCACAGCAGTCGAGACACCGGGTTCATCAGACCGCACTGGTCGCCGAGCATCCGCACGTCACCGAAGACGTTGCGCAGGAACTTCTTCGATTCGGCGGACCGCCAGAAGATGTCGCGCATCACCTCGTCGGGCACGTCGAACCGCTTCTGGAAGCTCTTCGGCGGCACGACGATCGCGCCGCACAGGATGCGCATGGTGAGAGGGAACATGAGCGAGAGCAGGAAGCGCTGGACACGACCCTTCTGGGGAACGGTCTCCCGCAGGAGGTGATGCGCGAACGAGATGTGCCGGGCCTCCTCGGCCACATGCAGCTGCATGACCGCAGCCATGGTGGGGTGCAGGTCGGCGCGTGTCCGCAGGAAGTCCTTCTGGATGTGATCGATCGGCTCCTCACCGCCGAGGACACCGAAGAAGAAGATGGTCGGGAAGATCGTGGAGGCCAGCGGCACGAGAGGTGAGATCAGGCGGTAGCCGATCTTCGCACCCGGTACGTCCATTCCGGTGCGGTTCACGAACTCCTGGAACATCAGAGTGTGATTGCACTCTTCCTTGGACTCGTGCGTGGTGTAACGGAACTCTTTGGCGCCGTTGGGCAGTTTGAAGCTGTACTGCATGAGACCGCGGATCAGGATCGACTCGAACTGCAGTCCGACCTTCGCCACGTTCGCCTGCCGCCACATACCGATCTCGATTTGCTTCTCGACCGGTAGCCCCTGATACCAGGGGTGGCGTCCGACGGGGTCGACCTTGCTCGACAGAATCCAGCGGCGATCGTCGGGGACGATCGCCATCTCCGGCGCATCCCAGTCGATGTCGACGTACGGGTCGAAGTTGCGGTGCACCGACGCGGCGGACAGGTCGTCGAGGACCTGCGCGTAGTTGTCGGCATCCGTGGATTTGTCGTGTTCGGGGACGTACGACTGACCCACATGTTCGAGGGTGTTCGTCATGGCTTGACCCTTCTCGTCGTCGGAGATGGCCCGGGCGAGACCGGACGGCTCACCGGGCTGCCCGGTACCGCCGTGCTGATGAACCGAACGTAATTGGACGTCCGATCATTTGTCAACATTCAATGTCACAATCCAGGATGGCACCGCGTGCCGGGGTCCGGGCGCGAGGCGTGCGTCAGGATGGTCAGGTGCAGCAGATCCTCCTCGTGGTCATCGCCGTGCTGGGTATCGCGGCCGCTCAGGTAATCGGTCCACGTCTCCGTGTGGCGCCGCCGTTGTTGCTGATCGTCGTGGGTGCGGTGGTCGGCGTGATGCCGTTCGTACCGGCGGTCGACGTCGATCCGGAGTGGATCCTGATCGGTGTGCTGCCGCCCCTGCTCTACTCGGCCGCGGTCAACATGCCGACGATGGACTTCCGCCGGGATTTCGGTGCCATCAGCGCGTTGTCCGTGGTGTTGGTGCTGGTCAGCGCAGTCCTGATGGGCTTCTTCTTCGTCTGGGTGATCCCGGACCTCGGTCTGGCGACCGGTATCGCGCTCGGGGCGATCGTGAGCCCGACCGATGCCGTCGCGACGTCGATCGCCAAACGATTGGGCGTGCCCCATCGGGTGACCGCGGTCCTGGAGGGCGAGAGCATGCTCAACGACGCCACATCACTGGTGCTGTTGCGGTCGGCGATCGCAGCCATCGCGGCCAGCATCTCGTTCGGGCAGGTCGCCCTGGAGTTCGTGTTCGCGGTTGTCGTCGCCGTGGTGATCGGGACGGTGGTCGGCTGGCTCAATCTGGCCGTGCGGGCCCGCATGCCAGACGCCACCGTGAACACGGCCATCTCGTTCACCGTGCCCTACCTCGCGTACATCCCGGCGGAGGAACTCGGTGCCTCCGGGCTGGTGGCCGCGGTGACGGCAGGCCTGATCACCGGTGCCGGCGCCGCCCGCTTCCTGACGCCCCAGCATCGACTTTCCGACACCCAGAACTGGCGGACCGTCGAACTGATCGTCGAGGGCGGGGTGTTCCTGCTGATGGGGCTGGAACTGTGGGGACTGCTGGTCGACGTCCACAACGACCATGACGGTGTCGGCACCGCCGTGTGGATCGGTTTCGCAGCGCTGGGGCTCGCGGTGGTGATCCGGGCGGTGTACGTGGTACCGCTCGTCCTCTGGCTGGATCGCGCCGCTCAGCGAGGGACCGAGATGCGACCGATGCTCGCCGACATCAATGCCACCATGGTCGAGCGCCAGCGCGAAGGTGCCGATCGTCCGCCGAGCCGCTCGCGGGAGGCGCGCAGTGCCCTGCGACGGGAGTGGCGGCGCCTGCGCCGCCGCATGGAACCCAGGCGGTGGTCCGACTCCGCGGAGCTGCCGCCGACGTCTCCGGAGACCGCGCGGCTGGTCAGTTCTCGACTCACCCGCCAGATCGCCGACATCGACTACTACCGGTCGGCCCCCTCGGGCCCAAGGAGGCGACCATCGTCGTCTGGGGCGGGCTGCGTGGCGTGGTCACCCTCGCCGCCGCGCAGACCCTTCCCGCCGACGTCGACTCGCGGTCACTGCTCGTCCTGATCGCGTTCGTGGTCGCCGCGGCATCGTTGCTGTGCCAGGGTGGCACCCTGTCGTGGTTGATCCGGGCGTTGAAGGTCACCGAAGACGTCGACAGCCGTGCCGCCGAACATCATCGGCTACGTGCCGAGCTGGCCGCGGCCTCCCGGAAGGTGATCGCCGATTCCGAGTTGGTGGCGCGCTATCCGTTGCTGCGTAAGCGGTTCGCCACGCTCGCCAAGAGCGCGGACACCGAGGAGGGCATGATCGACGCCAATCTGAAGGTACGCGCCGCCTACGAACAGATTCGTCGCGAACTGGTCGCGGCGCAGCGAGAGGTTCTGCTCCAGATGCGCGACGAGGGTACCTTCCACTCAGCATTGCTCGAGCAGGAACTCCGGCAGCTCGACGCCGAGGAGATCAGTCTGGATCTGCGGGCCGAGGATTGACCACCGGTCGGCTCATCGCCGGGAATCGTAGGGCAGGAGCGCCATCTCGCGCGCGTTGCGGATCGCCGTGGCGACCTGTCGCTGCTCCTGGGGTGACAGACCGGTGACGCGGCGGCCACGGATGCGCCCCTTGTCGGACAAGAACTGTCGCAACAGGGCGACGTCCTTGTAGTCGACCGGGTTCCGTGCGTCTGCATGGATTCCAGAGGCGGTCAGCAGGTTTCGCGCGCGCTTGGTGATGTCGCCGGATGGGCGACGGGGTGTCTTGCGGGGCATGGTGTCTCCTGGGGCGCAGTTGTGGGTACTGGTCGTTCACCAGCTGGATTTGTGGATTCCGGGCAGTTCGCCGCGATGGGCCAGCTCGCGGAATCGAATCCGTGACAGTCCGGTCTTTCGGATGTGCCCGCGCGGTCGGCCGTCGACGGCGTCGCGGTTGCGGAGACGCGTGGGACTGGCGTCCCGAGGCAGGCCGCGAAGTAGGCGCTGTGCGTCGAGGCGTTGCCGGGACGTCGATGTCGGTGCGGCGATGATGCGTTTGAGATCCGCCCGGATGGGGGCGTAGCGGGCCACCACGGCGCGGCGTTGTCGATCGCGGACGATCTTGGACTTCTTGGCCATCAGCGGTCCTCCCGGAATTCGACGTGTCGGCGGACGACGGGATCGTACTTGCGCAACACCATGCGGTCGGGGTCGTTGCGACGGTTCTTGCG
The DNA here is from genome assembly GCF_009862785.1 of Gordonia sp. SID5947. Lineage (NCBI taxonomy): Bacteria > Bacillati > Actinomycetota > Actinomycetes > Mycobacteriales > Gordoniaceae > Gordonia > Gordonia sp. SID5947. The sequence goes on along the minus strand of NZ_WWHU01000001.1, from coordinate 1,945,963 downwards.
CGTCACATAGCCGTAGCCGGTACCTGCGGTCGAGCGCAGTCTCACCAGGGGGCGAATGTCGTTGCGGGCCATCAGATCTTCTCGCCGCGGGCGCGAATCGTCGCGAGTACCGACTCGATGCCGTGCTTGTCGATGGTGGCGATTCCCTTGGTGCTCACCCGAAGTGTCACGTAGCGGCCCTCTGTCGGCACATAGTAACGCCGACGCTGGATGTTGGGGTTCCAGCGGCGTGGCGTACGGCGGTGGGAGTGCGATACCCGTTTGCCGAATCCGGGTGCGCGGCCGGTGACTTGGCAGCGTCGGGACATATGGTCGTCCTCCTGCATCTTATTGAAAATGATTGGCGTTAACGCGGTCGCCACGGTACCGTCTGGGTCACGTAAATGGAAATTGTTTCCAATAGGGGAGTGCTTGTGACAGACGAAGGAGCGATGTCGGCGTCGGCGAACGGCGTCGGCCGGGACCATCCCACGCCGATCATCCTGGTGACCGGCCTGGAGCCCGCTGCCATCGCGAGGGTCGGTGAGGCGCTGGTCGGTACCGACGGCGCGAGCGGGACGGTGCTGGTCCACCACGATCTCGGCCGGATCGTCGACGGCCGGGTCGCGCGCCGGATGGCGTGGGTCGATTCCGGCGGACGCCGACACGACGGGCAGGCGGAGATCGAGCTCGCTCACGGGTGCGTGTCGTGCACACTGCGTGAGGATCTGCTGCCGTTGCTGCGCCGCTTGCACCGGCGATCCGCCGTGCGCCGCATCGTGGTGGCCCTCGATCCGATCATGGAACCCGAACGGATCTGCTGGGCGATCGAACAGGTCGTCGTCGCGCAGATGCCGGGATTCGTCGATGGGCCCGCCGGACGTGACGTGCGTGTGGAGGCGACCGTCGCGTGTATCGCAGAAGATGCGTGGCTCGACGCCGCGACCGGCGATCTGGGACTTGTCGAGGCGGGTTTCGACGCCGTCGTCGACGACGACCGCACCCTTGCGCAGGTCGCCGTCGGACAGGTCGCACACGCAGATGCGCTCGTCGTCGCGGGCTGCGACCCCGCGATGCGGGACGCGTGGGAATCCGCACGCCTCGCCGCGGTCTGCAAACGACTCGCGCCGGGCGCGCCCATCATGATGGAACTCCCGCAACGTCCCGTGACCGGCTTCCTCGTCGAGTCGCTGCTGGCCGCGGTCGGACCACGGGCTCGTCGCGGCCGCCTCGATGGTCCGCACGATCCGCTGCTGCGCGACCAGCCCGCGCTCTCTGCCGACTGTGGAGTGTCGTGGGTCGAGTTCCACGCCGACCGCCCGCTGCACCCAGGGCGGTTGCACGAGGCCATCGATGTATTGCTCGAGGGTGTCGTCTGCGCCCGCGGCCGGCTCTGGCTGGCGACCCGGCCGGATGAGGCGCTCTGGCTGGAATCTGCGGGCGGTGGTTTACGTGTGGCACCCGGCGGACGGTGGCTCGCGGCGATGGACGAGGACGAACGCGCCGGGGTGGACCCGGAGCGACGTGCAATGGGCGCACTCCGCTGGGATGAGCAGTTCGGTGACCGCCACACCTCGCTGGTCGTGCTGGTTCATCGGGCGGACCCCACCGAGATTCAGGACGCGCTGCGTGCAGCCTGCCTCAACGAGGTCGAGTTCACCGCAGGAGAAGACTTCTGGTCGTCATTCGAGGACCCGTTCGGGGACATGCATGCGGATCCTTGCGACGATCTCGATCCGCCCGGCGAGCCCTCCGTCGACGCGATCAGGGCCGGCGACGGTCCCGACAACCGAGAGGACCGAGTGTGAAGCGAGACATCCATCCGGACTATCACCCTGTCGTCATCCGGGACGCGTCGACGGGGCAGGAGTTCCTCACTCGATCGACCGCGACCTCCGAGGATCGTGTCGAATGGGCCGACGGGGTGATCTACCCGAGGATCACGGTCGACGTCACCAGTGAGTCGCATCCCTTCTACACCGGTGTCGCGCGGATCCGCGACGTCGAAGGCCGTGTCGAGAGATTCCGTCGACGCTATCGGCATCTCGGTCGGTGAACCGCTCACGGTGAGGTTCAGACCGCCGGGCGCACAACCGGTTTGGAGCAGTACTGCGGGTCCCCACACCCGCCGGCCGCCGCAGAATCTCGCCGGCTGTGCGCAGATTCCCGCCGACTGGGCGCACCCGGTTGAGCGCCAGCCCGTTCGGTGCCCGATCGGCGGGTCAGGACATCAGCGCCGGTGCGGTGTTGAAGAGGAAGACGATGAAGACCGCGAGCAGGAGCCACGAGGCACCCTGCCAGGTCTGCCATTTCCCGCCGGCCCGCCAGTTCCGATAGGTGCGCCACAATGCACCGAGCGCACCGATCAGGACCACTATCGGTGCGGCGACGACCAGTGCGGTCCGCATCCCATCGTCGGAAGCCCAGGCCACCAGGAGTGCCAACAGCCCGAAAGCGACTGTGACAGCTACATGTACCGCGGCCTGCCGCAGTTCATCGCCGGTCGACGCCGGCCTGTGGGACTCGTTCATGTCTGCTTTGCGTTCGATGTCGTTCACCTCGTCTCCACCATACCCCGCGACGAAAAGTGCTGTGACCGGGACTTTTTGCTCATTGCCGGAGAGCGTGGGGACAGGCAGGATGGAGATGCGGGGTACACGGGGGAGACCAAAGTGAGGAGATGGGACCGGAGATGAACGCGATTCTTGTCGGTGTCGACGGATCGGATGCTTCGAATCGGGCCGTGCGGTGGGCGGCCGAAGCTGCTGCCGTCGAAGAGGTCGACCTGAAGCTCGTCGGCGTCTACGACATCAGCACCAGCAATTACGCACCAGGACTGATCATCCCGCAGGACGTGGTGGACGCCATCAAGCAAGATGCCGCCGACGCCGTGCACGCCGCGGCAGCGCTGGCCAAGGATGTGGCTCCCGGCGTCGCGCTACAGACCTCACTGGTGGAGGGTGACGCGGCGCGCGCCCTGCTGGAACTCGGCAAGAACGCCGGCACCATCGTCCTCGGAACCCGAGGTCTCGGGTCCATCAAGGGGTTGTTCCTGGGCTCGGTGAGCACGACGGTCGCGGCTCATTTCCATGGACGTGTCGTGGTGGTGACAGGTCCCGGTGGTGATGGCCCGGTGGTTGTCGGCGTCGACGATTCGCCGGTCAGCGACGCGGCGGTGGGCGAGGCCTTCCGTCAGGCCGCACTCCGCAAGACCAAGCTGGTCGCGGTGCACACCTGGACGCCGCTCGACGTCGACGCCCTGCACGGATACGGCATCGAGCCCGACGAGGTGACCCGGATGTCGCAGGAAGCGGTCGAGGCCGTCGCCGAACGACTCGCCGGCTACAGCGCCGAATATCCCGACGTCGTGGTGGAACGGGTCGTGATCCCCGAAGAGCCTGCGAAGGCGGTGTTGGACGCGGCGGGCGACGACGCGCAGCTCATCGTGGTCGGCAGCCGTGGTCGTGGTGGCTTCACCGGTCTGCTGCTCGGATCGACCAGCCAGAAGATCCTGCACCAGGCCGACGGCCCGGTGATGGTGGTCCGCAACTAGCAGACCACGCGTGGCGGACCTCAAGTTCACTTGAACTCGCCTACGATGGTCGCGTGTCGCTCAAGAAGCTCGAACTCTCCGTCGGCGAATTGGCCCAGCGTGCAGGTATCGCGCCGTCCGCGGTCCGGTTCTACGAGGACCAGGGGATGATCTTCAGCCGCCGGACGTCCGGCAACCAGCGCCGCTACCACCGCGCGATGTTGCGTCGTGTCGCGTTCATCCGTGCGTCGCAGTCCGCGGGCATCCCGCTCGCGGTGATCGCGGACGTGCTCTCGGAACTCGGCACTCATGAGTCTCCGCCGAAGTCGATGTGGGAGGCCGCGTCCAGGCGGTGGATCGACGACATCAACGACCGCATCGCGTTGCTGGAGAACATGCGCGACATGATCGGGTCGTGCGTCGGCTGCGGATGTCTGTCGCTGGGCGAATGTCACCTGCTGAACCCCGGCGACGAGATGAACAAGCTCGGTCCCGGCCCGCGCCGGTTGATGCGGGACTGACGCCGGTCGGTGCCGTCGCGCGTGGGCGGGGCGTCGACGGCGCGTTCGTGCCGCTCGATAGGCTCGGACCATGGCCAGACCCACCCGCGTCGCGCTTGCCCTCGGCAGCGGCGGGGCACGCGGCTACGCGCACATCGGGGTGATCGCCGAGCTCGAGGCACGCGGGTTCGAGGTGGTCACCGTCGCCGGATCGTCGATGGGCGCCTTGGTCGGTGGTCTGTACTGTGCCGGCAAGCTCGACGACTACGTCGACTGGATCACCGGCCTTTCACAACTCGACGTCGTACGGCTGATGGATGTATCGCTTTCCAAGCCCGGCGTGATCGGTGCTGAGCGCATCTTGTCGAGGGTGCGGGAGATCCTCGGCGACGCCCGGATCGAAGAGCTGCCGACCCCTTTCACCGCCGTGGCCACCGACCTCGACGTGGGCCGCGCGGTCTGGTTCCAGCGTGGCCCGGTCGTCGAGGCCATCCGGGCCTCGATCGCGATTCCCGGCGTCATCAGCCCCCACGACCACGGTGGGCGCCTGCTCGCCGACGGCGGCATCCTCGATCCGCTCCCGGTCGCCCCGACGTCGGGGGTCGCCAGCGACGTCACGATCGGGGTGGTGCTCGGTGCCGACGGCGGTCCGGAGCAGGGCGCCACCCGCGAACCCAAGACCAAGCGACTCCTGCGCCGCAACGTCGCGCCCATCCTCGACAGCGATTTCGTCAGGTCTGTCCGGGACCGGTTCGGGATGGAATCCTCCGGTGGCGAGGAACTCCGGTCGGACGCGGCGGCCACCGAGCCCGACGCCGAGCCGACCCGGATGGGCCGAATCGAGGTGCTCAGCCGGTCTCTCGACATCATGCAGGAGGCGCTCACCCGTTATCAGGTGGCCGGTTACCCACCCGACATCCTGATCCGGATACCGCGGAAGTCGGTGCGCACCCTCGACTTCCACAAGGCGTCCGAGATGATCACGCTCGGGCGGTCGCGGACCGCCGAGGCGCTCGACCAACTCCCAGAGTTGACCTTGTGAGGACACGAACATGAGACAGATTCCCCGCGGGATCTGGGTGCTGCTGGCTGCGAACGTCGTCATCGCGCTGGGATACGGATTGATCGCGCCCGCGCTGCCCGCCTTTGCGCGCAGCTTCAATGTCAGCTTCACCGCGGCGTCGGCGGTCGTCTCCGCGTTCGCGGTCATGCGCCTGCTCTTCGCACCGACGACGGGACGGCTGGTCACCATCTTCGGTGAGCGGCGGATCTATCTGATCGGACTGTTGATCGTCGCGGCGAGCACCTTTGCCTGTGCGTTCGCCCAAACCTATTGGCAGTTGCTCTTGTTCCGTGCCGCAGGCGGCATCGGTTCGACGATGTTCACCGTCTCCGCGATGGCTCTGCTGATCCGCATGTCGCCGGGGGACATTCGTGGGCGGGTGTCCGGCTACTTCTCGGCCGGGTTTCTGATCGGCAACATCACCGGACCTCTGATCGGTAGTGCGCTGGTCGGTTTCGGCCTGCGGATGCCGTTCGTGGTGTATTCGATCGCGCTGTTGATCGCCTCCGTGGTGGTCGCCACCCAGCTGCGTGACCAGGGCGGCCGGCCCGATCCCTCGGGTGGGGCTCCGGCCGGGGTGGTGAGCTTCCGTAGCGCGTTGCGCGACAGCACCTACCGCGCGATCCTGTCGTCGAACTTCGTGCAGGGCTGGGCCTCGATGGGGGTGCGGGTTGCGGTGGTGCCGTTGTTCATCACCGACGGCCTCGACGAAGGCGCCGCGATGGCCGGTGTCGCGCTCGCGGTGTTCGCCGTGGGCAACGTCGCGGCCATCGTGGTCGCGGGACGACTGTCCGACAGTCTCGGCCGCAGGCCGGTGATGTTGCCGGGCCTGGCAATCGCCGCGGTGGCCACCGCAGCGCTCGGTCTGGCGCCCAATCTGTTGATCGCGCTGGTGCTGTGCCTTGCCGCGGGCGCCGGTTCCGGCCTGTTCGCGCCCACCCATCAGGCCGCTCTCGCCGACGTCCTCGGCAATCGGCAGCAGGGCGGGTCGGCGCTCGCCGCCTACGGCATGTCGTCGGATCTCGGTGCTGTCAGCGGACCGATCATCGTGGGTTTCGTCGCCGATCGGGCCGGCTTCGCGCCTGCCTTCCTGCTCACGGGCGCGGTCACCGCGATTGCTTTCGGACTGTGGTGCGTGGCGGCCGAGACCGCTCCCGCCGTCACGGGCGGCGGCCCCCACCTCACCGAGGTGGAACGCGACACGGACCGGTAACGCGCGTGGGCGGGTGAGATCGCCTGCGACGGATTACCGTTGACACATGAGCAGCAGCGCCGCCGGCTATGCCCTGGGATCGACCTCCGAGGTGGGCAGGTTGCGGGCGGTGATGCTGCATCGGCCGGGTGACGAATTGCGGCGCCTCACCCCGCGCAACAACGATCAGTTGCTGTTCGACGGTCTGCCGTGGGTGACCCGCGCGCAGGAGGAGCATGATGCGTTCGCCGAACTCCTGCGTGCTAACGGCGTCGACGTCTTCTTGCTCGGAGACCTGCTCACCGAGACCATCGAGCACAGTGGTGCGGCTCGTATCCAGGGCATCGCGGCCGCGGTCAGTGCGCGACGACTCGGCAACCACCTCGCCGACGACCTGGCCCGGCACCTGCGTGGACTGCCCGCAGCGGAGCTCGCGCACGTGCTGACCGCCGGGATGACCTTCGACGAGCTCCCGGTCACCCCGGCGGCGGCCTCGTCGTCGCTGGTGCGCCGGATGCACCACGGCCCTGAGTTCGCGATCGAACCGCTGCCCAATCTGCTGTTCACCCGGGACAGTTCGTTCTGGATCGGCCCGCGATTCGCGATCACGTCACTGGCACTTCCGGCGCGCGTACGGGAGACGTCGCTCACCGATCTGATCTACGCGCATCACCCCCGGTTCACCGGTGCCCGCCGCGCCTACGAATCCCAGGTGGCGCCGGTCGAGGGTGGTGACGTGCTGTTGCTGACGCCTGGCGTCGTCGCGGTGGGGGTGGGGGAGCGGACCACGCCGGCGGGTGCGGAAGCCTTGGCGCGCAGTCTGTTCGATGATGGTCTGGCACACACGGTGCTCGCCGTTCCGATCCGGCAGGAACGTGCGTTCATGCACCTCGACACGGTGTGCACGATGGTGGATGTGGATGCGGTGGTGATGTACCCGAACATCGCGGAATCGATGTCGGCGTTCACCTTGCGTCACCTCGACGGTGCCGTCGAGGTGACCGGTTCCCGCCCGTTCGTCGAGGCCGCCGCCGACGCCATGGAGATCGAGAAGCTCCGGGTGATCGACACCGGCCTCGATCCGATCACCGCCGAACGTGAACAGTGGGACGACGGCAACAACACTCTCGCCGTCGCGCCCGGGACGGTCGTCTCCTACAACCGGAATGTCGAGACGAATCAGCGCCTTCGTGATTCGGGGATCGAGGTGCTCGAGATCGAAGGCAGAGAGCTCGGGTCCGGTCGCGGCGGACCTCGATGCATGTCGTGTCCACTCGCCCGCGACGAGGTCTGAAGGGAGCCGACCGTGTCCGCAGATCTGTCGACGTTGTTGACGATCGATCCCGATGGTGCCGAGCCGCCGTTCGAGCAGGTCCGCAACGGTGTCATCGAGCTCATCGGACGTGGGGAGCTGCTGGTCGGGGAGCGGATTCCCACGGTCCGCCGGCTCGCCGCGGATCTGGGCCTGGCGGCCAACACCGTGGCGCGGAGCTATCGGGAACTGGAGGCGGCGGGAGTCATCGAGACCCGTGGGCGGCACGGCTCGTTCATCAAGTCGGGTCGGGACGCGACGCTCGACCGGGCGCAGCAGGCCACCGTCGAACACGTGAGATCGCTCCGTGACCTCGGTCTGGACGACGCCACAATAGTCACATTGGTGACACAGGCTACCCATTCGGGTTGAGAACCTGCATCAACCTTTGGTTGTGTTGACTGGTGACGACGGAACAGAAAGCGGTCAGAAAGTCGCGGGTGGGTCTCGATCCATGGGTTTTCGGGATCACCGCCGCCATCGTCCTCAGTTTTGTCGTGTGGGGCGTGGCCGACTCCGAGAGCCTCAACGCCTCGAGTTCCAACGCCCTCGGATGGATCACCGACAACATGGGCTGGTTGTTCATCTTGTCGGCGACCTTCTTCGTGGTGTTCGCCGTGTACCTGGCGGCCAGCAAATACGGCCGCATCCCCCTCGGTCACGACGGCGACAAACCCGAATACCGGACGATCAGTTGGATCGCCATGATGTTCAGCGCCGGCATGGGGATCGGCCTCATGTTCTTCGGTGCATACGAGCCGCTGTTCCACTTCGTCAACGCACCTCCCGGATACGATGCGCGCGACGTACAGATCGCCATGGCCACCACCATGTTCCACTGGGGTTTTCATCCGTGGGCGATGTATGCGGTCGTGGGCCTCGCAATTGCTTACAGCACGTATCGGTGTGGGCGCGGCCAGTTGATCAGTGCAGTCTTCGCGCCGTTGCTCGGTGGCCGTGAGAACGGGCCGATCGGCAAGGTGATCGACATCCTGGCGATCTTCGCGACGTTGTTCGGCACGGTTGCCTCCCTCGGTCTGGGCGCGCTGCAGATCGGGTCGGGGCTGGTGAAGGTCGGCTGGGTGGACGAGCCGTCGACGATGCTCTTGGTCACGGTGATCGCGGTGCTGACGGCGGCCTTCGTCGCATCGGCCGTCTCCGGTATCGCCCGCGGTATCCAGTGGCTGTCCAACATCAACATGGTGCTCGCACTCCTGCTGGCGATCTTCGTCTTCGTGGTCGGACCGACGGTGTTCGTCCTGAATCTGATGCCCACCACCCTGGGTGCCTATCTCAACGACATCCCCAGTTTCTCGGCACGTTCGGGAGCGACGGTCGACGCCGACGGTCAGGAATGGCTGGCCTCGTGGACGATCTTCTACTGGGCATGGTGGGTTTCGTGGACCCCGTTCGTCGGGTTGTTCCTGGCGAAGATCAGCAAGGGTCGCACCATCCGCGAGTTCGTGATCGGTGTGATGGTGGTGCCGACCACCGTGTCGCTGGTCTGGTTCTGCATCTTCGGCGGCACCGCGATACGACAGGAGACAGACGGACTGAACCTGCCGGTGGACGACAGCGAGGCCACGCTGTTCGATGTGTTGGGCAATCTTCCGTGGACCGCGGTCGCCTCCGCGCTCGTCATGTTGCTGGTGGCGATCTTCTTCGTGTCGGGCGCCGACTCCGCATCGATCGTGATGGGTTCGCTCAGCCATCGCGGGGCCCACGATCCACCGAGATGGCTGACCGTCTTCTGGGGTGTGTCCACCGGTTCCGTGGCCGCCCTGCTCCTGGCCATCAGCGGCGACGACGGACTGACCGGGTTGCAGCAGATGGCGATCATCGCTGCGCTGCCGTTCGTGGTGGTGATGATCCTGATGTGTTTCGCGCTGTTCCGTGATCTGCGCCGCGATCCGCTGATCGTTGCGCGGATGGAGTTGCGCGAGGAGATCGACGAGCACATCCGGCAGCAGGCCACCGAGATCGCGACGAGCGAGTTCTCCGCCGTCGGCGGTTACGTCGAACAACCGGTGGTCGTCGAGGAGCCGATCAGCCCCAGCTCGGAAGCCAGATCTGCTGATGCCACTGAGCCGGGGAGATCGCACTTGCCGTGAGGATCGGCCACAACCAGATGAAGTTGGCCACCACGAGCCCGATGTAGATCGCCACGACGAGGATTGCGAGAGTGCGCTTTTCCGGGCGCGCTCTCGCCGTCGCGGTCGCGGCCCGCAACAGGTCGCCGGTGCACAGGGCCAGCCCCATCACCAGGAAGGGCGCCATCACGGTTGCGTAGAAGAAGTACATCTGGCGGTCGAGGTCGGTGAACCAGGGCAGGTAACCCGCGGCATACCCGGTGATCACCGCGGCGTAGCGCCAGTCCCGGCGGACCAGGAAGCGCCACAGGCCCCAGGCGAGCATCGGCAGCGCCAGCCACCACAGCGCCGGTGAACCGATCAGCATCTGCGCGCGGATGCATTCACCGCCGCCGCACTGATCGGGTCCGTTCTCGATGGCGTAGAGCATGGGCCGCAGGCTCATCGGCCACGTCCAGGGCTTCGATTCCCACGGGTGATGGTTGCCCGCGGAATTGGTCAGGCCCGCATGGAATTGCAGGATGCCCGCCTCGTAGAACCACAGCGAACGCCACGCGCCCGGAACCCATGCGAAGGGTCCGTCGACGCCGATCTGGTTGCCGACCTCGTAGCGGTACACGGCGGTCTCGCTGTTGAACCAGGGGATGAACGTGGCGAGATAGATGAGCACCGGCATCACGGCGAGACTCAGGCCGGACGGGATCAGGTCGCGGCGCAGCACGCCGAGCCACGGACGACGGACGTGATACGCCTTGCGGGCCGCGACGTCGAAACCGATGGCGAGCAGGGCGAAGAAGACCACGAAATAGATGCCCGACCACTTTGTGCCACATGCCAGCCCGAGCATCACGCCGGCGGTGAAGCGATACCAGCGGAACCCGAACCGGGGGCCGTGATCACTGTCACCCATCCGGCCCTCGACCCAGACGCGATGCATCCGTGCCCGCACCTGATCGCGGTCGGCGATGAGCGCGGTGAAGGCGGCGACGACGAAGACCGCCTGGAAGATGTCGAGCATGCCCATGCGGGCCTGGACGAACAGAACGCTGTCGCAGATCGCGAAGAGGCCGGCGATGGCGCCGACCAGGGTGGAGCGCGCCATGCGCCGGACCACGCAATAGATCATCACGATGATCGCGATCCCGGCGATCGCCGGCGCGATCCGCCAGCCGACGGGGCCGTAGCCGAAGACCGACTCGCCGGCCGCCAGCAGCCATTTGCCCACCGGTGGGTGCACCACGAGCCCATAGGCCGGGTTGTCCTCGATCCAATTTCCGCCGGTCAGTACCTGCCAGCCCTGCGGGACGTAGTGCTTTTCGTCGAAGACCGGGGTGCCCTGGTCGGTGGGATGTGTCAGACCCCAGAGTCGGGTCACCGCGGCGATTGCGGCGATGACGAGGCCGACGACGAGACCGCGCCGACGGTCGGGGGCGCCGAACAGCGGAGTCGGGATCTCGGGTCCCGGCCGGGTGCCCAGATCCTCGGCGCGTCCATGATCGGCGGATGGGCCGCGATCCCCGGCGGGACCTCGATCGAGGATGGCGGCGTTGGTCACCCGTCCGATCGTAGTGGTCACTCGTAAGCTGTCAGATGATGAACTCCCGGGAAGCCGTCGACAGATCCGAAGGCCATGCAGACGACGAGGCCGGTCGGCTCGTACTGGCGGCCACGCCGATGGGCCAGGCCGGTGATGCGTCACCGCGGCTGCGTGCAGCCCTCGCCACGGCCGACATCGTGGCCGCCGAGGACACCCGCCGTGCCCGCAATCTCGCGTCCGCACTCGACGTCGCGATCGGTGGCAGCCTGGTGAGCTATTACGACCAGGTCGAAGCGGCTCGCACACCGGCGTTGGTGGACGCGATCGCCGCCGGTTCGACGGTGCTGCTGATCACCGATGCGGGGATGCCCTCGGTGAGCGATCCGGGCTTCAAGCTCGTCGCCGCATGCGCCGACGCAGGACTGCGTGTCACCTGTCTGCCGGGACCGTCGGCGGTGACCACGGCGCTCGCCGTGTCTGCGTTGCCGTCGGAGCGGTTCTGCTTCGACGGTTTCGCCCCGCGGCGTGTCGGTGCTCGTCGGGAGTGGTTGACGACGCTGCTCGACCAGCCGCGCACCACTGTCTTCTTCGAGTCGCCGCACCGCCTCGCGGACACTCTCGTGGACGCCGCCGATGTCCTCGGGGGAGAACGCCGTGCGGCGGTGTGCCGCGAACTCACCAAGACCTACGAGGAGGTGCGCCGCGGAACGCTCGCGGAGCTCGCCGACTGGGCGGCCGACGGTGTGAAGGGTGAGATCACCGTGGTTGTCGCGGGCGGGACGCCGCGGGTCCGAGACATGGCCGACCTGGTCGAGGAGGTCGAAGCGCTGGTGGCCGATGGCACCCGCCTCAAGGACGCGTGTCAGGAGGTCACGCGAGGCGGCGGTGCTTCCCGGCGTGAGCTGTATCAGGCCGTTCTGGCACGCCGCCAGGAGTCGTGAGCCAGGCCTCGCCTGATTCGGCGGGAGATCCGTTCTCGGAGACGTGGAGCGTCACGCCGGGAGCGAGCCGATAGGGCCGGCTGGTGAGCAACGCACCGACCGCGCGCCGCAGGCGTGACATCTCCGCGCGAACCGTCACGACATGGCCGGAATCGCCGAAGATCAGTCTGCTCAACCGGGCCGAGGTGAGGCCGGACTCCGACGCCTCGGACAGCAGGAGCAGGATCTGGGCGTGCCTGCGGGTCAGGACGGTCTGCCAGTCATCGCCGTCGCCGGCCACGGTCAACGTCGGTTCGCCGCGCAGGTCGAGTTCGGCGACAACGGGATTCGCTGGGCCGACGCGTCGCAGGAGCCAACCACAGCCGACCGGCTGGGCGACACAGGTTCCGATCCCGGGAACGAATTGGTGGGTGTCCTCCATCGGCGCCGCCACCGCGGCGGGCGCCGTACACCCGTGGCTGTCGGCCACCCAGCCGTCGCGGTCCACCAGCAGTGCCGGACCTCGGATGCCGGTCAGCCGCGCTCCGGCGTGCTTGCGCAGTTCGGCGAGAGATCGCGCATGTGCGCCTGCGATCTCGTGCTCGCCGAGCGCGGCCATGCTGGCCGCGAAAGCCGTCGACGAAGGCTGGAGGCCGTCGACCGGCCCGGCGAGAGACACGATTCCGGTCAGGTCTCCGGTGCGCGGGTCGTGTATCGGGGCGGCAGCGCAATAGAGCGCGTGCAGGGCGTGGTTGAAGTGTTCTTGGCCGACCACCCGGATGGACCGGTGATCGGACATGACCAGGCCCACCGCCGTGGTCGCGGTGGATTCCTCGTCCCACCGGCTGCCCTCCACGAGCTCGAGGTGATCGGCGACCCGCAACCATCGCGAGGTTCCGCCTCGCCACAGCAGAACACCATCGGCGTCAAAGACACCCATGAGCAGCTCCGGGTCGTCACCGGTCTCGGCGAACACCCGCTGCATGCGGTCCGCGCTGTCACCGAGTGCGTTGCCATGTCGCCGTTCGTGGACCTCGCCGGACGGCAGATGTCGTGGGGCGTGTTTGCCGGCGTCGGCCCCGGTGTCGATGGCACGCTGCCACGACGCGAGGACTTCTTTGCGAGCCGTGGGCACCGGGAGATCGCGGGTGACGTCGGATCCGGCCCGGTCACCAGGGCTTGCGGCGTCGCCCGCAATCTCCGTACCCGGCAGTATGGATCGGCGCATAGTCCGACTCTACCCCAGATGCCAACCTGCGAACGGGTACCTGTCATGTTATCGGCCGATATGGGGGACTATTCGTCGGGCGGCGCCTGATCCACGACGAGCGTGTGTCTCGCTGCGCCGAACGGTCGGCGACGCCGAGTCCGCCGATATCGGACTCAGTGGCCGGTCGTCCCCGTGGCCTCCACGATGCTGGCCGCCTTGTCCAGGCATTCCTGCCATTCGCGAGCGGGATCGGAATCGATGGTGATGCCGCCGCCCACCCCGAGGCCGGCGGTGCCGTCCGGTGTCATGGTGACGGTGCGGATCGCCACGTTGAGGTCGAGTGCGTGTCCGGGCCCGGCCATGCCGATCGCCCCGCAGTAGACGCCCCGCGGCGACGACTCCCACCCGGCGAGCAGTTCTGCCGCTCGGATCTTCGGTGTGCCGGTGACCGACGCAGGAGGGAACGTGGCGCGCAACAACTCGTTCGTCCCGACCGCCGGGTCGACGATGGCCTCCACCCGGGACACCAGGTGCCACACTCCGGGCGCGGGTACCACCGAGAGCAGGTCCGCCACCCGGACCGTGCCGGTGACGGCGAGGCGACCGAGGTCGTTGCGCACCAGGTCGACGATCATCACATTCTCGGCGACATCCTTCGCCGAGGCCGACAACGATTCCGGCACCGCATCCGCCGGTACCGTCCCCTTGATCGGCGATGAGGAGACGAGGTTGCCGGTCCGGCGTAAGAAAGTCTCCGGAGAAAAGCTCGTCACCGTTCCCCAATCACCGTGGAGATAGGCGGATTTCGCCGGGAGAGTGGTTCCGGTGATCGTCGCGAAGAACTCCAGCGGGTCGCCCTCGACGGTCCCGGTGAAACGGGTGCACACGCAGGCCTGGTAGACCTCGCCGGCACGGATCGCCTCGAGACACCGGTCGATCGCCGCGAGGTGCGGACCGCGTTCGGGGGCGGTCCACTTCGCCGTCCACCCGTGTTCGGCGGTGTGGGCCGGCTCGGAGAGTGCCCGCTCGATCCATGGGGCACAGGCACTTCCGTGCACACTCTCGTGGTGCCAACGGCCGTCACGAAGGATCAGTACTTCATCGGTGAGTCCACCGACCACGGGCGGCAGCGATGAGTCGGCGGCACGCACCGGAAATCCCAGGTAGCCGAACCAGTACAGATCGGGGTCGTCGGGCGGTGCGAATCCCGGCCGGAGATCGACCGATGGCGCGATGACGGCATCAGCATCCCACCAGTCGCCGATCAGCGCTGCCGGTGGCGGCAGCCCGGACGCGCGAGTGTGCGCGTGCAGCGCACGCAAGACATCGAGCGCCGGCGCGGTCACGCCTCGTGGCGGGGGAAGATCGGCGTGGGCTTGGGCAACGCGGTCCCTGCGACGAGATGCTCCTCGACGGCGGTGAACTGGCGGTTGCCGGGGGCGACCGCGAGCAGATCGAGCAGGCGGTTCGTCGATTCGGGCATCACGGGCTGGGCCAGCAGCGCGACGATGCGGACCACCTCGGCGCAGACATAGAGCACCGTCGCGGTGCGGTCGAGGTCGGTCTTGGCCAGCTTCCACGGCTCCTGGGAGGAGATGTAGCGGTTGGTCTCGGCGAGGACCGACCACAACGCCTCGATGCCGAGGTGGATCGCCTGGACGTCGAAGTGGTCGCGGACGCGGGGGAGCAGGCCCGCCGCCTTGTCGAGCAGCGCGGTGTCGTCGGTGGTGTACGGGCCGGGGGCCGGGACCATGCCGTCGAAGTACTTGCCGATCATCGACAGGCTGCGCTGGGCGAGGTTCCCGAACTCGTTGGCGAGGTCGGCGTTGATCCGACTGATGATCGCCTCGGTCGAATACGAGCCGTCCTGGCCGTAGGAGACCTCGCGCAGGAAGAAGTAGCGCACCGGATCGAGTCCGAACTCGTCGATCAGGTTGTGTGGATCGACGACGTTGCCGACCGACTTGCTCATCTTCTCGCCCTTGTTGAACAAAAAGCCGTGGGCGAAAACACGTTTCGGGAGTTCGATCCCGGCGCTCATCAGAAAAGCGGGCCAGTAGACGCAGTGGAACCGGATGATGTCCTTGCCGATGATGTGCAGATCGGCGGGCCAGTACCGATCGAGTGTCGCGGTGTCGTCGGGGAAACCCAGACCCGTCAGGTAGTTGGTGAGGGCGTCGACCCACACATACATGACGTGGTCGGGGTGACCGGGCACCGGCACACCCCAGTCGAAGGTCGTGCGGGAGATCGACAGGTCGGTGAGCCCGCCCTTGACGAAGCTGACGACCTCGTTGCGGCGGACGTCCGGGCCCACGTACTCGGGATGTGTCTCGTAGAGCTCGAGGAGCCGATCCTGGTAGGCGGAGAGCCGGAAGAAGTAGGTCTCCTCCTCGGTCCAGGTCACCACGTGACCGCTCTCGGTCGCGATACGGTTGCCGCTCTCGTCGACGGTGGTGTCGGATTCGGCGTAGAAGGTCTCGTCGCGGACGTCGTACCAGCCCGAGTACGTGTCCAGATAGATGTCACCGGCATCGGCCATGCGCTGCCAGATGGCCTCGGAGGCGCGCTTGTGATCGGCGTCGCTGGTGCGGATGAAACGGTCGAAGCTGGAACCCAGCCGTTCCTGCAGCCTCTGGAACCGATCGGAGTTGCGCCCGGCCAGATCGGCGGTCGGGACACCCTCTGCCTCCGCCGTCTGCTGCATCTTCTGCCCGTGGACGTCGGTCCCGGTGAGGAAGCGGACGTCGTAGCCGTCGAGGCGTTTGAACCGTGCCAACGCGTCGGCCGAGATGTACTCGTAGGCGTGACCGATGTGCGGCAGCCCGTTGGGATAGGCGATCGCGGTGGTGATGTAGTACGGTTCGCCGCCGCCGTGCGAGGCGTGAACAGCGGATTCGGTGCGGGTCGGATCGTCGGTCATGGTGTCGCCAGAATACTTGGGTTTGCTTCCCGCCCGCCTTCCGCCCCGCCCGCTGCTCGCCCCGACGGCGAGCGCGCGGGGTGGTCACTCCATGCGGCGGTAGGGCTCGCAACCCGGGGGAGCCTTCGGCGCCTCCCGACGGATCAGTTCCGGGATGGGTTTGCTCACGGGTGCCGAGTCGAGGGTGAACTTCTCCCCGTGGTGGGCGAGATCGATCGGCGGGCCCGAGAGCAGCCGGTAGGTCGCCGTCTCCCGGTCGATGGCCACCACGATCTTCGAACCGCGGACCGACATCCGGAACGAGAGGTAGGACAACCGGTTCGGCAGGCGCGGCGCGAACGTGATCTTCCCGCCGAAATCGCGCATGCCGCCAAAGCCCGCGACGCAGTCCGTCCAGGCACCCGCCAGGGCGGCGATGTGCAGACCGCTCGAGACGTTGTTGTGCAGGTCGTGCAGGTCGGTGAACACCGATTCACACATCAGGTCGTAGGACAGATCCAGATATCCGACCTCGGCCGCGACCACCGCTTCGCAGCAGGCCGACAGCGACGAGTCGCGCACCGTGATCGGGTAGTAGTAGTCGAAGTTGCGGAGCTTCTGCTCCTGGGTGAACGACGACCCGAAGTTGTACATGGCGAAGACGAGGTCGGCCTGCTTCACCACCTGCTTGCGATAGAGGTCGTAGTAGGGATAGTTCAGCAGCAGCGGGTACTTGCCCACCGAGGATTCGAAATCCCATGCGCCGAGCAGTGTGAACGACTCGCATTGCTGGTGCACCCCGAGGTCCTTGTCGAACGGGATCGACATGTCGTCGGCACACGATTCCCAGTGGGCGGCCTCGGCGACGGTCACGCCGAGATCGCGCGCGACGTCGGGCCGACGATGCACGGCGGCCACTGCATCCCGAAGATTCTGCTGCGCAGCGAGATTGGTGAACACGTTGTTGTTCACCACGGCGGTGTACTCGTCGGGACCCGTGACGCCGTCGATGCGGAACTTGCCGTTGACGTCATGGTGGCCGAGGCCCGCGAACAGACGGGCGGTCTCCACGAGCAGCTCCACACCGCACTCGGTCTCGAACTTCTCGTCGTCGGTCGCCCGCAGGTACCTGGCAGTCGCATTCGCGATGTCGGCGCTGACGTGGACGCCGGCCGTGCCCGCGGGCCAGTAGCCGGAACACTCGTCGCCGTTGATCGATCGCCACGGGAACATGGCACCGCGCTGGCCGAGCTCGGCCGCTCGACTCTTGGCCTTGTCCATCGTGGCGTGGCGCCAACGAAGTTCTTCCCCGGCGGCCGCCGGGGCCGTGTACGTGAGCATCGGGAGGATGAAACTCTCGGTGTCCCAGAAGGTGTGGCCGTCGTATCCGGGGCCGGTGAGGCCCTTGGCAGGGATGGCACGGGACTGTCCGCGTGCGCCCGCCTGGAGAACGTGGAACAGCGCGAACCGCACGGCCTGCTGCAATTCGGGATCGCCGTCGAGTTCCACGTCGGCGTCGCGCCAGAAGTCCTCGAGGTAGTTGATCTGGTCGGCCTTCAGTGCCTCCCAACCGGTTTCCATCGCCATCGCGAGGGCGGCATCGACCTGAGCGCGCAGCGCGGGCACCGATCGGCGCGCCGACCAGCCGTACCCCATGAACTTCGTAAGTGAGATCTTGGTGCCCTGCGGCACGTTCGCGGCGACGGTGAGCCGGGCCAGGTCCGAGTCGGCACGGATGAAGGCGTCGGCCTTGTCGGGGAAATCGATCTCGTGGTCCATCCCGGCCGCCACGTGCAGACCTGACCGCTTGGTGTGGTGGACCAGCATTCCCCAGTAGTTGCGGCAGGCGGCGAGGTCGGAGACGAGCGGCTGGTCGAGTGCGGCGGCCAGACGCGGATCGTTCCCCGGGGCCGGGACCGGTTCGTTGGCGAGCAGGTCCGACTGCAGCACGAGCTTCATGTCCTCGCCGATCGGCTCCACCTCGTAGTGGATGGCGGCGATGGTCCGTTTGGTGAAGGACACCAGCCGCTCGGACCGGATACGGACCGTGCGGCCCGTCGGGGAGGTCCACAGGGTGTTCCGTCGTAGGGTGCCCGTGCGGAAATCGAGGATGCGCTCATGCTCCTCGGTGCGGCCGTAACGCAGATCCATCGGCTCGTCCTCGACGAGCAGCCGGATGATCTTGCCGTCGGTCACGTTCACCACGGTCTGCCCGGATTCCGGGTATCCGTAACCACTTTCGGCATACGGGAGACCGCGCAACTCGTAGAAGCCGTTCAGGTAGGTGCCGGGGTGATCGACCGGCTCGCCCTCCTCGAACGTCCCACGGAGACCGATGTGTCCGTTCGACAGGGCGAACAGCGTCTCGGTCCGGCCGAGGACGTCGACGTCGATGCCGCGCCAGCGCAGCTGCCACGGGTGGACGTCGAAACCGTGTTCAATCGCTCCCGGGTTCATGCGGGGAGCAATTCGTCGAGATCTTCGACGACGACGTCGGCGCCGGCCGCCCGCATCGCGTCTGCCTGTCCGCCACCGACCCTGTCGATGGCCACCACGTAGCCGAACTCGCCGGCCACCGCGGCCTCCACACCGGAGATCGCGTCTTCGAAGACCACGGCCTCCGCGGGCGTGACACCCATCAGTTCGGCACCGAGGAGAAACGAGTCCGGCGCCGGCTTCCCGGGCAATCCCCGTGACGCGGTCTCGACTCCGTCCACCCGCACCTCCACGAATTCGCTGAGGCCTGCGGCATCCAGCACGGCTGCTCCGTTCTTCGATGACGTGACGACGGCAATGCGTAGTCCGGCCTGCCGCGCCGCTTCCAGGTAGCGCACCGACCCAGGGTAGGGATCGACCCCGTCCCGCTCCAACGTCGCGGTGAAGAGCTTGTTCTTGCCCTCACCGATGGCGGCCAGCGTCTCGGCAGGCACATCGTCGATCTGGCGGGAATGCAGAAAAGCTCGCACGCCGTCCTCCCGGCGCCGGCCGTCGACGTAGTCGAGATAATCCTGTTCGGTGAACTCGGCGAAACCGTCGGGATCGCGTTCGGACAGGAACGCGTCGAACGCCTGCTTCCACGCATTGCGGTGCAGGACGGCAGTGGAGGTCAACACTCCGTCGAGGTCGAACAGCGCGACCGTCATGGCATCTGGCAATCCCAACACGGTTGGAACGCTACCTGTCCGAGCGGTGACTGGCGCGCCATGCGAGAGGTTCGTGTCGTCGTCGACGACGAGCCCGGGGCGCGCGCGGCGCGAAATGTGGTTGGCCATCGGCACACCCGTGGTCAAGATGGACGTATGACCCGTCGATTCGCCCAAGTGGATGTCTTCGCCTCGAGCCCCGTCGCGGGCAACCCGGTTGCCGTCGTCGTCGATGCCGATGGACTGACCGATGACCAGATGGCCGCCTTCGCGCGGTGGACGAATCTGTCGGAGACCACCTTCTTGCTACCGCCGGAGAGCCCCGGTGCCGACTATCGGCTGCGGATCTTCACCCCGGCCGGCGAGTTGCCTTTCGCAGGACACCCGACACTGGGATCGGCCCACGCCTGGCTGGAGTCGGGCGGGGAGCCCGCCGGAGATCAGATCATTCAGGAGTGCGGGGTCGGCCTGGTCCCGATCCGGCGCGAGGGGAACGGATCCGACAGCGCCGGTCCGGCGCCCGCCCGCCTCGCGTTCGCGGCGCCACCCCTGCGTCGGTCCGGCCCCGTGGACGCCGACCTGGTCGCCGAGGTGACCGCGGCGCTGGGCCTCGCGTCGGCCGACGTCGTCGATGCGCAGTGGGTCGCCAATGGGCCCGACTGGATGGCGCTGATGCTGTCTTCGGGTGAGCTGGTCGTCGAGGTCGAGCCGGACATGGCCGCCCTCGGTACGCACGAGGTGGGAATCGTCGGGGCCTACGCCTCCGGCTTGCCGGGCGAACCGGAGGTCGGATTCGAGGTTCGCGCGTTCGCTCCGGGCCAAGGGGTCGCCGAGGACCCGGTGACCGGCAGCCTGAACGCCGGTATCGCCGTGTGGCTGCGGCGCGACGGCCGTGCGCCCGCCTCCTATGTCGCCGCCCAGGGGACGGCGCTCGATCGTGCGGGACGGGTGCACGTCACCGACGACGGGACCGACATCTGGGTGGGGGGTGCGACCACCACGGTCATCGCTGGCACAGTGGTGCTGTGAGTCAGACGCCGGCGAACGCAGAGGCCGAGACCGAGAGCAACAAGGCGGCGCGCAAGCGTCGGCGGCGAGAACCGCCCCCCGACCCGACGCCGTTGCCGGGTCTTGTCGACGCCCACACCCACCTGGCTGCCTGCGGCGGGCGTGACCCGGCGGCCGTCGCCGCGATCCTCGACCATGCCGAGAGCGTCGGTGTGCACCAGGTGGTGACCGTTGCCGACGACATGGTCGATGCCCGGTGGGCGATGGATGCCGCGCACTGGGACGATCGGGCGTTCGCGGCCGTGGCATTACATCCCACGCATGCGGCCGAGCTCGACGACGGTGCGAAGGCCGAACTCGAACAGATGGTCGCCGACCCGAGGGTGGTGGCGGTGGGGGAGACCGGCCTGGACTACTACTGGCCAGGCAAGTCGGACTCGTGCGCGAACCCGATGGAACAGGCCGAGGCGTTCCGGTGGCACATCGATCTGGCCAAGCGGGTCGGCAAGCCGTTGATGATCCACAATCGTGAGGCCGATCGGGATCTGCTCGACATCTTGACCGCCGAGGGTGCGCCTGAGTCCGTGATCATGCACTGCTTCTCCGGTGACCTGAATGTTGCACGGGAATGTGTCGACCGCGGCTTCATACTCAGCTTCGCGGGCACCGTGAGTTTCGCCAACGCCGATGAATTGCGCGCCGCGGCCGAGATCGTGCCCGACGATCAGATCCTCGTCGAGACCGATGCACCCTTCCTGACGCCCCATCCCTACCGTGGCCAGCCAAATCAGTCGTACTGCCTGCCGTACACGGCCCGGGCGCTGGCGCGCGTCCGTGACGTCGACGAGGTGGAGATGGCCCGGATACTCGGCGCCAACGCGCGCCGGGTGTACCGGTTGCCTTTGCAGTAATAGCACCTGTTCGTTATCGTATTGTGATCCCGCTGCCATGGGCAGCGATTTCGAACGGGTGGGCCAGGGGGTCCGGGGGTTTGAGTCGCTTGTGCAGTGAGGACGTAGTTGTCCCCAACCAGGATGTTCATCTTGTCTGTTCTCGCGCGTATCAATCACTCACAGTCCACCCGTGCACGTGTCGCCGTCGGCGCAGTGCTGGCCACGCTCACCGCGGGTGGTGTCATGGGTATCGCCATGCACAAAGACGTGAAGATCAACGTCGACGGGCAGGTGAAGAATGTCTCCACCATGTCGATGTCGGTGGACTCGGTGCTGCGGTCGGCGGGCTACGAGCCCGCCGCAGGTGATCATGTGGTCCCCGGCCTCGGTTCCGGGGTCAGCGACGGACAGACCATCACGCTGAACCGTGCGAAGACCGTCACGCTCGAGGTCGACGGGGCGCGCAAGGAGATCCAGACCACGGCCTCCAGCGTTCCGCAGCTGCTCGCCGATCAGGGTCTGGCCACGGGTGCCAACGACACCAACTTCCCGCGGGCGGGCGCACTACCCGTCCACGGCGGCGTCATCGACGTCACCATGCCCAAGCGGGTCAATCTCACCGACGGCTCGATCAGCTACAAGCCTGTCGTCGCCGCGAAGACCGTCGGCGACCTGCTCGCCGAGACCGGCAAGCCGCTCGCCGGCGACGACAAGGTCGTCCCGGCGGCGGATACACCGGTCACCGCGAACATGAAGATCAAGGTCACCCGCATCCGCACCATGGATTCCACCGTGACCGAGCACGTCGCGCCGCCCGAGGTCAAGAAGGAAGACCCGACGCTGATCCGCGACGAAAAGGTCGTCCTCAAGCGTGGCAAGCCGGGTGAGCAGAAGGTCACCTACAAGCTGACCATGGTCAACGGCAAGGTGGTCAAGCGTGACAAGGTCGACTCCGAGATCCTGACCGCCCCCTCGCGGCCACCGTGAAGATCGGGACCAAGGAGGGAGCGCCTGCGGTGCCGGATGGCTCCGTGTGGGACCAGCTCGCGCAATGTGAGGCCACCGGCAACTGGGCGATCAACAGCGGCAACGGTTTCTATGGCGGCGTTCAGTTCGACCAGAACACCTGGGAGCGATGGGGCGGTCTCGAGTACGCGCCGCGTGCCGATCTCGCGACGCGCGAGGAGCAGATCGCCGTCGCGTCGAAGACCCAGGCCGCACAGGGGTGGGGCGCCTGGCCGTCCTGCTCCTCGAAGCTGGGCCTGAACTGACCGACGACCCGCCGCGGCTGCTCGGGCCCGCACAGATCCGTCGGCTCGCGGCCGAACTCGACATCCGGCCCACCAAGACCCTGGGCCAGAACTTCGTCCACGACGCCAACACGGTGCGACGCATCGTCGCCGCATCGGGCGTCGGCGCCGACGACACCGTCCTCGAAGTGGGCCCAGGCCTCGGGTCGCTGACGCTGGCGCTGTTGGGTGTCGCCGGTCGCGTGAGCGCGGTCGAGATCGACCCGACGCTTGCCGGCCGGCTTCCCGCCACCATCGCGGAGTACGCACCCGCGCAGGCGGAATCCTTCGAGGTGATCACCGCGGACGCGATGTCGGTCGTGCGGGACGATCTCCCGTCCGCCCCGACCGCGCTCGTCGCCAACCTGCCCTACAACGTCGCGGTGCCGGTACTGTTGCACCTTCTGGCCGAATTCCCCAGTATCACAACGGCTTTGGTGATGGTCCAGGCCGAGGTCGCCGATCGTCTCGCCGCCGGACCCGGAACGCGCGTCTACGGCGTGCCGAGCGTCAAGGCGCGTTACCACGGCACGGTCACCCGCGCGGGTGCGGTCGGGCGCAACGTGTTCTGGCCCGAGCCCAAGGTCGAGTCCGGTCTGGTACGCATCGAGCGCACCGACACCTACCCCGACGACGCGGCGCTCCGCGCGACCGTGTTCGCGGTCGTCGATGCGGCGTTCGCGCAGCGCCGGAAGACCTTGCGGTCAGCGCTGGCGACCTGGGCGGGCAGCGCGCCCGAGGCCGAACGTCGACTGCGTGCGGCCGGTATCGACCCGGGATTGCGCGGCGAACGTCTCGACGTCGACGACTTCGTCCGACTGGCGTCGGTCGAGTGACCGCGGGTCCCCGCCACGAGCGCCACGAGTCGCGTCCGCCCGGCGGCCTGCGCGTCCGTTAAGCTGGTTACCTGTGTCTCGAGCCTCGTTGTCGGTGGTGTCCGAAGCGGTCACCGTGCGTGTCCCGGCCAAGGTCAACCTGTACCTCGGTGTCGGCCCGCTCCGCGACGACGGCTATCACGACCTCGTCACCGTCTTCCAGGCCCTGTCGCTCTGCGACGACGTACGGCTGAGCCCGGCCACCGAACTCCGCGTCGCCACCACCGGTGAAGGTGCGGCCGACGTACCCGCCGACGGCACCAATCTGGCCGCGCTGGCGGTTGCCGAGGTGGCGCGGCGGGCCGGACGGACACCGAAGGTCGCGATCGACGTGACAAAGCGCATCCCGGTCGCCGGTGGGATGGCCGGCGGCAGTGCCGACGCCGCGGGTGCTCTGGTCGGCGCCGACAAGCTGTGGGGCCTCGACCTCGACCGCTCCGAACTGTCGGAGATCGGGGCCGGGCTGGGCAGCGACGTGCCGTTCGCCCTCCACGGCGGGACGGCGCTCGGTACCGGTCGCGGTGAGCAACTGATGCCGATCCTGGCGCGCGGGGAATTCCACTGGGTGCTGGCGATGTCGAAAACCGGGCTGTCCACGCCTGCCGTGTACCGCGAGCTGGATCGGTTGCGGGAGAGCCGATCTGATTCCGATGTGGTCGTCGAGCGTCCGGATGAGTTGATGGCTGCGCTGACCTCCGGCGACCCCGCGTGGTCGCGCCGTTGCTGCGCAACGACCTTCAGCCCGCTGCGCTGAGTCTGCAACCGGCCCTGCGCCGTACCCTGCGCGCCGGCGTCGATGCCGGCGCCTTGAACGGGATCGTCTCCGGCTCCGGACCGACGTGCGTCTTCCTCTGTGCCGACGAGGATTCGGCGGTCGACGTCGCGGCCGAACTCTCGGGGGCCGGTGTCGCGCGGGCCGTGCGGACCGCCAGCGGGCCGGTGCCCGGCGCACGCGTCCTGACCGACTAGGTGTAGGAGGCCAACGCGTGGCTCACGCCGGCGGGGCGGCCTTCTCGTCGGGGAGAGTTTCGGTATAGGCGAGGCGGGGTGGTCGTCGATGGCTGCGGCCGAGCGCTGCGAGATGCGGTGTGCCGGCGCGGCGACCGATCTGGATTCCGTCCTCGTCGATCTCGAACGCGGTCCGTGGGGCGGGCCACTCATGATGTGCGACGGTGGCGGTCGCTCAGCGCGACTCCAGAGCAGAGCACGCCGACGAGCACGAAGACGGCACCAGCAGTGACGAACAATCCGGCCGATCGCGGCGCGAAGCCCATGGACTCGGCCGATCCAGCAATGGCGGCGACGATCGCGATGCCCAGCGCGCCGCCGGTCTGGCGGGCCGTGTTGCCGGCGCCGGAGGCCAGGCCCGGTGTCTCCGGTGTCACTTTCAGGGCCGCCGCGACGATCGCGGGCGTGAGCACGCCCAGCCCGGCGCCCCACAAGGTCAGATAGAGGATCAGAGCGATGTATCCGTTTCCGGTGCTCATGAGGGTGGCGGCGATGCCTGTCATCCCAGCACCGGCGATGACCGCACCGATTGCGCTCGCGGGCCATACGCCGATGCGGGTGGCGAGCCGCCCGGCCGGCGCCCCGAGCAGCGGTAACGGCAGCATCGCGGGGAGCGTGAGCAGTCCTGCGACCAGCGGGTTCAGCCGATCCACGTCTTGGAAGACCTGAGTCAGCAGGAACAACCCGCCCAGGGCGCACAGGTTCATCAGGCCTGCGGCGAGCGACGCCAGTCCGAGCATGCCGCGGGCAGGTCGGGGCACGGGCAGGAGCGGGTGCGTCGCGCGCCGCTCGGCAAGGCGGAAGGCGAGCAGCGCGCAGACTGCCATAGCCGTGAGGATCACGGTGGGGATGAGTGAACTCGGGGCCTGGATGATCGCGGTGACCACACAGGTCAAAGTGGTCACCAGCAGCGCGGCGCCTATCCATTTCACGCTCTGCTTCCGCTTCGATCGCGGGTCGGTGCGTCGAAGCCGGATGACCGGTACGAGCGCCGCCGCGATCACCGGGACCGAGGGCCAGAACACCGCGCGCCATCCTGCGGCCTGAACCAGGAGTCCGCCGACGACCGGGCCGGCAGGGAGAGCGGCACCGCCGACCGCGGCCCACGTTCCGACGAGACGGTTTCTCGACGTCTCGTCGGGGCTGGTGTCGACGAGGAGCGCGAGCGTGCCCGGCAGCATGAGGGCCGCGCCGATGCCCTGGACCGCACGGGCCGCGACCAGCGCGCCGATGGTGGGGGCCAGCGCACACAATGCGGATGCTGCGCCGAAGCCGACCATGCCGAGCAGCACGACTCGACGGTGGCCGATACGATCGCCGATCGCACCGGACGCCAGCAAGAGAGCTGCCAGAGGAACTGAGTAGGCGTCCACCGTCCATGCCGGCCCGGTGCTGCCCGCGTGCAGCTCGTCGCCGATCTGTGGGAGTGCGACGTTGACGACGGTCACGTCCAGTAGGACGAGGAAGTAGCCGCCGCACAATGCGAGGGTCAGGGGCCGGCGAGAACGATTCGAAGCCATACACCGATCGTTGACTCGGGACGTTTCAGCCCGTGTCGAAGTATTCGGTTCGTAGCATCGAGTCATGAGCGACAACAGAGCGGCACAGGGCGAGCCGGACATCGCCGACGTCGCTTCGGCGTTTGCCGACCCCCGGCGTGCGCGGGTGCTGATGGCGTTGGCCGACGGACGCGCCCTTCCGGCCGGGCGGCTCGCCGAGGAGGCGGGAGTGTCCGCGTCGACGATCAGCAGCCACTTGAGCGTGCTGTCGCGCCACGATCTGGTGGCAGTTGAGCAGCAGGGCCGTCATCGCTATTACCGCCTGGCAACGAGTGACGTCGAGGGGGTCCTCGAGGCCCTCGCCAGGCTCGCGCCCCGGACCCCGATCACGTCGCTGCGCGCCCATACCCGCGCCCACGCGGTCCGGACCGGCCGCACCTGCTACCGCCACCTCGCCGGACAAGTAGGTGTCGACCTGTTTCAGCGTTTCGTCGGTGCGGGCTGGATCACGGGCGGTGACGGCCTCCATCACCCCGAGGTCACCGGCGACCGGCTCTCCTCCACCGGGAAAGGAGATCAGTACCGGCTTTCTGTGGCCGGGGCGGAGGCATTGTCGGCCTGGGGCATCGAGTCCCGACTAATGTCGACATCGCGTCCGCTGCGCTACTGCGTCGACTGGACCGAGCAGGCACACCACCTCGCCGGCCCACTCGGCACGGCTATCACCGAACGGCTCTTCGACCTCGGCTGGATCGTCCGGAACAGGGTCCCACGCAGCGTCGACATCACCAGCGAGGGAGAAGCGCGACTCGCTTCGTTGGCGCCACCGGCCTCGAGTCCCATCGAGGCCTCGACCTCGCGTGTCGACAACCGCCTGGCCGGCGACCACCAGGTGCCGTCGGCGGTCAGCTTCCGAAGACGTTGATCGCGTTGCCGTAGGCGCGCAGCTGTGCGATGGACCCGTTGTATCGGTTGAGGTCGACACGGGTCGGCACGCCAGGCAGCCGACCGGAGTCGGTGAACTGCCAGAACCTCCAGGTACGCCAACCGCCGCGCGGCATCTCCGGTGCTCCGCGCCCGTTGTACGAGGCGATCCAGAGCGGGTGGTCGGCGAACTCGCGGGTGGCGCCCATCGCGGTGTTCCAGAATCGCGGATAGGTGTAGAGAATCGTCTTACGGCCGGTCAGCGGTTCGAGTACGGCAAAGAACTCCCGGACCCAAGCGGCAAGCGCACGAGGACCGAGACCCCCGGAATGTTCGAGATCGAGTACGGGTGGGAGATCGAGGATGCCGTTCTGTCCGAGCACGATCGTCGCGTAGAAGACGGCCTGCTCAGCGGCGGACCGCGTCGGATCCGCGTAGTGGTAGGTGCCGCGGACCAGACCGGCGGCGCGCATCGCGAGGCTGTCCTGGACGAAGTACGGATTGACGTACCACGTGGATTCGGTGGCTTTCACCATCGCGAGTTGCTGTCCCGACGCACGGACCGCGAACCAGTTGATGGATGCATTGCCGGGATGCTGGTGGCTGGAGACGTCTGGGCCCACCTGAGGCGCCCCCACGGCCGTCGGGGCCGAACCGATCGCGCCGACGAGACCGACGGCGCAGGCGATGAAAATGGTCATGATCGATCGTCGAAGGATCACGGCTACACGCTAGGGGACACACGCCGACCTCGCAGTCCGATTCGACACTTCGATCGCCCTTCGCCAGCCGAACCCCCGCCGACCGGGCACACCTCCTCACCGATCGGGCACAGTATCGCCGGATCGTTCGAGTCCACGCGTCCGAAGTACCCACCGCGTGAGTCCAGCGCATTCGCGATCGCAGTGACGTCGCGCATCTCGTCGTGGGCGCGCGGTTCCGGAGTCGAGTGAAGTTCCACGCCGTCGAACCGGTGGGTGGACGCACCGTCGAAGTGTTCGGCCGACAGCCCACTGTGCTCCGATGCCGCGCGTAGAGGTACGACGCACCGCATGCCGAACCGGCTTCACCCGGTTGCGCGATGCGGAAGATCGGTGGATATTGCGCCCGATCGGCGGGCAGGGGAGCTCGCGGTGGCGGCGCGGGCGGGCCGACGACCCGTTGCTAGGGTTTACCGAGTGGCACCTTCGAATCCGTCCGCGCTGATCAACGCGGACCGCATCAGCAAGAGTTTCGGTATCAAACCCTTGCTCGAATCGGTGTCTCTCGGGGTGCACGAAGGCCAGCGGATCGGTGTCGTCGGCCTGAACGGCGGTGGCAAGACGACTCTCCTCGAGATCTTGGGTGGCATCACCGAGCCCGACAGTGGTCGGGTGTCCCGCGCCGGCGACGTCCGCGTCTCGACGGTGACCCAGCGTGGCGAGTTGCCGGCGGGTGCGACCGTCGCCGAGGTCGTCGTCGGCGGACCGGAGGTGGCGACCCACGAATGGGCGGGCGACCCGCGAATCCGGGGCATCCTCAACGGAATCGGTATCGACGGGTTGCTCGACGCCCGGGTCGACGAACTGTCCGGCGGCCAGCGACGGCGTGTCGGGCTCGCCACCGCCCTGGTGTCCGAGTCGGATCTGCTGATCCTCGACGAGCCGACCAACCACCTCGACGTCGAGGGCGTCCAGTGGCTGGCCGACCATCTGATCGCACGCCGGAGCGCCCTGATCGTCGTGACGCACGACCGTTGGTTCCTCGACACGGTCGCCACCCGCACCTGGGAGGTCCACTCGGGCCGTGTCGACGAGTACGAGGGCGGCTACAACGACTGGATCTTCGCCCGGGCCGAGCGTTCTCGGTTGGCCGACACGATGGAGGAGCGACGACGTAACCTCGCCCGCAAGGAACTCGCCTGGCTGCGTCGCGGGCCGCCCGCCCGAACGTCCAAACCGCGCTATCGCATCGAGGCAGCCGAACGCCTGATCGCCGACGTCCCGCCGCCGCGCGACACGGTCACGCTCTCGGCCTTCGCCAAACGCCGGCTCGGCCGGGTGGTCGTCGAACTCGAGGACGCGCGGGTGGCCACCCCGGCCGGCGATGTGCTCCTCGACGATCTGACCTGGCGGCTGGCGCCCGGTGAACGGATCGGGCTCGTGGGGGTCAACGGTTCCGGCAAGACGACCCTGTTGCGCGCGCTGGCAGGAGAACTCGACGTATCGCCCGGGCGCCGGAAAGAGGGCACGACCGTGTCCATCGGATGGTTGCGCCAAGAACTCGACGACCTCGACGAGAACCAGCGGCTGCTCGACGCCGTGGAAGCGGTTGCGACGCGGATCGTGCTGGGAGACAAGGAAGTCTCCGCCAGCCAACTGGCCGAGCGCCTCGGCTTCACGCCGGCCCGCCAGCGGACGCCGGTGGGCGATCTCTCCGGTGGCGAACGCCGTCGACTGCAGATGACCCGGGTGTTGATGGCCGAACCCAACGTGTTGCTGCTCGACGAGCCGACCAACGATCTCGACATCGACACCCTTCAGCAGCTCGAGGATCTGCTCGACAACTGGGCGGGCACCCTGGTCGTGATCAGTCACGACAGATATCTGATCGAGCGGATCTGTGACAGTACGTGGGCGTTGTTCGGCGACGGCGCGCTCACCAATCTGCCAGGCGGGATCGAACAGTACCTGCGTCGGCGTCGTGAGATGGCTTCTGCCGCACCGAGACGCGGCCTCCCTCTCGCCCCGGACCCCTCGGCTCCGGCCGGGGCCGGCCAGGCGCCGGCGGTCAGCGCCGCCGAACACCGGGAGGCGCGCAAGGCGATGAACCGGCTCGAACGTCAGATCCAGCAGTTCGACAAGCGTGAGACCGAACTGCACGAGCAATTGCTCGACGCGGCAACCGATCCCGAGAAGCTGATGGCGCTCAACGCCGAACTGAAAGATGTCGTGGACGCCAAGGAGACGGCCGAGGCGGAGTGGCTCGAGGTCGCCGAAAAGGTCGAGTGATGGACGCCGACGGCGACGTCTTGCTACGAACGTCAGGCGCCGCCGCGCGGGTGAGTCCGCGCGGCGGCCGCCTCACGTCCTTGCGTCTCGCGGACGTCGAACTGCTGCAACAGGGCGAGCCCTACGGATGCTTCCCGATGGTGCCGTGGTGCGGTCGGATGAGGGACGGAATTCTCGACTTCGACGGCCGTCGTCACCAGTTCGAACGCAATGACCCTCCGCATGCCCTGCACGGGATCGTTCGCGATCACCGGTGGGAGGTCGACTCCATCGTCGAAGACAGCGTGACGCTGGTTCGGCATCTGGATCCCCAGTGGCCGTACCAGGGCACGGTGACGCAGGATTTCGCGCTCGAGCCCGGGCGATTGTCGATGCGGCTACAGGTCTCGGCCGCCGATGAACCCTTTCCCGCGCAAGCGGGTTGGCATCCGTGGTTCCGACGGTACCCGGTGTCGGGCGAGTCCGGCCCTCTGACGGTGGAGTTCGCGCCGGCGTGGCAGGAGGAACGCGGTCCCGACTACCTGCCGACCGGCACCCGACTCGCTCCGCAGGCACCGCCGTGGGACGACTGCTTCGGCATGCCCTCGGGCGTGGATGTGGCGCTGACCTGGCCCGACCTGTTGCGGCTACGGATACGCAGCGACGCGGAATGGGTGGTGATCTTCGACCACCGGCCGTTCGCGATCTGCGTGGAGCCGCAGTCCGGGCCGCCGGATGGACTCAACACGATGCCTCGGGTCGTGGCACCGGGACGAGATCTGGTGATCACCACACACTGGACGTGGTGAGAAGCCCCGGTCAGAGCAGATGAGCGCCACGTCCCGGCCGCACCCGACGGACCGTCGGGGCGGGGTGTCCGGCATCGGTGATCGCTTTCGGCAGGTCAGCACAGATACGTTCCGCTGCGGGCGCGGGCGCGAGCGCGATCACCGATCCGCCGAACCCACCGCCCGTCATCCGTGCGCCATGAGAGCCGAGTTGCTGTGCGATGGCCGCGATCAGGTCGATGTGCGGGGTGGTGATCTCGAAGTCGTCGCGCATCGAGTCATGAGAGGCGTTCATGAGTTCGCCCGCCGTTGCGAAGTCGGCAGCGGCAAGTGCTTCGGTTGCCGCCAGGACCCGCGCGTTCTCGGTGAGGATGTGCCGGGCCCGAGCCCGGTTGTGTCCCTCCGGCAGCCGTCTCCACGCGTCGTCGTCCGCTTCGCGCAACGATGCGACGCCGAGTTCGGCGGCGGCGGCCTCGCACGACGCCCGGCGCGCCGCGTACTCACCTGCCGCGTGTCGGTGGGGCGCGTGGGAATCGATCACCAGCAACTGTGCGGACTCGTCGACCGGCAGCGGGACAGGTTCCACCTCGAGTGACCGGAAATCGATGAGCAGGGCCGTGTCCTGCTGTCCGAACAGACTCGACAGCTGGTCGAGCAGGCCCGTCGGGGCTCCGGCGTAGTCGTTCTCCGCGCGCTGCGCGAGTCGCGCCAGTTCGTGGCGGGAAAGTTCGAGATGTGCGGTCATCGCCAGCAGCACAGCACATTCGAGCGCCGCCGACGACGACAGGCCCGCGCCGACCGGAACCGTGGACCCGATCCGGAGACGTCCGCCGGGTACCTCGTGACCCGCGGTTCGGAGAGCCCAGATGCAACCGGCGATGTATGCGCCCCAACCGGATACGTCTCCCGGTGCGGTGTCGGGGCCGATGGTGACCACCTCGGGCTCACCGTCCGATTCCGCGACGACGGTGCCGGTGCCGGGGTCGGGCTCGAAGTCTGCGGTGGTGCCGAGGTCGAGAGCGATCGGCAAGGCGAAGCCGAGGTTGTAGTCGGTGTGTTCGCCGATCAGGTTCACCCTTCCGGGCGCATAACTCCGTATTCGACTGTCGCTCATGCCATCGCCTCGCGCAGGTCCGCGGCCACGTCCTCGGGTGTCTTGTCGGTGACGAACGCGTCGCGGCCCGACTCGGAACCGGCGAGGTACTTGAGCTTGTCGGCGCTGCGCCGCACGGAGAAGAGCTCGGCGTGGAGGTAGCCTTCCGCCGAATCCTCACGGTACTGATGCCACGAGGCGATGTAGGGCAACGGTTGACCGTAGAGCGCGTCGTAGGCGCGCAGCACCATCAGGTACACACGTGCCAGATCGTCGGCTTCGTCGTCGGTGAGTTCAGAGAGTCGACGGACGTGGCGCTGCGGGTAGATGTGGACCTCGGCAGGCCAGCGGGCGGCGAAAGGGACGAAGGCCACGGTGTGCGCGGTCTGGACGAGAATCCGCTCCCCGCTGCTCATCTCCGCTGCGAGGATCGACTCGAACAGGTCGGTTCCGGTCGCCTCTCGGTGGGCGGCTGCGGTGCGCAGCATGGTCTCGGTCCGGTGCGTGCGAAACGGGTACGCGTAGATCTGACCGTGCGGGTGTGACAGGGTCACCCCGATCTCCTCGCCCCGGTTCTCGAAGCAGAAGACCTCTTCGACGCCGTCGCGGGCGAGCAGATCGTCGGTACGTTGGGACCAGACGTCGACCACCAGCCGCGCGCGCTCGGGAGTGAGTCCGGAGAATGAACCCTCGTGATCGCTGCTGAAACAGACCACTTCACAGCGGCCGTACCCGGGCGCCTCGACGGCGAGATCCCCGGAGCGTTCGGGCAGCTCGAACCCGCTGCCGGCGTGCGCAGTTGCCAACGACGGAAAGCGGTTCTCGAACACCACCACGTCATAGTCGTCGGCGGGGACCTCGCTGGAGCGCCCGGACGGATCCGGACACAGTGGGCACATCCGTCGCGGCGGTTTGTAGGTGCGCTCCTGCCGGGCGGGGGCGACCATGACCCAGTCGCCGATCTGCGGGTCTCGGCGGATGCGAGTGGCCGAGTCGTCCGGGCGTGGCGGCAGGTCGCGACGGTCGATGCCGGGCGCCGGTGGGTTCTTCGCGGTGGAGAAGAAGAGGATCTGCCGGTCGTCTGCCAGGGACGCCTGCTGCGGCGTCGGCAATCGTCGACCTACCGTGTCGGTCCGTGCGGGATCGCCGGTCGTGTCATGTGAGGTCATCGAGGTCTTCCTTCGGCGATGGTGAGCACCGTGAGGTCGGCGAGTTCGGTGCGGGCGACCGTCGGCAGACCGTCGTCGGTCACCAAGCGGTCGATCTGGTCGAATTCGGCGAACAGATGCGCGCCGATCTCGTCGTACTTGGTGTGGTCGGCAAGGACGACCGTCGACCGCGCCGTGCTGAGGAGCTTCCGATTCGTCTCGGCCTCACCGAGATTGGGAGTGGTGAATCCTGCGGTCGGATCGATTCCGTGCGTCCCGACGAAGGCTCGGTCGGTGCGGTAGCGCTCCAGCGCGGAGTTGGCGATCGGCCCCACGAGGGCATCCGACGGCGTCCGTTGTCCGCCGGTGAGTTGCACACTCGCGGCGGCGAGGTAGGAATCCGAGGGGTCGGTCAGCAGCTGGAAGATGGACACCGAGTTGGTGACCACTGCAATGTCACGTCCGCGGAGCAGCCGGGCGAGCTCCAGGGTCGTGGTGCCTGCCCCGATCGCGACGGTCATGCCGTCTTCGATCATCGGCAACGCGGCCCCTGCGATGGCGCGCTTGGCATCCGGCTCGCGGGCCGCCTTGAGTGACGAGGGCGGCTCGAGCCCGCGTCCTGCCGGCTCGCCATCCATCCGGACAGCGCCACCGTGGACCTTGCTGAGTTCCCCGTCGGTCTCGAGCTGATCGAGATCCCGGCGGATCGTCATCTCGGAGACACCCAGTTCGGCGGCGAGGTCGGCGACCCGTACCGCGCCCCGGGAGACCACGGCGGCCAGGACGTGTCCCCGGCGCTCCGCTGCAAGCATGGCGAGATATTAGCAGGAACGAACCGAAACGAACATCTAGTCACAATTCCGCACGAGCGTGGTGTTATCTTCTGTTAGTTTCTGACAGTCATCGACATGCCGAGCGCAACAAGGGGGTTGCCGTGAACCTGGCATCCGACTCCATCCTCCGGTTGAACACCGGGGTGATGGACTACGTCCTCATCGCCATCTACTTCGTGTTCGTGCTGGGGATCGGCTATCTCGCGCGCAGCCAGATCGCGACCAGCATGGACTTCTTCCTGTCCGGCCGTCGCTTGCCGGCCTGGGTCACCGGTATCGCCTTCGTGTCGGCCAACCTCGGTGCGGTCGAGATCATGGGCATGTCCGCCAATGGCGCCCAGATCGGTCTGGCGACCATGCACTACTACTGGATCGGCGCCGTACCGGCGATGGTGTTCCTGGGTCTCGTGATGATGCCCTTCTACTACGGCTCGAAGGTCCGCAGCGTCCCCGAGTTCATGCGTCGCCGGTTCGGGACCGGCGCGCATCTGGTCAACGCGCTCAGCTTCGCGGTGGCCCAGGTGCTCATCGCCGGTGTCAACCTGTTCCTGCTGGCGACCGTGATCAACGCGGTACTCGGGTGGCCACAATGGATCTCGCTCATCGTCGCAGCGGCGGTGGTGCTCACCTACACGGCGTTGGGCGGTCTGTCGGCGGCGATCTACAACGAGGTGTTGCAGTTCTTCGTGATCCTCGCCGCGCTGGTTCCGCTCACCGTCATCGGTCTGATCAAGGTCGGCGGTTGGAGCGGTCTCAAGGACAAGGTGATCGACACCCATGCATCTGACGGGACGGTGACGGCGACCGTGGGCGAACAGTTGTCGTCCTGGCCCGGACAGGCGTTGAGCGGATTTTCGTCGCCGGTCTGGTCGGTCGTCGGCATCGTGTTCGGCCTCGGATTCGTGTTGTCGTTCGGGTACTGGACCACGAACTTCGTCGAGGTGCAGCGGGCCATGGCGTCGGATTCGATGTCGGCGGCGCGGCGCGCACCGATCATCGGCGCCATCCCGAAGATGTTCATCCCGTTCGTGGTGGTCGTGCCCGGCATGATCTGCGCGGCGGCGATCGGCGACATGATCCACCTCAAGAACACCGGCTCGGGCAACGGGATCACCTACAACGACGCCATGCTGCTCATGATGCGCGACATCTTGCCGAACGGTCTGCTCGGCGTCGCGGTCGCGGGACTCATCGCATCCTTCATGGCAGGCATGGCGGCCAACGTCTCCGCCTTCAACACGGTGTTCAGCTATGACATCTGGCAGCAATACGTGGTGAAGAACCGCGAGGACAACTACTACATCACGGTCGGGCGGATCGCGACGGTCGCCGCGGTGGTGCTGGCGATCGGAACCGCCACCATCGCATCGGGGTACTCGAACCTGATGGATTACCTGCAGACGCTGTTCGGCTTCTTCAACGCGCCGTTGTTCGCCACGTTCATCCTCGGCATGTTCTGGAAACGGATGACTCCGACCGCCGGCTGGGTGGGCCTCGTCAGCGGTACGTCGGCGGCGGTGGTCGTGTTCATCCTGCAGGAGACGGGCGTGATCAACCTGCCGGGGCAGGGCATGCCCTTCGTCGCGGCATCGATGGCGTTCATCGTCGACATCCTTGTGTCGGTGGGTGTTTCGTTGGTGACACGGCCGAAGCCCGAGTCCGAGCTGAAGGGCTTCGTGTACTCGCTGACCGACAAGGCGACGTTGAAGGGCGATGACAGCTCCACCCCATGGATCGCGCGGCCGGTGCCGCTCGGCGCCCTGGTGATCGGGCTCGTCATCATCCTCAACATCGTCTTCCACTGACCCGACAGACCAAGGAGCGTTCACCATGAGCGACAAGAAGACCCGAACCTTCGCGCGGCTGTTCGACATCCGCAACATCGTCGGTGCCCTGATGGGGATCTACGGTGTCGTCCTGCTGATCGCCGGGCTGCTGCCGTCCGCGGCAGAGGCGGGCGCCGCCTCCACACAGCGATCGACCGATCCGATCGACATGTCGGTGGGCAGCGGCGCCAATCTCTGGGTGGGGGCGGTGCTGCTCGTCGTCGCCCTCGTCTTCGTCGGATGGGCGGCGTGGCGGCCGCGGTCATGACGCGCGACAACTGATCGGCGACCGATGATCGGTACCGGTTCGCCGGGCCGATCATCGGTGGTCAGCGCAGAATCGCCCCGTTCACCATCGTTGCGATGGCGATCGCGCCGGCCTGGTTGATGTGGTACGGGTACGCGATCCGGTTGGAGAGGGCGCTCTCGTACCACGGGTCGATCACGTTGCACGGGTCATGGCCCGCCGACCGGCGATTGGCGTCGACGAAGGTGCCGCCCACCTTGGCGGTGGCGCGACGAAGCGCATCCCCGGCCCGGTTGAAGACCTCGTTCATCCAACGGACGTCGGGATCGCTGATGGGCACCATCGGCCAACAGCCGTGGTTGCCCATGAATCCGCCGATCCCGACGACGATGATCTGCGCCCGTGGCGCCTGTTGACGGATCGCGCGCAGAGCAGGGGTCACCCGGTTCTCCATGCGGGCGATCCGCCAGCGTGCCTCTCCGGCGAGTCTGCGATTGGACCGGCAGAACCGGTCGGTGAGCGGGGCCGTGGTGCACTTGCCCAGAATCGCACCCCACCGCATGTCGTTGCCGCCGATGCTCACCGTCACCACCTGGGCGTCCCTCGGCACCATGCGCAACTGCGGTGGTTTGACCCCGGCGTTGGTCCGTTGCCCGACGGCATACAGGTTCGGCGCCTGGGCGCCGGCACACGATGTGTCGACGAAGTGCCGGGGCCGTGTCAGCAACGCCACGATCGCCGGGTAGTTGGCCGCCGACCGTTTGCAACCGAGGAAGTAGTCCGGCGTCGGCGTGAAGAAGCCCCCGGACGCCCGGGAATCGCCCATCGCCACGTAGGTCCCGTTGGTGTACCTCACGGGTGTCGCCCCCGGCGCGGCCTGGGCAGATGGCGGGGTCACGAGGCCCGTCACCGCGATTGCAACCACTGCAACGGCGATCAGGACTGCTGGACCACCACTGAACACACGCCAACTCACCGGCACACCTCACAACGACAATCGCTCTCTGCGGTGCACTCCACCGCAGGTCCCCAGGGATTGTATGCGAGGTCACACAAGTGAGTGGCGACTAGTCGAAACCTGGGCACGATCACACCGGGCGGTTCTGGTCACATCGGCGGGCGAAATCACCGATCAGGGAGGCCGTCCGGTTCGGCTGGATCAGCGGAAACAGATGCGCGGCGCGGGGGATGACCTGGAGCTGGGCATGCGGAGAGACCGATGCGAAGCGCTGCTCGTGGAGACGGAACTGGTCCCAGCCGCCGTTGATGAACTCGATCGGTCCGGGATACCGGGCGACCTCGGCGAGCGCATCGAACCTCGACAGCTCGTCGACGACGTCGCGGATCGAGTGGAGCGCCAGGCCACCTGCCTCCATGTCCTCCGCGACGCGCGTGCCGACCGCCACCCGTGTGAGCCCTTTGCTGATGACGGCAGCCTGGCGGGGGAGGAAGCCGGTGGCCGCGCCGAACGCGCGGAACGGGGCCGCGAAGAGCCGGCTCGGCTGCGTGGTCGCGCACATCGCGGCCAGTCCCGCGACTGCCTCGGGGTGGCGGCCGGCCACTGCCATCGAGACGTATCCGCCCAGTGACATCCCGGCCACGACCGCCGGCGCCCCGACGTCGTGCACGGTGTTCACCACCGCCGTGACGGCGGCGTCGATGGTGAAGGTCTCGTTCGACCGGGTGCCGTGACCGGGCAGGTCGGGGGTGCGGACCGGCCGGTCGGTGATCCCCGCCGCGATGCGGTGCAGCGCCGCCCCACTCACCCGGAGGCCGTGGACAAGGACGACGGGAACCGGCGGCACCTCACGCGATGGGCTCATCGGCAGTCAGTATGCCCGCCACCGCCCGCCTTGTCGCGGTCAGGAAACGAGGGGCCACAGCTCCTGATCACCGCGCAGGCACCTCGACGGTCCGGTCGATCGCGACGCGGTCGAGGAAGCCGGTGTCGTGCGAGACCACCAGCAAAGCGGCCGACCACTCGTGGACTGCGGCCGCGAGCTCTTCGATGGTGTCGATGTCGAGGTTGTTGGTCGGCTCGTCCAGGATGAGAAGCTTCGGGGTCGGGGTGGCGATGAGTTCGGTGGCCAACGCGACCCGCAGTCGCTCCCCGCCCGACAGTTCGCACAATGCCCGATCTGCCCGGGCGCCGCGGAACAGGAATCGTGCGAGATGCGCGCGAACATCCTGCACCGGGATGTCGGGGTGCGTGTCCATCACGGCCTCCGCGATGGATCGACGGTCGTCGCGGAACGTGATTCGTTGCGGTACATACGCACACGGCACCAGCACACGTCCCGTCGCGATCAGGTCGGAGATCAACGTGGTCTTGCCGGATCCGTTTGGTCCGATCAACGCGACACGTTCGGGGCCGTCGATCCGTAGCCGTTCGTCGTCGATCACCTGTGCGCGCGAGGAGATCTCGACCGGTGGCATGGTGATTCGTGCCGTGCGGTCGTCTCGGATCTCACCGCGTGCCGCGTCCAGACGTGATGCCGCGGTGGAGACATCGTCACGATGTGCGTTGCGCAGCTTGCCGGCCGACACTTGGGCAGCGTCTCGGCGGAGGTGGGCGATGATCTTCGGCACCCGCTTCTCCCGCTCTGCCGTCGCCGCGGTGCGTGCACGGCGATCGAGCTTGATCTGGGCGTCGACCATCTCGCGACGCTGCTTGCGCACGTCGTTCGCAGCGGTCGCGACCGCTGCCTCTGCCGACTCCTGCTCGGCGTCGAGGGTGTCGCGGTACAGCGAGTACGGACCACCGAAAAGCCGGATATCGCCCCGGTAGAGCTCGAGGGTGGCATCCACCCGCTCGAGGAGCTCGAGGTCGTGGCTGACCACCACCACGGTGCCCGAGAACTTGTCGATCACGTCGAACAATCTTGTGCGCGAAGCACTGTCGAGGTTGTTTGTCGGTTCGTCGAGGAGGAGGATCGCGGGCCGGCGAATCAGCTGCGCGACGATCGCGAGAAGGGTGGCCTCGCCACCGGAGAGTGCGCCGATCCGCCGGTCGAGCTCGGCCGGTAGGCCGAGCGCGGACAACTGTCCGGCGGCCCGGTCCTCCACGTCCCAGTCGTCACCGACGATGCCGAAGTCCTGCTCGTCGACGGAGCCGGCCTCGATCCGCCGTAACGCGCAACGGATCTCGTCGATGCCGAGGACGGCGGCGACGTGCAGGTCGGGATCGTCGTACGGGTGCTGGCCGACCATCCCGACTTCGCCACGGACCGCCACACTGCCGCGCTGAGGAGTCAGATCTCCGGCGACGAGACGCAACAGAGTGCTCTTTCCCGCGCCGTTGGCACCGACGAGCGAACAGACGGCAGCGGGAACCGTCAACGAGATGTGCTCGAAGACGGCGGTGCCATCGGGCCACGTGAATGACACGTCGGACAGGGTGATGGAGGGGCCCGGCTGTGGGCGCGACGATGAGGATGCAGTCATGCGGCGACTCCTGAGGTGGTGGGCGTTGCCTGCCGATGCAGAGCACGGCGGCGGGTTCGGACCTACCTCAGATGTTCATGACTGGGACATCACTCCTCGGATCGACGGTGTCGGCGCACCGACCTCGCCGTCCACGGTAACGCCGCCCGACCGCGCTTGCCAACCGATATCCGAGCGGTCCGGTCACCGTCCCATGGCCAGATCAGCCCGCCGAACCGCTACCGTGACCCCATGTCGTTCATTCGCACGTCGGTCGTCAACGGTGTCGGTGAGATCATCCTCGACCGGCCGAAAGCCCTCAACGCGCTGGATCAGACCATGGTCGACGACATGCACCGCGTGCTCACCGAGTGGGAGGACGACGACGGGATCGAGACGGTGCTCGTGACTTCGGCAGGCGCCCGCGCCTTCTGTGCAGGCGGCGACATCCGCGCCATCCGCGAGCACGCGGTGGCGGGGGAGTTCGAAGCCGTGACGCGGTATTTCGCGGCCGAGTACCGCCTGGATCAGCTGGTGGCGAACTACGCGAAGCCGTACGTGGCCGTCATCGACGGGGCGGCCATGGGCGGTGGCCTCGGGATCAGCGTGCACGGTGAGGTCCGGGTGGTGAGTGAGAATGCGCAGATCGCCATGCCGGAGACGGCGATCGGGTTCTTTCCCGACATCGGTGCGACGTACTTCCTGCCCAGGCTCCCCGACGGGGTCGGAATGTGGCTGGGGATGACCGGGTCCCGCATCCGAGGCGCCGATGCGGTCGAGATCGGCCTGGCCACCCATTTCGTGCCCGCGGCCGACATCGGTGACGTCACCGACCGGCTACGTGCGGGTGTACCGCTCGTCGAGGTCCTTGCAGATCATCACGATCGGCCGGCGACCGAGATCCCGTTGCGCAAGGTCGCTGAGTACTTTGCCGACGAGAACGTGTCTGCGATCACCGGTGGTCTCAAGGGCGCGGTCGGCGACGAATGGGCAACTGAGATGGTCGATCTCATCGAGCAGGCATCGCCCACCAGTCTGTGGGTCACCGCAGCGATGATCGAGGCGGGCGCACGCTCCACCCTTGACGAGTGCTTCGACCGGGAACTCCATGCGGCCGAACAGATCACGCGCACCGGTGACTTCGCCGAAGGTGTGCGTGCGGTCCTCATCGACAAGGACCGGCGTCCCGAGTTCGTGCCCGCTTCCATCGACGATGTGGACCCGGATGTGGTGGCGCGCATCATCGGGGTCGCATGATCGGCGTCGCGTCAGGGCGTCAGTTCGAACCATCCGGACAGCGTGATACCGCTCGGTGAACCGACCGGTGTCGGCGTTGTCGATGTGGTGGCGCCCGGCGAAGTCGGAGTCGATTCGTCGGTGTCATAGGTGACGTCGTCGTCGGGCGCGAACGGGTTGGCGTCGTTCTGGTCGGCCCGCTGGCACGTGAACGACGCTGCCGCGCGCTCCGAGGCCATCGCCGTGATCGTCAGCGGACACGAGGTGGAGTGGTAATACGCGCCGTCCACAGAAACGCCGATCGCGGCGTTGATCGGCGCGGTCAGTGGGCCCACCCTCGGCCGCGTGCCTCCGATCGGCGGTAACACACCTCCGGTGAGGTCGCCCACCGAGAACTCCACCTGTGCGCCATCGGTACCGGGGCCCTTGAACACGAACAGTAGCGTGTCCGGCGGTACCTCAGGACTCGGATTTCCCCACTTGCCGAACCCGAAACACTCGTTGTCGACGTCACCGGCGTCGGCCGACGCCGGTGCACCACCGGGCGTTCGGCGAGCGGTCGCCCGAGAATCGCTCATCGCGATCCGGACCGTGCCGGAACGGAACTCGAGGCCGGCCCCGGTCCGGTCGATGCGGCCGGCTTCCGGCGTCTCGCGACATTCCGCGGCGTTCAGATGCGCGGACGCGGTGGGTGTGGACGGCGTCGCCGAGGAGACCGGGGTGTTCGGCGCGCCGTCGGTTCCGCAGCCTGCGATGACGGACACGATCGCGATGACGACCAGCCACCAGGCGCCACGACGTCCGGCCGGGCTCAACGTGGTCTCAATCCGCCGTTGCGACAAGGGGTTCGAGGGTGAGGTCGGGATGTTCCTTCTCGATGTACTGTAATCGCCACTTGTCGCTGAACAGGGCGAGCAGCGCGCCGTCGCTGCGGGTGAAGACCTCGACACCGCGTTGCCGGCCGAGCTCGACGGCGCTGTCGGCGTCGGTCCGTCGCGCCAGGCTGTAGCCGAGCGGCTCGATCGTGGTCGCGACCTTGAACTCCGTCTTCATCCGTGCCGTGACGACCTCGAACTGCATCGGGCCGACGGCCGCGAGGACGGGGGAGGCGTCACCACGTAGATCGTTGCGCAAGACCTGCACCACGCCCTCGCTGTCGAGCTGGTCCATCGCCTTGCGGAACTGCTTGTACTTGTCGGCCGTGTTCACGCGCAGCGCCGAGAAGTGTTCCGGGGCAAAGGACGGAATGGGCGGGTACTGCACCCTGGGTTCGACGTACAGGGTGTCGCCGGGTGCGAGAGCCATGGCGTTGACGAGACCCACCACGTCGCCGGGATAGGCCAGATCCACGGTGGATCGGTCGCGACCGAAGACGGCCTGGGCGTACTTGGTGGCGAACGGTTTTCCGGTCTGTGCGTGGGTCACCACCATGCCGCGCTCGAACTCGCCGGAGACGATCCGCATGTACGCCAGGCGATCCCGATGGCTGGCGTCCATGCCGGCCTGCACCTTGAAGAC
The DNA here is from genome assembly GCF_009862785.1 of Gordonia sp. SID5947. Classification (NCBI taxonomy): domain Bacteria; kingdom Bacillati; phylum Actinomycetota; class Actinomycetes; order Mycobacteriales; family Gordoniaceae; genus Gordonia; species Gordonia sp. SID5947. The sequence continues at coordinate 1,904,006 of NZ_WWHU01000001.1, read as the reverse complement.
CACCGCGCTGAACGGTTCGGTCACCTCGCGTACGGTTCCGTCGAGGTCAGCACGTCCGCTCGGCGGGGGTGCGAGCTCGGCCAACGTCTCGAGTAGCTGCCGCACACCGAAATTCAGCATCGCCGACCCGAAGATCATCGGTGATGTCTGCCCGGCGAGGAACATCTCCTGGTCGTGGTCCTGTCCCATCTCGGTGAGCAGTTCGCTCTCCTCGAGGGCGGTGGTCCACTCGTCGCCCTCCCGCGCGGCAGCGTCATCGGCGCCCATGATCTCCTCGGGGGCCACCTTCGCGCCGCCGGCGGTACGGGTGAACCGGATGTACTCACCGGTCCGGCGATCGAGGAGGCCGCGGAAGTCGCCGGCGATGCCGACGGGGAAGTACAGCGGTGTCGGCGTGAGTCCGATGCGCTCGCTGATCTCGTCGATCAGCTCGAGGGGGGTTTGGCCGGGCCGGTCCCACTTGTTGATGACGGTGATCACCGGGATGCCACGGTGGCGGCACACCTGGAACAATTTGAGGGTCTGGGGCTCGAGGCCCTTGGCTGCGTCGATGAGCATCACGGCGGCGTCGACGGCGGTGAGCACCCGGTAGGTGTCCTCGGAGAAGTCGGCGTGGCCGGGGGTGTCGACCAGGTTGATCACATTGGGCAGATCGTCGCGTCCGTCTTCGCCGACGAAGTTGAACTGCAGCGCGGTCGAGCTGACCGAGATACCGCGAGCCTTCTCCATCTCCATCCAGTCGGAGACCGTGGACTTGCGCCCGGCCTTGCCGTGGATGGCACCGGCCTCGCTGATCATCCTGGCGTGCAGCGCCAGTGCCTCGGTCATCGTGGACTTGCCCGCGTCCGGATGCGAGATGATCGCGAAGGTGCGACGGCGGCTCGCTTCGCGGGCGACGGCTTCAGAACTCACTCGAGAAGGCTACCGTTCGGGCCCTGGCCAGGCCAAAATGCCGCAGAAGTTGCTGTGTGACCCGCGCAGCGGAGCGCCCAGCAACTTCCGCGGAGAGACCCGCCTATTCGAACGGAACCGGCGGCAGCTTGACGACCTGGGAGGCGTAGCTCAGACCTGCGCCGTAACCGAGCAGCAGTGCGGTCTGGCCCGGCTTTGCCGCGCCGGTCGACAACAGCTCCTCCATGGCCAGCGGGATCGATGCCGCGGAGGTGTTGCCGGTGTGTTCGATGTCGTTGGCGACGACGGTGCCTTCGCGCAACTTGAGGTTCTTGGCGAGCAGGTCGTTGATGCGCGAGTTCGCCTGGTGCGGGACGAAGACATCGAGATCCTCGGCGCCGATCTTGGCGGCGTCGAGTGCGCGCTGTGCGACCTTGCCCATCTCGAAGGCGGCCCACCGGAACACCGCGGTGCCCTCCATCCGGAGATAGGGGCGCTCAGTGCGGTCGCTGTCGAGGAACGTCACCCAGTCGATGTCCTGCCGGATCGCGTTGAACTGCGAACCGTCGCTGCCCCAGATCACGGGTCCGAGCTGCTGGTCCTCGGTCGGGCCGACGACGACGGCACCCGCGCCGTCGCCGAAGATGAAGCAGTTCGTGCGGTCGGTCATGTCCATGGTGATCGACAACTGTTCGGCGCCGATGACCAGGACGTGGGTCGCGCTACCGCCGCGGATCATGTCCGATGCCACCGCCATCCCGTACCCGAAACCGGCGCAACCGACCGTGATGTCGAACGACGGGACGCCGTTGGCGCCGAGCTCGGTCGCGACCTTGGTGGCGCCGGCGGGGGTCAGCAGCAGGTGGGTGTTGGTCGCCAGGATCACGGCGTCGATGTCGGACCCGGAGAGCAGGGCGTTGGCGATGGCCTTGCGCCCCGCGTTGACCGACATCTCCATCACGGTCTCGTCGCGCCGCGCGAAGCGTCGTGTCTTGATACCTGTGCGGGTGTAGATCCACTCGTCGGAGGAGTCGATCTGCTCGCAGATCTCATCGTTGGTGACGACTCGCTCTGGGCGATACGCACCGATGCCGAGCATGCCGATGTTGTTGATCCCGGCAGTGTCCGCGATGACAGCCATGAGTGTCCCTTTCACTATGCGACCCGCCATAGACGGTCTCACATCGGGGCCCTACTGGGAAGTAGCGTTGCGTGCGGGCTGCCGCTGCCCGATCATCGTGCGGTAACGGTCGCGGTCGGAGGTCATCTGATGGCCCGGATCGTCGGCAGGCGGTTGCCAATCGCCGGACCGCAGCCGCAGCCGGCCCTCGGTCAGATCGTCGATGACCTTCGACAACCATTCGAGCTCGGTCCGCGCTTCGGCGCCCCACAGCTGCATGCCGCGGAGGGCGACCGGTGGTACATACGGCAGGTCCTCCGAGGCCGTGTCGTCGGGGAACTCCGATACCGCTGCCGCCAATGTGACGTGTCGCTGCCGGAGCAGGTCTGTCACTTGCTGTTCCCCGAGCATCGCCAGCATCCCGAAGGCGGCGTGAAAGTCCCGACGGTCGTAGATGTTGACCGTGACGACCGCCTCGGTCAGGAGCCGTTCGAACTCTGTCCGGCCGTCGTCGGTGAGCTCGTAGACCGCAACCTCTCGTGCCCCGTCGGGGAGATCGTGGCGTGTTGCCAAACCGTCCGAGACCAGGCTGCCCAGGCCGTGGTAGATCGAGCCGGGATTCACGTTGGCCCACTGATCGACCTGCCAGGACATCAACTCACGTCGGATCTGGTAACCGTTCACCGGTTCGAACAGGGCGACGGCACCCAACAGCAACAGTCGAGTGGTGGTCGCGGGCATGTCCACGAGGGTAGGTCCACATCGGTCCGGGTACCAGGACCGTCGTTGTCCTCGATTCGATGAATCCTCGAGAAGGGGCGAGTCAGCCCCTACGAACTGCAAGCGTCGGATCTCGCCGTTGACTTCCGACGTACAGATTGGGATAGTTGACACTGTTCAAACTTGAATAGTCGGACGCGAACAGTGGCGGTGCGGACGTTCCGACAGATGTGAAGGGGACAGGCATGATCCATGCACGCGGGCTGGTGCAGACATTCCACACCGGTCGTGGAAAACAGAAGCGGGAGGTCCGCGCTGTCGATGGCGTCGACCTCGACATCGCGGAAGGAGAAGTCGTCGGCTTCCTCGGTCCGAACGGGGCAGGAAAGACGACCACACTGAGGATGCTGACCACCCTGTTGCGGCCGACCGCCGGCGTCGCGACCGTGAACGGGTACGACGTGGTTCGCGAGTCGGTGATGGTGCGGCGCAGCATCGGCTATGTCTCGCAGGCGGGTGGCACCTTCAGCCAGGCGCAGGCCGGCGACGAGGTGGTCGACCACGGGATGCTCTACGGGATGACGCGGGCGGCGGCCACGGCGCGCGGCAAGGCCCTGTTCTCGCAACTCCAACTCGACGGCCTCTGGGATCGGATGCCCAAGAACATGTCCGGCGGGCAGAAGCGGCGCCTCGACATCGTGATGGGCCTGGTGCACGATCCGACGTTGGTGTTCCTCGACGAACCGACCACCGGGCTCGACCCACAGGCGCGGGCCAATCTCTGGGAGCACATCCGTCGGCTGCGGTCGGACACCGGCGCGACCGTCTTCCTCACCACGCACTACCTCGACGAGGCCGACGAACTGTCCGATCGCATCATCATCATCGACAACGGCCGCATCGTGGCCGCCGATACGGCGGACAACCTCAAGGCCACCGTGTCGGGCGACCTGGTCGATCTCGAACTCGCCGACGACGCGATGGTCGCGGTCTCCGCGCAGAAGCTCGGTGCCATCGGCTGTGATGTGGAGACCGACGGGCGCCACGTGCGAGGACGCGTTCGTCGCGCCGGCCGCGAGGTGCCGGGGCTGTTGCGCGAGTTCGACGCGGCAGGCATCGATCTCGATTCGATCGAGGTGATCCGCCCGACCCTCGACGATGTGTTCCTCACCCTCACCGGTCGTTCCCTCCGGGACGCCCAGGACGAACAACCGGTCGACGATTCTGTTGTCGCCGAAGGACTTCCGGCTCAGGATGTGCCGGCCCAAGGAGTATCGCAGTCATGACTTTTCTTCGCGAGAGCCATATCGTGTTCCGTCGTCAGATCCGGATGAACCTGCGCAACCCCGCATGGGTGCTGATCGGCGTCATGCAGCCGGTCCTGTATCTGTTGCTGTTCGGTCCACTGCTCACGCCCCTGGTGAGCCAGTTCCCGGGCGGCGCCGACAACGCCTATACCTTTCTCGTACCCGGACTGCTGGTGCAGCTGGGGATCTTCGGCGCGTTCTTCGCCGGGTTCAGTCTGATCGGCGAGTGGCGTGAAGGTGTCATCGAGGCCGAACGTGTGACCCCGGCGAGCCGGACCGCGCTGCTGACGGGGCGGCTGTGGCGCGACGTGCTCCAGCTGTTCGTGCAGGCGGTGATCCTCGTCCTGCTCGGTCTGATCATGGGTATGCGCGGGTCGTTCACAGGCATCGTCGTCGGCATCCTCATCACCATGATCGTCGGCGGGGCATGCGCGGCCGCATCGAACGCCCTCGCCCTCACCACCAAGAGTGAAGATGTGATGGCACCGGTCATCAACATGGTGATGATGCCCGTGTTGCTGCTGTCGGGCATCCTGCTCCCGATGACGCTCGGACCGACCTGGCTGCAGAAACTGAGCGACTTCATGCCGTTCAAGTGGGTGGTGGACGGCGTGCGTGACTCCTTCGCGGGCGACATCGCGACGTCATCGGTCGCCTGGGGGCTGGTCACCGCAATCATCCTGGGAGCACTCGGAACCTGGTGGGGGACCGCGGTCTTCCGCAAGGAGAACGCGTGACGGTGCCGCTGTGATCGGCGACCGCTGCTTGACCACCCGCGCGAGCGTAGCGAGCCGGCGGATCGAAACCCCCTGTGCCGGTGGGGAGAGCGACCTCAGTCGAGGCTGCTCTCCCGCGGCGCCGGCGGCAGCGTCACGACGGCCCCGGCGTAGCTGAGTCCGGCGCCGAAGCCGAGCAGGAGTGCGGTCTGCCCGCCCTTCGCCTTGCCGCTCGCGAGCATCTCCTCCATGGCCAGCGGGATCGAGGCCGCCGACGTGTTGCCGGTGTTCTCGATGTCGTTGGCCATGGGGATGTCGTCGGCGAGTCCGAGGTTCTTCTTCATCAGTTCGTTGATGCGGGCATTGGCCTGATGCGGCACGAACACCTCGATGTCGTCGATACCGACACCCGAGGTCTCCAACACCGTCGAGAGAGCCTTCGGCAATGTGATCGCGGCCCAACGGAAGACGCGCGGGCCCTGCATCGTGACGAACATCCGGCCGACCGGCTCGGACTCGGGATCCTTGTGCTGGTATTCCTCGGCGCGATCCATGTACTCGGGGATGTCCCAGTTCTGGCCGATCGCCTCGGCGTTCTCGCCGTCGCTGCCCCACACGGTCGGCGAGATGCCGTTCTCGTCGCTCGGGCCGACCACCACGGCGCCGGCGCCGTCCCCGAAGATGAACGCGGTGTTGCGGTCGGTCGGTTCCATCACCACCGACATCGTCTCCACCCCCACGACGAGGACGTAGTCGGCCGACCCGGCGCGGACGGTGTCGGCGGCGATCCCGAGCCCGTAGCCGAAGCCACCACAGCCCGCCGCGACGTCGTAGGCGGGAATCCCGTTGAGTCCGATGTCGAAGGCCACGATCGGGCCGCCGTGCGGGATCTTGGTCTTCCAGCTGTTGGTGGCCAGGATCAGGGCGCCGATCTTCTCTTTGGCGATGCCCGAATTGCGGATCGCACGCTCCGCGGCCGCCGCGGCCATCGATCGCGCTGTCTCATCGCCGCTGATCCAGCGGCGATTACGGATGCCGCTGCGCTCGAAAATCCACTCGTCGCTGGAATCGAGCTTCTCGCAGACCTCGTCGTTGGTCACCAGCCGTTGTGGTCGATACGCGCCGATGCCAAGCATCGCGACGTTCTGGTGCCCGCTTCTCGCCGCTATCCCCACCACTGTCTCCATCTCTCGTCGATCGATCGACTGCGATTGTAGGCCTTCATTACCGGGAAGTAAGAAAGCTTTCGTCGCCTTTGTGATCCCGTGTCCGATTCGACGCCCGGCTCAGGACGAGAACAGACAGACGAGGGTGGCCCATGCGGCCCGGTTGCTGCGTCACCAGGTGTGGACGATGTTCTGCGCGGCTTCCAGGCCCTGCGCCACGAGCAGTTCGGTGGCGTCGATGCCATGCGCGATCAGCAACTCGACCTCGGCGCGGGAGGCTGACGGAAAGGGCTTCAGCACGAAGTCGGCCGGGTCCTGACGTCCGGGTGGCCGTCCGATCCCGAGCCGGACCCGTTGGTATTCACGTGACCCGACCGACTGGCTGATCGAACGCAGACCGTTGTGGCCGCCCTCGCCGCCGCCCTGTTTGAGCCGGACCAGCCCGACATCGATGTCGAGCTCGTCGTGCAGGACGATCAGGTCCTGCGGCGAGACGGAGTAGAACTTGGCCAGGGGGCCGATCTGTCGGCCCGCCTCGTTCATGTAGACACGGGGCTTCGCGACCAGGGCCTGATGGCCGGCGACGGTGAGGGGTGCGACCTGCGCGCCCGACTTCTTGTGCACTTTCCACCGCTCGCCGGCCGAGGCGACGAGGCCATCGGCGACCATCGCGCCGATGTTGTGCCTCGTCTTCTCGTATTTCGGACCGGGATTACCCAGCCCGACAATCAGTTTCACTGATCAGTCGGTGGAAACGATCACTCCGCCGATTCTTCGGCGGGAGCCTCGGCGTCTTCGTCGGTGCCCGGGGTCTCCGCGCCGGCCTCTTCGGCCTCGTCCTCGAGCTGCGACGCGGTCGGGGCCTCGTTGACGGCGACGATGAGCGTCTCCGGATCGCTGATCAGCGTGACGCCCTCCGGCAGGTCCACGTCGGACGCGTGGATGGCAGTGCCGGGCTCGACACCCTCGACGCTGACGACGAACTGCTCGGGGATGGACAGCGCGTCGGCCTCGATCTCGATGTAGCTGGCGTCCTGGGTGACCAGGGTGCCCGGGGCCGCGTCGCCCTCGACGACGACGTAGACCTCGACGGTGACCTTCTCGCCGCGGCGGATCACCAGGAGGTCGACGTGCTCGATGTAGTTACGGATCGGGTGCACGTCGATCTGCTTGGTGAGCGCGAGCTGACTGGTGCCCTCGATGTCGAGATCGATGATCGAGTTGGTGCCGCTGTTGCGCAGGATCGCAGCCAGCTCGAGCGCCGGGAGGCTCAGGTGCTGCGGATCGGTGCCGTGACCGTAGAGCACGGCGGGCACATTGCCCGCGCGGCGGGCGCGACGCGCGGCGCCCTTGCCCTTTTCGGTCCGGGTGGTGACCGTCAGCTTTGCGGTCTCAGTGGCCATGGTGTTCTCCTCGTTCAGCGGTTCGGGTGAACCGCGGTGGTTCGGTGGCGGGTCGCGGCAAGCGACAACGACCCCGAACCGTCCGGCGGGCTCTCAGATGCCCGCGGAGGAGATCCGCGATGGTCGCGCCGATAACGGTGATCGCTCACCCTCGCCGAGACAACGCAGAAAGAATAGTCGATGGCTCCGGCAGATGTCACATCGCGCCTGCCCAGGCGGTGCACCGGAAGGTGTTCCCGTGATCACTCGTCACCGGCATACTGAAGCGCATGACCTCACGAACACCGATCGACATCGTCACCGAGTTCCTCGACGAGTTGGCGCGGGGAGACTCGGCGGCCGCGCTCGAGAACGTGGACGAGAACATCGCCTATACCAATGTCTCGATGCCGACGGTCCACGGTAAACGCAAGGTGGCGAAGATATTCCGTGGCATGGACGATCTGTCCTGGGCCGGCTTCAACTATCGGATGGTCAATGTCTCGGCCGACGGCCCGGTGGTGCTCACCGAGCGCGTCGACGAACTGCGGTTCGGCCGCGTCGCCATGCAGTTCTGGGTGTGCGGACGATTCGAGGTCGCCGAAGGCCGGATCGCCGTCTGGCGCGACTACTTCGACTACTGGGACATGACCAAGGCGCTGGTCAGGGGGCTGGTCGCCGCGGTCGTCCCGTCCGTTCAGACGCCGATGCCGGCCAAGCCGCTGACCGTGTAGCCCCCGACCTCACGCGACCTGGCGATCGGGCGAGTTCGTGCGTCTCCAGGTCGCCGCTCGGTCCCTGCCGTGGGTCAGAGGATCTCGTCGAGCTTGTCGATCGGCCGGCCAAGTCGGGTCCCCTTGTCCGTCACCACGAATGGGCGCTCGACGAGGATCGGGTGCTCGACCATCTCGGTGACCAGCTCGTCGTCGGGCAGCGAGCCGAGGTCGAGTTCCTTGTAGAGCGACTCGCGCTTGCGGACCGCCTCGCGGACGGTGATCCCGGCATCGGCGATCAACTGGGTCAGTTGATCGCGGGTATATCCCTGCTCCAGATATTTGACGACGGTGGGTTCGATCCCGGCCTCACGCAGCTTCTCGAGGGCCTTACGGGACGTCGAGCACTTGGGATTGTGATAGATCGTCGCGTTCACGGCGCTCACCATACCCGCTGGTCACCTCCATCCTGTCCCGCGGTTCACGGTCACAGAGTGAATTGTCCAGCTATCGGGGTGTGGTGTCTCACCTCGCCGCCGCGGTAATCCATGCCTCGTAGCCATCGTGGTCGGGACGCTTGTGTCACGCGATGTGGACGGCTCGAGGGTTCGGTCAGTCGCAGTGATCGCGTGGCGCTAGATGCGGGATCGCCGCCCGGGGTGGATGACCTGACGTGACATCGCCGCCGAGGCGTTGACGATCCGGTCGCCGTAACGCTCGAGCACAAGGGCCTGGGTGGCGGCGAGGTGGGCGCGCGCCAGACGTTCGGCCTCGGAGGCGTTTCCGGCCGCGATCTCGTCGACGAGTCGCCGGTGCGCGCGAACGGCTTCCTCGGCCTCGAGTTGAGACGGGTATTCGCCGTGTCGTGTACGGGCTTCTGCCCACGCCTCTTCCTGAGCCGACCAGAGGGCCACGTAGCTGCCCACCGCGTATCGGATGGTCGCGTTCGGTGCGAACGACACGACAAGGTCGTGAAAATCGCGGGCGGTGTGGGTGAACTCCACTCCGTCGGTGACCAGCCCGACCGACGCGTCGATCGCCGCGGTCAGAGCGGGGACCACCACCTCGGCGCGGTCGGCGCGCTTGGCGCACTCGGCGGCACAGAGCGGTTCGAGCATCCGCAGCCCGTCGGCGAGGTCACGCAGCGTGACCTTTCCGGCCTGAAGGGAGAGGCCGAGATGGTATGCGGCCGACGTCTCGTCGGGACGGTGGACGTCGGCGCCGCCGACATTGCCACGCCGGACCGTCACCAGACCCTCGGTCTCCAGTATCCTCAAGGCCTCTCGGATCGAGGGATAGCTGACCCCGAAATCCTTGACCAGTTGCTCTTGTGTGGGTAGCCGGTAGTCCTCGACATCAAGGATGAGGTCGCGAAGCTCGGCAGCAACGGTCTCGGCAATCCGCCGTTGCGGAACACGACCGTTCCTGATGGTCGTCACGCGTGCCGCGATTCGTTCATGCCGAAAGTCTAATCCACAAGGACGGATCTTTACCATTCAAGTATTCCAATCCTTGTTATGATTGAAGTAATGTGCCCCGCATGGACTTCACGATGGGCGAAGCGGCGGCGGGACTTCGTGATCAGTTGCGATCATTGATCGCGGAGCGGGTTCCCGCCGATTTCCGCGGCGCGTTCACCGACGATCCGGACGATCTGAAGATCGCCCAGGACTTCTGTCGTTTCCTCGCCGACCGCGGGTTGCTGTGTCTGGCATGGCCCGCGGAATTCGGTGGCGGCGGCGCATCGGTATGGGAACAGACCGTGGTCCGTGAGGAGATGTGGGCGCACCACGAGCCACGGGGAGCGCAGTACATGGGCGTGAACTGGGTCGGGCCGACGATCATGCGCCACGGCACCGAGGATCAGCGGCGAGAGCATCTGCCACCGATCGCTCGCGGCGAGGTCATCTGGTGCCAGGGCTTCAGTGAACCGGGCTCCGGCTCCGACCTCGCGTCACTGCGGACGGCCGCCAGACGGGAGGGAGACGGCTGGCGGATCTCCGGGCAGAAGATCTGGACGTCGTACGCCACGATGGCGCAGTGGTGTTTCCTGCTGGCCCGGACTTCTACGGGGGAACGCAAACAGCAGGGCCTGACGGTGTTCCTGGTGCCCATGTCCGACCCGGCCATCGAGGTGCGACCGATCAGGTCGATGCTCGGGCCACATCACCTCAACGAGGTCTTCTTCGACGAACTCCATGTGACCGAGGCCAACGTGCTGGGTGCCGTCGACGACGGGTGGTCGGTGGTGCAGGAAGTGCTGTCGTTGGAGCGCGTGGGTATCGCCCGCTATGCACGGTGCGAACTCCTGTTGCAGCAGGCGCCTGTCGTGCTGGCCGACCGTTGGGAGGAACTGCCTTCCGGGCTGAGGATGCGATGGGCTCGGGAGCTCGTGCGGTGTCGTCGAGCTCGTCTGCTCGCCTACCGGGTCGTGTCGATGCAGGCGGAGGGTCGGATACGCCCGGGCGACTCCGCGCGGTACCGGATAGCGGTCACCACACTCGACCAATCGAGTGCCGATGTTCTCGCGGAGATCGCCTCCTACGTGGCCGACGAGCCGCCGGCCGAGAGATTCCGTCTCGATGTCGAGGAGCACTGGAACTACTCGCAGGCGGCGACGGTGTCGTCGGGAAGCATCGAGATGCAGCGAATCCTGCTCGCCCGCGATCTGGTGGCGGCATCGTGAACATCGATCTGAGCCCCGAGGCGACCGACTACGGCGTGGCCGCGCTGAGAGCATTCGCGTCCGCAGGCGGCGACCGGCTCGTCGAAGAGGCGGAGCGTGATCCGCGCGGGCGATCGGCCGTGATGGAGCCCGTTCTCGCGGGGCTCGGAGCCTGGGACCTCGGCCCGCGGACGGACGCCGACGAGCTCGAGGCCGCGGCCGCGCTCTGTCGTGCCGCGGGCTACTGGGCGGTGCCGTACCCGGTTGCCGAAAGGCTCTCGCGGCCTGCAGATCTCGATGTCGACGGTCTGGTCGTCGTGTCCGCTCACGATCCGGCGGCGGCGGTCGCCGACCTCGATCTGCGATTCGCGACCGTCAGCTTGGACGGGCGGCGCAGCCTCGCGTCGGCGCGGCCGGCCGAGCGGCCACCACGCAGAACCGGATTCGTCACCGGACTCGCGCTGGACGCACTCGACGACGACGGCATCACCGATGTCGCGCTCGGACTCGTCCTGCCGATCTGGTCTCTGCTGGGGATGCTCGATCGTGCCATGGAACTCACCCGCGACCATGTCCTGCTGCGCGAGCAGTTCGGGAGGCCTCTGGCCACGCTGCAGGGTGTCCAGTTCCAGCTCACCGACGCCGAGGTGGAGCGCGCCGGTGTGGAGGTACTCGCGAAGTACGCCCTATGGAGCATCGGGACAGGCAGGCCGGAGGCCATCGACGACGCACTTTCGCTGCGACTGGCGGCCATCGAGGCCGCGGACACCGTGATGCGTATCGCGCATCAGCTGCACGGCGCGAGCGGCTTCTGCGATGAGACCACGTTGTCGTGGTTGTCGCGCCACAGCCTTCCGCTGCGTCGCCTGCCGCTCGGGCTGTCGGCGACGGGTGAGGCACTCGCGTGCAGGATCGGCAGGCATGGCCTCACCGGGCTGTTCGGTGGCGAAGCGGAATCGGCCACCACCCGCGAGACGGAGCCGGTGGCGCCATGACCTACGACCTTCCGGAAGAACTGAGCGTCGACAGCGACGGTCCGGTTCGCATCGTGACGATCAACCGCCCCGGCGAGCTGGGCGCGGTCAACAAGTCGCTGCACTGGGCGTTGGCCAACGTCTGGCGACAGCTGGCGGCCGATCGTGATGCGGCCGTCGTCATTCTCACCGGATCGGGTCGTGCGTTCAGCGCCGGCGGCGATCTCGACTGGATCACATCGTTTCTCGACGATCCGGTGGCACGCGACGACAGCATCCGGGAGGGAGCCGAGATCATCGACGAGATGTTGCGGTTCCCGCTTCCGGTGATCGCCGCGGTCAACGGTCCGGCCGTCGGACTGGGGTGCAGCGTGGCGGTGCTCTGCGACGTCGTGCTCATCTCGGAGACCGCGTACCTCGCCGACCCGCACGTCGCGGTGGGGCTGGTCGCGGGCGATGGCGGAGCCGCCTTCTGGCCGCTGCTCACGCCGATTCTGAGGTCGAGGGAGTATCTCTACACCGGTGACCGGATTGCCGCGGCGACCGCCGTCGATCTGGGGCTCGCGACGCGGCAGGTGCCCGCCGATGCGCTCATGGACGAGGCGCGCGCGCTCGGCGCCCGACTCGCCGCGCAGCCGCGTGACGCGCTGCAGAGCACCAAGCGAATCGTCAACATGCATCTCACCCAGGCGCTCGGGGGCCGCTGCAGGCGGGCTTCGCGGCCGAGGTGGTCACCATGCAGTCCGATGATCATCGGGAACGCCTGCAGGCGATGGCGAGTCGGGCGGCCCGTCGATGACGGTGGTCACCTCGGCCGTGCCCGACCAGGCTTCCGACGACTTCCGGTCCGAGGTCCGCGCCTGGTGTCGGGAGAACGTGCCCGCGCAGTGGCGATCCGCACAGACCGGAGCGTCCGACGAGGTGTTCGTGGCATTCCAGAAGGACTGGTTCGCCACCCTGCGGGGCGCGGGTTACGCCGTGCCGCACTGGCCGAAAGAGTGGGGCGGCGGGATGTCGGTCGCCGACCAGGTGGTGCTGTACCAGGAGTTGGCAGCACATGACGCGCCGCGTCTCGTACTGCCGTTCGTCTCGATTCATCACGCCGCTGCCACCCTGCTCGCGGCGGGTACCGAAGCGCAGCGCTCGCGGCATCTGCCCGCGATCCTCGACGGCGAGATCTGGTGTCAGGGCTTCTCCGAACCAGGGGCCGGCTCCGACATGGCGGCGCTGTCGACCGCGGCGCGCCGCCAGGGCGACCACTATGTGGTGAACGGACAGAAGCTCTGGGCAAGTGGGGCGTTGCATGCCGACTGGTGTCTGCTCCTCGCGCGCACCGACCCCGATGCGCCCAAACGTCATGGCATCTCGTACTTTCTGCTCGACATGACATCGCCGGGCGTGGAGGTCCGTCCGATCCGCCAGGCCACCGGGGAGTCGCACTTCTGTGAGATCTTCCTGAACGACGTGGAGATCCCTGTCACGCAGCTCGTCGGGCCCGAGAACGAGGGCTGGCGGGTTGCTCAGGAGACCCTCGGTGCTGAACGTGGGATGACCATGCTCGAACTCGCTGAACGGCTCGGCCACGGCGGTTTCCCGTGGCTTCTCGACCTCTGCCGTAGGCCCGGGCCGGATGGTGAACGACCGCTGGATGATTCGCGGGTGGCGGACCGTCTTGCGGCCCTGGAGACCGAGATCACCGGCCTGCGCCTGCTGTGTGCGGGATTCGTCGCCGATCACAGCGGCCGGGCCGACGCCTCCATCGTCAAGCTCTACTACAGCGAACTCCTCCAGCGGGTGATGGATTTCGGGGCAGAGGTCGGCGGACTCGAGGTGCAGACGCAACTACGCAAGCCGTTGTCGAGCGGGTGGGAGTCAGGGAATTGGGTCCTCGATTTCATCGGTTCATGGGAATGGACCATCCCGGGCGGGACCAGCGAGATACAGCGGACCATCATCGGGGAGCGGGGCCTCGGTCTGCCGCGCGAGCCGAAGGGGGCGTGATGTCGAACCGAGTCGACGACCTCACCGAGTTCCACGGCGAGCTCTCCGCGGTGGCTCGGGACATCTTGTCCACCAGGTCATCCGGCGCTCAGGTGGACTGGGCATTGATCGCGGGTTCGGGGTGGCTGGGACTCGAGGTTCCCGCATGCGAGGACGGTGCGGGGGCCTCCTTTGCCGAGGTGTCGGTCGTCTTGCGGGAAATGGGTCGTGTGGTGGCGGCGGGCCCCTATCCCGCGGTTGCGGGACTGGCGGTGGGCGCCCTCGGTGCCGTCGAACCCTGCGACTCACGAGACCGCCTGCTCCGGCAGACGGTGGCCGGCGATGCGGTGCCGATCCTCGTCCTCGACGGTGCGGAACCTGATGGCGGACACTTCCGGCTCATCGACAGCGATCGAGGTCTGGTGTTGCAGGGCCGTGCAGAGTTCGTCCTCGGTGCACCCGATGCCGATCGTCTCCTGGTTCCGGCGATCACCTCGGCCGGGACCGTTGTGATGGTAGGCCTCGACCCGCGGGCCGAAGGTTTGACGGTCGAGCCGCGGCCGGTGGTCGACGCCACGCGGACGTTCGGCAGGGTCAGCGCGGCGCAGGTACACATCGACGACGGCGCGGTGTGGCGGTTGCCCGACGGCGCCGGCGCCATGACTCTGCTACGGGACCGGGCCGCGGCGACCGTGGTCTGTGACAACCTCGGTCTGACCGAGGCCATGCTCGAGAAGACCGTCGCCTACGCCGGCATCCGCGAGCAATTCGGTCGGAAGATCGGCTCGTTCCAAGCGGTCAAACACGCGTGCGCAGACATGCTCGTCGAGCTGACCGTGGCCCGGAAACTCGTCGACGCGGCGATCCTCCAGGTCCGAGACGGTACGCCGGGGGAATCGGTTGCGGTCGACATGGCGGCCTCGTTCACCGGTGAGATGGCGGTCCGGGTGGCGGGGAAGGCCATGCAACTACATGGCGGTATGGGATACACGTGGGAGAGCGACGTGCATGTGTATCTCAAACGCGCGACGATGAACCGGACGTTGTTCGGGTCGCCGGCCCGGCATCGCGCGCGGATCGCGCGGCGATACCGAGCCTGATCAGGTCGAGAGACGCTTCGTCGCGAGGGCGCGGAGATCGGTGGACTTGATCTTGGCACTCCCGGTCAGGGTGATCTCGTCGTCGTCGAAGAACAACACGTGGCGCGGCACCTTGTAACTCGCCAGTTGCTCGCGGAGGTAGGCGCGGACTCCCTCGGGTTCGAGATTCGCATCCGCGTGGGGCACGATGCACGCCACCACCACTTCGCCGAGGGTCTCGTGCGGAACGCCCACGGTGCGGGTGACCTTCACGCCCGGATGAGCGACCAGAACCTCATCGACCTCTAGTGGCGACACATTCGCGCCACCGGTCTTGATGATGTCGGTCAGGCGCCCTTCCCAGTACAGCCGGCCGGCATCGTCGAGGTACCCACCATCGCCGGTGTGGAAGAACCCCTCGTCGTCGAGGGTCTCCGAGAGGGGGGTCCCAAGGTAGCCGAGCATGAGGGTGGGACCCTTCACGCAGATCTCGCCGCGCTCGCCGACCGGGATCGTGCTGCCGTGTAACGCGTCGACGATCTTCACCGTGTTGCCCGGCAGCGGTTGGCCGCTGCTCCCGGCGATGACCTCCGCGGGTGTGTTGGCCGCGTAGCACGTCGTGATGGTGAATGTCTCGGTGTTCCCGTACGCGTGACCGGGTTCGGTGTAGTCGGTCGACACCGTGGAATGCCGTGCGAGAGCGGTATTCCGGTCGACAAAGTGCATGGCGCTCAGGTCGACGGTCGCCCAGTTCGGGGCGGCCTCGAGCGCGGCCCACTGGTGGGGCCAGGCCACCGGGAAGTTCACCTGCTCGGCTTCCATCAACTCCAGTGCCTCGGCGGCGTCGAACATCGACTGCAGGACGAGCGATCCTCCGGAGGCCAGCGTCGAGCCGAGGGCCATACCGAAGTTCCCCGACCAGAAGAATCCGTTGGCCGACCAGCAGCGCACGTTGTCGTCGGGGGAGAGGTCGTACATCCGCCGGAATCGCCACATCTGAATGGTGACGCCTCGATGAGCACTCAGGATTCCCTTGGGCTTGCTCGTCGACCCCGACGAGAAGAACAGCACCGCGGTGTCGCTGGGCAGGGTGGTCGCCGCGGTCGACTCGATCAGCGCGCGCGGCTCGTCGCCGCCGAGCGCGAGGAACGACTCCCAGTCGTCGATGCCGACATGGCGGGTGGTCTCGCCGACCGTCGCCAGGTACGTCAGGAACGGGTATGCCGTCGACCGCAAGGTCCCCGGCGCGGCCGAGGCGATCTGCGGTTCGAGCTCGGTGAGCACGTGGGCGAGATCGGATCTCCCGATGCTGCGCTCGAACAGCAGCACCGACACCCCGGACATCTTCAGGAGGTGATCCAGCTCCGCCGGTGTGGAGAAGGTGCTGAGGGCAACCGCGACCCCACCGGCGAGCGAGGTGCCGAACACGGCCGAGAGCCATTCGGCCCGGTTGGTCATCAGCACGCCGACACGACTGTCCTTGCCGACGCCCCTGGCCCGCAGTGCGCGTGCCACCTCGACCGAGCGTTCCCACAGATCGGTGTAGGACCAGCGGACGACACCCTGTGCCGTCCGCATGACCAGGGCCTCCCGGTCGCCGAACTTCTCGGTCACCTCACGCAGAAATCCTGGCAGCGTGAGGGTTCCGAGGCCTGGTTCGTCGCAGAGTGGGGACCCGGTGACGACCGACGGGGCCGCGGTGACGGACGGGGTGCTCATGCTGACCTCGCTTGAGTGAGCGGTGGTGCCGCTCAGAGCGGCAGTTCGACCTCGGCGGTACACGACACCAGGCCGGCGCCGTCTTGATTGGTGAGTCTCAACTTGATCTGGACAAGTGGGACGCCCCACTCGGATTCGGGCCGCTTGTCGATGACCTCGGCGTCGAAGTAGGTCACATCGCCCTCGAAGGCCGGAGCACGGAAGTCGGCCTTCGTGTGCCGGACCATGCCGTCGTGGCCTGCCCAGTTCGCCAGGAAGTCGGTGCACCACGCGCCCATGGTCGCGCCGTAGCCGTACGCGCGCGCCATGCCCACCTCGCCGGCCTTCTCGGCGTCGATGTGGCCGCGGGACGGACCGACATAGAGTCCGTCACGTTTGCGGGGATCGATCTTCGCATCCTCTTCGTCGAAACCGAAGCCCTCGCCCCACCCTGGGTCCTGGTAGACCCAGGGATCGTCGATCCCTTCGGGCGCAACCCATTCGAATGTTCCCCAGATGTTGAACAGGAATGCGCGGTACTCGGTGGTGAACGATGCGATGCTGTGCGGTCCGATCACCCGGCGGGGGAGCGTGTCGCCGACCTTCACTTCGTCGTAGCGCGGCGAGACGCCCAGACGGTTCGACAGCAGCCACTCGCGTCGCAACGCCTCGATCTCGATCAGTTCCTCGTTGGTCCACTTCTTGACCACGCCGACCTGATTGTCGTACATGCCGCGCTTGGTGGCTTCGGCGGTGAGGTAGCGGATGGCCGTCGAGCGTTCCCGGGCCACCAGGGCACCGTGCTGATTGGTGTGGGTGGTGTCGCCGCGGGAGAACATCGTGGGTCCCGCGAACTTGGTGTCGGCGACCTTGTAATCGTGAAAGCGACGCTCCTGGAACAGCTTGTCGCCCGGTCGCACCGGGGTGCCGTAGAACCACCATTCCTCGCCACCGAAGATCAGGTGGCTGTTCGGGATGTGACCGACGCAGGCGGGTGCCGCGCCGTGGCCGTAGTCCAGTGCCACTGCGATGGATTGGGGCGCGATGAGGCCGCCGTACCTGGACTGCCGAGCGAACTCCTCGTTCCAGTGGATCGGGTTGGGGTTGTCCATCGCCATCGCCCATCGGCGGATGTCCGACGTACTGCACGGATCCCACAGTTGTCCGCCGCCGATCGGTTTGCCGACTCGATGATCGACGTCGGAGAGATCGAGTCCGGTGGTCTCGGTGGTCGGTTCGGTCGTGCTGCTCAACGTGTGCTCCCGATATCTATCGATTGACGTCGACGACGATTCGGCCGCGCACCGTGCCGTCCATGAGTTGTCCTGCCGCCGTGATCGAGTCCGCGAGTGACACCTCGTGCGCGATGGACTCCAGGGCTTCGGGATTCAGGTCGCGGGCGAGCCGCTCCCATGCGGTGATCCGGCGCTCCTTGGGCGCCATCACGCTGTCGATTCCGAGCAGGGAAACACCGCGCAAGATGAACGGCGCGACCGACGCCGGGAAGTCCATGCCCTGGGCGAGGCCGCAGGCCGCGACCGCTCCGCCGTATCGGGCCTGCGCACAGGCGTTGACCAGTGTGTGGCTGCCGACGGAGTCGACCACGCCTGCCCAGCGCTCCTTCTGCAGCGGCTTGCCCTTCTCGGAGAGCTCGGCTCGATCGACGATCGTGGTGGCGCCCAGTTGCTCGAGGTAGGGGGCCTCGGAGTTCTTCCCGGTGGACGCGGCGACCGAGAATCCGGCCTTCGTCAGCAGCGCGATCGCCACGCTCCCCACCCCACCGGTGGCCCCCGTGACGAGAACCTCGCCCTGATCGGGCCGGACACCTCCGTCGAGTAGTGCTTGGACGCAGAGGCTCGCGGTGTACCCGGCGGTACCGATGGCCATCGCCTGATGAGAGGTGAACTCAGAGGGCAGCGGTATGAGCCAGTCGCCCTGGATGCGGGCACGCTGGGCGAAGCCGCCCCAATGCTTCTCGCCGACACCCCACCCGTTGAGCACTGCGCGATCGCCCGACGACCAGTCGGGGTGCGAGCTCTCGACGACGGTGCCGGCGAGGTCGATGCCGGGCACCATCGGGAAGGTGCGGACGATCGGTGAACTACCGGTGATGGCAAGCGCGTCTTTGTAATTCAGCGACGAATAGTCCACCTGGATCTGCACGTCGCCGTGGGGGAGTTCGGACTCCTCGAGGCTCTGGACCGAGACCGACTGACCGGACTCGTTCTTCTCGATGACAACAGCCGAAAACTTCTGCAAAGCCGTTCCTTCCCAGGAAGAAAGTCGTTGAGGCGACGGTACGTCAATCCTCATAAGGATAGCAATACTTGACTTGTTGATGTTCTCTCAGCGTGCGGTCCAGCCACCGTCGACGACGATGGTCTGTCCCGTCACATATGCTGCCGCATCTCCGGCCAGCCAGAGCACCGCTCCGATGATGTCGGCGGGACTGCCCTGCATGGGCAACGGAGTGTTGCGTCGCAAGTAGTCGGCGGCGCGTTCGCTCTCGTACAGCGGACCGGTGATCTCGCTGCGGAAGAAGCCCGGCGCCACCGTGTTCACCCGAATCGAATGTCGCGCCCATTGGACGGCCAATTCGGCGGTCAATCCGGACAGGCCGGCCTTGCTCGCCGCGTAGGACGCTTGTGGGATACCGGGGATGCCGACCCGCCCGCTGATCGACGAGATGTTCACGACCGAGCCGCGACCGACCGCACGCATGTGTGGAAAGACGCTCTGCGCCAACAGGAACGGAGCCATCAGGTTCAAACTCATGGTCTGTCGGATCGCGTCGACGGGTTCGGACTCCGCCCTTTCCTCGGTGAACATGCTGCCCGCGGCGTTGACGACTATCTCCGGGGGACCGAGGACCTCGGCGACCTCCGGCACCACGTCGCCGACCCGGTCGAGGTCGGAGAGATCGCATGCGATCGCCGCGCCGTCGATCCGTTCGGCCAACTCGATCAGCCGGTCACGACGACGGGCGACCACCGCGACGCGGGCCCCGGCCGATGCCAGCGCCTCGGCGACGGCCGCACCGAGTCCCGACGATGCCCCGGTCACGATCGCCACGCGGCCGTCGAGGCCGAACATGTCGGCCGCGTGATGCGCGGACTTCCCCGTCACGGGTTGCTCCTGCTGGCGGATCTCTCGACGACGTCGATGAGGCCGGCCCGGTTCACCTTTCCCATCGCGTTGACCGGCAGAGCGTCGATCTGCGACCAGATCTCCGGGACCTTGTAGGGGGAGAGTGCTTTTCGGCAACGGTCGGCGAGAGCGTCGAAGTCGACGGTCGTGCGTCGCGCGCTCTCGACCACCGCGGCCACCCGTTGGCCGAGGCGGTCGTCGGGGACCGGGTAGACGGCAACCCGCGTGACGTCGGGGTCCGACCCGATGACGCGCTCCACCTCGAGCGGGTAGACGTTTGCGCCACCTCTGATGATGACCAGTTTCTTGCGGTCCAACACGGTCAGCCAGCCGTCGCCGTCGACGGTGCCGATGTCGCCGGTGGGCACCGGTCCGGGTGCGGTGGCGCGCAGGCCGTCCCGCTCCCAGTAGCCCAGCATCGGACGCCAGGTGTCGGCCCAGGGGCCATCGGTGCGGCCGGTCAACTTGAGTTCGCCGAGTTCGCCCGCCGGCAACCGTCGCCCGTCGTCGTCGTAGGCGGCTACGTCGTAATGATCGAGCACCCGACCGCTCGTACCCGCCCGCCACTGCTCGCCCACCGGATCGATCGACACCACCGCGGGTGCCTCGGTGAGGCCGTAGGTCGCGCGGGGGACGACTCCGTGGGCGGCCGCGAAATCTGTGCGCAGTTCGTCGGAGGTGTCGCTGCCCCCGCTCCACACCTCCTCGAGCGAACTCAGATCGGCATGCGGCCGCCGGGCGAGATCGTAGAGCTGGGCGGGGGCCCCGTTCCACACGGTGACTCCCCGGCCGGTGATCCACTCGGCGACACCATCGGCGTCGCGGCGGTTCATCACCACAGCGCAACCCCCGCATTGGGCGGTGAGCAAGGTGGACAGCACCATCAGATTGAGGATCGTGAGCGGAAAGCTGTCTCCCTTGCGGAGTGTCGGACCCCAGCCCCGACTGACGCGCAGCGCGGCGCCCGGGAGGAGCAGGTTCCGCTGGCTGTGGACCACCGCCTTGGGGCGTCCCGACGTTCCGCTGGTGAACGCGATGGCGGCCGGCCCGTCGATGTCGATGTCGACTTCCGGCGCGGTCTGGTCGCGGCTCAGCAGATCGGACCATCGAGCGCCGTCGACGATCTCGGGGGAGCTCAGGCGGCACTTGTCGCCCGCCAGAATCACCGAGGGGGCGCACAGTTCGCGGACGTCGTTCTGCTCGTCTTCGGGAAGTGCCTCGCCGATGCCGGCCCAGATCGCACCGATCCGCTGGGTGCCGTGGAAGGCCGCGACGATGTCGAGATCGTTCGGCAGGCAGGCTGCGACACGGTCTCCCGGCCGTACGCCGAGCGACCAGAGTGCGCCGGCCGCGCGACTGGCCTGCTGGTCGAGGTCGGCGTACGACCACACCCCGGACGCGGCCTCGATGGCAGGGGACTCCGGATGGGACGAGAGCGTGGGGTCCAGCACGGTGCCTATCGTCTTGAAATTCATCACCCGCTACTAATACCACTATCCTTGTAAGGATTGATCTGATAGCTTGTGTCCGATGATGGCTGGCGAGCAAGTGGCGGACGGTCGGCGCGTGACGCACCGAGGCCCGCTGTCGGGGGTGCGAGTTGTCGATCTGACGGCCATGGTCATGGGGCCGTACTGCACGCAGATCATGGCGGACATGGGTGCCGACGTCGTGAAGGTCGAGCCGCCCGCGGGCGACAACACCCGGTACATCTCGGTGGGGCCGGAGCCGGCGATGGCCGGGGTTTTCGTCAACGTGAACCGTGGAAAGCGCAGTGTCGTAATCGATCTGCGTTCGACCGACGGAAAGGCCGCATTGCGCGAACTGGTCGCGGACGCCGATGTCTTCATCCATTCGATGCGCGGGGCGGCGATAGCTCGACTCGGCTTCGGCTACGACGAGGTTGCCGCGTTGAATCCGTCGATCGTCTACACCAACTGTTATGGCTACGGCCGCCGAGGTCCTGACGCGGACCGGACGGCCTACGACGACACCATTCAGGCCGAGTGCGGTCTGCCCTTCGTGCAGCAACATCTCACCGGAGAGGTCGGTTACGTCGGCACCATCATGGCCGACAAGGTCGCGGGTATGACGGCGCTGTACGCGACGATGATGGCGCTGTTCCATCGCGAACGGACCGGTGAGGGGCAAGAGGTCGAGGTCAGCATGTTCGAGACCATGGCGTCGTTCATGCTCGTGGAGCATGCGAACGGTGCGATGTTCGATCCGCCTCTCGGTCCGGCGGCCTATCCACGCGCGGTTGCGCCGAATCGAAAGCCATACCGCACCAAAGACGGTCACATCTCGGCGTTGGTCTACAACGACAAGCAGTGGTCGGTGTTCATCGACGCGGTCAAGCCGTCGTGGGCCGGCGATCATTTTGCGACGTTGGCACAGCGCGCGACCCAGATCGACACCGTCTACTCCTTGCTGGGGGAGACCTTCGCCGAGCGAACCACGCAGGAATGGCTCGATCTGCTCCGGTCACTCGACATCCCGGCGGCACCTGTGAACAGCCTCGACGATCTTTTCGACAACCCTCATCTGAACGCCGTCGGATTCTTCGAGGATGTGGAAACCGTCAACGGGACAGTGCGTTTCCCTGGGCCTCCGACATGGTTCTCGCGTACACCGGGGCGGGTGGCGGGACCAGCGCCCCGACTCGGCGCCGACACCGAGGAAGTGCTCGACGAGATTCGGCCGCGGGCCGGCGCACGAAGGGACGGCGATGTCTGACGCGAGGCGACGTCCGTGACGGTCGTGAGCCACGCGCAGGACATCGATTTGGCACGCCTGCTGCGACCGGGTGACAGCATCGTCGTCGGCCAGGCGTGCGGTGAACCGTCCACCCTGCTCGAGGGGCTGATCGCGCAAGGGGCTCACATCGGTGACCTCTCCGCATTTGTCGCGACGAGCTTCTCGGGTATCTTCGACCCGAAATCCGCTGCAGCGGTGTGGCTGTCGAGTATGGGTGCCATCGGTTCCTTGCGTTCGATGAGCAAGGCCAACGCCGTCGACATCATCCCGTGCCACGTCAGCCAGGTTGCCCCGATGATCACCGCGGGAGACCTGCCGTGTGATGTGGCATTCGTCCAGGTGAGTCCGGCAGATGCGAACGGAGACCACAGTTTCGGTCTGATCAGCGACTACGTCCAGGCTGCGGTCGCCCGAGCGCGGATCGTGGTCGCGGAGGTCAACGATCACGTTCCTTTCACACTCGGTGCACTCCTCCCGGCGTCGCAGATCGATCACGCGATCGAGGTCTCGCGCCCACCGGTTCAGGTCCCTCCGGCGACGATCGGCGAGACCGATCGTGCGATCGCCGCATACTCCACCTCCTACATCGACGACGGTGCTGTGATCCAGATGGGCGTCGGGGCCGTCCCGGATGCGATGCTGCAGATGCTCGTCGACCGTCGAGATCTCGGCGTGCACTCCGGGATGGTCGGTGACGGGTTGGTCGATCTCGTCGAGGCAGGCGCGGTCACCAACGCACGCAAGCGGATCGATCGAGGCGTGACGATCACCGGTGCTCTGATCGGGACGTCTCGCCTCTACGATTTCGCCCACCGGAACCCGGAGGTCCGGATGTGTGCGACGTCGTACACACACGACGCCGGGGTGTTGTCCCAACTCGACAACCTCGTGACCATCAACTCGGCCATCGAGGTGGACCTCACCGGGCAGGTGAATGCCGAGCAGAGCGGAGCGGCCTACCTCGGCGGCACCGGTGGTCAGGTCGATTTCGTTCGCGCCGGGGCGAGATCTCCTGGCGGCCGGGCGATCATGGCCCTGCCCGCGACCGCGAAAGGTGGGACCGTCAGCCGCATCACCGCGCAGTTGTCGGGGCCGGTGACGACGGCTCGCAGCGAGGTCGACGTGGTGATCACCGAATTCGGGGCGGCCGAACTCCGCGGACAGAACATCGCCGAACGCGCCAGGCGTCTGATCGCGATAGCGCATCCGGACTTCCAGGAAGACCTGGCCAGGGCCGCCCACCCGATCCAACAACGGAGGTTCTAGTGACAGGCACGCTCGGCGACGCCGTCCTGTTCGACGTCGACGACGAGATCGCGATCATCACGCTGAACAGGCCCGAGAAGCGGAACTGCCTGTCTCGAGACGTCCGCGAGGGGCTCGCCGACGCGTGGGATCGATTCGAGAACTCCCGAGAACTGCGTGTCGCCGTTCTCACGGGCGCGGGGGAGACCTTCTGTGCCGGAGGAGATCTCAAGGAGATGGTGGCAACGGGAATGGGGGTGCCACCCCGGGACATGTTCGCGTTGCCCTACGACACCGTGGAGTTGACCAAGCCGACGGTGGCCGCGGTCGACGGAGTCGCGTTCGCCGGCGGGTGGATGCTCGCGCAGGCCTGTGATCTGTGCGTGGCCAGCACGCGGGCGAGGTTTGCCGTGACCGAGGTGAAGGTCGGCAGGAGTTCCCCGTGGGCGGCGCCGCTGATCCACATGATCCCGCAACGGATCATGATGGAGATACTGCTCACCGGCAATCCGATCTCCGCCCAACGAGCGTACGAGGTCGGGTTGGTCAACCGGGTCAGTGCGCCGGATGACCTGTTGGACACGGCCTTGGAACTCGCGCGAGAGATATCGGTGGGCGCACCCCTCTCGGTCCGGGCGGCGCGTGACACGGTCATGCTCGCGACGGAGATGGGCCGATCGGCCGCATTGCAGGCGGCGCGAGCGGCCTCGGAGGCCTGTTACCGCAGCGGCGATGCCCAAGAGGGGCCCGCCGCGTTCGCCGAGAAACGAACCCCTCGATGGCAGGGACGCTGAGCGCCTCGGTCTGTCTACCGGGCGTGATCTCTCGGCAAGAACGGCACCAGACCGGGCTCCGGCTGGATTCCGAACGACCGCAACGCCATCGCCAGCATGGCGTAGCAACCGACGGTGAACACCACATCCATGAGCTGCTGCTCGGCGAGGTTCTCCGCGAGCGCAGTCCACGTCTCGTCGCGAATGATCCCCTCGTCCAACAGGTCGTCGACCGACGCCACCAGAGCCCGGTCCGTCGAGGCCCACCCTGGCGCGTCCGGACCGTCGGTGACGCGCTCGATCTCGTCGGCAGTGACTCCCGCGCGGTCGGCGAGGATCACATGCTGAGCCCACTCGTAGTCGGCGTGACGCA